>NZ_FNEV01000020.1 GCF_900100295.1 Salimicrobium halophilum
GGTATTGCACCCCGGAAGTTAGAGTAAAAAATCTAATTTCCGGGGTGTTTTTTATGTCAAAGTATAGTGAGGAATTTAAATTGAAGGTGGTAAGGGAATATCTCCAAGGTCCTCTAGGGTACATTTTACTAGCTGAAAGATACTCTATCCCTAGTGAAACCCCAATAAAAAATTGGGTCCGAGCGTATAAAGCTTTTGGAGAAGAAGGGCTAAAAAAGAGACATTCCAGACAAGTATACTCTGTCCAATTCAAGCTGGATGTATTAAACTTTAAGAAACAAACAGGCGCTTCTCACCAGGAGACTGCGATTGCCTTCCGCTTAAATAATCCTTCGTTAGTTGCGAAATGGTCCAACACATTTCAGAAGGAAGGGATCAAAGGCCTCCAGGAAAAAGCGAAAGGACGGCCATCTATGTCAAAAAATCCTAAGTCATCCAAAACCGAAAAACCTTTAACTCGTGAAGAACAGTTAGAACGTGAAAATGAACTTCTACGTTTGGAGAATTCTTATCTAAAAAAGTTAAAAGCTTTTCAGGAGAACCCGAATGCCTACCTCGAAAAGCACAAGCAGCGCTGGTATTCGAACTCAAAGAAGAAGGATTCAAAGTAAAAGATGCTTTACAGCGAGTGGGCATTCCTGAAGCCACGTATCATTACCAGAGAAAGCATTTCCAGGAGGAAGATCTGAATAAAGAGTGGAAAGAAATGATTACGAAACTTTTTCATAAGCACGACGGGACTTATGGCTATCGCCGCATCACCTTCGAGCTTAGAAACCAGGGATATATCATCAACCATAAAAAAGTGCAACGGATCATGAGTGAATTGGGACTGAAAAGCGAAAAATTCACCCGTAAATCCCGATATAAATCATACAAGGGTACGATTGGGAAAGTGGCTCGTAATCGACTGAAACGCAGGTTCCACACGCCCATCCGTCTTCAGAAATTAGTCACGGACGTGACAGAATTTAAATGTACAGGAGACGAGAAGCTTTATTTAAGTCCGATTATGGACGTTTTCAATGGAGAAATTGTATCCTTTGGCATTTCCAAACGACCTACCCTGGAGTTTGTATTAGAGCCGTTGAAGGAAGCGTTGGAGACCATCCAAATGGAAGCTGAATTCCGGACAACCATCCACTCTGATCAAGGCTGGCATTACCAACACCGCAAGTGGGTGAAAACCTTAAAGAAACATCGTATCTTCCAGAGTATGTCCAGGAAAGCTAACTGCGCTGATAATGCGGCGATGGAGAATTTCTTCGGGATTCTCAAACAGGAAATGTATTACGGAGAAGAATTGGTTTCTTATGAAGAGCTTGAGAGAAAGCTCGAGGGATACATGGACTACTACAACCACGAACGCGTAAAAGTAAAATTGGCTGGCTTAAGTCCTATTCAATACCGGACTCAAACCAGCAAATCAGCTTCATAATAAAAACTCTAACTTTTAGGGGTCACTACC
>NZ_FNEV01000019.1 GCF_900100295.1 Salimicrobium halophilum
CAAAAAGCAAACCGAAGCCCCACGCTTCAAATCGAAAAAGAACCCGGTGCAATCCTATACGACGAAACATACGAATGGCAACATCGCTGTCGTCGGAAACAGGATCAAATTGCCGAAACTCGGATTCGTCCGTTTCGCCAAAAGTCGGGAAGTGGAAGGACGAATCCTGTCTGCGACCATCCGAAGGAATGCGGCTGGTAAATACTTCGTTTCCATTCTTACGGAAACGGAGGTCGAAGCGTGGCCGAAAACGGGGGCAACCGTCGGGATTGATGTAGGTTTGAAAACCTTCGCCGTTCTTTCGGATGGAACCCCCTATGACAATCCCCGTTTTCTAAGCTCTCTTGAGAGAAAACTGGAAAAGGCGCAAAAGAAACTGTCCAGACGCTATGAACAGGCGAAGAAAGACAGAAAGCCTCTGCACGAAGCGAAAAACTACCAGAAACAACGTCGGAAGGTCGCCCGTATCCATGAGAAGATCAAAAACACGCGCATCGATGTCCTGCATAAGCTCAGTACCGACATCGTCAAAAACCACGACGTGATCGGGCTCGAAGACTTGCAGGTAAGTAGCATGGTAAAACACAAGCACCTGGCCAGAGCCATCAGTGACGTCAGCTGGTCCACCTTTCGTAGCATGCTTACCTATAAAGCAACATGGTACGGGAAACAACTCGTCGTTGTGGGGAGGACCTTTCCTTCCAGTCAATTATGTTCCCGTTGTGGTTACCAGAACAAAGCAGTGAAAAATCTTGAGGTCCGCATATGGACATGCCCTTCCTGCGAGACACATCATGACCGGGATCTGAACGCAAGCAGGAACATCGAGGCGGAAGCCATCCGCCTTCAAACCGGTGGGACGCCGGGGTTCGCTTAGGTTGCATCTGTTCGGTAGAACGGAGGTTCTAAGAATCCCTCACCTCTTAGCGCATGCGTAGGTGGGGGTAGTTCAATTCCTTTCGCATTACTGAGTAGAAGAGCATAGTTCGATGGTTTTGACTTCCCTTACGAATTCGTTTATCATTTATCTTGAAATTGAGATTAACGGTTTAGAGGGTGAAATAAGGTGGAAAAAGAATAATGGAGGAGGCAAATGATGAAACATATCTTTGAACAGGGAAATGCTACAGAAAAACCCGTATTTTTATTGCTTCACGGGACGGGAGGTACAGAACAGGATCTGCTGCCACTTGCGGGAATGATCGATGAACAGGCTTCTCTCCTATCCGTAAGGGGAAACGTCAGTGAAAACGGGATGCCCCGGTACTTCCGTCGACTTGCCGAAGGAGTATTCGATGAAGAGGACCTGATTTTCCGGACGAAAGAATTGCATGAGTTTCTGGAGGAATCCAGCACAGATCATTCCTTCGACAGGGAGAACATGGTCGCTGTCGGTTACTCCAACGGTGCGAACATCGCCGGGAGTCTTCTTTTTCACTATGGAAAGACTCTTAAGGGGGCGGTGTTGCTGCACCCGATGGTTCCACGCAGAGGAATAGAATTACCGGATCTTACCGGGCTTCCTGTGTTTATAGGGGCAGGTACGAATGATCCGATCTGTCCTGCTTCGGAAACGGAAGACCTCGCTGAGCTTCTGAAGAATGCGGGAGCGGAAGTGGAAGTGTTTTGGGCGGACCAGGGACATCAGCTTACACGTGATGAGATTACGCAGGCCCGTCAGTGGTACGAAAAACATTTCAGTTGAACAGGAAAGGATTTGTCATCCATGGATATAAAACAGAGCAATGAACGATTTTACATCGGGGACGCGGAAGCTCCGGATGCTTATATCCACTTCGTAGATTTCGGAGAAGATAAGCTCATCATCGATCATACGTATGTCGTGGAGTCGATGCGGGAGCAGGGAGTTGGCGAAGAGCTGGTCGATGCAGTAGTAGCCCATGCCCGGTCAGAAGGAAGAAAGATTATCGCTCACTGCCCATACGCCCGGAACGTGCTCACGGATAATGAAAAATACGATGATGTATTCATCGGAATCCGGTCGTCCTCCTGATGAAAATGAATGAAATAGTGAATATAACAGCCTTTTTTCTACTAAGGAAAAAGGCTGTTTTTTCGTATTCCTGCTTTGATGCTTGGTTTGGTACGCAGAGGATAAGAATTTCTTTGTTAAAGCTGTTGACATGTTTGAATGAAGATGTATAATTATGAATAAATAATAATAAAAATACATTCGATGAAGAAGGAAAGTATTCCAGTGGATGACGACAGCGAGCCGGGGTTGGTGGAAGCCCGGTGTACAGAACTAGGAAGAAGCGCCCTTCGGAGAAGCTTCGGTGAATGAAGTAGCCTTAGCCGGGAAGATCCCCGTTATCCTTTACGAGTTGGCCTTTTGATAGGACGCTTTGATGCGTTCCATATCAGGCAACAAGAGTGGTACCGCGGACATATTTCCGTCTCTTTTCACAGGAAGAGGCGGCTTTTCTTTGATAAAAAATGATTATTAATGAGAGAAATTTATAAGGAGGACGATGATGATGACGAAACCTAAAGTAGTACTTGCATATTCCGGAGGATTGGATACATCGATTTCAATTAAATGGATTCAGGAGAAGTATGGATATGATGTGATTGCCCTCGGCATCGACGTTGGAGAAGGGAAAGACCTGGAGACGATCAGACAGAAAGCCCTCGATGTAGGAGCAGTCAAAGCGATCATGATTGAAGGCAAGGAGCTTCTCGCGGATGAATATCTGCTTCCTGCCTTGCAAGCCAATACGCTTTATGAAGGGAAATACCCGCTTTCTTCTGCACTGAGCCGGCCGCTCATCTCCAAGCTTCTCGTCGAAGTAGCGGAGCAGGAGGGTGCCGTAGCCGTAGCTCACGGATGTACCGGAAAAGGGAATGACCAGGTAAGATTCGAACTATCTATCCAGGCATTGAACCCTGAACTGGAAGTAATTGCTCCGGTAAGAGAATGGGGCATGACGAGAGATGAACAGATCGCTTATGCCGACGAAAAAGGAATTCCGATTCCGGTTAATCTTGAAAATCCGTTTTCGATTGATGCGAACATCTGGGGAAGAGCCTGCGAAGCAGGGGTTCTTGAGGACCCTTGGCAGGAAGCGCCGGAAGCGGCTTACGACTGGACGAATCCTGTTGAAGAGACACCGGATACACCGGAGACGATCGAAATCGGATTTGAAGAAGGGAAGCCTGTCAGCTTTAACGGAGAAGCGATCGGGCTTGTAGACCTGATAGAGAAATTGAATGACCTCGGCGGAGAGCACGGCGTCGGAAGAATCGATCACACGGAGAATAGACTTGTCGGTATCAAATCGAGAGAAGTATACGAGAACCCGGCTGCCATGATTCTGATCAACGCGCACAAAGAGCTTGAATTCCTTACGTTGACGAGGGAAGTCGCTCACTACAAGCCGCAGGTAGAACAGCAGCTTTCTCAAATCGTCTACGACGGTCTATGGTATTCTCCGCTCAGAACGGCACTTCAAGCGTTCATTGAAGATACGCAGAAGTTCGTTACGGGTACAGTGAAAATCAAACTGTTCAAAGGACACCACCAGGTAATCGGTAAGCATTCCCCTGTAAGTCTTTATAACGAAGAGCTTTCCACGTATTCGAAAGACGATGCCTTCGACCATAACGCAGCCGTCGGATTCATCAAACTGTGGGGACTGCCTACGAAAGTCCATGCAGACGTGCACAACAAGAAGAAGCACCTGGTGACGACGAATGAGTAAGCTTTGGGGAGGAAGATTCACCAAACAGACAGATGAACTGGTCGAGGAGTATACCGCCTCGATCAGTTTTGATCAGAAATTGGCTTTGTTCGACATACAGGGGAGCAAAGCTCATGTTGATATGCTCGGTAAGCAACAGATTATAGCAACAGAAGAAGCGGAAGAAATTAAGCAGGGACTCGATAAAATCCAGGAGAAAATCGAGAAGGATGAAGTGGAATTTTCCGTGGCTGATGAAGACATTCACATGAATATCGAACATCTTCTGATCGATGAAATCGGAGCCGTCGGCGGGAAACTGCACACAGGGCGTAGCCGGAACGACCAGGTGGCTACGGATATGCACCTTTACTTGAGAGAGAAGACGAAAGAACTGATCGAGCTGCTAGAAGCGGTTCAGCAGTCCATTGTCACTCAAGCGGAGGCGAATGTGGAGACGATGATTCCTGGTTATACCCACCTGCAACGGGCGCAACCGGTGTCATTCGCCCACCATATGCTCGCTTATTTCTGGATGTTCGAGCGGGATAAGGAACGTCTCCAGGATAGCTTGAAAAGAGTGAACTGGTCGCCACTCGGGGCGGCAGCGCTAGCCGGAACGACCTATCCGATCGATCGTCAGGCGACAGCAGAAGCACTCGGCTTCGAGAAAGTGTACCCGAACTCTCTCGATGCGGTAAGCGATCGTGACTTCATTCTGGAATTTCTTTCGGATGCTTCGATTCTCATCATGCATATCTCACGGCTTTCCGAAGAGCTCGTAATGTGGAGCAGTGAGGAATTCAGCTTCATCGAGCTGGATGATGCGTTCTGCACCGGATCGAGCATTATGCCTCAGAAGAAGAACCCGGACGTGCCGGAACTTCTGAGAGGGAAGACCGGAAGAATCTACGGAGATCTGATGGGGCTTCTGACACTACTTAAAGGTTTGCCGCTCGCTTACAACAAAGACATGCAGGAAGACAAAGAAGGAATGTTCGATACGGTCGAAACGCTCGAAGGAGCCCTTTCCCTTCTTTCTCCTATGCTTAAGACGATGGACGTGAAGAAGGAGAGGACGAACAGTTCTGTAACGAATGACTATTCCAACGCGACCGATATGGCCGATTACCTTGCAGTAAAAGGAATGCCGTTCCGCGAAGCGCATGAAGTCATCGGGAAAATCGTATTATATGCGATTCAGGAAGAGAAATACCTTCTGGATATGACCCTCGAGGAATTCAAGGGATTCTCCGAATTGATCGAAGAGGACATTTTTGAAAAACTCGCCCCGGAACAAGTCGTTGCCGCAAGAAAGAGTGAAGGCGGTACAGGATTTGACCAGGTGAAAGATCAATTGCATCTAGCTAAACAGCACTTGCCCTCCTGATGAGGAAGGCAAGTGTTTTATCGTGCAGGAAAAGGGAAGAATACTCAGTAGTGACAGAGTAAAGAAAGGATGAGGATAGGTATGGATCAAATAATCGCTTATTTCAAAAGTGAAAATGACGCCGAAAGCGCAAGAGCCTCTCTGCAAAAGTTGAAAGTGGAGAATGAAAGAGTCGAAGAGATCCCCGAAGATTCCAGGAAAGAACGCATTATCCCTTTTTCTTCCAGTGGCTTACAGGCGAATGTCGCTGAATACGGGGAAAGCTTCAATGATGCGTTCGGCGCTAAAGGAGAAGAAATGACGCACCTGCTTCAATTCGATGTAGCTGAAGGCGACCACGATGACGCTGTAAAGGTACTCGAAGAACATGGCGCCATGAAAAAGGAAGACTAAGCCATGTATAAGGAAGCAAGCAGGATGCCGAGAGTCCGCTGATAAATTTCATCGAACTGGCTGAGGGGCAGAGGATTCACCCCTCTTCCCAGTTCTACGGTAAACCCAGGTCTTCGGAAGTCCTGTATGAACCAGTCCTTATACCCTGCATAGCTATCTACATACCTGATCGGCTGATAGCCGCTCACTCTGGCGAATTCCTCGACCATCACTTCAGAGGCTGGCGGTTCCAGCCCCTCATACCCCCAGAAGATGACTTCCCCCTGCGTGTGGAAAGCCAAAGCGCTTTGCATTGCAGGGGATATTTCTGCGAGTGCGATAGCTTCCGGTTCCGTCAACGGTGCATATCCTGGGAAGTCACGCGGAGCAGGGGTGTCCGGTTTTCTCGCCTGTTCTATCTCCCAATTGGCCGGATACTGATTGTTCAGGTCCACCCCTCGTATATTCGCTTTCCAACCACTGAAGTCTTCAGACCCTCCATTGATCCGTAACACTTCTTCGGGATTATTACTTGCAGAAGCCCCGTTTATGACGAGATCGACACCGTCCGGGTTAACCATCGGAACGACGGAAAGCCGTACGTTCTGAAAGAATGGTGCCATCGTCAGGCCACGGATCGTTTCATTGTTCGTCAGGGCGAGAGCATAATCATTGAGAAACTTCATGAGTACCGGAGTGGTGATCCATTCATTCGCATGAAATGCCCCGTTCCAATGGATGTTTTTGTTTCCTTCCCCGAGGACTACCTCTACGATTTCCTTCCCTTCGATGCTCCTTCCGATGATGTTTTTTCGGATGAAAGGATAAGCAGCGAGCAGTTTATCGATATGTCCGGTGAGAATATCGTAATCATACGGTTGATTCGTAAGGAAGAGAGGGCCGGTAAGTCGTTCAGGAATGGATAACACATCAGAGACTTGCAGGTTATAAGGGTCTATATCCGGATTGGCGAGTAAAATGGTATCGAGACCTAGTCCTCTCTTCGTGGTAATCGAGTACAGGTTATCCCCGGGCTGGATGGTGTAGGGGACGAGTCTGTAGCCCGGTACGTGGATGGTGTCTCCGGGCGATAGCGCTTCAGGGGCTACTCCGGGATTGGAAGCCAGGATTAAATATAAAGGTACATTCAACAACTGGGATAGATACCAGAGATTGTCTCCCTGGCGTATTTTTATATCCAAACAAATTCCTCCCTTGTCTATAGAGACGACCTATCTATCAGTATTCTATTGGATTCTCGCGCTGGATATGTTCATAGATTGATCCACGATCCTTTTTTATTTTTTCAAAAAACCAAAGTAAACTTATCGGAATATTGTTGACATTAAAGATATGGGTGCATATAATGTAAAACATACTAAATTGATGGGGATTATGAGTTGGAGGATGTTCCATGTTTTTGAGATTTGAAAAGGTAGCGAAACGATTCGGAGATACCCCTGAGAATCAGTTCGAAGTATTCTCCGACATCGATATAGATATTGAAGAGAATCAGTTCGTATCCATCCTCGGTCCATCCGGTTGTGGAAAGTCGACATTGCTCTCGATGGTCGCAGGACTTGAAGGGATTTCTTCAGGAACGATTCAATTAGAAGGGGAAGATATCGACCGTCCGGGTCCGGATCGGGGGATGGTCTTCCAGCAGCCTTCGTTATTTCCATGGCTGACGGTGAGGGAAAACGTCATGTTTCCCTTGAAGAAGAACATGTCGAAAAAAGAAGCTCAGTCCCGTGCCGACCACTTTCTGAAAATGGTGCATTTGAGCAAGTTTCGGTCCAATTATACCTACGAACTTTCCGGCGGGATGCAGCAACGGGTGGCGATTGCAAGAGCACTCGCGATGGACCCGAAAGTCCTTCTGATGGATGAACCGTTCGGTGCTCTCGATGAACAGACGAGACATATTCTGCATAAAGAACTGTTGTCCATTTGGGAAGATACGCAAAAGACGATTCTTTTCGTCACACACAGTATTCAGGAAGCGATCAAGTTATCGGATAGAGTGATCGTGATGGGGACCCGCCCCGGTCAGATCATCGCAGATTTCCACGTGGATGCGCCGAGGCCGAGGGAACGGGATGATGAGTACGTGATCAGTCTGGAGAAGCAGGTGATGGAATTGTTGGAGAAAGAGATCAATAAAGTGCTGAAGGAAGAGTTGGACGATGAAGCTGTCTCTACTAGTTAAGCGGATCGCGTTTCTCGTCGTAGTCATCGGTATCTGGTATTTGATTTACGCCATGAATGTCTTTGAAGATATTATTTTCCCTTCTCCGACGACGGTAGCTTCAGCCCTTTATGAAGGGTTCGCAAGCGGTGATCTGTTCTCAGCCCTCGGAGCGAGTTTCAGGCATTTATTCTCCGGGTTGTTCCTGGCTATTCTTTTCGGTACGCTTCTCGGTGTGCTGCTCGGCAAATCCAGGGAAGCAGATGAGACAGCGGGTATGTATCTCGTCGCTCTTCAGAGTATTCCGAGTATCGTCTGGGTACCGCTTGCTATTATGATCTTCGGTTTCTCGGAAGCGGCTGTCGTGTTCGTCGTAGTCCTCGGAGGAACCTTCGTCATGGCGCTGAACGTACGCTCAGCGATCAGAAGTGTGTCTCCGCAGTTGTTACGTGCGGCGAAAACGATGGGCGTCGGCGGTGTCTCCCAATTTTTCCGTGTGGAGATTCCTGCGAGTGTCCCGTATTTCATGTCTGGAATCAGGCTCGCATGGGCATTCAGCTGGCGCGCGCTTATGGCAGGGGAACTTCTCAGTAATGGCCCGGGTCTCGGGTACTCGCTCCGCTATGCGCAGGATTATGCAAGAATGGATCAGGTAATAGGAATCATCATCATTATCGGTGTGATAGGTGCTGTCGTGGATCAAATCGTGTTCTCGAAGCTCGAGAAAAACGTCATGAAGCGATGGGGCGTTTTATAAAATTTTCAAATCGAAAAAGGAGTGAACAATATGAAGAAATTTATCTATCTGGCTGTACTCGGTTCTCTTTTGATGGTGCTCAGCGCCTGCGGAAGCAGTGAATCGGATGCGAGCGGAAGTGAAGAGAATACAGAAACTAAAGATGAAATCACCATCGGCTATTTCCCGAACATTAACCACGTGGCCGGCATGGTAGCGGAAGAGAAGGAAATGTACTCCGAGGAGCTGCCGGATGGTACGACAGTGAACTACCAATATTTCCCGGATGGCTCTGCCTTCATGACAGCTGTTGAAACAGGAGAAATCGAAGGCGGGATTGTAGGTCCTGGACCTGCGATGAACCACTACGTAAGTGGAGCGAACATCAATATCGTTGCTGCCGGCTCTAAAGGTGGTACCGTAATCATGGCAAGGAATGATGCGGGTATCTCTTCTCCGGAAGACCTGGAAGGGAAAACGTTCATCTCTCCTCGCGTCGGTTGCACACATGATGTACAATTCGAAGCGATGATGAAAGATGAATTCGGTATTACCTCCGACCGTGTCAAAGGAGAAATGAAGCATGTGACCGGAAAGCCGGCAACGTATGCGAGTATGTTCGAAGCAGGAAGAGTGGATGCTGCTACGGTTCCGGAGCCGTGGGCTTCTAAAATCGAAGCGGACGGAAGCGGAAAGGTACTTGTCGATACACCGGAAGTAGCGTATGGAGAAACACTCCCTGCCGCTGTATTCGTCACTTCTAATGATCTGAAAGAAGAGAATCCGGAGTTGATCCAGAACCTGGTGAATGCACATAAACAGGCGACGGATTTCATCAACGAAAACCCGGAAGAAGCGAAGACGATCGCTCAGGATAAAATCAAAGAGATTACCGATCAGGAGTTATCGGCAGAAGTGATCGACAGTGCCTGGGAACGGATCGACTTTTCCTACGATGTTGATGAGAGTGTCCTGCAGGACTTCGCCAATTCTTCGTATGATCTCGAATTCTTGAAAGAGAAGCCCGACTTGGATGGTCTTGTCGACAAAAGTTTCTTAGAAAATTAAACAACAAAGCGCGTGTCCCGGATGAAAGGAATCCTCGGGCACGCGCTTTCTTTGTCAGGTTTATTTATTAAGCAAGGAAGTAAGCGCTCCGTGTAAATCAGGATAATGGAAGGTATATCCTTCGTTCTCCGCCTTTTTCGGATAGACAGCCTGCCCGTCCAGGACAAGGGTACTCATCTCTCCGAGGATCGTGCGGATGATGAATCCGGGTACATGGCACCAATGCGGTCGGTGGAGCACATCTGCCAGCGTCCGGCTGAAATCATCGTTTCGCTTAGGAGTAGGAGCTGTTACGTTGACGGCATCTTCCACCGTTTCGTTCTGAATCGCGAAATCGATCATGCCGACCACATCATCGATATGAACCCACGACATCCACTGTTCCCCGTCGCCGAGCCTGCCTCCTACGAAGAATTGATAAGGACGTTTCATCAAAGGAAGTACCCCGCCATCTCCAAGGATGAGACCAAAGCGCATGAATGCGGTTCTCACCCCTTTCAATTTCGCTTGTCTGGCCGTATTCTCCCAGTCCTTGACGACACTCGCCAGAAAATCGTTCCCCGGTCGTTCGGTATCTTCAGTAAAAGACTTATGAGGAGAGGTTCCGTAAAAACCGACGGCTGAACCGTTCACAAGAACTTCCGGAGTCTCTTCCAGATTCTCGATAAGCTCCAGCACTCCGTTCGTCGCATCCAGGCGACTCTGGCGGATCAACTGTTTTCTTTCCTCCGTCCATCTGCCTCCGGCGAGAGAAGCACCTGCGAGGTTTATGATCGCGTCGACCTTCTCCAGGTGTTTCCATGGTTGATAGTCCTCTTTCAACCAGCCAACGTATGTTACGTTTTTGTCATCTTCATGATTCTCCGGGTGCCTCGTCAAAATGTAGACGTGGTCCCCTTTTTCTGTGAAGTGTGTGGTCAAGTGCTTTCCGACGAAACCGGTACCTCCGGCAATGACGATATTCATGAATACATCCTCCTTGTGGGTTCGTGTTATGATTGATGCAGAGAGGAGGCAACGTATGCCTGCTATAAGTAAAATAACCGTTCAGCAAAAGAACAAAGGCCGCTTCAACATATTTCTGAAGCGTGGCGATCAGGAACAATTCGAGTTCGGTGTGAGTGAAGATATTCTTGTACAGTATAACCTTCACAAAGGGATGGAACTCAGTGAAGACGACATCAAACAGTTGAAGAATAAAGACGAGCTGCATAAATCATATACCCGTGCCATCCACTATTTAAGCTACCGGATGCGTTCGGAGAAGGAAGTTTTCGACTATTTGTTGGAAAAAGAAGTGGAGGAAGAAGACGCGGGAGATATCATCAATCGGTTGTATAAGGAACAATTGCTGGATGACAGGGCCTTCGCCGAGTCCTATGTCCGCAGTAAAATTGCAACTTCGAGTAAAGGTCCTGTGCTGTTGAAGCAGGAACTTCTCCGTAAAGGGGTACCGGAAGACTACATACACGCGGCACTCGAGTCCTATACGTTCGAAGACCAGTACAAAAAAGCGCATAAGTTCGGTATGAAGAAAGTGAACGATTCTTCGAAAAAATCGTTCCAGCAGAAATTGCAGGCAGCGAAGCAGACGATGATGCAGAAAGGATTCACCCAGGATGTGATCCAGGAAGTGTCCATGCAGCTTAAGGAAGAGAAGGAAGACTCGGTGGAGTGGGAATCGATCGTGATTCAGGGAGAGAAAGCTTTCAGGAAATATGAAAAGAAAGCGGAAGGATTCGAACTGAAACAGAAAGTGATGGCTTCTCTATACAGAAAAGGATTCTCGCACGAATTGATTCAGCGCTTTTTTGAAGAAAAAGGGGAGTGAATCCCTACTGACAATCGTGTGCACCTGTTAGAAAATGAAAGGGAGGAGGGGTAACGTGAAGAAATGGATCTTATTTGTCAGTATATGGATCATGATGAGCGGGTTTGCTCCGGAAATGTCCGAAGACTGGAGCTATTCCTGTGATACAGGAGAAAGCGAGGAAGTTTTCTCTGAAAAGGATCGTTACATAGTTGTATGTGGGACAGCCGGGGTTCCTGAAGAAGTGGTATCGCTCTCGCCACAGGGGGAAGTAGAATGGACACATGATGTAAAAGGAGTCGTTCAGCCGGTTTTTGAGAAGAACGGAGAACGGTTATGGATGGTATCGGAAGCAAGGGAAGAAGGACTTGATTACATAGTGGACATGGCTACCGGAGAGAGCGATGCTTCTGTCACCTTCGATTTCCCTTCGGATATTCTGATCAATGACCGTACTTTCATGAAAGCGGCGAATGGAAAACTTCACGTTTTCGCCGGGGAGAATTGGTATGCGATGGAGCAGACTGGGGAAAGGGCGTTCACCTTCACAGGGAACGAGCAGTTGTTGCCGGATCTGTCTGTTGATAAGGACTCTTATTATGTAGCGGATGATGGTGCTTTCAGTGAAGATCCGAATATCTATAAAGTGGATGAAGAAGGAGAAGTTCTCTGGAAAAAGCGAGCGGCGCTGGATGAGTTGCCTTTGTTCACAGATGATTACGTGTGGTTCACAGAACCCTTCCAGGGAACGTTCCACACGGTAGATCCTTATAGCGGAGATACGATTTCCGAACAGGAAGGTGATTTTTATCACCGTCTTCTCTTGAAACAGCCGCTTATGATGGAGAATCATTTATTCACGAGCAGTGAATTATATCAGCTATCTGTTGACGGTGAAGTCGAATGGAAAACGGAGGTGTCCCCTTATCGTCTGGAGGAATACATAGACGATAACGACCTTGAAGGGGACCAGTGGCTACTCCAGGAGCGTACCATCGCATCCCGGGAAACATTCAGGCTGTTCAGTCAGAACGTGTATTTCTACAATGAACAGAACAAAGAAATAGCCGCTCTTGTGAAGCTGTATGACGACGGATCGTTTGCCTGGACGAATCGGGAGCTTCCGAAAATCGATTATACAGAAGTTGTGAACGATGCGATTGTTGCTGCAGGAGAAGGTTACGTCTCCTCGTTGAATCAAAATGGAGAGATTACCGATAGCCACCCTGTGAACGGGGAAGTGAAGCAGCTGTTGAAAGAAGACGCAGGGGTTCTTACGGTCACCTCGGATGCTATAGCAAGGCTTTCGGTCACTTCCGGGGAAGCGGGAGAAACGGAAGACTATCTCCCTGTATCATCCCAGGCAATGGATGAGAAACAGACAGTGGACCGCTCAAAAGTGTGGCACGTACAGTTCAATACGGCGATTTCTCCGGAGACGGCCGTGAAGAATATAGCTGTCGTAAATGAAAACGGAGAAGCGATGAGAGTCGACAAGACTTTTTCGGAAGACGGAAAAGAAATGAAAATTCGTCCGCCTCAGGGTGGTTATGAAGCTGGAACGTACGCGATCACTGTGCACGACCGTATCGCTTCGCCGGAAGGGAAGCTGCTGGAAGAAGAAGTATACCAAATGTTCGATGTCGATTGAGAAGGTCGGGCCAGCTCCCGACTTTTTCTTTTTTTTCTTGTAAAGTGAAAGAGGAATCGTTACGATAATAAATACGCATGCTGATGGAAGCGGTTTTAGAGTGAAAGAGTGGAGGGTTCGTATGGAGCGGCCAGTTACTGTGAAGAAAACGTTGAACAACAATGTAATTATAGCCGAACATCCTGCTTATAAGGAAGTTATTCTGATCGGGAAGGGGATCGGCTTCAACCGGAAAACGGGAGATGAAATCGAGCCGGAAATCGCAGAGAAGACATTCCTTCTCCGTGATCCTGAAGAGAAACAGCAATACGTGAATCTTCTTCCGCATGTGAGCGAGGAACTGATCCCGTTGATGAGTGATGTGCTCAATTATGTGGAAGAGCGGATGGAAGAGCCTCTTCATGAACATATTCACGTAGCTCTGACGGACCACCTGGCATTCGCTTTTCACCGGGCGAAGAATAACCTCGAGTTTTCGAACCCTTTCCTCTCAGAAATAGAAACACTTTATCCGAAAGAGTACCAGATCGCTCTGGAAGTGGTAACCATTGTCTACGATAAGACAGGTGTCCAGTTTCCGATGGGGGAAGTCGGTTTCATTGCTCTGCATATCCATAGCGCGGTCACAGATAAGTCCCTGCGGGAAATCAACCGGCATAACCGGCTGATCACGCAACTGGTCCATATTATCGAGGAACAGCTTGAAGTGACTGTAGATAGAAAAAGTATCGATTACCATAGACTTGTGCAGCATCTTCATCGTGCGATTCACCGCATTTACACGGGGGAAACGGTCGGGGATCAGACAAATCTCGATAACATGTTGAAAAAAGAATATCCGTTGTGCTATAATTTGTCGTGGAAACTGATTAAAGTAATGCAACGACAGTTGAATAGAACCGTAGATGAATCAGAAGCCGTATATTTGACGATTCATCTGCAACGATTAACTCAGAAATAAACCGTACGTGTTACTGACACGATCAGGCATGAGTACGAAAAATGAGTAGAGGAAGGGACAGCTGTACCCTTTGACTGCTTATTTTCGTACTCATGCCTTTTTTATTTGTTAAAAGAGTGTGCGGGCGACGGCTCTGGCCAGTTGTAGTCGAGGCGCTTCCGCTTGCTTATTTTGAAAACGGTTCATTTTTCTGACAATTCAACGGGTTGCAAATCAAAAAGGAGGAATTATTATGTTTAAGAATGCATTCGGTACGCTTCAAAAAGTCGGTAAATCCCTGATGCTACCCGTAGCATTGCTTCCTGCAGCGGGTATCCTGCTTGCCTTTGGTACAAGCTTCGCTCAGGAGTCATTCACCGATCTCGTACCATTTTTCGAACATCCGTGGATGCAGCTGATCCTGTCGCTGATGGAAGAAGCGGGTGGAGTCGTATTTGATAACTTGCCTCTGTTATTCGCAGTCGGGGTCGCGATCGGTCTCGCTGGTGGAGATGGAGTTGCAGGTCTTGCCGCAATCATAGGTTATTTGATTATGAACGTTACGATGGGCGTCCTCGGGGACGTTACGCCAGAGATGGCAGCCGACAGTCCGGAGTTTGCAAATGTGCTTGGAATTCCGACGCTGCAGACTGGAGTGTTCGGTGGTATCATTGTAGGTATATGGGCATCGTTCCTGTATAAAAAGTATTTCAACATAGAACTTCCGCAGTTCCTCGGGTTCTTCGCTGGTAAGCGATTTGTACCGATCATCACTGCATTTACGTCTCTTGCTTTAGGTATTCTGATGTATTTCGTGTGGCCATACGCTCAATCCGGCCTGAACGCATTCTCGCAGTTCATGCTCGGATCCAACCAGACGCTGGCTGCATTCATTTTCGGTGTCGTGGAACGTTCTCTTATTCCGTTCGGTCTGCACCACATTTTCTATTCTCCGTTCTGGTTCGAGTTCGGTTCTTATACGAATGCGGCCGGGGAAATTGTACGAGGAGACCAGACGATCTTCTTCGCACAGCTCCGTGACGGTGTCGAGTTTACAGCCGGTACGTTCATGGTAGGTAAATTCCCGTTCATGATGTTCGGTCTGCCTGCTGCAGCACTGGCTATTTACCACACAGCCCGCCCGGAACGTAAGAAAGTGGTAGGAGGTATCATGGCATCTGCTGCCCTTACATCCTTCCTTACTGGAATTACAGAACCGATCGAGTTCTCGTTCCTGTTCGTAGCACCACTTCTATTCGCGATTCACGCAGTATTCGCAGGATTCTCTTTCATGATCATGGAGATCCTCGGAGTGAAAATCGGACAGACATTCTCGGGTGGTCTGATCGACTTCATCCTCTTCGGTGTCATTCCGAACCGTACCGACTGGTGGTGGGTCATCATCGTAGGTCTCATCTTCTCAGTCATCTACTACTTCGGGTTCCGCTGGGCGATTCTCAAGTTCAACCTTGCAACGCCTGGACGTGAAAAAGAAGGGGAAGACCAGGACGAAGAAGTCGGAGAAATCGATGACAAGCCTTATGAAATCCTTCAGGCTATGGGTGGCCAGGAAAACATTGATAACCTGGATGCATGTATCACGAGACTACGTGTCTCTGTCCATGATAAGAACAATGTTAATAAGAATCGTTTGAAACAGCTCGGAGCCTCCGGTGTGATGGAGGTCGGAAACAACATTCAGGCTATCTATGGCCCGGTTTCTGATACACTCCGCGGACAGATGCAGGACATCATCGACGGCAAAGCACCTCGCAAGCAGGAAGAGCCGAAAGCTGATGCTGCCACAGACACAGAAATCCATGTGAAAGAAGACATTGATTTCGTCAGCCCGATGAAAGGGAAAGTGATGCCGATCACCGATGTTCCGGATCAGGTATTCTCCGGAAAAATGATGGGAGACGGTTTTGCTATTGAACCGACAGACGGTGCGATCGTTTCTCCGATCAACGGAAAAGTGGTCAACGTCTTCCCTACGAAACATGCGATCGGTCTCGTGACGAACGATGGCGTCGAAGTATTGATCCATATCGGGATCGATACGGTGAAACTGAACGGAGAAGGATTCACTGCTCATATCGGTGAAGGTGATGAAGTGAAGCAGGGGCAGAAACTGATGGACGTAGATCTTGATTACGTGAAAGAGAATGCACCATCTGTCATCACACCGGTAGTCTTCACGAACCTTAACGAAGGACAGTATGTAGACGTGCAGCAATCCGGAGATATTACAGCAGAACAGAAAAATATCATTAAGATAAAAGAATAAAGGAGAGATCATCATGGAAAAGAAAGATATGAAAGTAACAGCATCTGAAGGGGTGCACGCGCGCCCGGCTACTTCACTCGTGCAGGTCGCAGGACAATATGAAGCGGATGTGAACGTCGAGTATAACGGGAAATCCGTAAACTTGAAGTCCATCATGGGAGTTATGTCTCTAGGCATTCCGAATGGAGCAGAGATCTCGTTTTCCGCTGAAGGTTCCGACGAAAAAGAAGCTGTGGAAGCGATTTTCGCAAAAGCGAAAGAAGAAGGTCTTGGAGAATAATAGATAGCAAAAAGATGGAGGGGAGCCCCTCCATCTTTTTTATGTTCAAAGTTGATTTTATGCAGAAGTGGTCCGTTTCTTGAGCAACCGGTCCATTCAAGGTGCTATTTTTGTTCTGAGTATCCGGCAAACTAGTTTGCTAGACACTCGCACAACCGGAGATGCTTTGAACGTCCGACAAAGAGATTAGCGGGACACTCGCTTCCTTCCTCTGTCTACGAACGTCTGGCAAAGCCAGCCCTTGATGATTCACCTTCTCAGATTTCAATCTCTTTGCGGCGGTCGTCCTGGTCGAAGATGATTTTCGCCACTTCTTCCGGCGTCTTCAGTTTCTCCGGGTTACTGACGTGATCCGACTCGTCCCAGAAGGGGGTGTTCATGCCGCCCATATATACGGCGGTTGCATCGATGGACTTGTCTTCCCATTCTTTATGAAGGCTTTCCGTGAATCCTCGTACGGCGAATTTACTTGCACAGTAGATGCTTTCGTTCACTTTCCCTCTAAGTCCTGCGGTCGAAATGATGTTCAATACGCGACCTCCGGATGCTTCCAACTTCGGTTGTGCCGCCTGGGTGAGGAGAATCGCACCTTTGACATTTGTGTTCAACATGGCATCGATATCTTTTTCCTCGTAGTCCGGAAGAGGACCGAAAATACCTATACCGGCGTTGTTGATCAGCACATCTATTTCGTCTACCTGTTTCAGCATCTCAACGACGGAAGCGTTCTCCGTAATGTCACAGACGATCGTTTCGGCGTCGCCTCCCTGCCCTCTGATTTCATACTGGACACGGCGCAGCTTCTCTTCACTGCGTCCAGTCAAGTAAATCTTATGTCCGCCCGAGGCGTATTGTTCAGCAAGAGCTTTCCCGAGTCCGCTTCCTGCTCCGGTGATGATGACAGTTCCCATAGTAACTTCCTTTCCCTGTGTATTCTCGTTTCTATTGTGTCGCTTAAATGTTAAAATGTAAATGGAAAAAGAAGCGAAGGAGAGATTTCGGTGGAGCGTCGATACAGTGAGTACACATATGAAGAATTACGTCAGGAAGTCGGCGAATTGACGGATAAAGCAAGAAAAGCGGAACAACTCGGCATGGTGAACGAGTATGCGGTGCATCAGCGGAAGATCACGATGGCCAAAGCCTACATGCTGAATCCGAAAGATTTCAAAAAAGGGGACACTTACGAAATCGAAGGGGATCCGCATCATACATTCTACATCGTTTATCGTAACGGCGTATTCGCCTGGGGATATAGAAGAGACCAGCACGGTAATTTCGTCGAGAAAGAAGAAGAGGATCACTATACCGGGGAACCGGAAGAAGCTCTTCCTATTTCCGTGCTCGGAAATCGGGTGAATAGTGATGAGTGATCGCAACGACAAGCAGCATCAGCTCGTAAAGGAATTGATGGCCAAGAACGAAGGGCTGAACGAACGAGAGGCGAGAAAATGGATTGAACTGCTGTGGGAAGATTTTGAGGCAACGCGCGCCAAGGCGGGACGAGAATATAAGGGAGAAGAAGTGACGGAACAGATCGTAAGGCAGTGGGTCTATCATTACGGACCCCGGCTCGATGATTTCGTCGCTACCAACCCGAAGTTCAAACAGTATTTCGAACAGTAAAAGAACCACGCTCACGTAGCGTGGTTCAACTTTCGTTGGTGTTCAGTTTGTCCTGGAGTTTTTCTTCGGTGAATACCCAGCCTGTGTAGGAATCGAGGATTTTTAAGTGGTCTCCGTGCTCATCATCGATCTGTACAAGCGCTACGAAAGGGTAACGACCGTTATGGCGATAGCGCAAGTCGATGAAGCGCAGTTCTGTATACTCGTCGTGATAGTTGATTTCATATCGGTATACCGGTGAGAAAGACAGGAATGCTTTGATGTTATGGTCTTCGAGAGCTTTCTTCACTACAGGGTCCCGGGTGTTGATCGGTTTGTTGACGAACTCATCGAGAATCGTGATATGTCCGTTCTCCGCACGCCCGACGTAATAACGGGTAGGAGTGGTAACGACGATCCGCCATATATTCTGCTTGATCGTAGGGAACGTGATGATCTGTTCAATGTCCGTGAAATTGTCTTCGAGCAGTTTCACCATTTCCCTTTTATCGAAATAGCGCTTAACGTAGTAGAGCGCAAGGATGAAGTAGATGATCAGCCAAAGCTGAGCCGGGTCAGCTCCGATCAGCCAGGCGATGATGCCTGCGATGTGAAAGTAGAAGATATATGGATCGAATGTATTGATGAAACCATAGGCCACCCACCTCTTTGTAAATGGACGATAGGCTTGTGTCCCGTAGGCGTTGAACACGTCTACGAAAACATGGAGAATGACGGCGAAAAAGGTCCACAACCAAAGGTGCAGGGTGTTCACTTCCGGATAAAACAGGCTTAGGACTCCTGTCAGAAGCAGTCCCCACATGACAACGGCAGGCATGGAGTGGGTGATGCCGCGGTGGTTCCGTATATAAACGGCGTTGTTTTTCAGTTTTAGAATCGTATCGAAATCCGGAGCCTGGGAACCGACGAGAGTACCGATCAGTACCGCTTGCCCGAGAGTCGGGTCTTCTGCGACGACCGGATCGATCGTAGCGAGACCACCGAGTGCTACTCCCATAACGACGTGTGTGGCTGTGTCCATCTTCATTCCCCCTCTTGCCTGATGTTTTGTAAATGTATCATGAAGGATGTGTTAATTTGAAGCGCAACGAGCTGGCTGATGAAATAGTGAAAGATTTCCCTGCAGAAGATTTTCGCGAGAGTCTGATCCGCTGGTTTAAACAAGAGCAACGAACCCTTCCGTGGAGGGAGAATCAGGATCCCTACCGTATCTGGGTGTCTGAAATCATGCTGCAGCAGACGAAGGTCGAAACGGTTATTCCTTACTTTGAACAGTTTATCCGAAAGTTCCCGACCTTAGAAGATTTGGCTGCAGCAGATGAACAGGATGTATTAAAGGCATGGGAAGGCTTAGGTTACTATTCCCGTGCAAGAAATTTGCAAACTGCGGTACGCGAAGTGGTTTCAAGTTACAATGCCGCTGTTCCGGATACTGTGGAAGAAATAAGCTCGTTGAAGGGTGTCGGTCCGTATACCCAAGGGGCGATCCTGAGTATCGCCTATGATCAACCTGTTCCTGCGGTGGACGGGAATGTAATGAGGGTTCTGTCCCGGATTCTGCTCGTTGATGAAGATATTGCGAAACAATCGACGAGGAAACTCTTTGAATTGCTCGTCTCGCGAACCATTTCAACGGACGATCCTTCTTCCTTCAATCAGGGGTTGATGGAGCTTGGAGCGATTGTATGTACGCCTAAATCCCCTTCCTGTCTCCTGTGCCCGGTGCAGGAATATTGTCGTGCTTTTCATGAAGGAGTGGAAGCGGAACTTCCTGTGAAGTCGTCCAAGAAAACCCAGAAAGTACTACGTTACCGCACGTATATAGTGGAGAATGAACGAGGAGAAGTGCTTGTAGAAAAGCGTCCGGAAGAAGGATTGCTCGCCAATTTATGGCAGTATCCGATGGTGAAAGAAGAAGAAGTCCAGGAAGGCTCTTTGTATGGGCTTGAAATGGAAGAAAAAGGGATGGTGGATCGGATCAAACATACATTCTCTCACCTTATTTGGGAGATGGAAGTCCACCGTGCGTTTGTTTTAAGTGGTGATGTGCAGAAGGAGAGAGCTGAATTCGTATCGAAAGAGCTCCTCACTGATTATCCTTTTCCCGTCTCTCACCAAAAAATTCATCCTTATGTCGGTTGATTGTTTGCATGAAAAGAAAGCCTTCCGCGCATAATAGCAAATGCGGAGGTGAGTGACATGGCTAAACAACCGAAAAACAACCCTAAACAGACGCCTGCAGGAACGAATGCTGAAAAAGTGAGACAGCAGAACCAACAGGCTGCGCAGGGCCAGAACCAGTATGGTGCTGAGTTCGGAGCTGACCAGACGGATCCACAGGAAGTCCGTCAACAGAACCAGAAGTCCAATGCGAAAAAACGATAGTTCATGTTGTGAACCCTTAGGGAAGGTCGTCTGTCAGGGCGACCTTTTCTTCTTACATATTCCAGGTGCAGGGTTTCTCTTTCTCCATAAATTGTATCATTTTCATTTGGCGGATATAGTCGTTATAATGGATAGAAGTGAATGCAGTGAAGAAAGGGGTGGAATTCGTATGTCCAGCCCGTCGCCTGGCAAGCGAATAAAAATTCAAAGTTATAAGCACAATGGACAATTACACCGGGAATGGGATAGCACCACCATTCTTAAAGGTTCGAAGACGATCATGATCGGTGCCAACGATCGGACAAGAGTAACGGAAAGTGATGGAAGGACGTGGATGACGAGAGAGCCGGCAATCTGTTATTTCCATACGAGATACTGGTTCAATGTCATCGGCATGCTTCGCTCGGATGGGGTTCATTATTACTGTAATATAAGTTCTCCGTTCATTTATGAGGATGATATGATCAAATATATCGATTACGATCTGGATGTGAAAGTTTTCCCCGATATGACTTACAAGTTACTCGATGAAGATGAGTATAACATTCACAGGCAGCAGATGAATTATCCGCATGTTCTCGACAGGATACTGTACAACAACGTGGACATCCTTGTGCGGTGGATTCATCAGCGGAAGGGGCCTTTCGCTCCGGATTTCATCGATCAGTGGTATGAACGTTATCTGACGTACAGGTAAAGGGCAGCGCACTTTTTAAAGGTGCGCTTCCTTATTTTTCTGACAGAAAGAAGGAACAACGATGGAGACGATAAAAAGGTATATGGCATTTGTGACGCCATATAAATGGAAGATTGTACTTACGGTACTTATCGGGGTTATTAAATTCGGTATCCCTTTGCTGCTTCCGCTCATTTCGAAATATGTCATCGATAACATTATCGGGAATGAATCGATGGCTCAATCGGAAAAAGTGGATCAGCTTCTTTGGATCATAGGAGGGGCATTGTTCCTCTTCCTGGTTGTGCGTCCACCGGTGGAATATTTGAGGCAATATTTCGCCCAGTGGATCGGAAGTAACATATTATATGATATACGTGATAAATTATTCGATCATATCCAGCGACTCAGCCTTAAATTCTATTCCAAGACGAAATCCGGCGAAATCATCTCCAGGGTCATCCACGATGTGGAGCAGACGAAGAACTTCGTCATCACCGGACTGATGAATATCTGGCTCGATATGTTCACCATTCTTATTGCCGTCATCATCATGCTGACGATGAACGTCTGGCTTACGCTTGTAGCTATTGCCCTTTTCCCTCTGTACGGGTTCGCAGTGAAATTCTTCTATTCCCGGCTTCGTACCTTGACGAGAGATCGCTCCCAGGCACTGGCCGAAGTGCAGGGACATTTGCATGAAAGGGTTCAGGGCGTACCGGTGACGAGAAGCTTTGCTCTGGAGGATTACGAACATGAACAATTTGATGAAAAGAACTCGAACTTTCTGAACAAAGCGATACGCCATACAAACTGGAATGCGTACACTTATTCCGTCACCCACACGATTACAGACCTTGCTCCCCTTCTTCTCATTGCCGTGGCGGGTTATCTCGTCATTAATGGAAGTGTGACGGTCGGAACTATGGTCGCGTTTGTCGGTTATATGGACCAGGTGTATGGTCCATTGCGCCGACTCGTCAACTCGGCGACTGTGCTGACCCAGTCGATCGCTTCGATGGACAGGGTGTTCGAATTTCTTGATGAACCGTATGATATCAAAGATAAAGCGGATGCCCGGAAGGTTTCCTCGGTGAACGGGAAAGTCACGTTCGATCACGTAAGTTTCCGTTATGAAGACGATGAGCCGTCCGTGCTCGAAGATGTCACTCTCCACGTCGATCAGGGAGAAACGGTTGCCTTCGTAGGGATGAGCGGGGGAGGAAAGTCCACGCTGATCAGTCTGATTCCGCGGTTCTATGACGTGACTGGCGGCCGCATCCTGATAGATGATACAGACATCAGAGACGTGAAAGTCCGTTCCCTGAGAGACCAGATCGGCATGGTGCTTCAGGACAATACGTTGTTCAGCGAATCTGTGGCGATGAATATAAAAATGGGGAATCCGGATGCGACCGATGAAGAAATGAAGGAGGCAGCGCGTGCCGCGAATGCCCATGATTTCATCACGGATCTCCCATACGGATATGATACGCTTGTCGGCGAGCGTGGAGTGAAGCTGTCGGGAGGTCAGAAACAACGTATCGCAATCGCTCGCGTGTTTCTGAAGAACCCTTCGATCCTTGTCCTGGATGAAGCGACTTCTGCTCTCGATCTCGAGAGTGAAAGTTTGATCCAGTCGGCGCTTGAACGACTGGCTTCAGACCGGACGACTTTCATCGTGGCCCACAGACTTTCGACGATCACCCATGCGGATCGTATCGTGTTGATCGAGAATGGCCGGGTCGTGGAAAGTGGACCCCACGAAGAACTGATGGCACAGCGGGGGCATTACTATAACCTTTATCAAGTCCAGGAATTGGACGATGTCCCGACTTTATAATACTAAAAACCAGGAGGCGCGCCTCCTGGTTTTTATTTTATCCCTGTCTGGATATACTCGTTCTGGGTGTTTTTCTGATAGCTCTTCAGCAGGCGTTTCAATTTCTCCAGCTGGTAATGGTACTCCATTAGCTGTGCCGCTAAAGGAAGGAAGATAAGCCGGTCCTTGTCGTATCCGTGCTCATATTCATTCATCAGACGGTCTACGATCAATGGAACATCAGGCGTCTCTACACGACGGAGAGCTTGCTTATGTGTCTGTTTGATTCGTCCTTTCAAACTGAGCAACAGCTTCTCATGAGCGTTGACGAGTTTATCGAGTTCGTAGACGAGCGCATCCTGGAATTCTTCGGGGATGTGCTCGATTTTATGATCGAGTCGATGGAAAGCCTTCAGTACGTCGAAGGATTTCTTCGTTGTGGTAATCAATTGCCGGAAAACGACGAGTTTTCGTCCTTTGGCAAACCCTTTCCCTCTCAAATAGGTCCTCTCTTCTGAATAGAGGAGGTAGGTGTGGTCAAGCCAGCGAATCTCATCCTGGATACGGGTGATTTCGTATTTTAACGCAGGCTCATCAGAGAGTTTCCTCGTTGTGACACGAATCCATTGCAGAATATCACTTGTGGAATCATCGATCTTCCCGAATAGTTTCGTTTCATACTTCGGAGGCAAGAATACCAGGTTAACGATAAATGCGGCTAATATACCAACGAACATCGAAGCGATACGGGAAGCGGCAAAGTAGGTGAACGTCTGATCCGTCGAGTCCATCAGCGCCACAACAGCGACGACAGCAAGAGAGATCGTGTTCTCGTTCATTTTCATGCTTGATGTAATGCCGATAGCTATAATGATGGCAAAAGCGACGATGAAAGGGTCGTTGCCAAGGGTGAACACTGCAGCAACGGCGATCAATGCCCCGATTATATTCCCCTGAACCTGCTCGATGATGGATTGGTAGGAACGATAAATGGATGGTTGAATGGAGAAAACGACGGCGATCGCTGCGAGTAGAGGAGATATGAAATCCGACATATTCCCTACATAAAGTGCGACAGCTACCGCAAGTCCCGTTTTCACCATCCGGGCTCCTAATTTCAAATGTCATCATCCTTCTGTTCTGAAATTTCTCCTTTCATTATAAACGTCTTTTTTCCATTTGACGATCATAACCGAAAGACAATTTCAAAAAGATTACTACGCATTCCGTGCCATTTCAGCAAAGGTCTGATCGACAGCTTTTAGGGTCTGATCGATATCCTCTTCTGTATGCGCTGTTGTCAGGAACCACGCTTCGTATTTTGAAGGGGCGAGGTTGATTCCTTTCTCCAACATTTTCTTGAAGAAGGTTGCGAATTTTTCACCGTCCGTATTCTCTGCATCTTCGTAGTTCTCGATCGATTTATCCGTGAAATACACGGTGAGTGCGCCACCGAGTCTGTTTACTCGTATCTGCAATCCGTGGGAATCCGCGCTTTGATGGATTCCTTCTTCGAGGAGAGCCCCCAGGTGATCGAGGTGTTCGTAAGTACCCGGTTGTTCCAACACTTCGAGACAAGCAATCCCTGCTGCCATGGAGGCGGGATTCCCTGACATGGTTCCTGCCTGGTAAGCGGGACCGAGAGGAGCGACTTGTTCCATAATGTCCGCACGTCCACCATAAGCACCGATCGGGAGGCCGCCTCCGATGATTTTACCCATCGCCGTCATGTCCGGTTCGACCCCCAGTAGTTGCTGGGCGCTTCCGTAGGTGAAACGGAAGGCGGTGATGACTTCGTCGTAAATGACGAGTGCCCCTTTTTCATGAGTAAGGTCATTCACCTGCTGAAGGAAGCCTTCTTTCGGTTCAACAATCCCGAAGTTTCCGACAATCGGTTCTACAAGAACACCGGCCACCTCGTCACCGTATTTATCCATCGCTTCCCGGAAAGCCTCCACATCGTTGAATGGAACCGTGATGACGTCTGCGGCAATCGATGCTGGGACACCTGCAGAATCCGGAGTCCCCAGAGTGGATGGTCCGGAACCGGCAGCGACGAGTACAGGATCGGAGTGTCCGTGATAGCAACCGGCGAACTTGATCATTTTGTTTCTACCTGTATAAGCGCGGGCCACACGGATCGTTGTCATGACAGCTTCCGTTCCGGAGTTCACGAAACGGACTTTATCAAGCGACGGGATAGCGGCCTTCAATTTCTTCGCGAACGTATTCTCGAGCGCCGTCGGTGTTCCATAGAGCACTCCGGTTTCCGCTGCTTTGGTTATCGCTTTTGTGATGTGAGGGTGGGCATGTCCAGTGATGATCGGCCCGTAGGCACCGAGGTAATCGATGTATTCGTTCCCGTCCACATCATAAAAACGGGAGCCTTCCCCTCTTTCCATATAGATAGGTGTGCCTCCCCCGACTCCTTTGTAAGCCCGGGACGGAGAATTGACCCCTCCGACGATATGTTCTTCCGCTTCACGGAATAGAAGTTCAGATGTTTCTATGTTCATATGTTTCCCTCCATTATTGAATGTACCATTCGTAGTTTATCATATAAGAATCGGATTCATCTCTCCGGGGCAAGACGTTATGGGGTGTTTTTTCGACGTGGAGGTTTCATAATTGCCTCGAATTATATGTATTGGTCGACTCGTGAGTTCATTTCACAGGAAAAATGTCGCAAACCCACAAATATGCTGTGATTCAGATGGAAACAAGAAAGAAAGTGTCTCATTAATCCACTTCAACAAAAAAAGAGAGGGACCTCTCCCTCTCTCATGATTAAAAGCCTACGTAAGCGACACCGACGATGATGAGAAGGATGAATAGTACGACGATCAGCGCGAATCCTCCATATCCTTTATCATAACCCATGTGAATCCCTCCTTTACACGTTTAGTACATCATATGGAGAAGAGGCGACTTCGGGTGTGCATCCGCCTTGATATTTAGAATTATTGGAAGTTTCTTTTCCTTTCCTTTAAAGTAGGAAGTAATACCAGTACCAAGGAGGAATGATTCATGACTTTAGAAAAAGGCCAGCAGGCACCAGGTTTCACGCTAGAAGCGAACAATGGGGAGAAAGTTTCCCTCGAGGACTATAAAGGGAAAAACGTCGTCCTTTATTTTTATCCGAAAGACATGACTCCCGGTTGCACGAACGAAGCATGTGACTTCCGTGATAATCACCAGAGTTTCGAGGAGCTGGACGCCGTGATTCTCGGTGTGAGTCCGGATCCTGTGGATTCCCACAAGAAGTTCATTGATAAGCACGATCTTCCTTTTCTTCTGCTTGCAGATGAGAATCATGAAGTAGCAGAGGCATATGATGTATGGAAGCTGAAGAAACGCGGAGATAAAGAATACTATGGCATCGAGCGCTCCACGTTCATCATCGATAAAGACGGCAATCTTGCTGAAGAGTTCCGTAAAGTGAAAGTGGACGGGCACGTGGAAGAAGCATTGAATTACATCAAAGAAAACCTATAGAGCACGGGGAGGCCGTGATTTTCCTTAAAATACAGGCAGATGTACTATTCCTCAAAGAAGAAACGTGACCCGTTTCTCTTTGAGGGCTGCCATTATAAATTGGGGGGATATTAGTGAAAGTTCTATCGGTACTTAAGAGGATTCCCGAAGAATTGAAGCAGAGTCTCGAAAGTAATTTCCCGTCTGTCGAATTCCGCTACTGTCATGGAATGAAAGAAGGAGAAGCTTATTTAGAAGAAGCGGATATTCTTCTTACATATGGAGAAGACCTGAATGAAGAGAGAATAGAGAAAGCCGGCCGGTTGAAATGGATCATGGTCATGTCTGCGGGGATGGATCTCATGCCGTTCCGTGCAATCGAAGCAAAAGGCATACTCGTAACCAATGTGCGGGGGATCCACGCCAAGCCTATGGCTGAATATGCGATCGGCATGTTTTTGCAGGTGGCGAAACGGGCGAAGGTCCTTCAACAGCAGGAGGCACGTTCAGAATGGAACCGGCGCCTTGATTTCCAGGAACTGAATGACCGGACGATGACGATTCTTGGAACGGGAGCGATTGCATCTGAAACGGCACGTCTGGCAAAAGCCTTTGGCATGACGACTAACGGTGTGTCTAAATCCGGAAGAGCCAAAGAGCACTTCGATCATGTCTATTCCGTGGAGGAACTGCATGTCCCATTGGAAAAAGGGGATTATGTAGCGGCGGTGCTCCCGAGCACGGAGGACACTTCCGGGCTGCTGAAAGAAGAACATTTTCAAACGATGCCGGAGCATGCGGTCTTCCTTAACATGGGAAGAGGGGATCTGGTAGCGACCGATGTGATTCTCGATGCGGTAAGAAAAGGCGAGATCGCTCATGCAGTGCTCGATGTCATGGAAGAAGAACCGTTGCCGGAAGAGCACCCGTTCTGGAAAGAAGAAGCTATTACAGTGACTCCTCACATCTCAGGCATCACCTCCAGGTATTTACCGAGGGGATTCGAGATTTTCGAAAAGAACCTGCACGCTTATCTGAACGAACAATCTATGGAAAACATCATCGATCCAGAAAGGGGTTATTAACATGCGTATCTATACCAGGTCCGGGGATAAAGGGAAAACGTCACTTGTGCACGGAGACCGGGTCCCGAAAAGTCATGAGCGTGTCGAAGCTTATGGAACGTGCGATGAAGCGAATTCTGTCATAGGAGTGGCCGTCAGCTTTCTTAGAAAAGAGGACTTTTCCGGAAAAGAAGACATGCTTGTTAATTTGAACCGGATCCAGACGATTCTTTTCCATGTCGGGGCGGAACTCGCTACCCCTAAAGGGAAAGAAGTCTATTGGGAGCTGAAAAAAGAACATATCGAAGAGTTGGAGCACCTCATTGATGAATGGGACAAAGAACTTCCTGAGCTGAAGAATTTCATCCTTCCTACGGGAGTGGAAGCCGCTGCCCAGCTTCACATGGCCCGCACCGTTGTCCGTCGGGCAGAACGACAGGCGTCTGCTATAGAGGAGGAATTGAACAACCCTCTGACGGTCGGCTATTTGAATCGTTTGTCTGACCTATTGTTCGTGGCGGCAAGGTATGTGAACCAGAAGCTCGGAGGGGCGGAAACTTCATTGAATCCGGATATATGAGGCCGGTTTAAATGATTGACAGGAGCGGATGAAGGGGGTTAAACTAATTATAAATATTATAATCTAATAATTTTATTAATAGTTTGATCCGTTTCAGAAAGCGAGGTGCATGACGATGTCCGATCACAGACTCCAAGATGCCATCGACACATTAAAAGAATCAGGGGTTCGCATTACGCCCCAGCGTCATGCGGTGCTTGAGTACCTTGTCGAATCGATGAGTCATCCTACTGCTGATGATATCTATAAAGCCCTGGAGCATAAATTTCCGAATATGAGCGTAGCGACCGTTTATAATAATCTGCGTGTTCTGAGAGAAATCGGGCTTGTACGTGAGTTGACGTACGGTGATTCTTCGAGCCGTTTCGATTGCAACACATCTGATCACTACCATGCGATTTGTGAATCGTGCGGGAAGATCGTGGACTTCCATTATCCACGTCTCGACGAAGTAGAATCATTGGCTGAACAGGTTACAGGGTTTCATGTAAGCCACCACCGTATGGAAGTGTACGGAACTTGTTCAGAATGCAGATCGAAAGCAGCCCATTAGAAGTCTTCTTTTATAGAAAAAGGAGACTTCTTTTTGATTTGTGGGATAAACGGAACATAGCGATGAATAAAAAGCTGCCTCTGCACGTCATACGGAATGACGGACGGAGGCAGCTTCTATTATTGTTCGGGAGCTTCTTTCTGTTTTTTCTTGGAGTTGTAACTTTCATCGAATTCTTTACCTTCAAGAGATGGATCCATCGTCAGCGGTTGATCACAATGCATGCAAGCATCGACCCGCCCGAGCATTTTGGTGTGCTTTCCGCAGGAAGGACATTCGATCGGAACAGCTTTCGTCGACAGCATGCCGATCCAGAAGTAGACGACGGTACTTAGAGCGATTGCTCCCATCCCGAGCACCATAGCGATGAGCATGAGCCAGACGATGTCTTTGAACAGAAGTCCGAGGTACATAATAGCAAAGCCTACAAATATCAATGCCAGCGCAAACGTGCGGATTTTATTTATTTTGTTGCTGTACTTCAGTGCCATGCAAATCCTCCTTCTTTCTAAAGGATATTGTATCACAGGTCTACAACTTCTTAGAATGGGAAAAGGAATTTGAATAAAAGTGTCGAATTATATGATACATAGATAAGTGATGCCGGGAGGGTCTATATGGAAGATGTATTGCGTCCGATTTACCAGGAAAGAGCAAGTTACGAGGAAACGTTAGGGATATTGTATCTGGAGAAGAAGAAGCCGGTCAGTCCGGTGACGGACAACTTTGATGTCATTTTACTTGTAGTAGTGAAAGAAGCGAAAGATCCGTGGTATGTAAAACATTATGAATTCGAAGGTCGCTCGGCAGCTCTGCATGTAGTGGAAGAGACCCTGTTGCACCACTGGATCAGAACGAGTACGTTCAGGCGGGCGGTGGAGTGGGTGACCGATGGAACGATTGTATTCGAGAGGAATGACTATATCACTCTACTTAAAAAGGAATTGCAGGGGTTCCCTGAAAGGCAAAGAGGAAAGAAGAAAGTCATTGAATTCGCCAAACTGATACGAAGTTATAGTGAATCCACCGATTTGTGCAATTCGAACCATTACCTTGATGCCTTCAGCAGAATGGTGCGTTGTTTGCATTACCTGGCCCGTCTTTCTATCATCGAAAAAGGCTTTCACCCGGAAGTGACAGTTTGGAATCAGGTAAAACGAATCGATCCTGAGATTTATAAATTATATGAAGAACTGATAGAAAGTGAAGAAAGTATAAACAAACGAGTGGAACTGATGGTTCTTGCACTGGATCATTCTATCAGCAGGCGTGCGGAGAATAGTATGAAACACTTTTTCTCTGTAATGAAAGAGAAAGACGAAAGTTGGACATTCGGAGAATTGAAAATTCATCCGGAAGTGAAAGACTATGCTCTCGATCTTTCCGCGATGATGGAATATGCAGTGAAGAAAGGCTATGTGAAAGTTGAACTTCATACGACTAAAGGGAAGCATATCCATCATCGTAAATACCGTCTCAGCCCCGATCTATAAAAGATCGGGATTTTTTTCGTTGAAAGTGTTGACGTTTTGAATAGAACCATGGTACATTATTAAACGTCGCATTGAGGAAAGCCGTTCACGGCAAACCGAAAGCGAAAAAGAATATAAAAAGTTGTTGACGGAAAATACATCAACATGATATATTAATTAAGTCGCTGTTTTGAGAGCGACACGGTAGATCTTTGAAAACTGAACAATGTTTTATGCCATGCGTCAATTTTTTTAAAATTACTATTGAGCTAATCAATACTCTTATGGAGAGTTTGATCCTGGCTCAGGACGAACGCTGGCGGCGTGCCTAATACATGCAAGTCGAGCGCGGGAAGCGAGCTGAAGCCCTTCGGGGCGGACGCTCGTGGAACGAGCGGCGGACGGGTGAGTAACACGTGGGCAACCTACCTGTAAGACCGGAATAACCCCGGGAAACCGGGGCTAATGCCGGGTAACCGTTCGGTTCTCCTGAACCGAACGTAAAAGGATGGCTTCTTGCTATCGCTTACAGATGGGCCC
>NZ_FNEV01000016.1 GCF_900100295.1 Salimicrobium halophilum
GAAAAAGCGCTGAAAGCTGTCGGCCAGGTGCCGGACACTGGTCTGGACAGCGATACTGTCCACGTCTTTCAGCCAGGGACGTTCCTGTTTCAAAGCTGGCAGTTGTTTCGAACAGGCATGGTAAGACATCCCTTTACCCGTTTCCCTGTAGGTCGTATGCCATGTTTCGAGGAAATGATTGAAGACAAAGCGAGAGCAGCCGATGGTTTTTGCGATTTGTATCTCCTGCGTTTTATTCGGATAGATACGGAACTTATATGCTTTGTGAACCATATCGCTGCCTCCTTCTCCTCTAGCGTGAAAGCTTGATAGAGGTATATACCCCAAAAACGGGAATGTATGTTCGTTTTTTGTTTAAAAAAATATATTCCTGTCGGACGTCGGAGGCTATCAAAGACGCCTCCTCGTCCGAAGGCGATTCATCTCCCCCTACGTCGTCGTTGAGGAGGGAGTCTTCTCGCCTAAAGCTGATAAAATCGAAGCGCAGCTGGATCGTATCAAAGAAGAAGTCGGGGAACAGAGGAAATGGAAAGATACGGTCATCAAGTACAGTATCGGGAGTGCGTTAGTTGTCGGAGGTGTCGGCATCGCCATAGCAACCCGAAACTCTAAGCCCTTGGAGAAAGGATTACAAACATTGAAGTATCTGAAGTGATCCACAACGAAACATCAGGGAATAAACACTGCTGAGCAAGAAGACACTCTTTTCCAGAATAAAAAGAGTGTCTTCTTTAACATTTTTCATTTATTTCTTCATATTTTTGAATAACCCCTTCAACCCAAGATAAAACATCGCGAAAGATCCTAAGAAAATAGCAATTATGACAAGGAAGGCCAGTATATATTCCACGAAGAAGTCCATAGTATCCCCCACCTGATAAATTTTTGTGTTTTCATGACATACGTTAAAAACCATAGAAACGTTTCAAATAAGAAGGAATAATGCAATCAAGTACCAGAAGCAAAGCATAGAGAAACCAGCCTGATCATTTCTCTATGTTCCGCTTCGCTTCCCAGTACAACATCTGAATGAATTTCTTCGTATCTACCCTGACTCGATGACCTTTCCCTTTCTCCAACTCCATCATCTTCTTTCGTACCTGCTCATAGTCGAAGAATGCTGAAGCATACTTGTCGAAGACCGGATTCCCGAAATCATCCACGCCAAGAGAAGCGATGTGGGAAATCGCCTGGTGAATCGCACGTCTCACCCGCTGCTCTGCCGCTTTTACTTCCCGCTGCAGAGCGGAATTCTTTGCTTCCTCCCCTGCCCGATGAAAGGCCAGTTTCTGATAGACGCTCTTAAGAGAGATAGAATCGTCTCCATCTAACGTGTCATCCTTATATAAATGATCGATCATTTCCAGCAAATCTCTGGAACCGTTCTCCCCGGCGATACCGAGCTCCGCCAAAATGTCATACCCTTCTTCTTTGATCGTTTTCGGTTTCGTCGGCTTTTCTGCAACTGGACTCTGATCGGTAACGACACTCAGGGATCGTTGAATACTCTTAATCGACTGATCCAGCACAATCCTTTCATTGACTTTCTTCAGAATATGAAGGACTTCCAAGCGATTGAGAGGCTTCGTGATATAATACTCCACTCCGAGAGAGTACGCTTCCCCGATCAGATCTTTCGCCTCTATCTGGGAAATCATGACCACTTTTCCTTCATACCGCCCCGAGATTTGTCGTACGGTTTCAATCCCGTCCCGTTCCCTCATCAACAGATCGATCAAAAGGACATCGACGCTATTCGTTTCAAGAAGAGATGCATCGATAGTTCCCCCGTCCTCCCTTTCTCCGACTACGGAGCCGAGATCCTCATCTTCGATTATATCTGTGAGCATCGCTCTGACTGATATATCATCATCCACGATAAAGTAATTCATGTTACTCCCCCATCTCCATCAGCTTCTTCTCCGGTACCTGGATCAGAAAAGAATTTTTGCTTTCCTCAGTGATAACCTTAATCGTACCCTCCATTTTCTCTACGATCTCCCGGACATAGGAAAGGCCGATTCCGGTGGAAGGGGCGCCGGAGGAGTCGAATTTGGATGTATATCCCTGTTCGAAAATGACCTCCTTCGCTTTTCCGGGGACACCTGGCCCATCATCTGTCACCCTGAACGCCAGAATATTGTTCTCCTTCGTAACCTTCAACTCTATCTCCCCTTTTGATTCGATCGCCTCTACCGCGTTGGTAATCAGATTGTTGAGCAAAGAGAGAAGAACATAAGTCGGATAGGAGGCATCTTGCTCCTCGCTTTCAAACCGGAAATGAACTTCCTTCCCGAGGAATTCTGCATAGGTGGCATTCGATCTCATCAGAATATCTGCGATACTGTTCATGCACAGATACGAAGAATCACTCTCTCTTGAAACGACATTCGACAGTCCGGCATAGATCCTCTGGTTGTCCTTTTTTATCTCATGGACTTTGTTTGCTATCCCGAGCAGGGCCGAGGAAGGCTCTGCTTCTGGATCACGATTCACTTTTCTATATAAATCATAACTCTCTTTGATGACCGTTTCAGCATCCTGCATCGATTTGGATAAATGGGTGACCTCTGCATATAAACCGGCCACGACCATCATGATATGTTCTTTCTGCTGCTTCTGCTGTTCTTCCTCTATTTTCACCTGCTTGTACAAGAGAATATTAAAGAATCCCAGTACGAAAAAACTGCGTATGACAGCCACTTCCACCAGTAACCACATCGTTCCGAAATCCAGGGGCTGATCCATCACTCCACTTCGCAGCAGAATTTCGACGGTGCTTGCAAGAATCTCCAGCAACACCCCGAAAAGGCCGATCATAAGCGGTCTATGGTAAAATAACCCGTAAGTCATATAGTAGAAGAACACCGGAAAATGGGCCAGGAAGGCTTCCTCTACCCCCATCGGACTCCCATACACCTCTAACCAGGTTCTGAACAGAACGACAGAACCTGCTACGGAGAAGATCAGCGTCAATCGGTGCAGACTCCTTCTCCACAGTAATAAGAAGAAAAATAATGGCGTTCCGAAACTTACCCTGAAGTCTCCCTCGAACGGATAGAATTTAAGTTCCCCGGCCAATGGCACCATGACGATGACCATCACCAGAAGAAACCATTTCCTTCTGCTCATAATAGTCCCTCCTTGTTAAAATTTCTGAATTCTTATGTATGTTCCTGTGAGTTTCTGTATGTTTCTGTAGGTATGCGCTTACATTAGTACCTAGTCATACATTTGGAGGGATAATATGAAAAACAATCTCGTCGTTCAGATCTTCCTCGCATTCTTTCTCGCAATCATCTTAGGTGCTATTGTAGGCCCTGATATCAAAGTAGTACAGCCTTTAGGTGATCTTTTTTTAAGATTGATCAAATTCATCATCGTTCCCCTGGTGCTGTCTTCCCTTGTAGTGGGAGTATCCAGCACAGGTAACCTGAAAGAGCTCGGGAACCTCAGTCTCAAGACCGTCTCCTTTTACATGGTCACGACCGCAGTCGCCATTTCCATCGGCCTGATGAGCGGGAATATCTTCTCTCCGGGAACGGGAGTGGATATCAACGTTCCGGAGAGTCAGCAGGTAGAAGCTCAGGAAACCCCTGGAATCAAAGAGACTCTGCTGAACATCGTCCCCACGAATCCGATTGCCGCATTGACGGACGGCAATATGCTTCAGGTCATCTTCTTCGCCATTTTTCTCGGTATCGGGATTACGATGCTCGGAGAGAAAGCCCGCACCCTCTATCAGCTGTTCGATCAGCTGGCAGAAGTCATGTATAAAATCACGGGAATCGTTATGCGATTCGCTCCTATCGGGATTTTCGGCCTGATCGCTCCCACAGTGGGAGAGTACGGACTTTCGGTATTATGGCCTCTGTTGAAAGTCATCCTGGCCCTTCTGTTAGGGTCGCTTGTCCACGTGTTGATCGTGTACTCTTTTTCTGTGAAAGTGTTCGGGAAGATGAACCCTTTAACTTTCTTCAGAGAGCTGATCCCTGTCATCATGGTAGCTTTCAGTACGTCAAGCAGCTCCGGAACACTTCCGATGACCATCAAATACTCAGAAGAAAAGCTGAGGGTACCACGGAAAATCAGCAGCTTCGTCCTCCCTCTCGGTGCGACGATCAATATGAACGGAACCGCTCTTTATCAAGGGGTCTGCGTCTTGTTCGTCGCTCAGTATTTCGGCATGGAGCTGTCGTTCGTCGATCAGCTGACCGTCGTACTGACAGCCACGCTCGCTTCTATAGGAACAGCCGGTGTCCCAAGTGCCGGGTTGATCATGCTGTCGATGGTCATGGCTTCCATTGGCCTGCCGCTTGAAGGAATCGCTCTGTTGGCAGGAATCGATCGTATCCTCGACATGATCCGAACTTCGGTCAACGTGTTAGGGGATGCTACGGCGGCAGTAGTCGTCAGCTCTTCGGAGAGAAACACGCCATCCGTCGAAGAGGAGGAAGAAGAAGACTATGCGAAGGTCCATTACGGGTGACCGTAAACTTCTACAGGGAAAGGAAGGATCCTATGAATCATCTCTATCGGGTAGAAACAGACGCTCTCGGTAAAAAAGAAGTACCTGCTGATGCTTATTATGGAATACAGACAATGCGTGCGAAAGAGAACTTCCCCATTACGGGATATGCCCTGAACGCATCATTGATCGAAGCGATTGCAATGGTGAAGAAAGCCGCCGCCTTATCAAACAGGGACATCGGTCATCTCTCTCTTCCTGTAGGTGATTCCATCATCGAAGCAGCAGAGGAATTGTTGGAAGGAAAATGGCATGATCAGTTTCTGGTGGACCCTATCCAGGGAGGTGCCGGCACCTCCCTGAACATGAACGCCAATGAGGTCATCGCCAATCGTGCTTTGGAGAAGTCAGGATACGACAAAGGCACCTATGATCTCATCAATCCGAACAATCACGTGAACATGGCTCAGTCTACGAACGATGTCTTCCCTACCACCATGCATATAGCTGCCATAAGAGCACTGTCAGGACTCGAAGAAACGATGGAAGAAATGGCGGATACGTTCAGGAAGAAAGCCGCCGATTTCGATCACATCATTAAAGTGGGACGCACACACCTGCAGGATGCTGTACCGATCCGGTTGGGGCAGGAGCTCCAGAGCTATCAGCGGATGATTGAGCGGGACATCAAGAGAATCAGACGCTCCAAAGATAATTTATATGAAATCAACATGGGGGCGACCGCTGTAGGTACGGGACTGAATGCGGATCCAATCTACACGAAGCTGGTCGTAGAACATTTAGCTTCGATCAGCGGATTACCACTCCGGCCGGCAGAAAATCTGGTGGATGCCACTCAGAATACAGATGCGTACACCGAGGTCTCTTCCGCTCTGAAGAATACGATGACGAATATGTCGAAGATCGCCAATGACTTCCGGCTGATGGCTTCCGGACCGAGGAACGGCCTGAGCGAACTCATCCTTCCTCCCCGGCAACCCGGCTCTTCCATCATGCCGGGGAAAGTGAATCCAGTCCTGCCGGAAGTGATTAATCAGATTGCCTTCCAGGTCATGGGGAATGATCACACGGTCAGTATGGCTTCGGAGGCGGGACAGCTGGAGTTGAACGTGATGGAACCGGTGCTGATATTCAACATCCTTGAGTCCATCACAATTATGAGAAACGGCTTTGACGTTTTCACGGATCTGTGCCTGAAAGATCTGCAGGCCAACGAAGAAGCTCTCAAAGAAAACGTAGAAAACTGTCTTGGAACCATTACAGCCCTGAATCCTCATATCGGTTACGAACAGTCCTCCCAGATCGCCAAAGAGGGGATCAAAACAGGAAAGACCGTCCGCAACCTGTGCCAGGAATATAACATTCTGAGCCACGAGGATCTGGAGATTATCCTGGATAGTTATGAAATGACCTACCCTGGAATCGCCGGGGAACATCTGAAAGAAAAGTCGTCTGTATAATACAGCTTCCGACAGGAGGAATGCCCAGAGCATTCCTCCTTTTTTTCCAACCAGTAGCGTGTACACCAATCTTCCGTCCCCCTGTTACTTGAACGGATCTCAAAGTGTCTCACTGGCAAACCCGTCCGTAAATAATGTATCATCACGATTATTGAAACAACCTGTTCAAAAAGGAGAGGAATATAGATGAAGGCACTTCTTTTAGAAGATAAGAATCAATGGAAAGACATGAAGGTGCAGGAAACAGAAACGCCTCGTCCGGAAAAGGGAGAGGTGCTGGTAGAAGTACATGCTACCGGGTTGAACCCGGTCGATTACAAAATCGCGACGAACGGACATCCGAATTGGACGTACCCTAAAGTGCTCGGTTTGGACGCGGCCGGTACGATCGCAGAACTCGGCGAAGGTGTGACCGGTTGGCAGAAAGGTGACCGTGTCGTCTATCACGGCAACCTCCAGAATGACGGAGCGTATGCGGAATATGCCGTGACGACCGCTCACACGATTTCACGCATTCCTGATGGCATCAGTTTCGAGGAAGCAGCCGCCCTGCCGACAGCGGGATACACCGCCTACCAGGCCATCCACCGCAAGCTGCCGCTCGATCAGATAGACACGATTCTGATTCACGCAGGAGCCGGAGGTGTCGGTGGTTTCGGTATCCAACTGGCGAAAGCGGCCGGCAAAAAGGTTCTGACTACCGCTTCTCAGCATAACCACGAATATGTAAAACGCCTGGGCGCAGACGAGGCGATTGATTACCGGACCGAAGATGTCGGCCAGCGTGTGAAAGAGATGACAGATGGCAAAGGTGTCGACGCCGTCGTGGACACCGTGAGCCGGGATAATGCGACAGCGTCCCTCGACTACCTTGCGCATATGGGACATCTCGTATATATCGCAGGCGCTCCGGATTTCACGAAAGTGCAGCCATTTACGATTGTTCCTTCGTATCATGAAATTGCTCTGGGCGCGATTCATCAGGCAGATACCGATTCTCAGAAGGACCTTGCCGTGATGGGAGATGAGATGCTTGCGATGGTAACAGAAGGGAAGCTTTCCCCGCTGCTAAGTGAAACAGTTACCCTTAAAGACGTGCCGCAAGCACTGGAGCGTCTTTCTGAGCGTCATGTGACAGGGAAGATTGTAGCGAAAATAAGATGATGGATCCAAAGATAAAGGAAGGGCCAGATAATTTCCCTCTGGTCCTTCCTTTAATTTTTCATTATGCGGCTGGCCCTCTTAACAGTACGTTCCATCTCTAACTTACTTTCACGCGAATGATTCAGTCTTACTGATTATGCCTCTTCTTTTGACTCACTCGCCTCTTTTTCACGTGCCTCCTGCATGTATTTGATAATATAATACCGGTCGGCACCTAACCCACCTTCGTTGATCATCATGGAAATTTCGTTTGTCCGTGTCTGCTTTTTCTTATTGATTTCAAATACTCTCTCCTTCTTCTCCATCAATATTTCCTCCCTTCTACTTACTATGTTACTTATATGATAGCACATCCCGCTCTATAAGTCAGATTATTCGCCATATTCAGATATTTTCATTTAAAACCGTAAATGCCACCGTTTCTACGACTTTTTTACAGTAATTGATTGCTTAATCTCTTGGATCATCAACGGGCTTCTTTTACATTTCGCCTCCATCTCATGTGGTAGAATCGAAATAGAAATCGTGATGTCATACGCACCTAAGGGAGGAGCAATCATGGATCAGTCATTCATTCAAACAAGAAAAACATTGATCAGTTTGCTAAAGCATTTAAATGATTACGAGCTAAATACTGCTAAGAAATCTGGAGGTTGGACGGTTGCACAGGTGGTCGAGCATCTGGCAGTGGCTGAGGTGAATTTTCTCGGACTGGTGGAGAAAGCGATGAAGCAAAAACACATAGGTCATGCTGAGGAAAAAGATTTCTCCATCTTGCGGGACCGTTCCGTGAAAATGAAGGCACAGCAGGAGCCCTCCACCGTCCACAGAAATGCAGAAGACTGCATCCAAATGCTGCAAAACTCAAGAAAAGCAACCGAAGCTTTTTTAAATGAAAACAAAGACATCGGACGATATGTCGTGTCCCATCCGCGATTTGGAGATATCCCTGCCTACAGCATTTTCACTCTCATAGCCGAGCATGAACGACGCCACATTGAGCAGATTGAAGAGATTTTGGAGGCTATTAAGTAAATCATTGTTCACTTACCTGAAGACAGACAAAAGCGCAAGTGAGAGTCACCCATTACCTCACTTGCGCTTTTGTTTGTCGCATCTTTTTCATAATCTGGTTAAGCACTTCCGAGAACACGAGCCCAAATGCAATGGCACCCGATATCATAAAAGCTTTCGCTGCAATAGAAATAGCGGCGCTGTAGTCATTTAGTACAAAGTTCCGCATGGCGTCATAAGCGAGACTTCCTGGTACGAGAGGAATAATCCCTGGTACGCTAAATATAATCATAGGCGTTCTGGATCTCCTTGCCAGCGTCTGGCTGACCAGGGCAATAACAAAGGATGCGGTGAGTGTAGCCGGGACACTGTCGACTTCTTTCCACACTAAGAATGCGTAAATCATCCAACCGACCATGCCGACGAGACCACATTTGATGAGCGTATTTCTTGGCGCCTGATAGATGATTCCGAAGGCAGCTGATGCAAAAAAGCTTGCTATGGCATATTCAATCCACATAGTCATTCCTCACGATCTCTAAAATAGTGAAAACATAACAGCGATACCTGCCCCAATTGCAAAAGCCGTCAAAAAAGCCTCCGCTCCCTTGGCGAGTCCTGAGATAAGATGACCTGCCATCAGATCCCTTACAGCATTGGTGATGAGCAGCCCAGGGACCAACGGCATGATCGAACCGACAACGATCTTATCAACTTCCTTCCCAATACCGAGGGAAAAAAGGGAAAAGGCTGTAAAACCGATCAACAACGAAGCGACGAATTCAGCAACAAATTTAATTTCAAATAATCTAGTAAAGTTAATCAACGCAATAAACCCAAGTCCTCCTGCTACGCAGGCTGGCAGGAAATCGTACCAGCTCCCCTGAAACATGATAGTAAAGAAACCACTCGCCAACGTGGCAGAGATGATTTGCATGAGCATCGTATAGTCTGTAGGACTGGTTTGAATCTTTCTGAGCTCTTTATACGCAACGTGAATAGACATGTCCCCACTTGCAATCTTTCTCGAGACATCATTCGCAAGGTTCACTTTTTCGAGATTCGTCTCTCGTGCCGAAACTCTCACTAATTTTGCATGGGCACCAGGGCTGATCGTAAACATAATCCCGGTAGGTGTTACATAACTTTGGGATTCATACCGTCCGAAAGATTGGGCAATCCTCGTCATCGTATCTTCCACACGATAGGTTTCCGCTCCATTTTGTTGCATAATTTTCCCCATGAATAAACATAACTCGATCAAGTCCTCTGTACGCTCCACTCAGTCACCTCAATTCGTATTACATTATTGTTCAGTGTATCTATTCATCAAAGGAAATTCTTCGTAAAATATTCGTCTACATACAAATACAATACCACATCATCAAGGGCTGTAGTATTGTCAAAAGTTATATATTCTTTACTTTGAACAAAACTAAAATATTTTTGATTAGTAATCCAAATCAACATGTGTATCCGAAGCATTCGATTCAGTTGTGGTATTAACCATTTTATGATTTGTTTTTCCATTTTCCTTAGACAAAAAAGAGGTAGGGTATCCTCCTAGTTATCGACCAAATCAACTAGTAAAAGGAGACGCCCTACCTCATGTCTACAAGTGTAGGACAAAACAACCTCGAAAATCGATTGAACGATATGATCCGTTCCTTCGTCCAGGGAAGCTGGAAACAATCATGATTGTAGGTCATCTTTTCCTATTTGCTTACAACCTATGAATAACTACAATAGAAACAATTAAAGGAACTCAATTATGAAGTGTTTAATGGCAAATAACCTGAAATTCCATTTAAAACCTATATCATGGTATAATAACAAACTTAGGATAGAAACTATTTTTCTCACTATAGAACGGATGGCAAGAAAAGCCTGCGCCTAGAGATTAGATTGGGAGGTGTAAAAGTATGAATAAACGATGGACAATCGGTAAAATTAATGACTTTGTCGAAAAGAATTCAGATAGCACGTTATTATCGACGGAATTCAACGGTTTCTCTCAAAAGTTGCTGTTCAAGTGTTCCTGTGGCAATAATTTTGATAAAACGTTCACAAAATTTAAGAACAATCATCAACGTAAGTGTGATGTATGCCAACCACCCAAAGCGTCACGTTAATAGCTTTTATACAAAGAGCCGATTCCTATTAAAAGAAATCGGCTCTTTGTTGATTCACAGGAATTTTCCGTGTCCAAACGTTTGATAGCTAGAACATTCAACTATTATCAATAAAAGATGCTTCCGCTAAAAAATATTAGCATTTTTTCAGCATAATCATTCAAAATCTTCATCTATTAAGGATCGGGCGGGCAACTTACATCATGCCGCCCATGGTTTCTTCTAAACAAATATGCACAGAAAATGATGATAAATTAAATTTCAAATTAGAAGTTTGACATATTTATTCATTATATATTTTTTCATGTAGCTCAATAGGCCTATCAAACAATTTTGTAACTTCTTTTAAACTCAGTGAGTTTTGAATTATAATTGATTCTATTACTTCTAATCCTATTTCTTCAGAAAATTCACTTTTTTCTTTTTTTAAAAATTGAGCAGAAGAGTTGTTATATAGAGATTTTAACTTTGGGATTAACTGACTATACAAGTAAATAATAAAGAAAACCCCATCATCTTCTGCCTCAAAAAGCTTGATTTTTTCTGATTGATTGAAGAAGATTTGTGTGTTGGAAAGATCATCAATTGTAAAAACAATGTCTATATCTTCATTTTTTAACCTAGCAGTAATTGTCCTTAACGTTTCACCATTACTTATAAAAGCCTTTGTTATTATAAGTTCTGAAGTCTGATCTGATGTACCCTTGAAAATATTATGCTCATCACCTGTATTCCCAATAAATCCTCCTATATTCATGAGCATAAGTTTTGAATCTAGTTCACCATTATTTTGTATATATTTATAAAATAGCCAATTGAATAAATCAGGGGGCATTACATAATTTTCATCAAGTTTAGATATGTATTGCAGCCCCACTAACTTCTTTACTCTATTGACATGAATCTCGTTTGGCGAGCTAATAATTAGATGCACAGAGTTGTTAATACAAAAAAAGTATGTCATTATTTGAGCGTAGTTAACTCTATCTACCTTAGGAAGAAGATTTCCTGCTGAATCTTTCTTTTTTCTTTTTGTATATTCAATATCAGCAGGTACAAATAAGTACTCAACACTTCCCTCTTCATTTTTTTCGAATAACTTCATTTCGTTTGGTTCTGATACTTCACCCCAAGTAAAATAAAAGTTCAACTCTTCTTGGGGCAATGATTCCGGTATTTTATTATCGCGCGACGAAATTTTAAGAGGTTCTGAATGGCTTCTTTTGAGGATATATTTTTTTACATCGTCTAGACTCTTTATTCCCTTTAGCTTGAACAATTCACATGTCAATTTTGATCTACCCAATGTCACTCCCCCTTACAAGTTACTTTCAAAGCCTCAAAATCAACAGTTATAAAATGTTTAGCAATTAGTCTTGTGAATTTATCAAAATTATCAGATACTATCACTAAATCTAGAGCAGTTTCCGCATTTTTCACTCTAATAGGCTTAACCCTAAATTGTTCATTTAATTTGTGGTATCTCCCTTTGAATTCCCTTCCTTTAATCTCCATATTACCTAATAAATTAATTGTTATTTTTCGCTCAGATATATTGAATACCTCATGTTTATCAATCTCCCACTTATCGATAAAATAAATGTCTAATAGTTCTGGATTAAAATAAATATTGAGAGAGATCCCCAGCTTCTTTATTAAAAAGTTTGACACCCATCCTCCCGGGTTGAAATTCACTTCAAATTCAACGTCCTGTGAGGCATATTCATAATCATTGGGAGAAAATTTCATTGTAGTCCGTTTGGTTCCGTTAAGCTTTGTATTAAAAGAAACATCCAATTTTTGGAAAATCAATTTTATTTTTGACCATAAATATGTAATACATAATGATAACAAACCAATGAAGAGCGCTATGATAGCACTCAAGACTGTCTTTTTAAGTAAGTCACTTTCATATCCAATTATATCTAATATTTTGTAGATATAATTTTCTTGATTAGTAGCTATAAAAGCTACTAATATTGTCACTACAAATGTTTTCAAATATTGAAATAGCTTTTTTTTCATACTAGCATCACCGGGCCAAAGCTCACAAAGCTTATTAATTTTTTAATATTAACAATTTCTTCTTCACGTAATTCTGTATCTATACCTAATACACCGTTTGATTTTAAAGTTATCATGTGATGACTTTTTGTTCTGAAATACAATTTTACCATCTGGTAATCTTCATCTTGTAGTAAAGTTATTATCATTTCTGCACTAAACTCTTCGCCCTCTAACAAATTGTCAACATTAACATTTTCAAAATCACAGTCTACCAGATCTAGATCAAAATAATCTTGATTAAGGATAAGATCCAGGAATTTATGATTACTCATTATAAGTTGTTTCACTGTGCTATCTAAAATAATTCTGTAAATTTCATCGTTCATCAACCAAGTACTAAAAGATTGCGGAGAATATGGTACTGCGAATGAATAACTATTTTCCCCTACTATAATTTTTTTGAGAGAGACCTGTTTATAGAAAGGTGGATTTTTATCATTTGGCTGGTATAGAATTTTATAAAATGCCATAGCATTTCCCACCCTTTTGCATTTTCATAATACTTATTTAGTAATTTTATCACAGTAATAATAATTAACCAAAATTATACAGGGTCAACTTCTGTTCATCCTAATAAGGAATAAATATAACACTGGACTTTATACACCTCTTTACAATGTTCCCCAATAAGTCTATACTACAATTCACTTTTACTATTTTTTGACCATCTCTACTAAACATTAATTTGTTTAATGGCATAATGTCGCTAGTAATTGATTAAATAATTGTTATGTGAAAAATGAATCGGCAGATGCCTCTATTTTTTTCAATTTATATGATCATATAAACCGCAATGAATTAAATTAGAAAAAATTTATTTTATTACTGATAAATAGATTGGCTTTTCCATACAGACAATCGAATTGCAAATAATATATATTCACACGTCATTCAAGAAAAAGAAGCTCCCCCAAAAGTTCAGCAACTTTGGGGGAGCTCTTTTAATCGTCATCGATAATTTCATTTTCGTCGAAACCTTACAAAAAGGCTTCCAGAAGTGATGATTTACATCATGCCACCCATGTCTGGCATGCTGCCACCGCCGTTGTCATCCTCAGGGATGTCTGCAAAGACTGCTTCGGTAGTTAGGAACATTGCCGCTACAGAGCCGGCGTTTTGAAGTGCGGAACGTGTAACTTTGGTAGGGTCTACGATACCCACTTCTACCATGTTGACCCATTCGCCGTCTGCTGCGTTGTAGCCGACGCCTACTTCTTGGGATTTCAGCTTCTCTACGATGATAGAGCCTTCAAGAACAGCGTTGTGTACGATTTGACGTACCGGCTCTTCTAGAGCACGCAATACGATGCTTGCACCTGTCGCTTCATCGTCAGAGAGTTCGAGTTTTTCTACGGCAGAAATGATGTTGATAAGCGCTGTTCCACCACCTGCGACGATTCCTTCTTCTACTGCTGCGCGCGTAGTGTTCAATGCGTCTTCGATGCGTAGTTTACGCTCTTTCAATTCTGTTTCTGTCGCCGCTCCGACTTTGATGACAGCTACACCGCCGGCAAGTTTCGCAAGACGTTAAGGTTGCTTATCCTCTTCTTCGTTATCCCAAAGTCCGATGCAAAGGAAGGCCGTCCCGATAGTTATAAGGGAAATGACGATTATTATGAGTACACGATTGAACATTACCTTCCCTCCTGTTTAAGATAGACAAAGCCTTAGTTACCGTTACCAGTTCTTAATCTAACTCCATTATACATGAGAGGAGTCGCTGTCCATGAATACTATGGTTGAAATATGCTTTATTAATAGGCATGAATGAAAAGGCCGATTAATTTAAAAAGCGATAGCTTCTCTGAAAATAACCAATAATCACTTAAGTAAAAAGACAGGGTACCTCCTGCATGTATTTAATAATATATTATCTGTCGGCACCTAACCCACCTTCATTGATGATCATAGATATTTCGTTTGTTCGTGTCTGCTTTTTATTGTTGATTTCAAATACTCTCTCCTTCTTCTCCATCATTATTTCCTCCTTTCCACATACTTTGTTACTTATATAATTGCACACCCCAGTACAGTCATATTATTAACCATATTCAGAGATTTTAATTTGAAATCATATATTCCATTTTTCACGTCTTATTTGTTCAAAATTATTCGAGAGGGAACATCGCCTTCTTATAATAAAACCAGCCAAAAAGACTACCTCCTTATATAGCCAACCTGAATTACCACCTTGAACCAAATAGTAAAAGAAGTTGAAATGGTGTTGATAACTTGCACCTTAGTTAATCTCTTTATTTAAATTTTGGAGTACTACTTTTCTGATAAAAATCAATTTAATTTTTGGTTTAACTTGATACATTTCATAAATTTCCCTCCCATCACTTAAAAACCAAAGTCATTTGAAAATGCGATATCTATCGAAAACTGGATTTTCTCATATATTGTTTCAACAGGTCCTTCTTCATCTACTAAAACGAGATAGTATTTTGCTCGCTTATCATAGGAGATTGTTTTAAATACAAATTTCTCTCGATATGTTCGTTCTTCTGGATTAGTTGAATAGCTATCTGCAATAATAATATTCTCATTAGAGACCCTCTGATTTTGTTCATCCGTAAAATATAGTTTTAATCTCAGGGGGCGTTTTTTATCTTCTATCTTCTCCGATTGGAAAAACTCTAAGTAAGTAATTGTATTCGTAATTTTCCTTGTTGGACTAGTCAATTTAACATCTACTTTTCGAATATCATTTCTTGAGAATTTACTACGATCATTCTTAAATGTAATTACGGGTACAACCACTTCTTGTAACATTGCCCCTCCATGTACATAATTTGATCCTGGACCTTGCAAAGCAAACCTTCCAGTTCCGTTTGGTACAGTTACATATGATGACTCCTCTTGGTTCAAAACACCATCCATCGAAAAAGTCATTGTTCCATCAATTTCGGTTTTACGGTTTGATACCATAAACCTTTTTTTAATTAGTTTAGGATTAACCGAATCATTTGGCATTTTGTCACTTTGAGATAATGGATTTCGCTGATAAAGAAATCCGTGATCAGTTGTTATTATAATGTTTGATGCACTCACGTTATTAACCAGCTGATTGACTAATACACGTAAATCATTTATAGCTTCTTCTACTGCATCAAAGACTTCCATTTCAGTTGAAGCATTATCACCTCGTGCATCAATTGTATTATGATAAATATAGGTGACTCTTTTTCCAGTTAACGTTTTTCGTAAATTAGAACGATTCATATCAACTAATTCTTTATGTTGAATAGCCATTGAGTCACTTATATAACTTTGCAGAATTTGATTACGATTAACAGTACTTGATGCACGTATATCATCAATAAAAATCGATTTCTCTTGTTCTGACCCATATTTAATAATTTTATGTGGCAGTAATGAAGCCATACCTAAATCTGTATAGGATGGCAATACACTTTGAATGGGTGTTATATCTGTAGAAGCTTTACGTTCGTTATTTAACAAACTCACTAGTTCTTTAGCAGCCTCAAACCGCAAGGCGTCAGAGATAATGACAAAAACCCGTTCACCTCTATTAATATAAGGTTGAACAAAATTTTTATAGAATTGATTTTGTTGATCTATGCCTGAAATAGCCCAAGTTTCATAATTTGTTTGTTCTAAGCTATTCGTCCATTTTAAAGCTAATTCCTGAAGAAACCAGTTTGTGTAGAGGTTTTCTACTTTTTCACGTAGTGGTAGCAAATGCTCTTTATGCTCCAGCTGGTCAAAAGCTACATAAAATTTTCGATATGCAGTATCTACCTCATAATATTTTTGATAATAGATTTGAAACATATCGTAAGCAGACTTCTCAGGTATAAACTGCTTAATGTTGTGTGCATATTCACAGATTCTTAGACCTTGTTCAATTGCTTTGTAGTCATGTTTATATTTATCATACCAATGTAGTAACCGCCTTTTAGATATTATTTCTCTATAAGTACCAAATTGATTAACATCCTGTATAAGTTGATTTTGTAAGTAATCAATAATTACCATATCGAATTGTTGAAAAGCATCTGCATCTAATATATGGTTAGCATCCCACTCTTTTACATGTTCACCAACTTTTATAATTGAACTAATTTGATCGGCAAGCCGACGATATGCCTTTATATCAGCATTACTATTCATTAATTGGTTCATAAAAATAATAGAATTCATTGGTCTGTTTGATACATATTTAGTCCACATACTAGGTAATTCAACTTCTGGCATACGATCTGATAAGTAAGATATTGTAAAATACATCATTAAGGAGATAAGAGATTTATCTTCTAATGAATAACCGTAATACTTCTCAACCATTTGCCAAAAAGCCTTTTTATCTCCCAACTTGTCTATCTGATCCCATAATTGGCTTTTATCTTGTGAGAGTTCATTTAAAAGAGATCGAACAACTTCATCTAATGAATTTAATGAGCTCTTTGCCAGCACAGCCAAAACTGTTATGTCAATAGATTCTTCTGTTAAATTATCAAGTGGGTATGATTGAAAAACTTTAAGCCTTTTTGTACTGTTAAAGAACTTGTCATACTTTTTAAAGACAGTTCGTAAGGAATCATCAGTTATGCCGAGCTCCCTCATGTTTACTGTAGTCCTATCCGTAGCGAATTCCATACCCACCTTATATAAATCTAGCAACCAATCTTGTCTAGGTACTGGCTTAGTCATATTCGCGTATATGAGAAAGTGAGAATTGGGATCAACTTTTTCTAACTCATATTTTGTTGCAAATAGATTATTTTGCGTCAGCGTCACTATTCGAACGTTATCCAATTCAAGGTCCTTTATATCTTCTACGAATTCTCCTTCTTCGTCATACCAGAATACAATATGGCGCTTTCTTCCATTTGATAATTCTTCTTGAAAAGTATCACGTAATACACGATTCACCTCATTTAATTTCATGATTCAACAACCCTTCTATCTTATATGAATAAGAATGAGATTTAGCAAATTCCCTTGCTAAATCTCTCTTTTGAAATTACTACTATAAATTTGCTAGAAGATTCGTTTTTAGCGGCTTTTTCCCCTCTCCTTGGGGGATTTCTACACCTTGGAACTTAGCATAATTAATACTTACACCATCATCTAAATTAATTTCAATTCGTCTGTTCGCTACGTGACCGATGACTTGATCATACTGTTGACATTCTAATAATTGTTTTTGTAAGTTTTCTTTTTGTTTCTTTGCATTCTTTTTATCAGTAGCCGATACATTGGATTCTAAGATATAGTCTATTCGGTCTAACTCTTCTTCATATTTCTTTATAAGAGTGTGTAAATAATCTGTTCTTACACTGGCAACAAGTCTTGGTTCATACCGGTGCATATAAACTAGCGCTTTAAAGCCATCATTTTTTCCACTATCAAACATCCAATAGATTGGACGTTTTTGATATGTTTGGACGTGATCTTTAAAAAACTCTTTAAAGAAATAACGTCTAATTCGTTTTCGTGAAGGCTCATTGTTTCTTTTAATTAGGGACTCTGCGATAAAGTCTATGTTTTCCTCTAGAGTGTCTTCACCAAAAACTGTACTTATAAATTCTATAAACTTACTGACAATATCATTTTCAAAATACTCATCATCAGTAATTGGAATAATATTGTCAGTAGCAACTTTGTAAGTTGTGTATTGATTTGGATCAAAGTTTCCACCTGTGAATACCGTTCCTTCTACATCAAGTGAATATCGACCAAACATACATCCAACTGCATATGATAACAGTGACTTAATATCCCTTTTCGTGTCAGCCAAACGAATAGTTATATCCCTATCCTTCATTTTTGCGTCTACTTTATTTTCTAAGTTATATAATTTGTTAAAAATATCATTTAATTTCTCTTCATTTTCCTTTAGCGTATTAAACCACTCTTCAGTTGTGATATTCCATTGATCATATGCTTTTTTTATACTATTATTATTTTTTAAAATTAGTGGATGTTTCTTAAAATCCCAAGATGTCTCAAATGAATCCCATTCATTTTTGGAGATACGAATATTTTCTTTTACCAGGTTAATTATAGTTTTATTGGTTTGAGCATCAAGTTGCTGAATAGGTAGTTTAGCTACATCTCCTACAGTAAAAGTCAGGGTGGGTGCGATATAGGTCAATAATCTATTGGCAACTTTTGAATTTCCAAACGCTAATATATAATAAAACATTTCTTCACTTGGGAAGCAATTAGCTCCATGCTGATAGAATAACGCATTTTCATAACTCTCCCTAAAACTTACATTTTGTGAAGAGATAACTCCATATGTTAGAGATTTTTTGAAATAAAGATTTTCGTTTCTAATATTAGCTTTTTTCTTTTTATGTTTAAGAGAGTATCCATTGTTTTCATAATTTATTATCTCACTTCTATTACCATACCATTTCCTGAAATCTCCCCCCATGTCAATTTCAAACCATGTATATTTACTGCTCTCCTCTAGATGGTTTAAATAAATTTTACTTTTTTCAACCTCATACCATTTACGAAAATATAGTTGACTGTCTCCATTTGAATCCAACCCCTTTTTGGGAGGTGCCACTTGTAAAAGGGTATTGTTATTAATGAAACAATCTCTATCTTCTTCTTTAATCCAATAACATAGAGGCCAACCGATTATGCTTTTAAAATTCTCTTGATTAAATTTAATATTATCTAATTTGTTATTTTTAAAATGTTGCTCTTTTTCATCTGAATTTTTTTTATCCACCAATCTATAATATATCCCATAAGTATTGTCCGACTTATTCTTTTTTAAGGAGAAAGCGGTAGTAGTAACAACCTCCCCTTGGATTTCTTCAAATGCATGTGAACCTAAATGTAACATAGTATCAATTTCAGCATTATTTACAATGCCCATTCTTAAATCTTTAAAACTACCAGTAAACATCCAAGAATCACGAGTCACCATGGATACATATGAATTTTCTTTACAAAAATTATAGCAAGCTTCTATAAACACGGCATATAATTCCATTTTAGAATTAGGATATTGTTTATCAATGAAATTCTTTAAATAGTCGTCCATATTTCTTCTACCTAAATAAGGAGGGTTTGTAACTACAACATCATATTTTTGACTCAGCAACTTTGCTTGATAGATTAGAGGTAGAAACGTTTCCTTTACATTATCTATATTTGCCACGGTGAAAATGTCTTCTGCCTCATTATCATCCAATTGTTTTATTGTATCTATCCACAAGTCAAAGTTTATATCTTTTTCAACTTCAATTAATGAACCAAATTGCTTCGCATCTTTGAATTTGTCAAGTAAGTAATTAACCTCGTCTCCATTCTTCAGTTTATCTTTTAAATAGTTACTAATATCTTGATTTATACCATTACTTTCTTGAATTGCATATAGATTTAAATTGATTTTGTCGTTAAAAACTCCACTATAATAACTTCTAGCTTTCATAAACAAAGCGAAATAAGCAATTTGAATAGCTCTGTTGTCAACTTCTAAACCAAACAAATTTTTCTCCAGAATAAGTTTTGGGATATCTTTTGTAGAATATCCCGCTTCCTGGTAAATTAAAAATAGTAAGTCAAAAGCAGACACTAAAATATGTCCCGAGCCCACACAAGGATCTAAAATTTTAATTTCCTCAGGATTTACAATATCTCTGTTATTATATATGGACTCATTATTTATGAAAGATTCCATGTCTTTAATTAAGTTTGTGTTACTCCCGTTTCGCGAAAATATTTTTCCTAATGAATTTTCAATCATATAATTTACTATCCACTTAGGGGTAAATAATTGTGTTTTTGCTGGGATATCCTCTTTTGATACTTTTTTCCCACTTTTTATATATTTATCTATTAATTCCTTTCTTTCCGAAATATACTCCTGATATAACCATCCGATTATTTCCACTTGATTATTCCAGCTATCTTCATCAATTATTCTAACTAAATCTTTTACGATCGATTCTTCTAATAATAAACCATCTGGTAACAATAATTCCGTATAGTCTTGTATTTTTTCGAATATTAAGGGCATAAGTTCACCTAATTGATTACACTGCTTAACTAATATATATCTAAACAAATCTTCAGTATCATTTTCGTCTTGCAATCGATAAACGATTTCCATATCTAGCCCTAATTCATCCGCAATCATATCTACTTCCGTTAAAGCATCTGGTTCGGTCTTGTCTTCAATAATAGATGAAAAGATCCTAACCCCTGTTGGTAAGTAATCATTCACCTCCATGAATCGTATAGCTATAAAACGATTGAACCATGTGTATGAAACTTCTTCGATGACTTGGTCAAAACCTTTTTCTTTTATCTTCTTTAACAATTCATTCCTTTGTTTTATTTCGTACTTCCTATAGAATCTCTGATTAATTCTAAATCCTTCTTGGTACACTTCAGGTTCAATGATTTCTGTTCTTGTTATACCTAATTCATACGCTCTATGCTCAACAGCTTCCAATAACTTTCTTCTGGCGGTAGTAGCAAAGTTCTTAATTGCAGCTTTGTTCATATTCTGTACCTCCATTATGTATGGAAGGGGAGTCTCCCCCTTCCTAGTTCACACTAAAGTAATAATTGTATCTTCTTCTAGTTGTTCCTCTAACTTTTCACGAATTTCAATTAACAGTTTATCTATATCATTTTTATTTTCGATTTTTTTCGTTCCCCTGAGTATATCCTGTTTACTAATTGTCTTAGTTTTATTTGATTTTAGAGGTGTAACAATTTCCCTATCGTTATCTGAGTCATGTTCCTCTTCAACCTCTTGCCGATTTTGTGCGTTTTTCTTATTCACTTCTTGTTGTATTTTATCAATATAACGGACTTTTAATCGATCACTTTCTGTTTGCATTGCGATTGCCTCAAAAAAATTATTTACTCTATCAAGACGATCCTTTAAATTATTAAAATCTTCTCTAAATTGTGAAGCAAGTTCTGCTCTAATACCCGGCAAACCTTCTAATTCTTCCATTACAGTTAACTGGTCTTGGTTAATATTTGTTTTAATTGGTTCACATTCTTCAGACAATAATTCTATAAACCGTTCGTCGAAAGCCTGACATAACTCTGGTAACTTTTGAATGTTTTGATAAGGATGGACATGCTTTACAACTTTCTCAATCTCTGTAATAGTAGTTAAGATTTCCTGATCATTAATGTAAGGACGATTTTGTTCATATATATCTATGCGATCAAGAGCCCTATCATATTTATCTTGTTGATTTTTGAAGAACCCTTTAACTTCTTTTACTTTTTCTGCAAAATCTTTGAGTTCCTTTCGATTATTACGGATGTAATGATAGAAAGTAGAAGCTTCCCTGATTTCCAACAACTCTTCAAACAATTGTATTCCATCAAGTAAAACTTCTTGTCCAGGATAGGAACGATTTTTGTAATAGACCAATAAATTGGATATCCTGTGTTTTTCATCCCTTGCTAGCTCTTTAAATCGTTTCATTAAACCATCTTCATCCGATGGTAAGGATGAGATATCAAACAATTCTTTGCTTAAATCTTTTACATTCTTAAGTAATAATGGAGATATTCGCTCCCGTTTCTTCACCAGTACTCTATCAACGAAATCTCGCTTCGTCAGGTAATTTATTATATCTTTGTCACTTGAATGTAAATATGTGCTGTTTAACAAGAGCTTAATTTCTTGATCCTTAAATAGCTTTATTAATAACGATGTAGTATCAATTTCATTCCAACCATAGGGTTGTTTGGAAAAATGTGAAGTAACTGTCTTAATCGTGACAGGATGGTTTCGAGTAGATAAACGATTAATATACATATCTACCTCTTTTACTGCCAAATGATTATTTTCGTCAGTTAATTGTTCAGATTCGTGAAGTAAATCATGTAATTGCTTGGTTGAATCAACGAACTCTTCGATGTAATGAAGCTTATTATATAGGCTATTTACTAATGCCCTAAATGCTTCATTAATGCGTTCGTCAGGTGATTTTTCTTTAATATCTAATTTTTGAGAATTTGCATATATTTCAGCTTGTGTTATCGCTTCTCTAAGATAGATATTTACACGGCTTTTCCGAGTTGATACTTCCCTAGACTTTCTTGTCTTAATATCTTCTATAGCTTGTGGAACTGATATGCCACTCTTTAACTTTAGATAGGATTGAATCTTAAGTATTTCTTCCATTTCATCAAGATAAGGTGCATCTAGGGGAAGCTTTACGATGACGTTTGTTTCTCTCATGGACATTGACTTTAACTCTGAAGAATTTAATTCCATTTCAGCTTCATAGTAAGGAGTAAGTATCTTAAGACCAATACTATTTGACTGCATACCAATTGGACGATCATCAATCTTTGCGTTAAAGCTGAAATGATGTTTTGCTGAATGACGATACTTTTTATCGAGGTATATACCTCCAAATATCTCTTCTCCTAGCTTATGAATTACTTCTGCTGTATCAACATGCATATTCTTGATTTCACGATTTACATCTTGCTCGTCATTTGTTAGAAAAATATATTCATCACCATTTTTTTGAATAAGAGTTTCTCTTGTTAATCTAATGAGGGATTTTTCAATTTTTCTTTTTAATTCAATCTTATCCTCATTAATATGTTCAACCATAAGAGTTGATATATTTTCTAATGTTGAAGGTAACTCCTTTAAATATTTAATCAGGAACAATAGCTTTAATATTTCTACATCATATTTTTCAAGCCTTGTATTTTTATATGCTTGAATAATAACTCTTGTAGTTGAAGATTCTAAGAATTGCTCCATCGGTTGATAAAACGCGGAAAAAGGGATTAGAGACCCTTCATTTTTATCACTATAATTAATAGCTGCTTCTTGGAATGCATTCAATAATGAACGCTCACCTCTAGATTGGTGTTTGCTTGAATTAGAATGATTGGCTATTTCTGAAATTGCCTTTTGAAGTAGTGTGAATTGATATGGAACAAAAGGATATACATCAATAAACTCTTGTTTATTCGTATATTTCTTCATTTCTGCAGTGTCATCCGAGAAGGTAAGAGAATTATTTATTATTGAATTGTTTTTATCATATAATTCATCTAATGTATCTGTACCATATTCGTTTTTAAGCAATAAACGTTTAGTTATTACTTCATCTACATAAGCACTAGACAAACTTAACTTGGTATCAAAGCGACCCTGGATCTTTGAAAAATCATTCCCTCTTACACTCATAAAGGAATCATAGTCTTCTTGGCTAGTTACAATAACCCATGCCTTCCCCTTACACTTCAGACCAAATTCATGTATTATAGTTTGAAGGTTTAACATTAGTTGAGAATCTTCGCCTATATATTGTCCTATTTCATCGATAAAGAATAATACGTGATGATTATCACCTTTGGACTCAATATACTCATTCACTCGTTTTGCAAATCGTTCTATACTAATTGAATATTCTTGTTCTGCTCTTTGAAACCAATTTCGTGCTGAATCCTCACTCATTTCTGTCGTTCTACATAAAGCTTCAATTATTGAATCCTCTTCATAGTAAAAGTCTTCTCTTGCCTCTTCCCAATTGTTACTAGATATTTCTCTAAAAGTTGCTTTAAAATCCTCATACAAACCGTCTTTATACATAATTCTTTCAATATCAGCAATCCAAGGGATGGACCCACAAAACCCTTGCATCTCATTGAAAGCATTATTCATCACTCTTACTATTGAATTCTTATCACTCTTCGAATTTGCTTCACTTTTTGCATCTATGTCAAAAAGGATTACATCATTAGTTATATTCCCTGCTAGCTTAAGATCAGAAAGGATCATTGGGTCATGTATCTTGTCTTCCATGAAATCAATGGCCCTTCGTCCATTTACCTTATTGTTTTTTGTTAAATATGAAAGTATTTTAAGGAAATGGGACTTACCCGAACCAAAAAACCCCGAAATCCATACACCTACTTCATCTGTATGCCCCTTAACTCCTTTTTTATAAGATGAGAAAAACTTCCCCAAATGCTTTTGAAGTTCGTTAGTTACTACATATTCATCAAGTTCTTGAAAGGAATTTTCTTCCTCATTGCCAATTTTAATAACACCTCTAATTGGTCGATCAATTTTCTTTTGAAACATTTTTTTAATTTCCATGCATTTCCCCTCCTAATTAATCCACAAGTCTAAATGCCCTATAATAATTGTCATCCTTTAATTCATTGAATAGCTGAAGTGATTGTCTATCGTATTCACCAGGAAAAAACATAATAATTGGTATTTGATCAACGGCTCGGTGAATGTTATTCAAAACCGTATGCGATCTAATAATAGGAAAAACTTTTCCTACACCTGTAACAAAAACTATATCGCTTTGTTGAGTTCGATCACTCATGTATTGAATAACTAAATCATTATCCAAGGTTAATCTTAATGCTTTTTTAGTAGCATTAAGTACAAAATCACTACCTTTTTTCTCTTCCATCTCAAAATTTTTTTGAAGATATCCCTTTTGTTCAAGTATTTCCAACACAATCTCATATAAGTCAAATTCTCGAATATGTAGATCAGGGTGTTCTTTCTTTATCTTTTCTTTTAAATACTCAATATGATTACGTACAACCATTTCATACTGGGGATCGTAATCAAATATATAATAACCAACCTCATTTCCTAAACCTTTATTTTCACGGAAGGAAGGATCAGTAATTTTAGGTAATATATCGTCCAATCGTTCATTTATAGTCCTCATTTTATACACCTACCATATTTTCTATAAAGTGATTATCTCCAATCTTATGTACGTGTTCTTTCACTTCAATATCTAACATCGGTTGAATGATTTCACGTTCACCTTTCTGTTTTTTCAATAGACCTGCTTCACACAGTATTCGAATATACACCTGTTTCAGTTTATAAAATGTGTAATCGCGCCAGTTCGCTACTGTTTCACTTTGTTCCTTTTTACCTACAAAGAACAAATTAAAGTCTCTATCTATTAGCTTTAAATCCAATAGAGCTATTTTTTCACTAAAGACTTCATTCATAAACTCACAAAATAAACGGTCTGTTTTCATAATTGCATATAAAACAATTAATTTACTTGTCTCTATATCACTCTGAACAATTTTCTCAATAAGATAATCATCAACAGCGTTTAAGCGTGTGAGAATTGTTGATGCAATTTCACACTTTCGATCTTCGGACCTCACCTGGAATATATTTTCATTTATCACTTTATTCTTTAGCTCCACCTCGTTCATTCCTTGTATCAGCAACTCTGAAAGCTTTTTTGTTTCTATATACAGAAAGGGACGTGATTTAATTGTTGATTTATATTTTTGTTTTTTTACCATTATTTTCTATCTCCTTGGTCCACTTTTATTATTATTTTATCAGTTTTCACTTTTCATATCACTATTTTGTTTAGCTGGTTTCCGAACTACAAAAAATGGTGATTTCATTACACAGAAAAAAACAACTGCTAGCTTTACCTTTCTATTACTATCTCCTTCTCTTTCCTAATCTCTATATTCCAGTCTTTAGAGCGCGGAATGTCAATATTACAAATCTGTCTATTTAATTGAACACGATGCCTTTCAGCAAACTCCCTTCCGCCTAAACATTATCCCTACAAAAAGTTATGCGATTCACCTTATGATCTTCTTGCTCCTCCGATTTAATTCATCAATCGTCGTCTGCCGCTTAAACCCAGACATAGAAACTAAACGCGTATTTTGCAGTTTTTTCTTTTTAATACTCCAATAAGACAGTTCATCAATCGGACTTTCAAACAAATAAATGGAATTTGGTTACCTATAGAGGTAATAAGTGATCCTATCAAATAGAATGATTATATCCAGTCACCGACAAAGAAAAACAAAGTCCAAGGGGGGCTTCATTAGAAAAACTGATGCAAGAATTGAAGCAGCGGAATTAGAGAAGGAGGTAAGAGAAGGAACTATCTTGAAGAAAACAATATCACTCTCAATGAGTTCACCGATGATTGGCTTAATTTCTATGCGAAAAATTCTAAGGTTAGTTCGCATCGAGGAAGTACGAAAGAAATTCAGCATTTAAGAAGATATTTTTCAAAATCAAGCTATTTGCTGTCATGAGAAAACACTAACAAGCATTCATTGATAACCTACACGCAAAAGGATATGCCTACATACTTATATGGAATTCATACTACCGGCCGAATGTTATTTAAGAAGGAGCATGAATATAACCTTATTAAAACAAATCAAAGTGAATTTATGCAGCGCAGAAGGTCGAGTATAAGAAATAATAAATAGAAGAATAAGCCTCCCAAAAGTTTATAAAACTTCTGGGAGGCTTATTTGATTTAAACTTAATTTCATTAGAAATCCAGTCAATATTCATTTATATGGTTTCAAATCCTTGTGTAGAAAAGAGTTTGAGGACAGCAAGGACAGCTTACATCATGCCGCCCATACCGCCCATGCCACCCATATCTGGCATGCCGCCACCACCGTTGTCATCCTCAGGGATGTCAGCAACGACTGCTTCTGTAGTTAGGAACATAGCCGCTACAGAGCCGGCGTTTTGAAGTGCGGAACGAGTAACTTTGGTAGGGTCTACGATACCCGCTTCTACCATGTTCACCCATTCGCCGTCTGCTGCGTTGTAGCCGACGCCTACTTCTTGGGATTTCAGCTTCTCTACGATGATAGAGCCTTCCAGACCAGCGTTGTGTACGATTTGACGTACCGGCTCTTCAAGAGCACGTAGGACAATGCTTGCGCCTGTCGCTTCATCGTCAGAGAGATCTAGTTTTTCTACGGCAGAAATGATGTTGATAAGTGCTGTTCCACCACCTGCGACGATTCCTTCTTCTACTGCTGCACGCGTAGAGTTCAATGCGTCTTCGATGCGTAGTTTACGCTCTTTCAATTCTGTTTCTGTCGCCGCTCCGACTTTGATGACAGCTACGCCGCCGGCAAGTTTCGCGAGACGTTCCTGAAGTTTTTCTTTATCGAATTCAGAAGTCGTCTCCTCTGCTTGCGCACGGATTTGTGCTACACGGGACGCGAGCTGTTCGGAGTCGCCTTTTCCTTCAACGATGGTTGTGTGTTCTTTCGTGATGACAGCTTTCGAAGCACGGCCTAGTTGATCTAGTGTCGTGTTCTTAAGATCGAGACCAAGATCTTCAGTAATGACCTGACCGCCTGTCATCGTTGCGATATCTTCAAGCATCGCTTTACGGCGATCGCCGAAGCCAGGTGCTTTTACGCTTACCGCGTTGAATGTACCGCGAAGTTTGTTCACAACAAGTGTCGCAAGCGCTTCGCCTTCCATGTCCTCAGAGATGATAAGGAGTGGCTTGGACTGCTGAACAACTTGTTCAAGTACCGGTAGTACTTCCTGGATGTTATTGATCTTCTTATCAGTGATAAGAATGTACGGGTCTTCAAGCTCCGCTTCCATCTTATCCTGGTCTGTCACCATGTAAGGGGATGCGTACCCGCGGTCGAATTGCATACCTTCTACGACTTCCAATTCTGTGTTGAAGCCTTTGGATTCTTCGATCGTGATAACGCCGTCGTTACCAACACGCTCCATCGCTTCTGCGATCAGCTGGCCGACTTCGTTGTCGGAAGCAGAGATGGAAGCTACCTGAGAAATGGATTCGCGTCCTTCGATCGGGTTGGAGATTTTGCGGAGCTCGTCTGTAGCGACTTCTACCGCTTTCTCGATACCGCGACGGATGCCGACAGGGTTAGCGCCGGATGTTACGTTCTTCAGTCCTTCACGGATCATGGACTGCGCAAGAACCGTCGCTGTCGTTGTACCGTCACCGGCTACGTCGTTCGTTTTGGATGCTACTTCGGATACGAGCTGCGCACCCATGTTTTCGTATTTATCTTCAAGTTCGATTTCTTTAGCAATCGTCACACCATCGTTCGTGATGAGCGGGGATCCGAATTTCTTATCGAGGACGACGTTACGTCCTTTCGGTCCGAGTGTCACTTTCACTGCATCTGCTAATGTATCAACACCGCGAAGCATAGCTCTGCGGCCGTCTTCACTGAATTTCAATTCTTTCGCCATTATTCATGCCCTCCTTGTTTGATCCGTACGTTTATTTATTGAATATTATTGAACGACAGCAAGAACGTCGTTTTCGCGTATGATTAGGTAGTCTTTTCCGTCATAGCTCACTTCTGTACCTGCGAACTTGGAATAGATGACCTGATCTCCCTCGGAAACTTCAAGTGCCACCTTTTCGCCGTTGTCCTTCAAACGGCCGGTACCGACAGCTACGACTTTTCCTTCCTGAGGCTTCTCTTTCGCCGAATCAGGCAGGACGATTCCGCTTTTTGTAGTCTCTTCCTGTTCTACTACTTCAATAACAATACGATCTCCCAGTGGTTTTAACAATTAGGACACCCTCCTCAGAATTCATTCATCTTGTGTGAATTGTCGATTATTAGCACTCTTACCTCGTGAGTGCTAATACCAATTATTATAATAATCAATCACCGTTCGTTTTTCAAGTAGGAGCTTTATATTTTTTCTAGATTTTTCTTCTTAATCGTTCTGTTTCCTTCTGTAATTCCACCTATGGTAAAATTGAAGGCAGTGATTAAGAAAAAGATAAAGGAGATTCTTATGCCCAGACGGTATTGGTATATCATCATCATCTATCTCGCAACACAGCTGAGCGGAATCATCGGTGCCCCGCTTCTGATGGCTCTCGGCTTCGGCCGTACGGATGCCATCGCCGTATGGTCCATCTTCAGCTTCACGATAGCCACAGTGTGGATGCTTATTCTTCTGAAACCGGAGCTCGCGGAACGATCGGAACGGGCTCGTACAGGATCGATCATCCTTTGGGCGATTCTCGGGTTCTTTCTTGCGCTATTCGCCCAGAACATCGCCGGCATGATCGAGATGTACTTGTTCGATGCATCCCCGGAGTCTGAAAACACGCAACTACTTATGGATATTGCCGAGCAGTCGCCGATATTCATTCTTCTTCCGGTGATTTTCGCACCGATCACGGAAGAGATCATTTTCCGGAAGATCATTTTCGGGTCCATCTATAAACGGACGAATTTCCTGTTAGCCGTGGTCGTGTCTTCTCTCGCGTTTGCGGCTTTCCACTTTGATTTCACCCACCTGCTGATCTACTTTGCAGCCGGGTCGGTCTTCGCTTTTCTTTATGTGAAGACGAAATCCATCATTACGCCGATCATTACGCATATGATATTGAATAGCATGGTCGTCGTCGCGCAGATGTACCGGGAGGAATTGGAGAACTATATGGAACAGATGGAAACGATTCTGTTGGGAGGGTTGTTTTGATATGAAGGCCTCCCCCTTAATGATGGCTTATTTGTACCTGTTCATCGGGGCGGGCTTCGTCTTCGTCGCTGTCCAGTCGATCGAGGGATCAATCTGGAACGCCACGACGATGATCCTCGCTCTGATCTCAACATTCAACATCGGGGTCGGCATCCGCTTGATCGGCCTCCACTTTTACATTAAGAATAATTCAGACAAAAAGTGAAGGGTAAAGTGCCATCGCTTCGCTTATGGCCCGGGTTTCCGGGTGATGCAACTGGATTATGAGAATTCCAACAAAAAATGAGCTGGATCCTACATGGATTCAGCTCATTTTTTTTCATCCTGTACACCTTTCATGATGAAAGAGAACGGCAGGGCCAGAAACAGGACGGCAGCAGACACGAGAAACGCCTCGTTCAGCGTCTGCAAAGTCGCTTCCTGCATACTCATATCTACCGAAATCTGGGCGCGCCTGACTTCGTAATAGATCGAGAAAAATACGATTCCGAGCGAAGACGCAATCTGGCGGATGATGTTGTTCATCGCAGACCCTTGAGCGACGAGATGGTCGGGAATTGCGTTCATCCCTGTCGTCGTCGCAGGCATGTTGCTCATTCCCATCCCCATGCCTCGTATCGCGTTCAAAAGAAGGATCCACCAGAACGGGCTCGACGTCTCGAGCATTCCGAGGCCGATCGTCGACAGACCCATGATGGTAAGACCAGGCGGGATGACAAACTTCGGTCCTTTTTTATCGAGCATTCTTCCGCCGAGGGACATGAAGATGCCACTCGCCGCGGCCGATGGGAGGAATAGAATCCCTGTCCATACTTCATTCAGTCCGTATACGTTCTGGATGAGGAGCGGCAATAAGAAAATACCTGAAAACAGCCCGATGGACGCAGAAGATGTGATAAGGATCGACACCGCATAGGTCGGGACCTTGAAGACCGATAAGTTGAGCAAAGGATCTTCCTGCCTGAATTCATAGCGGACGAACACCGTCACGAGTATGATCCCCGCTGCAATCAGGGATAAATTCAACGGATCAAAGAGAACTTCAGGTGTACGCCCACGGCCAAGGGCGAATAGCACCGCCCCGATTCCTGACGTAACGAGAAGAAAGCCGATCAGGTCGAATCGTTTGTTCGGATCGCTCTCCGTCCTCTCGAGGAATTTCGTGGATAACAGCAGCCCCGTCAATCCAAAGGGGATGTTGACCGCAAAGAGCCACGGCCATTCGAGAAACTGGATGAGAAAGCCCCCGATGGTCGGGCCGATCGCCGGAGCTACCATCGCCGCTACGCCGTAGACCCCGACAGCGAGTCCCCGCTCATTTTTCGGGAACGAGTTGAAGATGAGGGCCATCGCAATCGGCATCATCAATCCGCCGGCCATCCCCTGAATGGCTCTCGAGAAAATGACCATGCCGAGAGAGCCGCTGAAGAATCCAGATGTGGAACCGATAAGAAACAGCGTCAGACCGACGAGGTATACTTTTTTCTTACCGAACCGATCTCCGAAGTACCCCGTCAGCGGCATCGTCATCCCCATCGATACCATGAAGATTGTCAGAATCCACCCGGCGGCTACCGCGTTCGTATCAAAGATTTCAATGAACCGCGGCAATACCGGGTTCAGCATACTATTATTCAGAATGACGGTGAACGTTCCGAACAGAACGGAAATGACCACCAGCCATTTTTCCGGGATTCTCCTTGCCATAGTTATCCTGACCTTTCGATGTTCGAATTAATTACTATTTCCATACTATAAGAAAAAGACACAGAAGTCAGTTTCTGTGCCTCGTTCCCGGAAATTTCCTATAGCGGATAATGCTTCAGGAAATAAGCGAGCGATTGCAGTTCCACCGAAAGATCGATGTGATGCACACGAACGTCCGAGGGAACGGTGATCCGTGCCGGTGTGAAGTTCAGAATGCCGGACACCCCTTGTCCTATGAGACGGTCCGTAATCCCCTGCGCCGCCTGGGAAGGAACGGTCAGAATAGCAACAGAGACGTTGCCCATCCTCTCCTCCAGATCATCGATATGTTCGATAGGAACACCGCCCACTTCCTGCCCGACGCGTTCCTTGTCCGCATCGAAAGCGACGACGATCTTCGTATTGTTATTTTTCATGAAATTGTAGTTCAGAAATGCGGTACCGAGGTTACCGACACCGATCAGCGCGACTTCTGTCGTCTCGTCCTGATCGAGCGTCTTGCGGAAAAAGCTCACCAGATGCTCGACATTATAGCCGTAGCCTTTCTTCCCGAGCGCACCGAAATAAGAGAAATCCCGTCGGATCGTGGCAGAGTCCACCTTCACCGCGTCACTCAATTCCTTCGAAGACACTCTCATTTTCCCCTGAAGGTATAAATTATTTATAAATCGGTAATAGAGCGGTAACCGTTTCGCTGTGGCCTGAGGAATTTTCGCTTCTTCATCCATGTACGTTCCTCCTTCTTCTTCCTTACTATATAGTTTAGCAAAAATCGTGAGTAAATTCACAAAGTTAGTCCGTTTTGTTGCCCCTCGTGCTTTCGATAAGATACACTTGAATGAGTCGAGGTGAATAAATAATGATTCTAATGCAACTTAGTCAATTGACGAAGCGTTTCGGAGCTGAGTTAATTTTATCCGATATTGATTTGGAAATACAGACAAACGACCGGATCGCCATCGTAGGGCGGAACGGTGCCGGCAAATCCACCCTGTTGAAGGTGATGGCCGGAGAGATGAGCTACGAGGAAGGGAACATCTTTCAATCGAAAGAAACGACGGTCGGCTATCTCGAACAGCACAGCGGACTTGAATCGGACGGAACGATTTGGGAAGAATTCTCTCACGTGTTCGACGGGCTTAAAAGAATGGAAGCGAAGCTGCGGGAGATGGAAGCCGAGATGGCTGACCCGGACCGTTTCTCTTCCCCTGAAGAGTATCAGGCGTTTCTCGAAGACTATGACCGCAAGCAGAACGAGTTCAAAACGTCCGGGGGCTATCAGTACGAAGCGGACATGAAAGCCATCCTCCAGGGCCTCCATTTTCCGGAATCGATGTGGAGTCAGCCGATCCAGACGTTGAGTGGCGGCCAGAAGACCAGGCTCGCACTTGGTAAATTGCTTCTGACGAAACCGGATGTCCTCATTCTGGACGAGCCGACAAACCACCTGGATATCGATACGCTCACGTGGCTCGAAGGCTATCTTCAGTCTTATCCGGGAGCTGTCGTCATCGTATCGCACGACCGTTACTTCCTGGATAAAATCGTGAACACGGTTTATGAAGTCGCCATGCAGCGGGTGAAGAAATACACTGGCAACTACAGCACCTACCTGAAGCAGAAAGAAGCCGATTTCGAACAGGAAATGAAGCAGTACGAAAAGCAGCAGAGTGAAATCAAGAAGATGGAAGATTTCATCCAGAAGAACATCGTCCGGGCCACCACGAGTAAACGGGCGCAGAGCCGCCGGAAACAGCTCGAGAAGATGGCCAAGATGGAGAAACCGAAAGATGACGCCAAATCTGCGAAGTTCTCGTTCCAGGTGAATCGTCGCAGCGGGAATGACGTTCTCAAAACGAGAGAAGTAGGCTTCCATTACCCGGACAGTGATTATCTGTTCGAAGATGTGACGCTCGACGTTTCCAGGGGGGATTCGATTGCGTTGATCGGACCGAACGGTGTCGGGAAATCGACCCTTCTGAAAATACTCACCGAGAACCTGGCTCCTACCAAAGGAGACATCGTCATCGGTGCCAATGTCGAAATGGGCTACTACGACCAGGAACAGAGCGAACTGAACCGGAAGAAACGGGTGCTGGACGAGCTCTGGGATGACTATCCGATGGAAGACGAGAAGGATATCCGGACGATTCTCGGTAACTTCCTTTTCACCGGCGAAGACGTTCTTAAGCCTGTCGCTGCGTTAAGTGGTGGAGAGAAAGCCCGTCTTTCTCTTGCTAAGCTGATGATGCAGAAATCCAACCTGCTGATCCTTGATGAGCCGACCAACCATCTGGACCTCGACAGCAAAGAGGTTCTTGAAGCGGCACTCGTCGATTATCCGGGAACGATCATCTTCGTCTCGCACGACCGTTACTTCATCAACAAAATCGCGACCCAGATCGTCGAGATGAAGCCGGACCATACGCAAATCTATCTCGGAGATTACGACTACTATCACGATAAGAAACGGGAAGAAGCGGAATGGAAAGCGATCGAAGAAGCGGAGAAAGAAAAGGAACAGGAAGCACCTACGGAAGGGAAGCGTTCCTTCGAGATGGATAAAGCGGCGAAACGGGAAGAACGAAGACGCCTGCGCCGCATCGAAGAGATCGAAACACGCATCGAAGAACTGGAGCAACAGATAGAGAAGAACGATGAGCTGCTGTGTGAGCCTGATGTGTATCAGGACGCGGAGAAATCTTTAGAGCTCACGGAAGATAACGAGAAAGCTTCGAATGAAATGGAGTCGCTGATGGAAGAATGGGAAGAACTCCAGACGGACTAGAACGTATTCGGCCCCGGTTGCGTCTTACACGCGATCGGGGCTTTTTATATAGGATAGGCGTTTATGAGGCATAATTGATAGATGATGAGACAGAAACTGTACCATAACATTTTAAATGCGACAGTTTTGGCAGAGGGTCTCAAGAAAAATACGCCATCCCAAAAGTTATGAGACGCTTTTCTTCTTTTTTACAAAATTAACGTTCAATACATTTCCCCTCCCGAACTCTACATTTCTCCCCACCTTTATCCACAGACAAAGTTCAACAAAATCAGTTTTCAACAGGTTTATACACATTATCCACAGATAAAATCGAGGTTATCCCCAAATTTTACCCACAAATATAAAGCTGTTATTAAGGTTTTGTTAACTATTTATCCACGATTCGTGTAGAACCCTGTGAATAATTGAAAATTGCTATACTTTCCTTGTCGAAAGAAGGGATTGCTCCTTTATCCTTCTGTTGATAACTGAAAAAGGTAGAAACTCTTCCGCTTGCACGAGGAAGAACTTCTACCTTTTCCACTTCTTATCCACACTATTCAATTGTCCTGAGGAACTTGTCCACGCTTTCCATACTTCTCGAGATCGAGTCCTGGATGAGCATTCAGATCCCAGCCTGCACGATGCCCCTGTTTGTACGCCACGGCTCCTGCGGCTGCAATCATCGCAGCATTATCCGTACAATATTTGAGTGGCGGAATCAGGAGCTCGATATCTGTATTTTCAAACGTTTCCTGAAGAGCTTTGCGCAGACCGCTGTTGGCCGCTACGCCCCCTGCTACGACCAGCTGATGGACACCGTACGCCTCAGCCGCTTTCTTCGCTTTTGTGGATAACACCTCGACCACGCTCTCCTGAAAGCTTGCAGCTACATCTTCAGGCTTCAGCGTTTCGCCTTTTTGTTCAGCGTTGTGGAGCCTGTTGATCACAGAAGATTTCAGTCCGCTGAAACTGAAGTCATAGGAATCATCCTCGAGCCAGGCTCTCGGAAAATCGATCGTCGCTTCCCCTTCCGCTGCCAGTTTATCGATCTCCGGGCCTCCCGGATAAGGAAGTTTCAACAGACGTGCCACTTTGTCATAGGCTTCTCCTGCAGCATCGTCCCTCGTCTCGCCGATCACTTCAAAGTCATTGTGTCCGCGCATAAGTACTAGTTCGGTATGACCGCCGGAAACGACAAGCGAGAGTAATGGAAAATCGAATTCCTTTTCGAGTCTGCTCGCGTAAATATGGCCTGCGATATGATGGACACCGACGAGTGGCTTCTGTTTCGCAAAAGCGACACCCTTAGCCGCGTTCACTCCTACCAGAAGAGCTCCCACAAGTCCCGGTCCTTCCGTGACACTTATCGCTTCCATATCATCAAGCGTAAGTCCGGCCTTATCCAGCGCTTCTTCAAGCGTGATGGTAATCTGTTCGATATGATGTCTCGAGGCAACCTCAGGCACCACTCCCCCGAAGCGCTTATGGCTTTCGATCTGGGAAGCGACCACATTCGCTACCAGTTCCGTTTCATTTTTTATGATGGCGACGGCCGTTTCGTCACAGCTCGTTTCAATCGCCAATATATACTGTTCGTTGTTCATAGTTTCACCCACATGACTAATGCATCCTCTCCATTATCGGCGTAGTATCCTTTTCTGACTTCGGCCGGCTTGAATCCGAATCGCCGGTACATATGTTGAGCGGTCGTGTTGGAAACGCGGACTTCAAGCGTAAGCAATCGGATTTTATGCTTCCTCGCCTCGTTCATCACTTCCATGAATAACAATTTCCCGTATTTATGACCACGATAGGAAGGGTGAATCGCTATATTCGTAATATGGCCTCCCTCGTTGAAGAACCAGGCTCCACAGTACCCGATGACCTCTCCGTCTTCTTCGATAAGAAAATAAGCCGCGTGAGGATTATTTTCCACTTCTTCGAGAAACGTCTCCTTCGGCCAGGGGACGGTGAAAGAAGCACGCTCCACCCACATCACCTGTTCGATATCTTCGGTCGTCATTTCCCTTACGCTGACCATATCTACTTCTCCTGGCGATTCAGCCATTTCTGCTCGGCTTCCGGCAGTCGTAAATAGTTAGGGCTCAATGTGTGAGTCGAGGATGCCGGCTTCTTCATCGCAGAAAGCGCCAGATACGAAGGTCTGGCATACTGATGCGCGGGTGTCGGAAATACAGCGCGGTCTCCCATTTTCTCTTCAATTCTGCCACGGAACTCAGAGATATCCTGACTGACGAAGAGAATGGACTGATGCATCGCCTTCAACTTTTCGAGCCACGTGTCCATATCAATATTCTCTTCTTCCATGACCACATTCATTTCTCCGTCATAAAGACCTGTATAGACCCTTCCACGTCTCGCATCGAAAAACGGACAGATCAATCCATCGAAGAACGTTCCCTGACGTGCAAGCACTTCAAGGCTCGAGATACCTACGACCGGAATCTGAAGCGCGAATGCCATCGATTTGGCCGTTGCCATGCCGATTCTCACCCCTGTAAAAGAACCAGGGCCATGGGCCACCGCAATCTGATCCAGTTCTTCCGGAGAGGTTTCCGTTTCTCTCATCATCTGATCGATCGCAGGCATCAGGCGTACCGAATGATTCTTTTTCACATTCGTCATCCATTCTCCCGCCACTTCATGATTTTTGATGACGGCTACTCCGAGTATATAATTTGATGTATCAATCGCCAGAATATTCATCGTATATCTCCTCACAAATAGTCTCGAAATGGGAAGAACGCGGCGTGAAGGTAAGAATCCGTTCTTCTTCCCCCTCATAAGCAATTTCAATATCCAAACGCTTCCCGGGTAAATACGTCTCTATATAAGAAGCCCATTCTACGACAGTGACCCCGGAACCGTCGAAGTACTCCTCAAAGCCGAGGTCTTCTTCCGTATCCTCGAGCCGGTAGGCATCCATATGGTAAAAAGGGAGATTCCCTTCGTATTCTTTGATGATCGTAAATGTAGGGCTGTTGATAGTTCTCGTGACTCCGAGAGCTTTCCCTAAGGCTTTGGTGAACGTCGTTTTCCCTGCACCGAGATCCCCTTCTAACGTGAGGACATCCCCCGCCTTCAACTTCCTGGCCAAAAGAGCAGCAATTTCAGCAGTTGCTGCCGGACTCATCGATCGTACCTGCATCGTCGTTACCTTCTTTCCTGTAAATGTGTATAACCTGTGCGTAACAATCGCTTCGATTCCTTCCCGGACTGGAGGATAACTTCCGGAGCATCCGCAGAGGAAACGGTTCCGATGAATGTCACAGGTGTCTCTCTATGTTCAGCGATTGCCAGCAACGCTTCTCTGTCTTCTTGTGCAATCGTTCCAAGTAATTCAAAATCTTCCCCGCCGGAGAGCGCCCATTCCACAGCTTGATCCGGATAATTCTGAAGCAGGACCTCACTGATAGGAAGGTCTTGTTCCCGAATCGTCACCCTTACTCCCGATACTGCAGCAATCTCATTCGCTTCACTTGCAATACCGTCACTGACATCGTTGAGACATACGCGCTGCAATGGTTCCAGACCGGAAGCGAAGTGCGCCCGTGGTTCAGGATAACGGTGCCTGGCAATGAGAGGAGAAGCGGAACTCCGTTGCTGCATCAGCTGTTCCAATCCTCCCCGAGCATCACCTAGCGTTCCCGTTACAAAGACAAGATCACCCGGACGTGCATGAGAACGATAACGTCCTTTTCCTTTATGAATATAGCCGTGAGCAGTAATCGAGACGACAAGCTGCTTCCCACCTACGGTATCTCCACCGATCAGATCCATACCGTGCTGTTTTCCGAGGCGCTCCATCCCCTCATACAACGCAAGGATCTCTTCATTCGTCCACTCCGGCGAAACGACGAGAGATACACTATAAAAAGCCGGATCGCTTCCCATGGCGGCCAAGTCCGATATATTGGCAGCAAGCGCACGGTAGCCGATCGCCTCAGGCTCCATCGTCTGTCTTGAGAAATGTACATCCTCCACCATCGTATCTGTCGTGAACACGACGTCCCCGGTTGCACGGAAGACGAAGGCATCGTCTCCGATTCCTTTGATCACGGACGACTGCCGATAGTAAGAAGGAGAAATGCGGCGAATCAGTTCGAATTCATCCATATAGGGGCACCCACCTTTTCCTTGTTCCATTATATCAGCCAGTCACAAAAATAGAAAAAAATCATGAAAAAAAGCCTCAGGGCATCCCCGAGGCTGTGTGTATGTAATCATTATCATAAGTCAAAAATGGCGGTCCGGACGGGACTCGAACCCGCGACCTCCTGCGTGACAGGCAGGCATTCTAACCAACTGAACTACCGGACCAAATTTGGTTGCGGGAGCAGGATTTGAACCTGCGACCTCCGGGTTATGAGCCCGACGAGCTACCAGACTGCTCCATCCCGCGCTGGTATAAAAATCGATGTGGCAGCGCCCTACTCTCGCGGGGGGTAACCCCGACTACCATCGGCGCTGAAGAGCTTAACTTCTGTGTTCGGCATGGGAACAGGTGTGACCTCTTCGCTACTGCCACCACATCACTTTGAAGGATGAACCTTCAAAACTGGATAAGAAACGTTGACCAACGTTATAGAGAAGATCTCGATGGATTAGTATCCGTCTGCTGCACGTGTCGCCACGCTTCCACACCGGACCTATCAACCTCTTCGTCTCAGAGGCATCTCTACAAAGGGAAATCTCATCTCAAGGGGGGCTTCATGCTTAGATGCTTTCAGCACTTATCCCGTCCACACGTAGCTACCCAGCGATGCTCCTGGCGGAACAACTGGTACACCAGCGGTGTGTCCATCCCGGTCCTCTCGTACTAAGGAC
>NZ_FNEV01000015.1 GCF_900100295.1 Salimicrobium halophilum
AGCGTCCCAAGTAGGATTCGAACCTACGACCTACAGCTTAGAAGGCTGTTGGTGCCGTTCCACAAGTTATTTTATTGTATCACAAAATGCTTTCGCATCAACGTTTGTTGCTTTCAAATTTTATATTTTGTTTTGTGTTTTTCCGTTTTGGTACTGATTTTCACGAAAATGGTATCCTGTTGGTATCCTAGATACTACATTCTTATTCCAAGTTTCTACTATTATATGTGCATAATAAGATTAAATGAAAAAAGACAGCCTATCCATGTTACCGGACGGGCTGTCTTCTCTTTATGCTCTCCATTTGGAGATCTGTTGGTACATCTTCTTATCGCACTCCACATGAAGCACCATATCCTCATCTTCTTCGTGAGGCTGTAAGTACAGAAACGCGCTGGACGTGTCTTTCTTTCGACCGCCTACAGCAGCACCACCAATCGCACCGAGAGGTCCGAGAACAAGGCCCCCGCCAATAGCTCCGGCAGCTGCTTTCCCTCCACTACGTTCGGCGTCTTTCTCCCATACGATGTCTTTCAGATCCGCACGAATGTTATCGTTACCTGGAACAAAGATTTTCACCACCCCGTTCTCTTTCTCTTTGAACATGTTGGTCTTATCAAATCCTTGTGGAAACTTCGCATTCAACTTTTCACTACCGGCGATGATGTTCAGTTCGACTTTCGGTTTCATGTGATCTTTCGTACCTTCGACAAACCACTGTTTAAATCCCATCCGAATCATCCTCCTTATGGTATGTATACGTTTCATTATAATGGAAGTTTCAAAAAAAGGGAAATAACCCCTCTAATGTAAGAGGGGTAAGTGGTTACTTAGTCACTACCCTGGATAAGCTCACGATCCAGCCCTACATACAATAGACCGATTGCATCCGATTCGAGAAGCTCTCCCTTTTCAAGTTTCTCTCGATGAACAGAGCTGATGGATGGCTCTCCTTTTTGCTCCAGACGACGAAGGACACGAGCTGTACTGTTCTTGATTGCTTCATTACTCGGTTTATACATTTTCTGTTTCTCTCCCTTTTTAACTTTTTCAGCAGTACTGACACCTTTGACAGCTGTTGCGCGATTAATGACAGCTTCGTAATCAAATTCCGGACACGGCTTCCAGCTATACCCCGGGAACTCATCGTGGCCACGAGTGCGTTTATAATTCGGTAGGTCTTTCACGAGACACTTATGCAGGTCATAGAGCGATTGCTTCTGAGCGTCCGTAGGTTCGGTGTCTCGAAAGTCACCAACTAAGCAGATGCCTAACGCGAAGCTATTGCTGTTGCCTACGTGATACCCTATAACTCTTGGATGATGACACCACTGGATCGTGCCGTCTTTCTCTATGACGAAGTGATACGCTACTTCTGGCCACCCCTGTCCTTTTGGTTTAGGGTTTGTATGAAATCGAGCAAACGAAAAAGCATCACCCCCATCTGTAAGAGAATGATGTATCGCAATGTCTGTTTTTGCTGCTGTGCTATTTGTCGGGTTCCTTCCATCGTGTGGCAAGTCGGGTCTTACATTTTCAAGTTGAGGTAAAGATTCAAAGCTGAATGGCATTATTTACGCCCCTCTTTCTTTCCGTAGCTGTAATCGTCATCTTTAAAAGCCTCCACTGCTTTCTTGAGTGGTGCTGGTACTGGCATCCCCATCTTCCCGAGATTCTCCGTGATACTGATAAATTCATTCACCAGATAATATAAAATCGTCGCGGCCATCACGGACACTTGAAATTCACCAATAGCTAATGGCTCACCAATCTGATCAAGATAAACCTTATCGAAGATATGAGCCAGAGCCACTACACCGAAAATCATCACCTTTTTCGGTATCCCCCAGAACCCTACCTCGGCTCGGACATTATTGTTATGCCATGCCGCCATGAGTCCACTTACAAAATCGAAGCTGACAAAAAACAAAAGCGCTCCTAGTAGCACGCTCCATTCTCCGAATAAATAACTGATAAAAAACGATGCCCCCATCGTCCCTGCTTTCGCTGTATTCATCATTACATCCATCCTTTGCCCCCTAACTAAGCAATACCTTTTAATAGAAAAAGAGGAGCCGCAGCCCCTCTCCTGAATTATTTCTTTCCTTTTTTATTACCCTTGGCATACTTTCCTTTGTGACCATTACGCTGATTGGCTTGTTTGGTTTTGGACTGTCCCTGTTTACCGATAACTCTCACCTCCCGAACCATAATAAAAAGCACCTCCTGGGTGGAGATGCTTTAAACCTCTGTACTTTTTAATATTTTAATATGTTCCGACGGTACTCCTACTTCTGAACCTATCGCTTTTTTAGCCATTTGTTCGTCATACTCACCAAGTGTGATTTCTGTTATGCGACTACCCTTGTTAACTTCCGAAAAACTCTCCGTCACTGTGTACTTGATTTCAAAATCTTTCATAGTAAAACTCCTCCTTTGTATCCTATAGTAGTAATACGAATATAACAGAGGAGTTTTACGTTTTGTGGGAAATTTCTTTAAAAAATTTAACTTTCATCTACGACGCATAAGATTCCGTTAGTTTAAATTACCCACAAATACTGATATATCAGCATTTATAGAGGTTTATAGATAGGAGTGTAGAGTTATGCGTCACAAATATTAAAAGAAAAAAGCACCCATAATGAGTGCTTTAATCCTTCTTGTTTCTCCGGTACTCCTCGATCATCTTCTCTTCCTCAATGAACTCTTTCATTTTCACGTTCACCCAGGTTGAAACTTTGATACCTTTCTTTCCAGCGTACTTACAAAATTCATCGTACACGCCATCCTCTAAGGTAATATTGTGTCGACTGGTGCTCATGTAACCACCTCCAAAATAGCATGGTTACATTGTCCAATAATTACCTATAACTATCAATACACACTAATGTGTATTAAGACACATAAGATTCCTGATGTTTAACTACTAAAATACCCACGTTCCGTCAGTTCGGCATCTACGGCTTCTTTACGAGAAGTTGGTACGTTTTCATAAGGGAACAACCCTGCTTCGATCATGTCTGCATAAATACTCGCCATTCTAAGCACTTCCTTTCATTGCTTGTAGTTCCATATCTAATTCGATAAGAGACTGCTTCAACGATGTAATTTCTTCCTGAGAAAGCATGTCCTGTTCAATTAGTGCCATTTTCACATCTGAGTTTTCTCGTTCCAGTCTTTCGATTCGCTCCTTGTCCCTTAAAGGACGTTCGACATACTCATAAAAAAGACCGTCTTCTGATGTGTATTTAAGTACAGACTTTTTACCTTCTTTTTGTTCAGGATCAGGTATTGTGTCAACCTCTATTCCGTCAACTTTTTGGTCATCTTCAAGCATAGACGGCTGGTAGTGTATTCTCACTACTTCGTTTTTAGCATTTAAAAATACTATCGGCATATTTATCCCTCCTAGTATTGTTCTAGTAAGCCTACTTTTTGCGCTGTATAATAAGAACCTACTGCAATTTCATAGTTGTCGGAAATGTACAGACATTCAGTATCCGCATCAGACAATCCAACATTTCTCCATACGATGTTTAACTCTTCATCAAGTTTATCTATACCGTTATTGAATCCATTTACATACAAGTACAAAGACCCGCTTTCCATTTTACCTTCCATACCGTAAGGGTTTAGACTGCTCATATCTGTTGTTGATATAGTATTACCGTCAGTGTCCTTTTGGATTATGTCATCCGAGCTTATAAGGCAGTACGAATTACCATTCGCATCAGACGCTACGCCAAAAACACTACTACCAACTACTTCTTCCCAAGCAATCCCTCCATTGCCAGCGTTGATTTTAGTCAACCTACCGCCATTGTCCCCCAAAAATAGGAGGTCATTAATATCATCATAGTGCATTGAAGTGATCATATCGCTATGACTTAGATTCCTGAACCAAACGGAACTACTAAAATCTTCATTCCAGCGTTCAATCCGTGTAGAGCTTGACCTGAACGTCGCCACAAACACATCATTAGAAACGGGGTCTTGTATAATTTCGGTTACGTCGAGATAACTACTATCTGTATTTTCATTTACACTGGACCCACTCGTTGCATCAATTCTGAATGCACCGCTCTCGCCCCCTACGTAAAAATAATTGCTAGGGGCGCTTTTGTGTTCCGCCAATGAAGAAAAATCGTCTCCAGCAATCCCGTAAACGTCGTTACTTAACACTGACCAAACTAAGCTACCGTTAGGATCATATTTTTGAATGTAAGTACCGTAATCGGTAATAACATAAACATTGCTTAATCCATCGACAATCACATCTTCATGACCGCTGCGCATAGCATCTTCTTCCCAAACTCTCGTCACATATGATAAAACGTATTGCATAAACTCTTTCCAACTTCCGCTCACGATGCCTTTCGGCATAACGTCTTTTTTCCATGTACCATTGACGTTACTCCATGCACTTACAACTTTCCGCCATGTGCCACTAATATTTACCCATGTTTGCTTCGCCATTACATCACCTACTCATACTGGAAGTAGATGTCGCCATCACTTCCACCTGTAGGATCTGCGGTTCCAAACGTAATTTTTCTGTGAATATTGGCAGTGCCTGTATGATTATCAAATTCCGTTTTAGTGGCTTGTTGGTCATCAGTTACATTTCCGAGTCCGACCTGAGATTTCGTCACATTATGAGGGTTCGTTTCATCCGCCTGATGCGTCGTAACTTGATCTCTGGTTTGCTTTGCATAACTACCCTCAGCAACGGTTCCAGAGGTGGTGCCGAAGTTTTTATTAAAAGCAGTATTCTTTATAAAAGAAGGTTCAGCACCAATCTTCGCTGTCGTAATTCCATGAGGGTTAGATGCGTTTATATGAGCGTTCAAATCCTCCTGGTTCACTTCTCCGACTGGCTGATAAGCTGTCCCGTCATAATGACGGAGCACAGGATTCGTGCCACTCGTATCAAACCACAAAGGGTCTACGGTCGGATCGGCTGGTTCTGTATCACTAACTGGAATTTCCTTTTGTGCCTGAGCATCTATTTCATCCCAGTTCTCATTGAGCATCGTTTCTATATTAAATGTGTCTGCACCATCGGTGGCAGGGTCTTTTTTGTATAAACCGAATTTATTTGTATTTGTCGCCATTGTTATCCCTCCTATCCAAACGGAGCAAAGTTACTTAGGGTCTCCGTCTCCAAATCATTCAGTGTCATAGCTTCAATCTCATCCACGGTGTAGTACCGGAAGGTGAATTCCATACGCAAGTGAGCCGGCTTCGTATCTTCCAATGCCTGCTCTACGTCATTCATATTCGGTGGTCGTCCAATGAAAGAGTTGAACGTAATCTCGATGACTCCCGTAAAAGATACGTCACAGTCACCATTGGTATATGAGTCGGCCACGGCTTTTAAGAGATCAGCATCAACCTGTCCGGATCCACGTGATTTAGAGATAAGCACCGAACGTCGTTCACTGTCCGGTTTACTATCATCTACACTGATGCCGTATTCTTTCTCATATATTTCAAGCGCCCAGGTCGCTGTACTGAAATCCATCTGATCTCGCAAGTCCTGAACGCTTAATCGCAAGTCATCGATCACCAGCTGCTCACTATCAAATATTTCATTAATGATGCCACTCTTCCGTAGATGCGGAGGCAGCATCTCGATCATCGTTTTAGGCAATGGTCACACTTCCCATCACAGCAACTTCCTGTTCACCAACAGAAACATTACTGGTACCACCATTCACTGTAAGGTTCGTATAATCAGCCACGCTTTCACATCCGAGTATCAAAGCACCAATCTGTGCATAGCTGACATAGTCCTCTTGAAAGGCTACATCGTACAAGTGATCAGTGATAGCCTGAGTTACTTCCGTCTCTACATCAGACTGTGAGAAGCCGGTCGTGATTGTCACGGTAAATGAAACATCTATGGTAAGAGCCGTAGCACTCTCCACCGTAACGAAAGCTCCAATAGGAGCAGTGCCATCGCCTAAACCGGTAATACCGGGATCGATTTCTTCCTGTACATCGCTTACCAATTCCGGAGAGGCAGGTGTGCGATCACTGTCGATGATGACGACCTTTACCGTGTTATCTCCATTCCAGAGAGGGAACACGCGAACTTCACCAACACCGGGAACTTCTTTCGCCCAGTTAATATAATGATATCTATTCCCACTGGTCGAAGGGGTTCGGATTTTTTCATAATATCTATCTAATAAATCAGTGTCACTTTCCGCTGCAAATCCATCATACGTGGGAGACGGGTTCGTCACGGCATTGATACCATCCAAGGTCACAGGTATCTGCGTGATCTGATTCGCAGGTACATTTCCGATGGTCCCGGCTTCTACCGCTTTGATACTTACTGTTCCGGTCTCATCAATCGTGACGGTTTCTGTCGCTTCATATTGCACCCCTGCTTCGGTTTCAAAAGCATCTCCCTGATTGACGGTACCGTTTCCCTCTACCTGCAGTTCACCGATAGCGTGTGTAGCTGGACGGCGACTCAGACCAGTACGATCATTGATGCGCGTTTCCAGTTCATCGCCACTTAAATTTTCAATAGAGAGCTTGTTTGTTATAGCTTCTTGGTCTTTTTCGACAGCTGCGATTTTAATTGCAGGAGGTCTTGTTAAAGCATAAGGGAATGACCCCTCTACTTTTTCATAAGAATTATCAATGCCATCAAGCATCTCCTGGTGAATCTCATCTTCTCGTGCCATTATCCTTCCACCTCCATCGGCTCACTGCCATAGATTGTATTAAGCGTGAATGCGATCCGGAGCAAAGAACCGTCTCTCTCAAAGGAGAAGTTCGATATCGACTCGATGGCTGGATGGACCGTAAGTGTCTCCCGAATTTCCCGCTGCAGTTCAGTCTGCACGAATTCCCGGGAATATACATGCCCTCGGAGATCATCTGTCTGAACCCCGAAGGTTGAACCCTCATAAGCATCGTATCTATTCTTTTGCGTTCGAATGGCCATCTCCACCCACATTTTCACAGCTTCCTTGCCTTCTGCTTTCACAGGGGCTCCGTCACGCAGCACAAAATCACCCAGATCAAAATCAAAGAGATAAGAGTGGCCATGATCGGTCAACTCCTCTTCATATGCTTGAGTAGCCATTTCCACCTGTTCCAATTTCGTCACTTTCGGGAACATCACATCACCACCTTATCTGCTACATACACCCGCTTATAGTCCTGGGAAGGAAACAATACAACCATATCTCCTTTAACAAACGATCCGTTTAGTCGTTCTGGTATGACTAATTTCCTTTGTTCCAACAAAATATTTTCGTTCACCCTTATTTTGAGAGGGGAGGTTTGTACGACCTTTCCTGTGGTCCAGTCCGGAAGGTCCGGGTTTTCTCTATCTTTGAATAGGCTTGCGAATTCTTCCATTCCATTATTCATGATATCCTCTCCACATCAAGCTTCATCGTATGATGGCCGTTACTAACCGTATGACTAGCTTTTTTAATTAAAAAACGACCACTCATACCTGTGATCGGTTCTTCAATATCTAACAGACGACCGGCTCTCGCTTCATCGACACCCATCAATTCAAGCGACGTCTCTTCATGGATTTTTGCCAGTTCATTCAATTTGTTTTTCGCCATATTCCGAATCTGTGCCATCGACTGATCATCGTCTGCATCAATTGTCTCTTGGAGTAAACCATACTCATCAATCAACGACTGACTGCCAGTCGTAAATACAATGCTGTCATCCTTGACCACTTGAATACTGTTCTTCATTTCATCAATAGATCGTTTGCGCGAAGGATTGCTTATGGAATACTGTAGACCAACGCCTGTGATATTTGGTGCATGATCGAACCGCGCATTTACTATTACATCATCCTGCTTTTCAATATACAGCCGCCCCTGTCTCATCTCCATGACATAAGAAGTACCTTGATCTGCTTTCGCTTTTGCCAGGATATCCTTAAATATTTTAGCTGGAGTTTTCCCATTATAAATTTCATCAATTTTGGTAGGTATAGAAACGACACTACCAATTGGAACTCCGAAGTCTCGGCATATCTTACGAATAGCCTTATCACCATTCGTATTGAATTGATAAATGACTTTCGATTTATTCAGATAGAAGGCAGGATCGAAGCTAGAGTAGTTTATAGGATCTCTCCCTGTTTTATTTTCCGAAGTAACAACGGTTCGTAAAACTTCTGAGCCATCATTCTTTACAATAATCATGCCACCTACATCAACAGGATTGTCCGGAAAGAACGGCATGTCACTATAAGCAACATCAAAACTCAATTTTTGCCCTAAAGTTTTAATTTCTGATTGCCACGATAATGAACCAACAATCGGGGAAATGTCCCATAGATTCCCGTTTGAAAAGGTTGTATATACTTGATGCATACCATCACACCCTTATGAATGGGAAGTCGGTGAAGGTCATCGTATAGTAGATGTCCCCTGTTCCGTCCTGGGTCCCATATTCAAATGAATCAATAGCCACCGCCCAGTTAATCGGGGTGCCTGTGATTATGAGACGGAGTGGCAAGCGTCGCTTTTTCCATCTCTCGATGGTTTCGACATAATCCCACCCGAACATTTCATTGTTCTGGGAGAAGTAGTATTCTTTATTCGGAAAAAAGGAAGATAAGGAGAACGACTTCAAACCTTCCAGACCAATCAGTTTGATATCGCCCTGACGTATGGTAGTGAACGTGTCGTTATTTTGAGGATCGTTGATTTTGAATTCTGGAGGGAGTACAGGGATCTGCATGACTTCTTCTCTGTTATTGATAGATAGGTATATTTCCATAACTTCTCCCTCCTTATGCCATGTTTTCGAGCGTTTCTTTTAGTTCCGGCAGCACTTCATTAATAAATTCCATTGCTGTCTTCGCTCTTGTTTGAATGTTCAACGTGATGTAATTATGATTGATGCTTTGCTTCTTCGAGTTATCATTGTGAGATACGTTTCTCGTCGGAGCAGATCCACCACCAGAAGACTGGTTCCGTTGAGCATTCAATCCACCGCTACGATAGATATCAGCTTCTTTTTTCGGAAGGACTGTCTCTCCTTTGTGCAATTCTGCAACGTAACCATCAAATGGAACGGATCGTAGACCTTTCGCGTGAGAGCCATCAACTAGATTTTTGATAGCACCTGCACCTTTGCCAACCCATCCGGCCACCTTACTGACAGCACCTGGCAAGCTGAAATTCGATAGAGCAGAAGTGAAATCATCCCACTTCCCTTTCACTCGATCGATAAAGTCCATCAACGGAGAAAAGAAATTCGATACCGATTCACCTGCCGATTCCAGCGCGCTGCTGATCTTCGACTTCACGTTATCCCATATTTGTTTCGTCTTATCCCAAATATTGCCGAAAAACTTTTTGACGGAAGACCACAGTTGACCTGCTTTTTCTTTCACCGTATCCCAGTTTTTATAAAGAAGAATACCCGCACCAATGACCAAACCGATCAAGGTCACAATCAAACCGAGAGGGTTCATCCTCATAACCATGTTCCATGCTCTCGTTACTCCTGTGAGTGTTTTAGTAACTCCGATTTGAGTGAGCGTTGCCACTTTCCATGCACCGAAAGCAATGACAATTCCAGTCACCAATGGACCGATAACAGACCAGTTATTTACAATATAATTTTTCAGCTGCAGCACTTTTTCTACTACAAACATGATCCCGTCCCCAAGAGTAGGGAGCGCTTCATCCTTCAAAAATAATAGCGTCGGTTTTGCTTTTTCAAAAGCTGTCTTCAGACCATTGCCCAGCTGAACAACCGAGTCTTTCACCATCTGTATGGTCGGTTGATTCTGCTGTATGAATTGCTTCATGGATTGAAACACGGACCTTCCGACGTCACCGACTTTTTGAAAAGCCGTCCCGAGACCGGATAGCGCTGAATTCATAACCTGCTTTATGGTCGGCATGTGCTCATTGACCTTCGTAACAATTCCTTGTAGAGCTGGGAGGACACTGGCACCTATCGTCAGTGCCACGCCACCGAGGGATGACTTCAGCTGCATCCAGCTGTTCTTGAAGGCTTGCGCTTTCTTGATCTGACTTTCAGGAATGACGTTCGCATTCCCCTTCATATTTTTGAGCTCTTTGTTCGTCATGTTTAGCACAGGCGCTAACTCTTCACCAGTGGTTCCGAGCATGGCCGTAGCCATTGCATTACGTTTCGTGGTGTCTTCCATGCCTTGAAGAGCGCCAATCGTTTCATTGAACAATTGCTCCTGCGATTTCAGTTGCCCATTCGCACCTTTTACATTGATGCCAAGTTCCTTGAACATTTCAGCACCTTCCCCGGTGCCTTTTGCTGCATCCATGGCACGTTCAGAAAACATGGCAATATCGCCCGCTGCTGCTTCCATTGAGAAGCCGAATGATTTAGCCACGTGATCCCACTGTTGGAATCCTTTGGTACTCATGCCGGTCACCTGACTGAACTTATCAATTTCAGATAAAGCCGAAGATGCTTTCGTTACCAACCCTGTCATAGCCGCGGCACCTGCAGCCCCAGCTGCACCAAAACCAAGAGCCGCCTTTTTAGCCATATCCCCTGATTTTTTCATGGCTCCGCCGAGCTTTCCGGATTTCTTTGTAGCACCCTCCGCATCAGCTTTTGCCTGTCCGACACCACCACTGAATTCTTTCAGTTTAGAGGAGAACTTATCCTTAATCTCCAGTATCGCACCAAAACGTTCTTCTGCCATTTGTAGCCCTCCCTTCTCTACAAAAAAAGGAAGAGCTTATTTCGCTCCTCCTAATGATTGCATCATTTTATTCATTTGTTTTTGCTCATCATTTTGCTGTTCAAGTTCCAACTCCATCGAAGCTTGATAAAGAACTTTGTTTGCATAACTCATATTTAACAACTGATCGGGATCCATGCCTTTCTGCATGTAATGGTGCAAAAAGTGAAACTGCCCGTCAGTTTTTATGAGTTTTTTACCTCATCCACCAGTGACATCTTGTCGCCGCCTGCAATTTTCTGGGCTAACATACTCACTTCATACCACTCAAATATTTTGCTAACAATCTCATGTCCCTTGTTCTTACCAACGCCGTAGGTTTTCAAAAGTTCATCGTCTTTTAGACTCGGATCAACAAGACAATGATAGATGAGGTAGTGGTCTCCTTCGTAACCTTCACCCTGCTCACTCATTTGAGTGCCAGTGATGATCTGAGAACGGGTAGCTTTTTTCGTTTCTACATACCCATCAAGAGAAGGCACGTAAATCTTAAAGGTCTCTTTCTTTTTCTTTTCGATGTCATCTTTCTGTTTAATTAAATCCTGAACGGATACTTTTTTCTTTTCTTCACTCATTCAGCTGCCTCCTTAAACGGGATCGATTGTTTCTTGCACATCCACAAAGTCAGGATCGAATCCGAATCCGATCTCCTGGGTCATGTTCTCGTGAGCAATAGTGGTCAAAGGTAATTCATTAATCCATACACGTTCCATCGTCGATCTCTCTGCCTGGCCATCTGGCGTTTGCGGATCATCCAGAAGCGATGTCATAGTAGAAATAGGGTCTTCTCCGCGTTTCCATGCTTCCACAAAACGACGCATACCACGAGTGAACATTTTTTTGATGGTAAGCGTTCCTTCTCCCGTTGTCCCAGTAAGCTTTGTACCTGCCCCTGACTTCATGGCAAGGTTGACCGCCTCACGTTCAGCAGTAATCGTAGCCTCAAAAGCTTCTACTTCAAAGATAGGTTCGCCATCCCACCAGACCATGCCGTTTTTTCCATTAATCTGTTCGCCACCAGTATATTTTTGTCTCATGTTCTCACCCCTTTATTAAATAGCGATATCGAAATCGAGATCTTCCATCGCATCGGTCACACGTACAGAAGCTCGTCCAAACACATGAGTATCCGTGTTATACTCTCGAATCTCCTGATCCTTCATGTCTTCTACAGCAACGCCTTTACCTTGCAGGTAATTCTTCTGTGCCGAGAAGTTCAGTTCCGCACGGTTCTCTCCGTCTGGGTCAAGAATGCCTTCCCGCACGTTTTCACTGAAATATGCAGTGATTGCGGAGAAAAGTAGCATTTTGTTGTTGTAAACATTCAATACCTTACCAACGTACTCAGATTCAAATGTGTCACGGATATCGTCACGCATCTGATCCAGCTTATCGATAATGGTGATTTTCTTGAATTGCTCACCTTTTTCCTGAGTCGTGGAGGTAAGACTGTTTACTCCTCGTCCGACTTTCACGACTTCCCCATCGTCAATAAGGATGAATTCTCCGTTATCAATAGCCGTGTCTGGATCTGCCACTTCATCCACGCTATCCACTTCATTAAGTGCCAAGTACGTAGCGCTTCGAGTGAATGGCAAACCTGCCAAAATACCAGCGATACGAGCCGTGTATTCCTCCGTCGTGTACGTATTTCCTCCGACCACGATGTTCGATGCCGTGAAGTTAATCACGCCTTCATGATCAGCTACTTCATTCGCAAGGACAGCCTTGAACGTTTTGTGATTGTTGGTACGCTCTCCTGTAATAAAAGAAGCGACATCCGTTGTCGTCGTTGCGTACGGTGTCGCCAGGTAGTTCCACTTTTTATTTTTGATATGACCAATTGCTTCGACGGTAGTTTCCGGTTCCGTAGCACCAGTATCAATTGTCTGGATCATCACTTTACGAGGATTCCCCATAAACGTCTTTGAAATCAAATCGTAGTTGTCCGCAGACCAATCAGCCTCCGTTACTTCATCGATTCCACCATAACTTTTGAAGGTGTGTGTCGGGGCCGACTCTTCCAGAATCAACGCCACCACGCCTTTGGACGAGCGTTCAACCGCGGTTACACCTTTGGTCCGGAACTCTACAAAAATATCAGGTAGTCCCATGTCATCACTCCTCTTCCCATTCTAGCTCTCTCATGACTTTTACGTTTCCTTCCGTATAATCGAGAGCCGGATCTTCTTCGTAATAATGCGTATTGCCTTCGTCATCAAGGGCTTCTGCCATTTCGATGCCGTTGTGATACGTGAGTGGAATTGTAAAGACATATTCATCCTCTACGACTTCCCCTCGTGTTTCTGTAATGGCGATATGCTCACCGTTGACAGTGAGACCCTTGTGAAAGAGTCGCGTCAACGTATCACCCATCTCCCAGTTTTCTTGATTGGAATTCTTTTCACTCTCGCTATAATAATCGAGCTTCACCAGTACCGATGTCGCATAGAAATAGCGATTGCTGTGATCTGTATCAACCGGTACGAAATATAAAAAGAAGCTGGGTCGTTTGAAGTTATCCGGAACCTTCTCCCCGTAGAGAGTGATGCCTGGAATATTCTCGGCCAGCTTCTTAAATATCGCTTGTTTTACATTATTCATTGTCACTGTCATAGCTTCAAATCCTTCATGAGATAGTAGAAAAACTCTTCCATCTCACTTGCCATATTGTTGCGAATTCTTTCTAATGCAGACTCAAGCATATGAACTCCTGGCACTTTATATCCGCCGTTCACGTGCTTAAATCCTTTTTCGATCGCTTGAACGTATTCCTCCGGGTTTGATACTTCCACCTGACCATTCGCAGCATCTGACTTCGTCCATTTCCGTTTCAAATTACCACTCTTCACAGGAGTTCCCTGCTTCGTGTCAGCTAAAAGCTTGTACCCTAATCGATCCAGTTTTTTATCAATCTTTTCCGGAGCCTCTTTTTCAGCAATAGCCAGGACCTTTTTCTGTAGTCGATCAAAACCGAATGTTTCAGCCATTATGCTTCATCCTCTCTATACAGAGGCACTTCATGATGCGTTTCAAAAAAATACGGCTCCCCTGCTTCAAATGCCGCCGTTACTCCATTTTTATAAGTGACCGTCACATTATCCCCGGCTTTCAACATAAAGCCAGGAGGATGCAAAAGAACCGTATCATATTCAATTTCATTCGGGCCTTCCGTCCGTGTCGCGTTCTTACGTGTTGAACGCTGCATTGTGCACGGCATGTCAGGATATTTCGTAACTTCTTCCTGTTTCGTTTCATAACCATCCGTATACTCTTCCCAGCGCATCACTTTAGCTTTCATGTGATACGTCCGGGTGAGAGTCTCTTCATCGGAGAAGATCATACCACTCTCACCTGCCGGAAACGAGCAAGCTGGGGTTCATATTCTTCGAGATCAGCTGGTGAGACATTGTGCTCGAATGAGACACTCCCACGAGCCGTCACGCTGGTCGCATTCATCGACTCTTTTACGATGTAATCGACCACCACGTTTTCAAGCTCCGGAGGGAAGTCATCTCGATTGCACTCATTTTGAATGGCCGCTTTCACCAGTTTAATCTTTGCATTGATTTTCGCATCCTTCGAGTTATTAGTGATATCGAGGAGCGATTTGATATCTTCGAGCATCAGCTGTCACCCGCTTTGTTTTCGCTCTCTTTCTTCGTGGTCATTTTCGGGTAAGTCTTCACTTCTTTGAAGTCTTGATCTTTTTTCAATCGCTTGATTGTATCCGGATTATGAACCGTCCAGACCAACCCTGTCTTTTCATTCTTAAAAAACTTCGTTTCTTTCGCCATCAGTTATTCCTCCTTTTATCCTTTAGATACAGACAGAACCGCTAGTGCGCTAGGACGCAGCACTTTCGCACCGTACACTTGAAGCCCTTTAACAGCATCCGAGAAAGATTTCTCCGGACGGTATGCTTCAATAGAGCTGATTTGCATAGCGAAGGAAATCGCCATACGATGACCAGCCATTACTTTGTAGTTATCGAACGTCGTAGAACCATCGCCAGTGATCTGGATAGCGTTATTCGACGTGTAGATACGCATGCCGTTAATCGTTCCGGAATAGCCGTTTGCAAGTGTGTCCGGCTCTTTTGTGAAGCGTGGGTCTTTGTTGATAAGACCAAGGTAGAATTCAGGAATTACACACCAGCGTTGCCCTTTTGGCACGTTCGCCTCGGAAAGTTTCACGCCAAGATCTACAAGGTAGTCATAGGCATCATCTTTCGTAACAGAAATCGGAGATGCGTCACTACCGATGGTATTGTCAGCATCTACATCCGTGTAGAATCCAGCGATAAACTGATCCATCACATCTGTGAGACCATAGTTCGCTTCTTCCATACCCGCTTCCATGAGACTCGTGTTTGCCTGTGCAGCATCCACGTCTTCGACTTTGAAGTTGAAATATTTCGCCTGGTCGATGACGAGGTTTTGTTGCGTGCTATCCAATTCTTCCGGATCTCCGGTACCCGTAGACTTATCATAGTCTCCGATCGTTACGGATCCGATCTGGTTAACCTTCACGGTATCACCCTGGTTGCGGATTTCCCCTTCATAATCCGTGTTTACGATGGTACCGAATACCAAGTTTTTACGAAGCTTGTCTAGTAGTCGTGCACTCCAAATTGCTGGAATGAAATTTTGTACTGTCATTTACGCTCTCTCCCTTATCCTTCATTTTCAAGTACGGTTTGTACCTGATCCCAGTTTTCATTGATTTCTTCCGGAGACATCTTCTCGATCTGTTCCCGGGTGATTGTATTCCCTGCGTTATCTTTCGGAGGGGTATAGCTATTTTCATCCATGCGATTTTTCACCTGATCCTGAACGATTGCATTCAGTTTCTCTTGAAAGAAGTTTAAGTTTTCTACGGTGGAATCTTCGTCTTCTCCGAGGAAATAGTCCACCATATCCGTAGGAATCTGCTTTTCATTAGCAACATTGAGCGCTTTATTTCGGAGAGCTTCACGATTTTTCTCATTCTGCATGGCCTCCATTTGTTTACGCATCTTCTCAATTTCCATTTCCTGCGGAGACTTCTGAGGGTTCTTTTTATTCACTTCTTCTTCAATCAGAGAATCAAGGTTATTTGCTTTCCATGTCTCAAGAGCACGATTATGGTGCTTATCCTTCTCCCGATCCATCCATGCTTTTGCATCTTTGTCTTCCTTCACAAGTTGCTGGACCTTATCCAATGTAATCTCCTGCTCGTCAGCATTTGAATTGATAAACTCCTTCACTTGCTCATCCGTTAAATTCTGTTCCAACCAAGCTTTAATTTCTTCCCATTTCATTATTCATACCTCCTGTGCCCCTCTAACGCTTTCGCCCCAGAGACGCAAAATTAAGACGCAAGTCCTCTGGATTCTCTCCAGGTCCTTACGCTAGTGTAATCAATTTCTTTCTTCGCTTCGTTGTCGTATTTACGTGACGGTTCCCATCCTGCTACTACCGGGATATAGTCACTCCGACAAGAGACATGCGTGTCATCCGGGATCTCCGGTTTATCGCCACCCACCGGGTACCGATTACCATCTAAGCCCTGACAAATCTCACTCGTTTTATTGTCGAGGGTGGCATCAAACATTAATTCTTCTACCACATCCGATTGTTCATAAATTCGGTCTGCTGCTTGTCTTGTCACCCGAGCCACTTCGTTTTGAACCAGTCTGGTAGATTCGAAAGCACTGGTACCGAATTCTTTCTTTAATTCCCGAGCCAGTTTCGTCGGGTCTTTTCCGGTAAGCATATTTCTTTCCAGGATATCTCTGAGCCGCGCCGTCATTTTATCTTTGTTTTTCCAGACGCGATCCGAGAACATTTCTCCGGCAATCGGCGTATAGACGGCAGCTTCAATCATTTCGGGCCTAAGAAGTGAGAAGGAAACAATTTGCTCCATGCCCCGATCCAGTGTGTAAGCTGTGCGATAGTACATGTCCTCATACCGTTTCTTTAGAATATCGGTGGACTCCTCAACTTCAATCCTTCCTAATTTCTCTGCTTGTTCTGCTATCTGTTTCTCCATTTGCCGAAGCGTGTTGAACCGCTCCTGTTTTGTGAACGATAGCTTTCCCTCATCATCCGTATTATTCTCAACGATATTTGTAATCTCAGCCTGAATGATTTTTAGCGACTTTCGGTACGCTTCCAGTAACGGAGATAAGTCACGTCCAGCCATACGCTCCTGACGACGACGGAGACGTTTGATTTCATCACTCAGTGTCATCGTCATCACCAGCTGTCGCCTGTGGATTCAGACCAACGCTATCAAGATCAATCATGCCTGACCTTCGTTCTTCCACTTCCTTTTTGAAGCGTTCCACTTCGACTTTCGGGTTCTCTACAAATGGCAGCAAGGATAGCAACGTTTCCTGAGAAACCGTATTTTCCAGTTTCGATATCGTATCAGCCAGGAGATTGATATCCGCTGGAATGTTCATCGTGAATTTCAGCTGCACATCTTTATAGTCGTAGCTCTCACCTTCCCGGCGCTGGACAAAGCCAAAGTACGCTTTCAACCGTTCTTTCATCGTCTGCTCCAGCATCGATTGCATGAGCGTACATTTATTTTCCAAAGCGATCATACGACTTCGGAGCGCTGTTCCGGATAAGTTACTCTGTAGTTTTTCATTCGTATCGATGTGACTGGCCATCTTGTACATTTTCTCTTCCAAGTTAGCCAGCAGATTCTGAACGAACGTGTCATTGATTTCTTTCGTGAGATATTCAATCTTCACTTTGTCGTTATTGACTTTCAGGATCCCGGATTCTTTCATCCGTTCCGCATCTTCAGTCGTTATATCCGCACCGATAATTTTCAGGAACGCTTGACGGAAGTCGGAAACCTCATTCACCAAATCAGAAAGCACGTTATTGTACGCGTCATTCTCCCGCTTAATATCATCAAGCATCGACTGTCGCTCCGGGTTCGCTTCACAGATTCGCACCGGCGGTCGAGAGAAGTTGATTTCTCTTGCTCCAAGATAATCTCCGACTATTTTAGAATGCTTACTGATGCGGTAATGGTGAATTTCGTTTTCAAAGTACACGTCCAGGAGATGATGATCCGAAAACATATCTTCCGGATATTCATGCAGCGCCAGTTTGACCTGACCTTCGGCATCTCCACTTTCCACCACGAAAGCATTCAAGGGATTGAGCACCGTCGCCCGGAATTCCCCGTCTTCCGTGGTGTACCAGAGTTCATATGCTTCTCCGTAAATATTGGTCTGCTTCATGAGATTCTGATCATGAACCTTCTCCCAGTGAGCGAAGTTGCGTTCCAGTTTATCTACGACTCCTGCATCCCCGGACCGAGATATATAGTTCACTGGATGGCCGAGGGAATACGCAATCTCATCATTGATAAACTTCCGGAAGAAGTTCACGACGATCCGCATGTTCGACCTGGACTTCGCCATCTTATAATCACGAAGAATGTCATGCTCCCCTTCGTAGTACTCTTTATATTTTTTCTTACGTTGCTGCTGTTTTCGATACTCCTGCAAACATTTCTCCAGTAAGTCTCTCGTCAATTCCACCTAATCACCTCCCGAACAATACCGCGCTGTCCATAAATTCGACCTGCGGCACGTCTTCAATTTCATCGATCAGTCTGTCGAATTCCGCTGTCACGTCCGGCGCATCATCATGCAGGGAGTACCCTTCTCCCTCGTAACTCATCACCTGTTCACGGAAATCCTCGTCTTCTTCCGCAAAAATAATAGAGCCGTTATCCACTTTCGCGGATATGGCTCTAATCTTCGCTTCTTTATTCTTATTTTGACGTTCATTTATGATCTGAATACGACGAGCACTCAAGGAGGCGTCCGCTTCGATGCGCTTCTCAATCTCCCGGACGTCTGCCCCGTTATACGTGTTCTTCTCCACCCAGATATGCGTGATGTCTTCGTATTTCTCGAGTAGCTTGATCACGTTATCGATGTATTCATCGAAGGGAACCTTCACCAGTCGCCCCTCCCGGCACCACCGGAAGTTGTTGCTGGTAAGACCGCCTACCAACAGAGCTGTGCTGTCGTTATGGGCTGCCGTTTCGACGGCCGGGTCACAGAGAAGCATCGTTTTCTCAAAATGTTGCTGTTCGATGACCTCTCTCGGCTTACGAGTCATATGGTGGAATGCTTTTTCTCCGATCTTCGAAGCATCGTTCTGCATTTCCTGCTTGAAACTGATCGGATCCTCGTAATAATCGAGCGCCAGCTCCAGACAATCGAACTTATCCGGCCAGAGAACGTCATACTGCATATCTTCTTCATGCTGATAGTAGTATTCATACGCATTCTCTTCGGCGTGGGGATCGGACGCATTAAAGTAGATCCGTTTGAACTCTTTCCAGTGACCACTATTAAACAGCTCGTCCACATCGTCCTCAATCACCCGTTCTTTCATCACCTTGTACGCTTTGTTGTTCGAGATTCGGCTGACAAAACAGTCGCGGTGCAGAATCGTTCCGAGCACAATGAACTTCGTGGCCATCTTAATTTTCTTCCCGTCCCGAAAGACCGCTTTATCTCCGGCATACTTTGCGTCCTGCTGCCACGTATTATATTTACTGTCCCGCGCTTCCTGCGTAATCACATCTCTTTTCCCCTGGTAGTCATCGGCAATGATGATGGAAGGTCGGTGACCATTGTATTTTTTCCCACGGAGAGAGGATGTACTGGAGATCGCCTGTACTTTCGTATGGTTCGTGAGCTCCAGCTCCAATTTATTGACGATGCCTTTGTTCGTATCAATCAGCTGCCCAAAGGCGTAACGGATATATGGATTCTCTTCAAGCGCATGGCGCGTCTCTTTCACAAACTCCACCGCATCCTGTTCCGTTTTACCAGCGACGAGCGTGTAGTGACTGATTGCGTAACAATGCGCCCATACCGACAGCGCCATATCTCCGGCCGTCGTTTTACCAATCCCACGCGGTACCACAAACGCTTGTGCATCGTGGGAGTCATGGATCATCAGGTCTTCCATCTCGCCCCACATGTCATAGTGGACTGGTGCCAGGTCTCTTGCCTCGTTATCCTCCTTCGGAACAAAGATGTCCTGGAGAAAGTAAAGACAGAAGAATTCCATCGATCGTTTCCCCAAGGCGTGTGCCAGTCCACCCGGTCCGAACATATTCCGGCGGTGTTTCTGCATGAGCTCTTTCGCTTTGTCGGAGCCGTAGGATTTTGCAAGGTAGGTATATAAGGTTTTTCGATTTTCTTTGGTATTGATTTCTACGGTGCTTTGACTCATGCTTTCACCTGCCTTTCAGAATGTCACAGATAGACTGTGTGAGCGTTTTATGGTTTTGTGGTAGTTAGGTGTATGTTTGCAGGAAATTGCTTGTGTAGCTTATTCAACAGCCTCATATGTTTTCTCGAAGATATCAGGTTTGCAAGGATAGAATTCGCCGTTCACACCTTTGATTACATAATCCCCAACATCAGCACGCATTGTACCTTCCAGTGTTTCAATCCTAAGATACGGGCTGTCCGGATCGTTGTAGTTTACGGCTATATCATCGCCGACCCATTCCGAAATCTCATGGATAGTATCTGTATTGTCCTGGAACTGAATCGCCTCAATCGCAACCGGCTTCTTTCTGTATTTATTGACCACTCTTCATTCCTCCTCTGTCACACATGCTTTTGCATATTCAAGCATCCCTAACACATGCAGCTGATCATTCGCCGACCAACCGGCCACCACGGTACCGTCTTCAAGCATAGCCACACAGACAAGTTTCTCGACACCTTCCTGATTCGTTATATCCTCAATCAGTTCATCTGGTGTCAACTTCCCCAGTCGTTTGAATCGGTGCTTTTCCAACTCATTCATAGTCTTCAATCAGTCCCAACGTATTGAGAAACTCATAATAGTAATCCACCACTTTCAGGATATCCTCCCCTTTGACGACAATCCCCTCTTCGATCAGGCGTTCCTGGATGTATGCGGTGAGCTCTTCGTCTTTTACTTCAATCGGTTCTTCGTTCATTTGATTACCTCCGACCCTCAAAATTTTGTGCAAAGTTTTATACGTCCCCAAACCATATAGGAGCTATTCTGAATTAGAACCACCCCCGCCCAATCCTGCATAAAACCAACCAATCCCATTCACTCAGTCATTTCCAGTAACCAACCAACCGCCTTGATACATCAACGTTTATCGCCTGCATATTTCGTATAAAATCATGAAGTATTTGAACAGCCGATGAACGTTGATATAACAGGCTTTCAAATCAGCTCATAGTTTACATAATGTAGCTTTTCGGAAGTAGTTTGTGTATGAAACCTGTATGCTTATTCATTGCTTTCGTACTCTTGGAACTCCTGATCCAGTACGTCAGCTTCAACGTTCTTCTCATCATTCAAGGACGCGTCAAGGTCCAGCTTCGTCGTCGGCTTCCCTAGTGATCTATCCACCAGATACTTGAGTACATCAGCCTGGACACGCCTGTTGCTGTTATCCTGCGCTATCTCGTACAGCTTACCAACAGCGAAGTCTAACTTAGCATCTATCTTCTTCTCAGCTAAACCCCTCTCTTTCTGTAAGCGTGAGTTAACTTCGCTAACAAACTCATCGTCATCTAGCCATTTATAAAGGGTAGGGCGACTGATGCCTACTCTCTTTGCAATGTCGCTTCTGTTCAACTGTCCCTCGGCTACATACTCAATCGCTCTCATTTGTCGCTCGTCTAACACATCAACCACCCCTCTCTTTTACAAATTAACAAGCAATAGACAACTGAAAAGAGCCCCGGCATGGCGTCCGGAGCCCCTCAAGAGGAATATATTTACGTAAGTCTTATCACTTCTATGATATACATCATGGGCTAGTACCTGCAACAAATGGGAAATGTGTGCAAAGTGGGAGATTCTGCACGCTCACTCTACCAGTTTCGCTACAATGTTCCCCCGGATCGTGTTGATGTGTCGTCGGGAAAGTCCCATGTGATTGCTAATAGCACTGATACTCATTCCATCCAGCAGACAATCCAGTACAACCTTTTCTCTTTCTTGGTCAATTCGTTCAATGCGTTCTTGAATAAACTCCACTTTATCTACCATTTGCTTCTTTCGTTTCCACTTCTTATCCCTTCGAGCCACTTCATTGCCGATGGCATCTTTCGCTATATCCCCCTGTGGTTTCGGCATGGTTGCTTCTATCCCGTATTGGGCGACTCCTGCGAACTCCGTCTGATTCAATAGCTTATCGATACGCTGAATCTCTTTAATCATCCAGTGATAGTCGGATAGGATTTGATAGACTTGATTCTCGGTGATGGTCATGGTGTTCATCTCGTTATACCCCCGATTCTTCGATTTGTGCTTTCACGGCATCCATCAGAGCTTCCTGTCCTTCTTCTTTACCCTGAAGCACACGCAGCACTTTCTGGTCGATCGTATTTGCTGTGAGAATGTGATGAATGAATACCGTCTCTTCTTGTCCCTGTCGATGCAGTCTGGCATTCGCCTGCTGGTACAATTCCAGCGACCACGGAAGGCCGAACCATACGATGATGTGTCCGCCTTGCTGAAGGTTCAATCCATGACCTGCGGATGCCGGATGTGCTAATAACAACGGAACTTCTCCGTCATTCCAGTCTTTCATCACTTCATCGTGCTCATCCAGGGTAATCGCTTCTTTAAACTTCTTCTGGATACGGTCGCGGTCATGTTGGAAGCTATAGAACACTAACACCGATTGGCCCTGTGCCTCATGGATGATTTCTTCCAACGCTTCAAGTTTTTTATTGTGAATCAGCTGCACGCCACGGTCTTCGTTATAACTGGCACCGTTCGACAGCTGCAATAGCTTTTGGGTTAAGGCTCCTGCGTTATCCGCAATGATATCCCCTTCTTCGAATTCCAGAATCTTCTCTTTCTGCAGGTCTTCATAAAAAGCTCGTTCCTTATCGGTCATTTTCACGGTGATCGTATTATCGATTCGGTCCGGTAGCTTGATATAGTCCCGGCTTTTCATACTTACGCAGATATCATCAATCTGTTCGTAGATATGCTTTTCGGCTTCCGGTCGTAGCTTGTACTTTTCGATGAATCCGGCTCCCGTGTGAATCGGATAAAAATAACGCATTTTGTAATACTGCTGCGTCTGCCCTAAACGTTCTCCCCGATCCACCAGGTAAATTTGGCTCCAGAGATCCAAGAGACTGTTCGGAGCCGGTGTTCCTGTGAGACCGACAAACCGATCAAACAGAGGACTGATTTTCTTCAGATGCTTGAATCGCTTCGAGGATGGGTCTTTGAAACTCGACAGCTCATCCACCACCAGCATATCGAAAGGTGGTTTCATCCCCCGGTCCCGGTAATAGTCGATCAGCCAGACGACATTATCCCGATTGATCACATAGATATCAGCATCGGTTAAAAGCGCCTGCCGTCTGTCTTTCTCTTTCCCGAGAACCTTCGATATCTTCAAATGCTTCGTATGCTCCCACTTCTTCACTTCCTGACTCCACGTGTCACGCGCCACCCGTAAGGGAGCGATCACTAACACTTTGCTGATTTCCACATAGTCATAGATAAGCTGTTCAATAGCTGTTAGGGTTGAGACTGTTTTGCCCAGTCACAGACCCATGTCTAAAAACAGCGCATACCTTTTGTTATTCAGGATCTGGTTGATTGCATACGTTTGATACGCATGCGGCTGAAATTTAGTCATGGGAAGCATCACCTCCTGCATATTGTATAGAGAGTCTATTCATCATCGATGACCCTCCTCATGAATTCATCCACTTCTTCTTTGCTGGAAACGGCATAGACGTGCTGGCCTAAATTCTCGAATTGCTTTTTCCGTTTCTCCTGCAGTTTCCGTAGTTTCTGTCCCGGTCGTTTCACTTCTACGAAATACAACCGCCCACCAGGTAACATGCAGATCCGATCCGGTACTCCGGATAATCCCGGAGATTCGAATTTTACGCACCACCCATTCCGTTTCTCGATGTTCGTTTTTAAATGCTTTTCGACGTCTCTTTCTCTCATGCTGTACTCACCTCACATTTTAGGGGTGTGGGCGTGTGGGCGTTTTTTTCGATTTCTCAACTTTTTATAAAAAACAGGGGGTATTTCCTATATACTCCCTCTATATATACTTTTAATAGTTTACCTTAAAAATACGACCACACTGCCCACAGTAAGGGGTAATCCCTTGATATGACTGGCTTGAAGGTGTGGGCGTAAGGTGTGGGCGTAACGAAATTTCTGCCCACGACGCCCACACCTGTTTTACTCATTTTAGGTTAATTGGAAAATACTAGTGTGGGCGTGATTTTGAGACGCCCACACCTAATTCGGGTTACGCCCACACCTTCAATTGCTATTTTTACGTATATAAGCTCGCTGAACGCCGTACTCTTTTCCGAACCTTAAGGTACCTTTCTTGGTGGAATCGTTCGGTTTCCATCCTGGCATGTTTCTCAGAATATCGTTGATTTCTCTCCGGTCCTGAGCCCGAAACAGATTCCGACTATTGCCTAAACACTCCACCCAGATTTCCAAGGCACATACACGATCCCGGATCATGGTCCCTTCCGGACTATCCCCGAAGTCGCTGTCCAAAAATGTCCGTCTCTCACCGATGTCTCTCTCATACCAGTCCTCTGGCAATTTGGTATCCAAGTACTCTTGTACAAGGCCGAACCATGGCGACTCCTCCGTGTGTGCTTCCTGCGTTTCCTTCATCTCTGCTTCCAATCCATCCGGGAGAAATAGAGGTTCCTGCTGTTCATACCGGTGCTTCGCTTCTGCCCATAACTGGTTGATATCGTCATCCGTCAGGTCTTTCCATGAGAATAACTGCTTGTCGGCATTGACTGTCACCGGCCAGAAACGACGGTTCCCTGTCTTATCTTTCAGGAACGTCACATCGTTCGTGGTGCCGAAGAACACGCACTGCCGAGGGAAGTCTTCAATGTTCTTTCCGTAAGCGACGCGGTACCGGTCCTCCTGTTTGGAGATGAAGTGCTTAATCGATTCGACATCCGTTTTCCGTGTAGCCGATAATTCCCCGAGCTCGATGATCCAGGCACCCTGCAATTGTTCAAAGGCTTCTTTTCCCGTCACCGTCGTCACAGAGTCACTGAACCACTGCTGCCCCATACGGTTGATCAGCATCGATTTCCCTATCCCTTGCGGTCCGTAAAGCGTAAGCATGTAGTCGAATTTAATGCCGGGTTCCATAATACGAGCAACCGCAGCTGTGAATGCTTTTCGGGTGACAGCTCGGTTCAGGTCACTGTCCTCGGCTCCCAGGTAATCAATAAGAAGCGTGTCCAGTCGTTCCGTGCCGTCCCATTCAAGGGACGTCAGGTAATCACGGACAGGGTGAAACGAATGCCTCTCACTCATCACTTTCACTGCGTCCTCCGTCTTCGCTTTGTTGTAGATGCCGTAAAAGCGCTCCAGATAATCCCGTAATCCCGCATCATCGCCGTCGGTCCAGTGGTCCATGTTCGCTTTTCGCCATGGCACGTCTTTCAAGAGCGTCAGGCGCTGCGTGAATTCATTCGTAGCAATACGCTTCTTCACGAACGGGTCATTCTCTAAGATGAGCAGGATATTCGGCACACTGGCATCGACTTCGCCCTGTTTATTCAGAACAAGCTTTTTCGTCCATTTCTCCTTCTTTTCGTCACCGTCGTCGTGATCCGGCCATTCGGTATCTTCGACATCCAGTTCATCGAACTCTTCTTTTGCAGCTTCCATCCGTTCTTCCGCGACTTTCGCTTTGACTTCTTCATCGTTCTGAGCCAGATCCCGCATGGCCTTGTAAGACGGAAGTTCAGTAACCTTGGCATCCGGTTTCGCATCTTCATCCTGTTCGCTGAACAAGTGCATCCGTACAAAGTCGAACGCATTCACCAACATGCTGCTCGTCGGGTCAGTGCCGTGGTGGCTGTACGCGAATTTCCCGTTATCGTAGAGAACGAGACCGCCGGCGGTGCTTCCTTCGTTGTACGTGTACCGGTCCTCCTGGTAATACTCATAGACGCCCGGGAGAAACGCCTCCATCGCACCTTCAATGGAATACGTGCGGTTGAACGTTCCGACGAGCCCCGGCTTCTCATAAGGGTCGCCCTGCTTATCGGCTAACCTTTTATAATCCTGCTGTTGCCGTGAGGAGGCAGGCCACTCTAAGGGATCTCGCCAGTCGATATACTTGTTCAGAACATCGTCCGGGTCGAGCCAGGTTTCATCCTGATACGTGAAAATGAACTCTGCATCTTCACTGGTGCTCGGCCAGTACATCAAACGGTGCGCCTGATACGTCGTATCATCGAAGTAGTCGATGCCGATCTGTTCCGCAACCTTTTTCCCTATGGCGACATACTCTTCTGCCGTTACCGGTCGGGAGAGAGGTGCGATAAAGCGAAGACGTGGTCGGTACTCCCGGTGCTTGTGCGTGGAATAAAGGGCATAGGCATGGCCGAAGAGCATGTCAATGATCTCCGGCATCCCTTCTTCCCCGTAGTCGATATCAAGCGTGAGAAGGGTTCGGTTGAACACATTTCCCGCTTTCCGGCGGCCTTCTTTCAACATACCGCCGACGAACCCTCCCACGTCTTTGATCTCATCCTGCTGGGCCTTCTTCATTTTCAGGTATTCCGTGGCTGACTCTTTGGTTCGGACCGTTTCGCTGATACGTGTAAGGAAGTCGGACCAGGTCAGCTCTTTGTTCCTCCAGTGTTTCGCCATGCGGTTATCAGCTGTCGCAATACTGAGCTCTCCATCATGCTGTAAGTGTTTCAATTTGTTTGGCTTTTCCAGTTTCATCCGACAACCCTCTTTTCTTTATCCGAGCTTTACTAGTTCTAGGAGATGATGAGACTTTCTCGAGTTGTAGTCTGCGAATTCGTGAGCTTTCTTCAATTGACTGTTCAAATTATCAATGCGGGACTGATACTCTTTGCAGTCGTAATCATGATGTTGTGTTTTTCGCTCTAGCTCTACTTGCAGAGATTCATATTTTTCGAGAAGGTCATTATGCTGTTCTTGTTGGTTCACCAAATCAGTCTGTAGAGCCTGCACTTTCTTCCAAACGTCCTCACATTCCGACTGGTAATGATTCGCACGCTCCTTCGCCTGATCGTACTGTTCATTTGCTTCATCCAACTGAGCTTTCAACTGCTTCGATCGTTCTTGCTCTTCTTCGAGCTGCTTCTGTAGGTCTGAGCTTGGTTTCACGTTAGCCTTTGCAGGAGCATCTTCCTTCTTGCTAGATTTGTCACGTAGCTGTCTCGCATAGTAGTAAACGGTTTTAATATTGGTTCCCGTCTCTTTCGCAATCTCTTTGGCCGTAAGATCCGTATCTTCCAACATCGTTTTTGCTTTATCAATATCACCTTGAGCCATCATGTTCCCCTCCTGGTAGTTGTGATAGTGTTCAGCCACTTTCTTGATGAGCCGTCCAATATGAGGTTGTGATACCTCTAATATGTCACTAATTTCTTGCTGAGATCGCCCTTCCATTTTTAATTCCATAATCTCTTTTAAACGCGGTGGTAAACCTGCAAGGAATTCTTTTACGAAGATTTCTGTTGTATCTTCGGAATCACTCAACATATCAAGGTAAGTAATTCCACCATCCTCGGTATCCACTTCCTTATCGAGAGAATGGACGTGAGACTTATATAGAAGCGCGTTTCGAACATCTGATTCACGAACATTTAATGTTTCAGCAACTTCATGAATTGGTCTGTCGTAAAGATCTTGCTTGGCCATTTCAATGGAAACGTTATGAGCCTTCCTTCCATACTTGACCAAAGTGCTTTTTTCACGAAGGTATTTTTTAACGTGACCACTGATATACTGAGCAGCATAGGTGATGAACTTGAACCCATAATCTTCGTTGAATTTATGGAAAGCTTTCATGAGGCCCTCAACACCCACGTTGAAAAGCTCTTCCTTATCAATCCCGACTTTTTTGCCTTGCCTCGACCAATGCTGGTGTGCGATTTTCCAGATGAACTTTTCATGTTTGGCAAAGAGGTCGTCTGCTGTTATCCATTCACCTTCAATTAATCGCTTTTCATCCATGCACAGCCTTCTCCCGTTTCTTTTGCTCACGTTCAATGGCAGCCTCTTTTCTCGAAGCTTTAGGTTTTGTTACTGCAACTTCCGGATCCCAGTTCAGATTACGAATGCGATGGTAAATGACATGATAAGCTAGCCCATTCTTTCTTGCTTTATCTCTGTAATACTTAGGGATTACAGGATTGTCATGAGCATGAGGAGCAGTCGCAGCTTTTTCTTTGCTCCATCCCATAACCCTACGAGAAATGAACAACTGCCATGGAATACCATTCGCTTCACATAAATCTCTCCACTTCTGGTCATATTTCTGACACCGTTCTTGCCGAGACATGACATGATGTGTTTTTGCTTTCTTCACCGTCCAGCCATACACTTCCACACGCTGATAGAAGTTCTTGTAGCTGATCCCATTCTCCGCAGCTTCCTTGACGTCTTTAAGCGTCCATACATAATCGTCATGCCATTTATCAATGTCGATCATGATGTTTCCTCCTCCCATCCATACCGATTAATCTGAGATCGTAACGCCTGATAATGCTTGTCCGTCGTGCCAGTGATGTAGCCGAGCAGTTTATTGTCGGAGAGACGAACAGCTTTGAGCTGCCCGTCGTTCTCCTGGATCGTATATTTGTTGGTCATGAAAGCTCACCTTTGATTTCGTCGTACATCAGGTTATCGACGGTCATGGATGCGAACCACTGATCTCTTCGTAGTTTGCTGAAGTCCAGGTCTAAGTGGTCGGCAGGCGTTAGTGCTCCGTTCTCGTGTTTATAGAAAAGGTACTTGGTCTCATCGTTCTGGATCATGTCCATCATTCGCTCAAAAGCGATTTCTACATATATGGTCATTGGTGAATTCTCCTCTCTTTTGTTGCGGATGTCTGTCATGCTTTGTGAACAATTAACTCCCATTCATTAATGGCTCTGTCCATAAGTTCATTTGTGAAGCAAAATTCCCCATTTTCTGCAAGAAGTATTACACGCTCGTTATCCTTTTGTAGCACACCATATTTAATGCCTTTATAGAATATCCGACCCTCTGCTTCAAAATGATCTTGGGGTTCTATATAATAAAGAACTTCATTCATACTTATTGCTCCTCTCTTTTGTTGCGGATAATCGTCGGTTAGTGTCTTAATCTATAACAGACCATCCAGAATCTAAGAAGTTCTGCTCCCATTCTTCGTGCATCTCCTGTAAGTCGGCCTCAATGTCATCCGCAGGACTTTTATCTAACATCTCCTGAGTGAACCCTAATTCTTCCAACGTTTTAGTTTCCTCTTCTTTCCACCTTCCTAAAGAGAGCATGAAAAGTATTTTTGTATCAAGTGTGTATTTCACTTTTGATCCTCCTCTATTTTTTCTTTGAAGCTGTAAGTTAACCCCGACAATGACCCTATAATCCAGCCGAGCAGAAATATGATTGTATAGTCCATCGCTCTCGCTCCTTTTTGTTGTACTAAATGTGTCTGATTCGCTTTACTCTAATCCTGTTTCCGGCGTTGTTTTAAAAACTGTTCTATTAACGCCGCCCAGTTCTTTTGCAAGGCTTCATCGTCCTCATCAGCTACGTTAGACATAATGTTTTCGATATGGTTTCTGAATGTGCGGTATTCGTCTCCACATTCTCTACAGGTAATGTAACCCTCAACCTCAATCAAATCGTCTTTCATTTCTAAACAAACCCCGCATATCCCTTTGTTCATTCCATTCAACTCTCCTTTTACTGAGTCTGATGCGTTACTTTTCTGTTCCATCTGGACCTGATACTAAAGCTGGTATAAGCAAAGCCCATAATGCCACTAAGCTTTCTGTAATAAATATTCCTGTGCTAATTGCAATCGCTGAAGATATCCAAACAATTGCATAAGCTGTCGTTGCTTTCATTAAGCTTCACTCCTCTCAATTATTCGGATCGTACACATACCGCCGGCCATCGTAGCTGATAACGGAAGGTAAGCCTTTCTTCATCTTCAAATGCTCGACCGATCGGAGGCGTCTGTTTTCCTTAGCCAGGTACTGACACATATCGATCGCTTCTTCCAATGCCATCTGATTCCAGTCATAATCACTGTGGGACGCTTCTTCTAAGGTTGTTCCGTACGTTTCGATGCCCTTTTGTTCCTGCTGGTCGAGCATGTCATTAATGATGCGTTTGACTGGTCTCATTTGCCCCACCCTTTCAGATTCAGAATAGCTGTATCGATCTCGTCTTCCTTGATTGGTCGTTTCCGTTTCTCTTGATTCCGGAGATGCGAGTATCGAACCCGCAACTCCTGGATGGTAGCTTTCAAGTGTTTCTGTTCCTGTAATAGTTTCTTGCGACGGACACTGTGTTTGGTAGCAGGAAGCACCGTTTTCTCGATATAGGTGAGTCGGCTTTGGTGAGCGTTGATATCGGACTGGAGGTCGGCTAAACGAAGGCGAGTATTCAGTCCTCTGCTAAATGCGTTGACTCTCTCCATGAATTGTCTACCAATGTTACGAAGTGCTTCTGCAAGATTTGTGGTCATTAGCTTCGCTCCTTTTTCAGTTCACTAATATCCGTGATCATGGACATTTGCATGAAAAGAATACCAAGTATCATTAGTGAAACTGATGTGTGAAAAGAGTCTATAAACAATGTTGAGAAAAACAGTGCAACAGAGAGTATTTGGTAAATTGGTTTCATCTTCATTCCGATTCCTCCATCTCTTCTATAATGAGTTTGTAGTGGTGATCTAAAGCAATCCCTTCGTACAGTTCAATTCTCTCGGACTGTTGTCTGATGGTTTGTACAAGCTCTTTTACATCATCCATTCGGTGTAGTACATGATCGATCCCTTTTGTGTGCATGAGTACGTTGTTTAAGTCTTTTTGAATCTCTTCCACTCGCTTCATATCCATCACTCTTACCTCCTATACAAATATCAGATAGCTGAATGTTTTCGGTTGGCTCTGATACACAATCACCCTGGTCAAAAGCTGGCCGTCCACTTCTTCGGTGTATTCTTTGACCCAGCGCTTCATGGTTTAATATCCGTTCCGTTGACGAAGGTGGTTTTCCAGATTCTTTGTCTTATAAGCTGTTTCGATTTCTTCTTCGGTGAAACAGAGCATCTTCCCGAGCCCTCGAAATAAATCAAAGAGGATGATATAGTTTCTTTTTGATTTAAGATCATCAAAAGCACTAAGTTGTCTAAAGAGAGCGTTGAATTGCTGAGTTATCGTTTCAGCTTCGAAAGCTCCAGTTTCAGAAGCTTCCATCGGAATGACTCCTTCTAACCCGAGACTCAAGATAAAACTGAAGCAATCTGCGTACTCTTCGAGCATCTTCTGTCTACGGGGCGTCTGGTCTTCACTCCAGAATTTGAACCTTCTCCATTCGTTCGCAAGCTCCCCAAGTTCAACATAAAGAGCCAGTACCTTCTCCTTCATTAGATCCTCATCTTGCAATCCTTTTCTATCTCTGATGTGGTAATCGAGACCGCCCTGGATCTCGTACAGTTCCGTTAGATTCATTCACTCGTCCTCCTCTACACGGAGAGCGTATTCTTCTCGACTGATAGGTTCGAAATGTTCTGGTGCAATCCCCATTTGTCCAGCTACCATGTACTTGATGTTTTCGTGAAAATTGTTATAGTCTTTCTCTTCAAGATCCACTCCGTTACCAGCGCTTACCTGTGTGTATGCTGGTCGGTCGTTGCCTTCCCCGTCATGCGCAATGCCTGCTTCTGCTGAAATGCGGTAACAAAATATCGGTTCTTTCATTTCTAATCCTCCTAATCTTTCATATAGAATTCTGCTTCAAAGCCGTCTGCTGCAAGGGGTAACCCTTCGGCCCAGCTGACTGGCTCTCCCATGACTTTCTCTACTTTCTCGAGAGCTTCCGTATCATCTTCCGGCACTTCCAGCACCACTTCATCGTGTACGTGCATGACGTTGGAATAGCCGATGTCGTTCAGTCGTTCGATAGCAATACCCAGAATATCCCGGGACACAGCTTGTACAATGTTCTCCACCCATTTGCCGCCATAGGCATCGATTTTCACCCATTTGTTCTTATCGTTCAGCCCGTAGTGAGCGACAGCTTCACGACCGAATTTGTTCTCGGTGATGTGAGGTTTCGCATAAGCAAGGCTTCGGCCACTGGGAAGGTCGATGAAGAGAAATCCTCTCTCCCGTCGAAAGGTGAGACCATGCGTCTTCATGATCTTTTTATCCTTTACTGCTGTCAGAGCTGCCTGATCACAGGCATACCAGAAATTCTTGATATTCGGGTTCGCTTCCCGCCATTTATCGACCAGAGGGCGAAGATCTGATTCTTCCATCCCCATGTTCAAAGCGCCCATGTTGATAAGCGCTCCGGGACCGCCCTGATATCCAAGAGCCAGTTCCGCGACTTTCCCTTTCTGTCGTTCCGGACTTCCTTTGGATATCGACTCGACCGGGATTTTGAACATTTGAGCAGCTGATGCTTCATAGATCTTGCCATGAGTGTTGAACACGTCCAGACGCCACTGCTCTCCTGCAAGCCAGGCAATCACCCGAGCTTCAATCGCGGAGAAGTCGGAGATTACAAATTTGTAGCCATCACTCGGAATGAAGCAGGTGCGCACGAGCTGGCTGAGAATGTTCTGCCGGCTTTCGTTATAGATAAGGTCCAGTCCTTCGAAGTCTTTCTCTTTTACCAATTTCCGTGCGGTACGAATACGGGAGAGGCTCATGTAGTTTTTCGTGAGGTTGTGTACCTGCACGCCTCTGCCGGCCCATCGTCCTGTTTTCGACGCTCCGTAGAACTGGAGAATGCCTCGGACCCGTTCGTCCTCACAAACCATCTGTTTCATGCGGTCGTATTTCTTTACACTGCTTTTCGAAAGCTCCTGTCTCAGTTTCAGCACCTCATGAATCACACCAGATGTATAATGTTCGAGCATGACATCCACCGATTCTTTCTTCAGGTTCTCGATATCTACGCCCTGCTCTTGTAGCCATTTGAGGAGCTGTGTCGGACTGTTCGGATTATCGAGACCCGTCAGTTGCCTGGCACGTTGCATCACGTCTTCTTTCGTCTGCTTGTCACAGACTATGGCACCGTCCATCAACTCCGCATCCACCCGGACGCCTTTGTCATTGATGCGCTGATCGAGCGCCCAGAGCTTTTGTTCAGAGGTTGGTACCGGAAACTCATCAATCCGTTTTCGGATCGCCCGTTCCGTCTCTACGTCCTGCACACAATAATCAATGAATTCCTGCCATTTCTCCGGATTATGTTCCGGAAGGTTGCGTGTTCGACCGCCGTTCGTTTTCGTCGGTTTACAAGGTTTCGAGAAATAGGTGATCAGCTGCTTCCCTGACGCATCTTTCTGTTCATCCAGTTTCAGCACATCTGCGATTTGTGCGAGAGAAGCCGGCAGTCCGATGCGTGTACTATCGACCATCGTGCATCGCCACTGTTCCGGGGGCATCGCTATGCCGTAATAATGGGAGAAGCAGACCCGTTCGAAGTTGGCATTGTGAGCCGTTTTTATGACGTCCGGACTTTGCAGGGCTTCAAAGAATTCATGCTGATTCTCTTCACTCAGTACCTGGACCGGTTCATCATCGAACGCAAAGGCTGTAATCAGAATGTCGAAACTTTCATGTTCGGCGTATCGATAAGCGCCGACTTTCTTGATATCTAAGTCACAATAGGTTTCTATATCCACGCTCATCTGAGTCATGACATCCATCCTTTTCTAAAGCAAAAGGGGATTCCGTAGAACCCCCTATCGCCCTTAAATCAAGTCGTCATCATCTGTGTCCAGTTCATCGAAGTCTTCATCTGCAGTGGATCCGCCACTCAGCATTTCCCCGTCACGGATTTTCTGGATGTTTCCGAGACCTGCAGCGATCCCTTTGTTTCCATTCGTGTTGAAGGCAAAGAAGTTTACAGATGCTCGGATAAAGCAACCGGAGTAAACGGCTGTCGTATCTGTAATCTTATTCTTATACGCGTCTACGATCTGCGGTTGCCCCTGACTGGCGTTTCGGTTCGCATTGATGAAGTAACTGTTTTTATAAGCTTCATCGTCTTCCCGTTCCTCATCTCCATCTCGGAGAGGTGTTTTCAAGGTATTGGGAATCTTGCCACCGAATTTTGCCTTTCCGTCCTGTTTCGCTTCTTCGATTGCCTCTTCAATAGCTTTGATGGTTTCGGTATCATCTTTCGAAATGATCAAGCTGACCGAGTATTTCTCGTCACTGCCGTTGATGGATTCCGGCTCCCAGACTTTTGCATAAGAGGCGCGAACCTCACCTGTGATTACTTTTGTTCCGTTACGTTTCGCTGAAATTGCCATAGTTGTATCTCTCCCTTTTCGTTAATTAATGGTGTCAAAATCGTTGTCGGCACTGTTCATTTCCGGTCGTTTGTCGCTCTCCGGAACAAGCGCAGGCTTCCCTGGTGGTTTTGCGATATAGTCTTTCAGTTTCTCTTCGACCGTTTTCTTCCCGATCTTCTTCTCCAGTTTTGAGATGGAGAGCAGTTTCTTCTCAATCAGCTCGTCTTCATCGTGCTCGTCCTTCAATAGTTCGAGAATCTTCCCCTCGTCCTTATAGGTACGTCGGCTTCGTCCCTCGACAACTTTCCATCCTTCGAAGGACTTTCCATCTTTCGCTTGCTGCAGGGCGTAGTCCTGCACGTCTTTCGCCCATTTCTGGACCGCATCTGCTTCAAACAGGATGTCTGCAATCTCATCACTGGAAAGCAGGTTCGGATCCTTCAGCTTGTTCTTCATGTTCAGGTAATGGTTTGCACGTGCTTTGCAGGTATGCTTCACCTTACAGAAACGACAGTGCTCTCCTGGCACAAACGACCCTTCTTCGTTCCATGCCTCTTCCGCCCGTGGTCGTACATAATCTTCACCCCATGTTTTCAGATCTTCCACTGGCAGTCGTTCTGTTGATAGATTGTTGAGTCGCGGCTGAATAATCGTCATGGCCACTTCCTGCACGTCTTCGATCATGTCGAAGATATCAAGAGCTCCTAACCCGTAGAGCCGTAGCTGAGGATTGTCGATGGCCGAAACCTCGATGCCTTTTCCGAACTTCAGATCGATGATCTCGAGCACCCCGCCGTTATAGACGATCACGTCACCGGTACCGAACGATTCCGGGACATAGGTGCTGAGGTCCAGTTGTTCTTCGAACATCAACGTCGGCTCCGTATCAGCTCTTGCCTTCGCTTCATTGATGTGTTCTTCGACCTGATCGACGTACTCTTTCACGTAGTCGTGCAGCTCTTCCGAATAGTATTCATTCTGTTTCCGTTTCTTCAGTTCGGCGTTGAACTTCCGTTTCGTCATGCCTTGATACAGGTGAGCAAAGTGGAGTTCTGATAGTTCGTGAGCAAACGTTCCTTCTTCGGCAAAGGTGCTTGTCGTATCTGCGATGCCTTTCTCCATGGATGGGGACGCCGTACATACCAGCCACCGGTGAGCCCCGGAAGCTGATAGCAAGGCGTGTCCGCGTTCCGAGTGATTTACACTCATTGCATGTTCTCCTCGACAAAGGCCATGTACTCATCGAAGTATTTCTCCGGAAGATTACTCACCTTGTCCACGTCTCTTTCAGATAAGAAGCTCTTCAGCTTTTCTCGGTTCGCTTTATCCGCCTGGATGAATTCACGGGTTTTCGCTGTGATCGTATCCATCGTGAAATTTGATTTCTGTTCAGGCTCGTCGTTCTTCTCTTCTTTGGCAGGAGCTTTTTCTTCTTTCGGCGCTTCCTGCTTTGTTTCTGGTTTATTTTTGCCTACAGGCTCTTCATCCTTTTGAGCCTCTGGTAGATTTACCGGGTATTCAAAGTTTCCGAGAACCTGAGCAAGCGTATGAATCGCTGACTCCAGTCCTTCTGCATCGATCTTCACTTTAATTTCCATAGATAGGTGCCTCCTGATGTGATATAGTAAAGATAGGTTATATCTTTTTTGGTAGGCCACGTTGCAGCGTGGTCTTTTTTAATGCTCATATTTTTGAAGTGCAGCTAAGGTGGTCGCTTTTGCGTTGAGCAGGATTGCGAGTGCTTCTTCACTGGTTGCGTGTTGGATGTTGCGGTCGATCGTCTTCAATGTTTCAACCAGTTGAGTTTTAAATCGTTTCATCTTCAAGCCTCCCTTCGTAATGGAATAACGTTCTCGTACCACCCGACCAAATCCGTGTATAGTGGATAGCCGAGATCGGCGTAGCACTCATGACAGCAGAACATATCTGAATGTGGATGGTACGTTTCAACATCCATCCGGACATATTCATGCGGAGACATCTCCATTTCAAATGCTTCCTTCGCATACCTTTCAATCTGTGCGGGTGTGCGCTGGCATCGGATACATTGCATCTTTTCTCACCTCCCATATAGGATAAACAGCTTCAAATACTGATACCGGCTATTTTCAGTTGACCGCCATGCCTAGTGGCCATTAGCTGACCGGCTTCATTAAGCGTTTCTTTCAAGTAGAATTCCTCTTCATCAAACCAGTAGATTTCATCACCGACGAATACTTCATTGTCTCCCGCGTCATACCCGAAAAGGTTATCGTCCTTCCAGTTATTCAGCCCGGTGCGATTGACTCTGCTTATTTCCGGGTGCTCGATGTCTTTCATTCAAAGGCTCCTTTCTTCCGATACTGTTTTGTACAGTTCCATCAAATGCGGATTCGCTTCATTGAAAGCCGCCTTATGCATCATTGGAATGTGGAAAGTCCGTTCCAGGTCTGTCATCAGGTGTGCGAGCCTTACATCGCGATTGGTATTGTTACCATTCAAGATATCGATAAGGCGTTTCTGATACCCGTACATTTCACCAGTTGTCATTTGCTGGTCCATTGTCCATGCGTTGCGTCCGATCATCGTCACCCCTCCTTTCATAGATTGCTAACCAACGACCAGTACAGAAACACGAGTGACAGTATCCATAAAGTGAAATGGATAACACTATGTCGTTGATTCTGGGTCATCTTGTCCCTCCTCGCTTTCTGGATCTAACCATCTCTCAATAGAATCGATATCGAAGATAATTTTTGATCCAATCTTTTTATGAGGAATCCTGTTCTGCTTCACGAGACGGTAAATGAACGATTTGGATAACTTGTTTCCTGTCTCCTCTAAATATTTAACAAGCCCCTTCACATCCGTTCTCTTCATTCACACCACCTTCTTGTTGATATCTAAGATTTTGCAAATTTGTTTAATGTGTTTCTGAGCTTTTTCTCCACTTCTGCGACCGTGAATGATATCGGAAACGTAAGCACTTGATACATTTAGCATTTCAGCAAGATCTTTCTGACGCATATCTCGCCTGAATAGTTCGTTCTTAACACGCGCCGCCAAGTCTTTTGACATGATTACACCCTCTTTCTTTAATAAAATAAGCTAAAAAGTTAGCTAATTCTTTAATAAGCATTGACTTAAATTAAAGAAAATTATAGACTAAAGACATAGCTAAATAAGACTTAAAAAAGCCTGTAAGCGCACATTTTAACGTTGGGGAACGGGTAAAATGCTTTTGTAAAGGTAGTCTTTTTTGTACTCTTTTTTAGCTAACTAATTAGCTTATGAACAAAGTATATTAAAGAACTTTGTAGAAGTCAACTAAATTTCTACAAAAATCTTTAATTGAATCGTTCTGGCTTCCAGAGGATGATTGATATGACAGTGTTTGATAGGGTTAAAGAACTTTGTAAAAAAAGGGGAATCACAGTAGCTCAATTAGAAGATAAGGTCGGATTCGGTCGCAATTCTATGTATTCATGGAAGAAGAACAAACCTTCTTCTGACAGACTCGAGAAAGTTGCTGATTATTTTAATGTCTCTACAGACTATCTGCTTGGTCGGACGGAAGATCCGGAAATAGAAACAATAGCTGCTCACCATGAAGAAGAGTGGACGGAGGAAGAAATGGAGGAAATCGAACGGTTTAAAGAATTCGTTAAACTGAAAAGACAGAAGAACCAGGGGGATAATTAATGTTGTATGAAAAGCTTTTATCAGAAGCATATTCCCTGGGCATAGACGTATACGAGGAAGAGATCAGAGGTAACATTAAAGGATTGTATGCAGATAATGTCATATGGATTGACAAGCACTTACCTTCCTATCCTCACAAATACTGTATCTTAGCTGAAGAAATAGGACACCACCATAGAACTACTGGGAATATACTTAATCAAAAGAAAGTAGTTAACGTGAAACAAGAAATGCTCGCTCGTCTTTGGGCGTACGAGAGACTTATACCGCTTTACAAGATAATCGAAGGTCATCACCAGTATATAAGGAACAAGCATGAATTTGCTGACTTTTTGGGAGTGACCGAAGAATTTCTTGAAGCTGCTCTTCAGAAGTATAAAGAGAAATACGGGCATTACGTGGATGTTGAAGGATATCGTATTATATTCGACCCGTTAGGTGTAGTGGAATGGTTCGAAGAGTTCTGATTATAAAGGAGGATGTAAATGGCTAGTTACAGGGAGGTATCCAAGGGTAAGTACAAACTGACCGTAGAATTAGGGTACGTTGGGAAAAAACGCAAGAAGAAGAATAGGACTGTTTCAGCTAAGAATAAAACTGAAGCGAAGAAAAAGTTAGCACTATTTGAAGCAGAAGTTTTATCAAAGCAGTTAACGGATGCGACCAAGCTATCGTTTGAACATTTTTATGAGGAATGGCTCAACAAGTTCGCTAAAGATCATTATGGCATTCGCATGCTAAATGAAACGAAAAGAATTTTTGAGAAACGCTTACTACCTGAGTTCGGTCCCATGAAAATAAAAGACGTGAAGAAAATTCATATCGTCAATTATTTCGATGAATTAAAGCAACCTGGTAAGCGTTTGGATGGCAAGGAAGGGTATTTATCCTCAAGCAGTATAAAAAACATATACAAGGCTCTGAACGCTTTATTTAAAGTGGCTGAAGAGTGGGAGTTAATTGACCGTAATCCATGCGAGAATGTAAAGATTCCGAAGGTGACGCACAAGAAATCTGAAGTTTATTCCTTGGAAGAATCTCGCGTACTATTTAATAAGCTGGAGAATGAAGAAACGATCTGGCAGTTGATTGTACAAACTGCCGCTGTTCTCGGAGCACGTGAAGGAGAAATAGCTGCATTAGAGGGTAAACATCTGGATTTCGATAATAATGCTATATTAGTCGAACAGGCTTTAGTAGTAGCAATAGGAGAGGGGCTCCAATTGAAATCAACGAAAACAGGAAGAACTCGAAAGGTTTCTGTCCCTGAAGACCTTATGAAAGCTTTGAAGAAATTGCGTGCTTTGAAATATGAGCAAAAGATAGAGACGCATAATCTGTGGAAGTGGCCGAATAACCTTTTTCTATTTTCAGACGAATACGGTCAGCCGCTTCGACCGGACTCCATAAGCCAACGATGGATACGTTTCTTGAATAAAAAACAAAATAGTGAATTGAAAAGGATACGGTTCCATGATCTCAGGCATACCTCAGCCACCTTGTTAATTAATCAAGGAGTCCATGCGAAGATCATCCAGGAGCGTTTAGGCCATTCTAAGATCAGCACAACCATGGATACTTACGGACACGTTCTACAAGAAGCTGAGCAAAGTTCCGCTAAGCATTTCAATGACCTTTTCAAAAAAGCTTAAAATGGTATCCTATTGGTATCTTTTTCGAGACCTAAAGATACTAAGCAAAAATAAAAAACCTTATGAACGTAGTGTTCACAAGGCTTTTCAGCAGCGTCCCAAGTAGGATTCGAACCTACGACCTACAGCTTAGAAGGCTGTTG
>NZ_FNEV01000014.1 GCF_900100295.1 Salimicrobium halophilum
TGATCAAGGCTGGCATTACCAACACCGCAAGTGGGTGAAAACCTTAAAGAAACATCGTATCTTCCAGAGTATGTCCAGGAAAGCTAACTGCGCTGATAATGCGGCGATGGAGAATTTCTTCGGGATTCTCAAACAGGAAATGTATTACGGAGAAGAATTGGTTTCTTATGAAGAGCTTGAGAGAAAGCTCGAGGGATACATGGACTACTACAACCACGAACGCGTAAAAGTAAAATTGGCTGGCTTAAGTCCTATTCAATACCGGACTCAAACCAGCAAATCAGCTTCATAATAAAAACTCTAACTTTTAGGGGTCACTACCGGAGGCTGGCTTTCTCAGCTTATTTCTTCTTGCCGTTTTCTTTGTAGCTCACTTCGTATTCGAAATCCACGTATTCCGTGCTGTCCTGTGGTGCTGCGTAATGAGTAGTCATGTACGTTTTACCCGGACGGAACACCTGTTGAAGTTCAAGTGCATCTTCATCTGTGATATTGAACGGATCTACATGGACGACCTGATATTTCCCGTTGTTCTTCTCTTTGAAGAAAGAAACGCCATAGTTCACGTATTCTTCATCCAGTTCTGCCTGGGAAGTGAAGTCTTCCGTGCTGTCTCCTGTGTAGGAAATGCCGGCTTCAGGAATTTCGATATTATCGAGATACCAGCCTTCTTCCATATGGCCCCAGTCTGTCAGGTAGCGGAAAGAGACGAGTACTTCTTCTCCTGCATATTCAGACAGGTCGAACGTTTCGTTGCGGAAAGAGTCTGTCATTCCAGTAAAGCCTGGTACATTCTCCTTGATTTTCGGATATCCCTGTTCCACAACATCACTTGTCGTGTTTTCGTTGGATAGGGACGTCCACGTTTCGCCGCCATCGGTGGATATCTGTACCATACCGAAGTCCCAGCCTTCTTCGATCTGAAGGTAGTGATCGAAAGAAAGCGTCGCTTCCGATAGACCGGTAAGGTCCGCTTCGAAAATCATCGCGTTGTCCATTTCATCGCCTTTCGTACTGTAGAACACGTTATTTCCTTCGTTCAGCGGATCTTCTGTCGATTTCCACTGGAATGGAAGGAAGTCGACACCATTGAAATCAAAGGATTTCACGTTGTCTCCCGGCTCGAAGTTGAACTCTTTGAAGTCCGTACCCCAGGCAGGAACGCCTTCTTTTTCAAAATCCTTCGCGGATTCAAAGTTCACAGTTTCCCCGCGTACACCGTCTTCAGTCGGAAGTTCACGAAGGTCAACGTTTTCGAATCCGTACTTACCGCCTTTGAATTTGTTATCATCCATGACGAGTGCGGAAGTGAAGTCCTGGTATACTTCTTCGAACGTTTTGTTGATACCGAATTCTTCATACGCCTGTTCAAAACTTTCGATACTGTTGACGCCACTTGTAGCAACAGAGCGGATCAACTCTTGGCCGAACTGCTCGTAATTGTAAAGGGTGAACAGCTGTACAAGACCATAGTCGGCGATCGTTTCAGGTCCTGTCTCGGCATTCACATGTTCGTCCCAAGCGGTGAGCGAGTTTTCCGGATGATCGAGGAAGAAGTTGACCGATCCAGTGCTCACTCCATAACCACCCAGGTATTCGGAGAAGGTGGACATCCCTTCGTTGAGCCAGGATGTTTCGTCACTATCATAATCCGCATGGATCAGATGCTGTAATTCATGGATCGTCGTAGAGAAGAACGTTTCCTCCAGACGCTCGTCCCAGTCGCGGGAATCGATGTTGATGATATTGCGGTCCGTATACATTTCAACCGTCTGCCAGAAGTAACCGGCGACAAAGAACGGATACTCCGGATCGTTATAGTTATCGTCTTTGATATTGTTGACGAGAATCGTTATTTTTTCATCGTCTTCCGTTGCATAATACCCTTCAGGCACGACGCCGAGATCTTCAAGCACAGCATTTGTGCCATCAAGCGGGTCCTGCTTCCCGAAGAAATCCGTAGCTTTCGGATAAATGTTGGAGTCGAATTCCTCAGTAAGTTTATCGACCTGTTCCTGTGTAATCGTATGAGCTGAGCGTGGATCCCCTTCAGGGAAGGAAAGGTCGTTCGCTACCCATACTTCCGCATGATCCCCTACGCTGCGCAGGGTGTATTCCTTGAAACCGAGGTCTCTGTCCAGAAACTGTTTCGTCCCCCCGTCGTATGTAAAGTGGGAATCACCGCTTCCTTCTTCAGAACCTTCTTCCTCGTTGAAATTGACGTTTTCTGCATTTTCTTTGATCGTTTCGATCGCTTGCTGCTCAAATCCTTCCTGTTCGGATTTCTTCTGCAGCGCTCCGTCGATGTCGATCTTATCGCTGTAGCGATCTTTGTTCCAATTCTCATAGTCCGGAGAATCGGTTTCAGCACTCACTGTCGGAGCAGCAAGCGCCAGCGATAGCGCACCGGCAGTCAATAAAGTGGATAGTTTCCTCATTCCTGTAACCCCCTGTAAGAATTTTCAATGCGAAACCTATTATGAATAATTTTTTAAAAATTATCAAAATTCCATCAATAATCAAAAAGTACCAGTAATTACCTTGTGATGAAGGGGTGAGGATTTTTTTACCATAAAAAAAGATGGAAATTTGAAGAATGTGTGATTCCTTCATCTCACAAAAAAGAAAATACTGTAAAAAATAAGATCGGATGATTCAATTTGAAGTTTTTTTACGGTTGAATGAGATGAGAATAGGGAAGAGGGTAAGATACACAGATAGAGAGGGGAAGGGGGATACAGAGTGGAGTCTAAGAAATACATAGGAATCTACCGCATGTATGTCATCATCTGGATGACGTTCAAGTTTTTATGGAAAATGTTCTGGTTCCAGAAGCTGAATCGTATCTGGGATCAGGAAACGGAAAGAAAGTGGGAAGTCCTATTGAAGGATATGGCCACGGAATATAGACAGCGCGCCGTTTATCTCGGAGGGCTGCTTATTAAGTTCGGACAGTTTCTGAGTTCTCGGGGAGACCTTCTTCCTGCCTCGTTTATACGGGAACTCGAAGGATTGGTCGACCGGGTGCAGCCTGTGCCGTTTTCTTATTCCAAAGAAATCATAGAAGAAGATTGGCAACAATCCCTCGAGTCCAGTATCGCTTCTATTGAGGAAGAGCCTGTCGCTTCAGCTTCCATCGGAGAAGTGTACAAAGCGTACTTGCATGATGGCACTCCAGTCGCTGTTAAAGTCCAGCGATATCGGGTGAGGGAAATCTTCCAGACCGATTTCAAAGCGATGAGGGTAGTATTTTGGATGCTCAATCGTTTCACTATCTTCGGAAAGAAAGCTGATCTCCCCTCTCTATACAAAGAAGTCGTTGCGGTGATGAGTAACGAACTGGACTTCACAATGGAGCTTGAGAACGGGAACTATTTCAGGAAGCGATTCGAGGATCATAGTAACGTCTATATTCCGGAATATTTCACGGAGTTTTCTACCGGGCGTGTCCTGGTCATGGAATGGGTGGAAGGTGCAAGAATCACGGATATATCTTTCCTGAAAAGACATAACCTTGATAGGGAGAGACTTGCACGGACGCTTTTCGATCTATGTGTGGAACAGTTCGTCAATGCGGGTATGTTTCATGCAGACCCCCACGCGGGAAATATAATGGTAAAAGAAGACGGCACAGTCGTTATTCTCGACTTCGGTATGGTCGGCAAGGTGAAAAGGGAAGATGTCGATGCCATTCGTTCGATGATCGAAGGGTTCATCATGGACGATTACGACCGGGTCGTCGATTCTCTCAGAGATATGGATTTCCTTTTGGATGACGCTGATACCGAAGCGATGAAGAAAATGATGCGCCGCCTCCTCTCCATGTATTTGAGCGAAGATATGAGCAATATGGATGCTACGGTCATGAACGAAATACTGGAGGATCTTCAGGATTTCGTAAAAGGACAGCCGATCCAGCTACCTGCTGACTACGCATTTCTTGGTAGGGCGATGTCGATGATTCTCGGAGTGCTCATGGTCGTCTATCCACAGATGGACGTTGTAGCCTGGGGAAAACCTGTCATCAATGAATGGATGACAGGGAACCAGTCGAAATTCGGTTTTTATAAAAACATAGTCAAAGAAACCTCTCAACCCCTTCTGTCTCTTCCGAGGGCTATCATCGAGTATCTCGAAGACGGAGACAGAGAAAGGGAGTGGCAGAGAACAAAACAGCAGCATCAGTTATTACACCACTACTATTTCTTTTATGCCGGGATTTCATTTGTTATTGCTTTTGTGACTCTCTTCCTGTCTTTTCTTATGCCACCGGCCTGGGAACAGGTTCCCGTTTGGGTGTTCTACACCATTTCCGGTCTCGGTTTCGCCGGGACGCTATTGTTTTCCATGAAGCATGTAAGGATGATCAAAAATATTACGTAGGAGGATGGTAGTATGATGAACAATCTTTTGAAGCGCGGGTTCCATTTAGGGATCGGTGCCGCTGTCAGTGGGAAGGAACGTTTTGAGAAAATGGTGCAGGATATGGTCGACAAAGGAGAGATGACTCCGAAAGAGGCGAAATCGCTCATGGACGAATGGGTCCGAAAAGGAGAATCCGTCGACAGGGACTGGACGAATCAGTCACGAGCGATGATGAAGGAACGTGTGAAGGAATTGGGATTTGTCCCGGAAGAAGATTACCGGGAGCTCGAAGCTCGCGTGGAGCGTCTGGAGAAGCTTCATGAAGAGAAAGACGAAGGTCCTCCGACAACAGGGGTATAAGATAGTGAAAAGAAGCTGCCTTTCCTAGATAGGAGAGACAGCTTCTTTTGTTTCTTGGGTATGTTATGGAATGTTTTTAGAGATCCCTTACTACAAAATCCCTGTTGAACTACCCCCACCTACGCATTCGCTAAGAGGTGGGGGATTCTTAGAACCTCCGTTCTATCGAACAGATGCCACCTAAGCGAACCCCGGCGTCCCACCGGTTAGAGTTTGAAGGCGGATCGCTTCCGCCTCGATGTTCCTGCTTGCGTTCAGGTCCCGGTCATGATGGGTCCCGCAGGAAGGACATGCCCATGTCCGGAGCCCTAGATCTTTTACTGCTTTGTTCTGATAGCCACAACAAGAACATAATTGACTGGAAGGAAAGGTTCTTCCCACGACGATGAGATGTTTCCCGTACCATTTTGCTTTGTAGGCAAGCATGTCACGGAAGGTAGACCAGCTGACGTCACTGATGGCTCTGGCCAGGTTCTTGTCTTTCACCATGCTGCTTACCTGCAGGTCTTCGATCCCGATCACGTCGTGGTTTTTGACGATGTCGGTACTGAACTTGTGCAGGACATCGGTGCGGATATTTTTGATTTTTTCGTGTATACGAGCGACCTTCCGTCGTTGTTTCTGATAGTTCTTCGCTTCATGCAGGGGCTTTCCATCTTTTTTCGCCTGTTCATAGCGTCTGGACAATTTCTTCTGCGCCTTTTCCAGTTTCATCTCCAACGATCTGAAGACATGGGGGATCTCATGGATGGTCCCATCCGAAAGAACGGCGAAGGTTTTCAAACCGACGTCAATCCCGACGGTGGTCCCGGTTTTCGGCCACGCTTCGACCTCCGTTTCTGTAAGAATAGAAACGAAGTGTTTACCAACAGCGTTCCGTCGGATGGTCGCGGACAGGATCCGTCCTTCCACCTCCCGACTTTTGGCGAAACGGACGAGCCCTAACTTTGGCAACTTGATTTTATTGTCTAGAATCGCGATGTTGCCATTCGTATGTTTCGTCGTATAGGATTGCACCGGGTTCTTTTTGGATTTGAATCGTGGGGCTTGGGTTTGTTTCCTGAAGAAGCGCTGAAAACTGTCGGCCAGGTGCCGGACACTGGTCTGGACAGCGATACTGTCCACGTCTTTCAGCCAGGGACGTTCCTGTTTCAAAGCTGGCAGTTGTTTCGAACAGGCACGGTAAGACATCCCTATACCCGTTTCCCTGTAGGTCGTAGTCCATGCTTCGAGGAAATGATTGAAGACAAAGCGAGAGCAGCCGATGGTTTTTGCGATTTGTATCTCCTGCGTTTTATTCGGATAGATACGGAACTTATATGCTTTGTGAACCATATCGCTGCCTCCTTCTCCTCTAGCGTGAATGCTTGATAGAGGTATATACCCCAAAAACGAGAATGTATGTTCGTTTTTAGGTCAAAAAAATATATTTCTGTCGGACATCGGATACCATCAAAGATGTCTCCTCGTCCGAAGGCGATTCATCTCCCCCCTACGTCGTTGAGGAGGGAGTCTTCTCGCCTAAAGCTGATAAAAATAGTTATGACGTATTAGGTGATGGAACGTCACAGGAAGTGGTGCATAACGGATTTTATGTGACGGTTTCCTGATTGTGCGTTTGAAATTATGCCGGATAAACTACCGTGACCACCACTTCTTAAGCCGGATGATCCCATTTTTCTTCATCTTCTTCTGTTTCTTCCTCTGGTTGCTCTTCTATAGAAGCGTTCGAGTCATCAAGACGGAACTGGCCGACAAGCCCGCTCAGACGATTGGACATATCCGAAAGTTCTCCGGATCTCCTGCTGACTTCTTCCATGGAGCTGTTGGACTGTTCAACGGAGGCGGTCGTTTCTTCGACGCCTGCTGCCGCTTCCTCTGAAGAAGAAGCGACGCTTTCGATCGATTGATTCATATTCGATGTGCTTTCATCAATATCGTCAAGGTTGGAAGAGATGACATCGATACTCGCAACCATATCCCCGATCGACGTCTGTATTTCTGAGAAGGTGGCTCCTGTTTCTTCCATGTGCGTCGTCCCTTCTTCCACCTGATTATAGCCGGTTTCAAGAGATTGTGAGACTTCTTTGGATTCTGTCTGGATGCCGTCTACCATACCGGTGATTTCACCAACGGAATCCGACACCTGTTCTGCCAATTTGCGCACTTCCTCTGCAACGACGGCGAATCCTTTTCCGTGCTCTCCGGCGCGCGCCGCTTCAATCGCTGCGTTCAGGGCGAGCAGATTCGTCTGGTCAGCGATATCCCGGATCACCTGAACGAGTTTCGAGATTTCGCCGGATTGTTTGTCCAGACGATGCACGCGTTCGACCGCCTGCTGCATAACGGAGTGGATTTCTCTCATCTGAGTAACGGACGTATCCATCAGCTCTTTCCCGTGATTCGAGTTATCCAGCACACCTTTCGCTTCGGTGGAGACTTTGGAACTTTCGTCATTGGCACTTCGGATCTTCCTTGTGAGTGTGGACATCATTTCGGAAAGGTTCGAAGCATCGGAGGCCTGCTGCTCGGAACTTGAAGACAACTCCTGCATCGTGGAAGCAATCTGTTCCGACCCTTCTTTCACTTCTGCAGACGAGTGACTTAGCTCGCGGCTCTGTTCTTCGACTTGATTGGAAAGAGTGGAGATTTCACGGATCAGTTGCTGCAAGTTTCCTTTCATAGCATTGATGGAAGCCCCGAGCTGTCCGATTTCATCCTTACTGTCGTAATCGAAGTCTTCATGATACAATTCTCCATCTGCAATCTGATCGGCTTTTTGAACAAGAGCATTCATATTCTTGCGGACCATGCGTGAGACGACTGCCATGATAAGCGATCCGATGACAAGGGCGATGATTCCTGCAATCACCAGCGTCATAAGGGTCGACTGAATTGCGTTTCCTGTGGAGGTATTCGCATTGGCCATATCTTCCTCTGCAGCGTATTGAAGGGTATTGAGTTGCTCCACCAGATTCCCTCGTAGCGTCTGGATTCTGGCCCGGGCTGCTTCCACTTCCCCTTCATTGCTCAAGTTGCCGACGATTTTATTCAGGAATAGGTTGTTCACTTGTGAATCCATGTCGCTGATATTATTGAATACATCCTCGAGGTCGGTACCTTCATAAAAACTCTGGTACTCCGCTTGCAATTCATTGAAGGTCTGCCGTCTGTCTTCAAACTGGTTGACATATGCCTGCAAAGGACTTTCTATGTAATCAGCCACCCGAATGTCTTTGGAGCGGGCGAGGGAAGCCATTTCAGATACCTCTACTGCCGTCATCCCCTTTTCATTGAGGATGGTCACCTCGTCTTTTGCAAATTGGAGCTGAATGAATACAAGAATGATAGCGATGGCGAACAGAGCGATGGTGATGGTGAACCCTATGCCATATTTTTTCCCGATGCTCAAGTTTTTCCACATGATACAAACGTCCCCCTTATATCTTTTGGCTTATATAATTATTCCTACCTGAGTCTTAGTATCGGCATTTTTGTCCAAACCTTTAATACCCTGAAAAAGGAAGTAGTTGAAATTATCTGAAACGTGTCGTAACAGGGGGAAATGTGTGGTATGATGAGGCATATTTATTGTGGAGGAGGTTTCATATGGCTCGTGAACAATGGGGAACGAAACTCGGGTTCATGCTTGCAGCGATGGGATCGGCTGTAGGCTTAGGAAATATATGGCGCTTTTCGTTTGTCGCCGGTAACAATGGAGGCGGAGCTTTTTTGCTCTTATACTTAGGTTGTGTTTTCCTGATCGGAATTCCGCTTCTTTTGACGGAAGTCAGTATCGGACGCAAAGCGAAAAGTGATGTCGTAGGGTCCTATCAGAAGCTCGCACCGAAAACGCCGTGGTTCTTCACCGGATTCTTCGGGATTTTCAGTGCCTTTTTGATTTTGAGTTTTTACGCGGTCGTCGCCGGATGGTCGCTGTATTATTTCTTTAATTATGTAACAGGAAATTTCTTCGAGGCTCCTGCCGAGGCCGGTTTCGGTGCAGTATTCGGAGGATTCATTTCCCAGGGATGGCAGCCGCTGTTCTGGACGGCGTTGTTCATGGCGATGGTGATCTTCATCGTAGTGAGTGGGGTGAAGAAGGGAATTGAGACGGCGAATAAGATATTCATGCCGCTGCTGGCTCTTCTTCTTATCGTGCTTGCTGTTTTCAGTCTCTCTCTCGATGGAGCGATGGAAGGACTGGCGTTTTTGTTCCAGCCGGACTGGTCCGCGTTTTCCCAGCCGTCGATTTATGTTCAGGCGCTGGGGCAGGCCTTTTTCTCCCTTAGTCTGGGGATGGGGGCGTTGTTGACGTACGGAAGTTATCTTTCGGATGATAAAAAGTTGCCGGGAGCCGCTGTCGGTATCGGACTGATGGACACATTCTTCGCTGTTATTTCCGGTCTCGTGATTTTCCCGGCGGTCTTTGCTTTCAGCATCGATCCTTCTTCGGGACCGCCTCTCGTATTCATTACACTGCCGACGATATTTGAACAGATGCCGCTTGGAGGAATCGTAGGACTGATTTTCTTCTTCGCGCTATCGCTGGCTGCGTTGTCTTCGGCGATTTCGATTCTCGAAGTACCGACAGCTTATTTCATGCGACTGTTCAGCTGGTCAAGGAAGAAATCCAGCATCATCGTAGGTTCCATCATGTTCTTCTTCGGAATCTTCGTTTCTCTCGGGTTCGGGATCTGGTCAGACGTAACGCCGATCGGAGAGAAGAATATTCTCGATTCGATGGACTACATCGCCTCGAATATCCTACTTCCGCTCGGGGGACTATCGATGGCATTGTTCGTAGGCTGGTATTTCAAGAAGGCCACTGCTTTGAAAGCTGTGGACCTGAAGGACGATCTGATGGGAAGCACCTGGTACGGGATTGTGAAATTCATCGTTCCGGTCGTGATCCTGATCATTTTCGTCAGCAGTTTGTAATAGGTGAAAAAGAGATGCCCTTTCTTCAATAGAGAGGGCATTTTTTTGATGGGTGATTGTGTGTGATTCCACTTTTCCAATCTAGTTGCGCCACCTAGCTCTTAGCGACATAAGTAAAAATCCCTTATAAAGAAAAAGAGCGTTTCTTTAGAGGGATTTTTACTTATGCGAGAAGAGCTGAACAAGGTGTCTTCACTTTCTCAGTCTAGCTACATCACCCAGAAACCCGAGCCATAAGTAGACAGGATCAGAAAAAAGAAAGATCACTTTTGTCTGACCTGTCTACTTATGACTGAGGTTTCTAAACGGGGTGCTTCCGCTTTTCCAATATGATAAAATGTCGTAGGAAAGGGCGTGTCACAAGTGACGATTTCAAATCAGCAAATGCTTGAACGTATGAATAAAGAAGTGCAGGAAGCGATGGCGAAGCACGGGGACACTTCGCGGATGAGGGAGCATGTCCGTGCGGTGAAAATGTTGTGCGATCTGCTTTTGGAAGAGGAAGAAAGCACTTCTTCTGAAAAAGGGACATCCATCACGAGCGGGAGCAACACGGAACCGACAGCTGCCGAAATCCGGAAAATGATGGGCGGAGACCCTCCGTCATCGAAAAAGAAAAAAGAAGACCCGGACGATGACGACGCTAACGGATCTTCTCTATTAGACTTTTAACAAGAACTGTTGCATACGTGCAATTGAAGCTCTCGGCGTGAAGCCGAGTTAGGGGGATAGGACATGAAACTGTTTTTATTACTAGGAGCAATCAACGGCTTTCTGGCTGTGGCGCTAGGAGCGTTCGGGGCACATGGCCTCGAAGGGAAACTATCAGAGAAGAGTCTCGGCCAATGGGAGAAAGCGGTGAACTATCAGATGTTCCACACGATGGCCCTGTTCATCACCGCGCTACTTCTCGGTAAAGAAGCGAGTGGCATGCTTACGGGTGCCGGCTGGCTGTTTTTCGCAGGCATCCTTCTGTTCTCCGGAAGCCTGTATGCCTATGCGCTGACCGGCGTGAAGACATTGGCGATGATTACACCGTTCGGTGGTGTCGCTTTTCTCATCGGCTGGGTACTTCTCGGTTACGCAGCTATAAAAGTATTGTAAGAAACCAAAGGGTCGTAAAAAGAAACAGCAGGAACGCCTGGAGCAGCTGACGGATACTTCCGTTCAGCTGTTTTTTTTGATAGAGGAACAGACCGTCGAGCCCGATGCTCACACTGACGGTATAGAAAAGCAGGGCGTACAACCACAGGGTTCTCCAGTTGAAGATGACAAGAATGCTTCCAGCCCCGATGAATAGAAGGAGGAAGCCCTGCCATTCTTCCAATTTCGAGTGGATCGGTTTCACCTCGGGGTATTATTGTATGGATAGCTGTAATTGATTTCTTCATCGAATGTGATGTAGTCGAGGTAGATCATGAGAAGAAGGTATCGTTTCTCTGTCTGAGGATCGCTCAGAATCAGGTGGTCTCTTCCTGCTGCTTCGACGCGCCCTTTGAAAATTTTCGAGTTCCATTTCTCGCTTTCTCCGAACGTCATGTACACGGTCGCTATTTTACCCAGGTTCATGCGAAGAATGTTCTCGATATACGACTCTTCTTCTCGAGGGGGCTGACCTTGAGGCATTTGCCCCATGCTCATACCCATGCTCTGCTGGGAAGGGTAGCCTCCCGGATAGTTCGGATACCCCCCATAATACATCGGATCCATGTTTCGTCCTCCTTATCGTCAAAATACCCGCGGGCACTCGGCCGCGGTCGGTGCGAAAAAGCAGTGGGACTTGAAGCGCCCGGTGTTCCATTGCCCGAACCATTGGGCAGGACAACTTCCTGACGGCATGAAGAACCAGAGAGAATTGGTCGCCGGGTGGTATCTTCCGCCTCGGAGTACTTGACGGGCGAGGTCGATATCCTGCTGGCGGGCCCGCTGATAAAAGTATCCCTTCTGCGTCGCTTCAAACCCGCCCGGACTCTGATAGACCATGTTCCGTATCGAACGGATTCCGCCAAAGTCCGTGCAGTCCGCCCGTACCCGGTTGACGCCGGTATTACCGACCATCAGCATCCCGAGCTTCCCGTCGCCTTCCGCTTCTGCCCGCATCAGTCTTGCCAGCAACTTCACGTCAGCTTCGTTGTAAGGGACAACCGCCATCCGGTCACCTCCCTTTCTCTTGTATGTATATGACCCTGCTTGGGAGATATGAAAAGAAAAGCGGTAGATTCCCGCTTAGAAACTCTGTCATAAGCAGGCCGGTCAGACGAAAGGCGCTTTTCCTTTCTCAGAAACCGGCCTGCTTATGTCGCTGGGGGCTAGGTGTCGCAACTGGACAAAGAAAAGCGGAGAAACCCTGGCTGGGTTATCTCAATTTTTTTGGATTTATCTCAAATTTCTTGTCCGTTATCTCAAAAAAATTCTTTTTATCTCAACTTCTTCATCGTTTGTCTCAAAAAGTGAAGGATTTATCTCAAATAACGATGAGTCATCCTACTATGAGCACAAAAAAACTGAACAACCGCGTAGCGATTGTTCAGGCTTCATTCATTTATACAGCGAAGAACGACTCCGCTCTTTCTTTTGTCAGAAGGTTTCCTATATAGAAGGAACCGAAATCCCCGTAACGGGAAGTCACTTCGTCAAAACGCATCTCGTATACGAGCTTCTTGAACTGAAGCACGTCGTGGGCGAATAGCGTAACGCCCCACTCCCAGTCATCGAAACCTATGGAGCCGCTGATGAACTGGCGGATTTTCCCGGCGTACTGTCGTCCGGTCATGCCGTGTTCATACATAAGCTTGGCGCGTTCGTCTTTTTCGAGCACGTACCAGTTGTCATTTCCTTCACGTCGTTTATCCATAGGGTAGAAGCAGATGTGTTCCCATTTCGGGAGTTTCGGCTTCAGGCGGCCTTCGATTTCCGGGTCTTCCGGATTCTGGTCGCCACCCATGTAGTTCGAGAGCTCAATGACGGAAACGTAGGAATACGACGGCGTCATGAATTCTGCGAGCTTCGATTTATTGAAAGCTGTCTCGATGTCATTCAGTTCTTCCATCGTCGGACGGAGAACCATCATCATCAGATCGGCCTTCTGACCGACGATCGTATAAACCGCATGGCTTCCTTCGCGGTTTTCTTCTTTCGTTTCCCATTCCTCTATAAGTGCCTGGAATTCGCTGATGGCCTGATCCCGCTCTTCGGCACTGGCATATTTCCAAGCTGTCCAGTCCATCGTACGGAAATCATGCAGGGCGTACCAGCCATCCATTGTCACTACCGGTTCTGGCATAGTCGAATCGCTCCTTTTAAAAAGATAATCCTTTAATCCTTCTCCAATATAACACACCTGTTCCTGTGAGGCATGTGAAGACCTTTTCTGTAAAGAAGTTTTCCGTTTTCTGTCACATATATGAAGCAGTAGTAGGGAATAAGAAAATTGGAACCGTTTGCTTTGAAAAAGTCACAGTGAATCGCTTTTCTTTTTGGATTGCAGGTTTTATCATATGGTACAGAGTTCAAAACAGGAGGGGTACACATGAGTAATCTTTTTGATACATTGAAAGGGAAAATCGAAGGTCAGGGAAAGCGTATCGTTTTCCCGGAAGCGATGGATGAGCGGATTTTGGCAGCTGCGAGTAAACTTGGAGCGGAAGGTTATGTAGAACCTGTACTAGTCGGAAATAAAGAAGAAGTGACACAGAAAGCAGAAGAGTATGGAGTCGACGTCAGCAACACGACTATCGTAGATCCTGACAATTACGAGAAATTCGATGCGATGGTAGAAAGCTTCGTAGAGCGCCGTAAAGGAAAAGCGACCGACGAACAGGCGAGAGACATCCTGAAAAACGGCAACTACTTCGGTACGATGCTCGTTTATATGAACGAAGCGGATGGTCTTGTGAGCGGCGCGGTCCACTCTACAGCGGACACGGTACGTCCGGCGCTTCAGATCATCAAGACGAAGGAAGGCATCAAGAAGACATCTGGCGTATTCATTATGGTACGCGATGAAGAGAAATATGTTTTCGCCGACTGCGCCATCAACATTTCCCCGGACAGCCAGGATCTCGCGGAAATCGCAATGGCAAGTGCGGATACGGCGAAGCTTTTCGATGTGGATCCACGTGTCGCTATGTTGAGCTTCTCCACAAAAGGTTCTGCGAAATCTCCGGAAACGGAAAAAGTGGAAGAAGCACTTAGCATCGTGAAAGAACAGAGAAGCGACCTTCTTATCGACGGTGAATTCCAATTCGATGCAGCATTCGTTCCATCTGTAGCCGAGAAGAAAGCACCGGAATCCCCGCTGGAAGGCCAGGCGAATACGTTCATCTTCCCGAGTCTTGAAGCAGGGAACATCGGGTACAAGATTGCCCAGCGTCTCGGTAACTTCGACGCGGTTGGACCGGTTCTTCAAGGATTGAACCAGCCGGTGAACGATTTGTCCCGTGGTTGTAATGCAGACGATGTATATAAGCTTGCTATTATTACGGCAGCGCAGTCTGCTGAATAATATTGAATAATAGAAGAGCGTGATGTCAGCACCTGATAGGCTGGTATCACGCTCTTTTTGTGTTTTTACGATAGATGCTTCTGAGCGGGGACTTTGCTTTAATTATTCTTCCAAAAACTTTTTGTTACGATCCACCATCTGCTTCGTGCGTTTGTCGAGCCACTGTTCCTCTTTTTCCGTGAGGGGGTAAGAGACGATTTCCTCGCTGTAGTCGCGTAGTTTGTCGGTAATACGGGTGATGATCGTTTCCATCGTCATCTGTTCGTCGAGCAGTTCATTCAAAGAAGCCATGACTTCCGGGTCGATATCCGGGTAGGTGAACTTCGTCTCTTCCTCTTTTTTCGCTATGTCATAAAAGGAACGGATCAGCTCTGCCCGTTCTTTTCCACTTCCGGTTACATCTAGGTAGATCTGCACAGCAAACCCGCCTTTGACGCGGCGCTGGGAGATTCCGGCGAATTTCTTTCCGTTGATACTTAAATCATAGTCTCCCGGGCAATAGGAGCGTGTAATTTCATACACGTCGATGTCGGTATCAATCAACGAGCGGATGAAATCGACCATCACGTCATATCCACCGTGGATGTTCACATCTTTCGTTTCTTTATAGATGAGCGACAGGTTGAGGACCCCTTCATCAAGGGCGACAGCAAGGCCCCCGGAATTACGCACGACAGCATCATACCCCTGACTGTGCAGGTAGTCGATGCCTTCCTGGATATAGGGGAGGCGGGCATCCGGAATTCCGAGCACAACGGTTTTCGGATGAACCCATAGTCTGGCGACAGCAGGGCTTTCTCCTTCTCCGACAGAGGTGGCGAGCGTGTCGTCATAGGCGAAAGAGGGCAGGGCGGATGTATGGACATCAGGATCGCTGTGGTCGACGATTCGATAGGTTGGCTGATATAAAATAGATGGTGTCATGAAACGTTCTCCTTCTTCGTTCAGTCTGGCCTTATTATAGCAAAAAATTTTTTGTTTCGGGGAGGATGGGGAAGACAAGCGGAGTCTGCTGTTTCTTGCGGTTGTCAAGACGTTTTTTTCCAGACGAGAAGGGGATATACTGAACAAAAAGGAATGGAGCAGAACAATGGCTTATCGCGACGAAAAATTAGAAGAAGAAAAGGTGTTCAAAGATCCGGTCCATCGCTATGTTCATGTGCGGGACCGTGTTATATGGGATTTGATCGGTTCCCGTGAGTTCCAGCGACTGCGCCGTGTGAAGCAGCTCGGAACGACGTACCTTACGTTTCACGGAGCGGAGCACAGCCGCTTCAATCATTCTCTGGGCGTTTATGAAATCGTCCGTCGGATCCTGGAGAATTTCCGTGATCGTGAGCATTGGAATGAAGAAGAGCGTTTGTTATGCTTGTGTGCGGCTCTTTTACATGACCTGGGCCATGGACCGTTTTCCCATTCATTCGAAAAGGTCTTCAAGCTCGACCATGAAGACTTCACTCAGGAGATTCTTCTGGGTGATACCGAAGTGAACCGTATTCTTACGCATGTGGAAGAAGGATTTCCGAAGAAGGTGGCGGACGTCATCAATAAGACATATTCCGATAAACTCGTCGTCAGCCTGATCTCGAGTCAGATCGATGCGGATCGGATGGATTACTTGCAGCGGGATGCGTACTTTACAGGTGTGAGCTACGGGCATTTCGACATGGAGAGGATTCTCCGGGTGATGCGCCCGATGGAGGACCAGGTCGTGATAAAAGAAAGTGGTATGCATGCGGTCGAGGATTACATAATGAGTCGGTATCAGATGTATTGGCAAGTATATTTCCACCCGGTGACCCGGAGTGCCGAAGTGATTTTATCGAAAATCCTTCACCGCGCCAAGGAGTTGTACCAGAACCATTATGAATTCAAATTGAAACCTGTCCATTTCCTCTCTTTCTTCGAAGGCTCTCCTACGTTGAAGGAGTACCTGGCACTGGATGAGAATGTAGTCATGTACTATTTCCAGACGTGGATGGATGAGGATGATCCGATTCTGAGTGATTTGTGTGAACGCTTCGTAAACAGGCGTCTTTTCAAATATATCGAATTCAACCCGAACCTTCAGATGAATGAGTGGCGGGAGCTTTATGAACTATTCAGGGAAGCGGATCTGAACCCGCGATATTACCTGGAGGTCGATTCGAGTTCCGATCTCCCTTACGATTTTTACAGGCCCGGGGAAGAAGGGGAAAGACTTCCGATCCACCTGCTGCAGCCGAATAAGGAACTGAAAGAATTATCGCGTCTGTCGGACATTGTAGAATCGATTTCCGGGAAGAAGCGGACCGATCATAAACTGTATTTTCCTGCAGATGAACTGAGGCGCATGCCTGAAGATAGTGAAGTGAAACAGCGGATTTTGGGTATTTTGTATGGCAAGGAGGAGCAGTAATGTTAGAGAACCACGCGAAATTGATGCATTTTTTCGCCAGCTGCGATGAAGTGGTGGGACGAAAACGTCTCCAGAAAATGGTGTACATTATGAAGAAGTGCGGGGTGAACTTCGAAGAGCGCTATGAGTTCCATTTTTACGGCCCTTACTCAGAAGAACTGACGCTACGTATCGAAGAGATGTGCAACCTCGGGTTCATATCGGAAGCGATGGAAGAGAAGAAGAATTACTATCAGTACCGGTACAAGCTGACAGACGCCGGGAATGATTTCCTGTCGCACTCGGACATCGACCTCCCTGAACTCAAAGGCTATATCGACGGGATGAACGAAAAGAGTTCCAGATTCCTTGAATTGGTCTCGACGATGTTATTCTTCGAGCATCTGCCGAAAGATGAAATTGAAGAGAAAATCTATACGGTGAAAAGCAAGCAGAACTACAAGCCGGAGGAACTCGAAGAAGCCTGGGCTTTCATCCAAGAGATGCGTCCTGTTTCCTGATATTTCCACGTGCAAAGGTGATTAGGTTGTGGTATTATGAGAACAAACGTTCGTATTCGGAGGGATGGCAATGAAGCAGGAACCGAAAGATCGTGGTTCTATCAAATGGACCTCGCTGATGCTGCCGGAGCATGTCGATATGCTCCGTAATTTATGGAAAGAAGATGAGCGGGTCGAGCGGGGTTGGATGGAAGAACAGCAGGCGGCCGGCATCGATTTTGTTTTGAAACACGCAGTCAATGAGAAGCAACCCGTGCAAGTGAAGGTCCACAACGGATTCGATTTCGAGATCCACGAAGTAATTCCGCTGCGTCTTCACAAACAGAAGCAGACGCTCGAGTGTCGTGCCTTGAATAGAGAAGAGACGTACGAACTCGCATGGAGCGATATCACAGATGTGACGATATGATGTCACAGAATGTTCACTTTTATGGATGCTCCCGACTTGAAAAAAACGGCATCTGATAATATATTTAAACAAGGCATGGACAAATGCTTTTACTAGGACAGGAAAGGACCGGCTGATTCGTCAGCCGGTCTTTTTCATGGGAAAAATAGGTCGTGGTTCCTCTGTGCTGAGTTTTTGCTGGACGCTCATGACGGTGTGTCATGAGTGAGTGTTCCGGTAAATGGATAGCGCGACGTTCAGAAAATTTCTCTGGCCGGAATGGGTGGGAAACGTAATAGCGGTACACTCGGCGCAGTAGTGCCAGCTTGAACGTCGCGCAGAAGGTGGTGGCTCCTAAGAGGAATATAGAACCGTTCGTTCCTTTGGTTTTCAGGTTGAGTGGTTCATTTATTGAGAAATGCACCGTTCATGCAGGAGGAACGCGGGTCGAGCGGTTCATTCCGCCATAAATGAACCGTTCGTGCGGGAGATCAGCTTGGTGAACGGTGCCTAAGGGCATTCAAATGCACTGCTCCTCCGCCAAGTTCGGGCGAAGGAGCGGTTAGGGAAGATCTGTCTACTTATGCCAGTGTTTCTAAACGGCGCCTGCCGCTTTCCTTGTCTAGCTATGAAGAACAGAAGCCCGAAATATAAGCAGCCACCTCTGTTTCGAAAAAGATCACTCGAAAGCAGAGCCGTCTGCTTATATTTGAGCTTCTGAACGTTCTTCTCCGCTTTCCGCTCTCATGTCTAGCTACGAAGGCCAGAAACCCGAGCCATAAGGAGAACTGATCAGAAAAAAAGAAAGAGCGCTTTTTGTCTGACAGTTCTCCTTATGACTGAGTTTCTAAACGGGCCTTCTTCGCTTTTCATTCTAAAAAACCCAATCCGCAATGTTATGAAGCCAAGGGTCTTCCCGGGCGGTGTCTTCGTCGATGATTTCGTTTTTGCAGGTGGCGGTCGGGACGTTTTGCGGGCGCATGTAGACGAGTCTTTCTGCGCCGCATCCCGGGGCGGATCGTTTTCCTGATTCCGGGTCTATATATACCCCGCGCAACGTGGGAGGAGGACGGAATCCTTCGTTTTCCAGGTTTGAGTGAATGTCCTCCATGGCTTTCGCCCATATATCTTTGGCGAAATGCTCATGCATCTCCAGATTCCTCGCGTCATCATATCCGTTCCAGATGACGGTCGTTACATCCGTGCTCGACCCGGCCATCCAGCTGTCCGATTCCGTTGTTCCCGATTTGCCGGAGTAGGAATGGGTGAGTTCATCCTTGATGCCGGAACCGGTGACACTCATATAGCTGCTCAAGTTGGTGTCGAACATGCCTGTCATCATATGGGTGACCATGAATGAACGGATCGGATCGACGTTCGTTTTCTCGAAGGTCGGGGCATATTCGTATAAGACGTTCCCTTTTCTATCCGTGATTCTGGAAATCGTATGAACATAGTTGTCCCCACTACCGGAAGCAAGCTTGGCGAATCCTTCGCTCACCTCTTTAAGTGGAATCGAAGCGGATCCGAGGGCAAGTGAAGGAACAGCGGGAATGTCCCCGTCCATTCCGAAAGAATGCAACGTCTGGACGAGAGCTTCCGGACCGATGTCCATGTTGGTTTTAACCGCATAAATGTTATCGGAGACGGCGAGGGCCTGCGCCATCGTGACGGGGCGGTCCGCATAGTATCCTTGAAAATTCGAAGGCTCGTATACTTTTCCGTCTGCTAAGGTAAACGTTGTCGGTTTGCTCTCAAGCATGGTCAGCGGGGTGTATCCCCTGTCCAGAGCTGTATAGTAGAGGAATGGCTTCATGACGGAACCGATCATACGCTTCGCCTGGGTCGCCCGGTTGAAAGGACTTGTTTCATAGTCTTTGCCTCCGAGAATCGCTGTGATGGCGCCTGTTCCGTGATCGACGATCATTCCTGCCGTCTGGACCCCGGAATGGGAAGGGATCGTTTCCTGGACGCTTTTCTCGAGGGCCTGCTGGTGATTCCGGTTCAGCGTCGTGTATATATGAAGACCGCTCGTCTCGACTTCATCCGGCGTGAGTTCAAGAACGCGGGCCGCTTCCTTGACTACTTCATCCTGAAAATAAGAGGCGATTTCTTCAGACGTATCCTCTTCCTCACGATACGCAAGAGACTCTAAGACCGTCTTCTCTACGTCCCCATCCCAACCATTCCGCTTCATCGCTTTCAGTACGAGCTCCTGACGATCCTTCGCCCGCTTCCTATCGTTGAGCGGAGAATAATACGTCGGCCCTTTCGGAATGCCTGCAAGCATGGAAGATTCGGCCGTCGAGAGTTCTTTTGCCGGTTTGTCGAAGAAATAGCGGCTCGCCGCTTCTACTCCATACACGCCGTGCCCGTAGTAGACAGTATTCAGATACCCTTCTAACAGCTCATCTTTCGAGTAGAATAGCTCGAGCCGGGCAGCATACACCGCTTCTTTCATTTTCCTCGTCCATGTCTTCTCATGAGTCAGGAAAAGGTTACGCGCGTATTGCTGGGTCAGTGTACTCGCTCCTTCTTCGAGACGGAAAGAGGAGATGTTTTTCCACATAGCTGCTGCCATCCGTTTGAAATCGAAGCCGAAATGGTCATAGAAATTCCGGTCTTCGATGGCGATGGTGGCAGAAATCATCGATTCCGGCATTTCTTTGAGCGGAATCCAGTAACGCTCTTCGGTCCCGTGGTCCTCCCCTATCTGTTCGTCGCTGCTATCGTAATAGACGGTCGTCTGCTCCGTTTCGAGAGAGGGAGGGCCGAGAGAAAGCAGGTAGACAAACGCTCCTGCTCCTGCCAAAAGCAGAAGTACCATCAATCGGAAGATCCGTTTCCACCACTTCATCATCGCATTCCCATCCTTTGTATCTTTCTTCTTGTTAGTATGGATGAACGTAGTATTTTTAAACGTTTTGGTCTCAAGAAGACTCATGCTAGAATGGGTGGGGTGACAGGATATTTGTCGGAGAAGGCTTTTGGCTCATAGTATCTGAGCAGCCCGACCAAAGAAAGGAAAGACATGATGAATAAAAAATTATTATGGATTCCCGCCGTGTATGCGTTGATTATGGGAATTCTTCTCGTTGCTACGATCGGGTTTTCGTACACCCCGATTCCTTATGATCACACAATCGAAGACAACACGTGGACCGTGACGTATAAAGGAGAGACGTGGGAAGTCAGCGCCGAAGAACATGTGAACCAGGCACTTCAGGCGTCTCTTGCCAACAACCGCGAGCATGACCAGTGGAATCAGGATATCGTTCTGATCGGGGCGCTTCTGCCGTTTGTCCTTTTCGCTTTGCATAAAGAACACCGACCGTTCCGGAACAAAGTTCCTTACGGGGCCTATATCGGATTTACGTTAGGATTGGTTGTTCTTTATGGAATATTCAGCATCAGTACCCATATGGACATCCACGCGGAATTGAAAGAGACGATCGACTATTTATGGGAAGTGTCTTGAGTTTTTTCCGGACTCTTCTTATAATGGATAAGTTATAGATGGAACGAAAAAGGAGCGATTACAGCATGACGGACGTAGCTGTTACGTTGGAGACATACATCCGGGACGGAGAAGAATCCGAGCGGATGGCTTTTACGGAAAAAGGACGGTTTTTCACCAAAGGGAATATGGACGTTGTGACATTCACGGAATATCCGGAAGGACGGGATCCGGTGGATACGATGGTTACGATCAAGCCGGGCCACGTGAGTATCAAACGTTCCGGAGGCGTAGAGATGCGCCAGCTGTTTGAACCACAGGCAGAAACGCAGAATACGTACGTACACGAGTACGGGAAAATGTTTATGACGACATGGACAGATTCGCTTGAGTACCAGGCTCCTGATGCCGGAGCAAGCGGCGAACTATTCATCGAGTATCAGTTGACAGTCAATGAGGATGTCACGCAGAAGCATAAGCTGAAATTGACACTGGAGGAGGAAACGGAATGAACATTGTAGAGAAGACGGAAGCGAGAATCAAAGAGGAAATCGTTCGTGCCGTAGAAGCGGCAGAGCTTGCATCTCCGGAAGACATGCCATCGGTCGTGCTCGAACAACCGAAGGATAAGCAGCACGGGGATTACGCGACGAATATGGCGATGCAGCTCGCACGGATCGCCAAGAAGAACCCTCGTCAGATCGCAGAAGATATCGTGGAGCATTTCGATAAATCGAAAGCTTCTATTGAAGACATGGAAATCGCAGGGCCCGGTTTCATCAATTTCCGCATGAACAATACGTATCTTGCTGATCTCGTACCGTCGATTCTTGAGGAGGCCGAGACCTATGGTAAGCGCGGGGAGAAGCGCAATGAACGGATCCAGGTAGAGTTCGTTTCTGCGAACCCGACCGGTACCCTTCACCTCGGCCATGCCCGCGGTGCTGCCATCGGAGACGCTCTCTGTAACATTCTTGATGCTGCCGGATATGACGTGGAGCGGGAGTATTATATCAACGATGCCGGTAATCAGATCACTAATCTCGCTTATTCCGTAGAAGCCCGTTACATGCAGGCGATCGGCAAAGAGTGGGACATGCCGGAGAACGGCTACCACGGCGCGGATATCATCGAGCTCGGCAAAAAACTCGTCGAAGTCGACGGGGAAAAGTGGGCGGATGCAGATAAAGAGGAACGTCATCGTCATTTCCGCGAAACCGGACTTCGTTATGCTCTCGAGAAAATCGAAACGGACCTTCAGGACTTCCGCGTGACCTTCGATGAGTGGTTCTCCGAAACATCGCTCTATGAAGGAGATAACATCCAGGAAGCGATCGGCGTCCTTACGGAAAAAGGTCTCGTTTATGACGAAGAAGGCGCCACGTGGTTCAAGACGACCGAATTCGGCGACGACAAAGACCGCGTTCTTGTGAAGAATGATGGATCCTACACGTATTTGGCTCCGGATATCGCTTATCACAAGAACAAGCTCGACCGCGGCTTTGATACGCTGATCAACATCTGGGGAGCGGACCACCATGGATATATTCCTCGTATGAAGGCGGCCATCCAGGCGCTCGGATACGAAGAAGACACGCTCGAAGTGGAAATCATCCAGATGGTGAACCTGTTCGAAAACGGGGAGAAAGTGAAGATGAGCAAACGTACCGGAAAAGCCGTGACGCTCCGTGAGCTGATGGATGAAGTCGGTGTCGATGCGATGCGCTACTTCTTCGCTATGCGTTCGAGCGACTCTCATCTCGACTTCGATATGGACTTGGCGCGTTCCGAATCGAACGAGAATCCGGTCTACTACATCCAGTACGCCCATGCCCGTATCGCGACGATGCTGAAACAGGCAGAGGAAAAAGGCCTTCACACCGGAAGATTCGATGGAAGTCTCTTGACCTCGGAAAAAGAAATCGACCTTCTGAAGCGTCTCGGAGAATTCCCGCAAATTGTAGATGACGCAGCCGTGAACCGTACACCGCACCGCGTCACCCAGTATGCCTTCGATCTCGCATCGAACCTGCACAGCTTCTACAACGCGGAAAAAGTACTCGACGCAGACAACCCGGTGCGCACGGCATCCCGTATCCAACTCATGCAAGCCGTCAAACAGACGATCAAAAACGCTCTGGCCCTTGTAGGTGTGCAGGCTCCTGATCAGATGTAAAAAAGGAAAGTGAAGAAGAACGTTCAGAAGCTCAAATATAAGCGGACGAGCCTAGCTTTGAGTGGTTTTTCTCAAAGCAGGGTTGGCCGCTTATATTTCGGGCTTCTGTTCTTCGCAACTAGACATGGAGTGAAAAGCGGAGACACCTTGCTCAGCCCTTCTCGCATAAGTGAAAATCAGCCTAAAGAAGCGCTCTACTTCTTTAAGGATGGTTTTCATTTATGTCGCTAAGGGCTAGGTGTCGCAGTTAGATCACGAAAAGCGGAGCAGGCCCGCTTAGAAACCTCAGTCATTTCGGGCTTCTGTCCTTCATATACGCTCTTCCGTCCGAACTTAGGCGGAGGAGCCAAGTCCATATAATAGTCTTTGGCAACGTTCATGAAACGAAGTTCTCACACGAACGGTTCAATTATCGCGAAATGAACCATTCAGTACTCAGTTACCCAGCATGAACGGTGCGTTTCTGAATAAACGAACCGTTCAACCTGAAAGCGGGAGTTTCCAAAGGCTCAATTCTGCAAAGGATGCTCCCGCAACTGTCCGGCGAGACGTTCAGAAGGCCGTTCCTTTCCCGAGTGTCCCGGTAATTCGTTTCCTGGACGCTCACGCAAAGCCTCACCCCAGGAACGACCACGTACGGACGTACCAGGACACTCATGCGAATAGCCGCAACCTGAGTGTCGCGCAAAACCTGAAGAATCAACAAAAAGACCGCCCTTTTCACACCAGTGAATAGGGCGGTCTTTTAACTTAAAGAATACCGCGGAACGGTTTGGATATCTGAATTCTCAGTTTCTCTCCAAAAGTCAAATGAGCATCCACTTCCTCGAAAGGAAGCGAATTCTCGATATCTTTGAAATACTCTTCACGCAAGTGTTGAACAAACGCTGGATCAAAGATTGAAATCGTGACTTCTTTATTCAGGAACATACTTCTTCTGTCAAAATTCGCGGTGCCGATATCCGTGGCTTCCTTATCAACCATCACAAGCTTGGCGTGATAGAAACCTGCATTGTAATAGTGGATATAAGCTCCGTTATCAACCAGTTCCTTCTTGAAAGGGAACCCTGCTTCTTTAACAAGCGCGTGATCACGTTTGCGCGGCACAAGAACATGAACTGCCACTCCCCGGTCGAGAGCATCGAGCAGGGCGCGGTGAATCTTGCGAGTAGGAATAAAATAAGGGCTTCCGATCAAAATCTCCTGCTTCGCTTTTCGGATCATCGTAAGGAATGTATTTTCTACACCTATGCCATCGAAGGCCACGATCTGGAATGGGTAAGAGCCGCCTTCTCTGTACGACACAGAAGGAATGACATCTCCTGTGTTATAGCTCCAGTCATCGACGATGATACGGTGAAGATCACGGACGATCGATCCCGTCAATCGTAGGTGATAATCCCGCCAGTCCATGAACTCTGAGCTGTTACCGATATATTCCCGGCCGACATTGAACCCACCTACGTAGCCGATCACTCCGTCAATCACGACCATTTTGCGGTGGTTCCTGCGGTTCAACGTATAAAAGAACGAAGGGAAACTCGGTGTTTCAGCGAATCCGATATGAACACCGGCTTCTTCAAGTGCATCCATTTCAAAGCGGACGGGGGCACTCACCATCTGATCCACCAACAGGTGAACCTGGATCCCTTCTTCCGCTTTCATTTTCAAAAGGTCGAGGAACTTCCGGCTGAACTTGTCCCGTCGGACCTGATAAAAGTAAACATCGATCTGATACTGGGCTTGCGTAATTTCTTCAAACATATCCTCGAACAGGGGAGAGCCGTTCTTGTAGAAACGATAGTCCCCTTTCGTTTCATCGAAGACGAGCGTCCGGTGGTGTTTTTTGTGTTGTTGTTTTCCGATAAAAACGTCCAGCACCACCCACGTCAGTAAGCTTAGGAATATCTTCAGTGCTTTCAACCTTCCACCTCCATAACTACCCATATCGGTGTGTACCCGAATAAAGGTGTCTACACTCATGATAAGTCACAAAGAAGCAGGGAAAAAGTCAAAAGTTGTTGACTGAATGCTCATTCATAATTTATAGTATAGATAACGTATTATGAAAAGGGTTTCAAAACAGGAAAAGGGTTTCAAAACAGAAAGAGGGGGAGAAGGAATGGATCCTTTATTGCTGGTCAACTGGCTGTTGTTCCTCGGTGTGACGTTTTACGGCGTGTATTTATTCGCCCGTATCGTGCAGACGAGAATTGCTTATATTAAGATGGGGAAAAAATTTGAATTCGATGGAAAAATCAAGCGTCGTCTTCAAAAAATCGGGATTTATGTCTTTGGTCAGAAAAAATTATTGAAAGATAAGAAATCCGGGGCGATTCATGTAATGATGTTCTACGGATTTCTGCTCGTCCAGTTCGGAGCGATCGATTTCATCTGGAAAGGACTTGCGCCTGATTCGCACCTGCCGCTAGGTCCGGTTTATCCGGCATTCACATTTTTCCAGGAGCTTGTGACACTCATGATTCTCGTAGCGGTCGTGTGGGCGTTTTACCGTCGCTACATAGAGAAGCTTGTACGCCTGAAGCGCGGTTTCAAAGCAGGACTTGTACTTATTTTCATCGGAACGCTTATGGTGACAGTGCTTGCCGGAAACGCGATGAATATCCTCTGGCATGGCCATGAACCGACGTTATTTGAACCGGTGGCAAGTACTATTGCGCTCGCATTCACTTGGCTTCCTGAAACGGGGGCCGCTGCCGTGTTTTTCGTAATGTGGTGGATCCACCTGCTGGCATTGCTGTCGTTTCTCGTTTACGTGCCGCAGTCGAAGCACGCTCACCTTATCGCAGCACCGGTCAACGTATTCCTCAGTCGTGAGGACGCACCCGGCAAGCTGAAGCCGATCAATTTCGATATCGATGACGAAACGGATGAAGAAGAAGTATCCTTCGGGGTCGGAAAAGTGGAAGAATTCGACCAGCTGCAGATGATCGATCTGTATGCCTGTGTGGAATGTGGACGCTGTACGAATGTGTGTCCGGCTTCCGGTTCCGGGAAGATGCTGTCTCCGATGGACCTTCTCGTTAAAATCCGTGATCACCTGACGCATAAAGGAGCTGCCGTTACCGGTCGGGAAGCGTGGGTACCCTCCTATGCCTTCTCCGGAACGGAAGGGAACATGCTCGCTTCGATGGCCCGCGGTGAACAGAATGAGGCAGTCGATCGTGTCAACGAAACGAACCTCATCGGTGACGTGATCACAGAAGAAGAACTCTGGGCTTGTACGACGTGCCGTAACTGTGAGGATGCTTGTCCGGTACTTAACGAACACGTCGATAAAATCATCGACCTGCGCCGTTATCTTGTGATGACAGAAGGAAAAATGGATCCGGATGGTCAGCGTGCCCTTATGAACATCGAACGCCAGGGGAACCCTTGGGGACTATCGAAGAAAGAGCGCGAAGACTGGCGTGAGCTTGATGAGGATGCGTACATCCCTACTGTGAAAGAATTGAAGAAAGAAGGCGAAGAATTCGAGTATCTCTTCTGGGTAAGCTCGATGGGATCGTACGACAACCGCAGTCAGAAAATCGCGATGGATTTCGCGAAGCTTATGAACAAAGCGGGCATCAAGTTCGCCATCCTCGGTAACAAAGAACAGAACTCCGGAGATACGGCTCGCCGTATGGGGAACGAATTCCTCTTCCAGGAGCTTGCCGAGAAGAATATCAAAGAGTTCGAAAAGAACAATGTAACGAAAATCATTACGATCGATCCGCATGCGTTCAACATTTTCAAAAACGAATATCCGGACTTCGGATTCGAAGCGGAAGTGTACCACCATACGGAAATGCTCGCGAAATGGCTCGAGGAAGGTCGTCTGAAACCGGAAGCACCGGTCAACGAGAAGATCACCTATCACGACAGCTGCTATCTCGGCCGTTACAACGAAGTGTACCAGCCGCCGCGTGAAGTGCTTGAGATGATTCCGGGCGTCGAAGTCGTCGAGATGAAGCGTAACCGCTCGAACGGCATGTGCTGTGGAGCCGGCGGAGGTATGATGTGGATGGAAGAGAAATCCGGAAACCGCGTCAACCTCGCCCGTACCGAACAGGCGCTTGAAGTGGAACCTACGATGATCTCGAGTGGTTGTCCGTTCTGTCTGACGATGCTGTCTGACGGAACGAAAGCGAAGGAAGTCGAAGAAACCGTAAGCACGATGGATATCGCAGAGATTCTTGCTAAATCTATATTTGAAAAAGAAAAAGCGGAGCAGGCCGTTTAGAAACCAGGTCAGGTATCTGGTTATGCGACAGTTTTTCAGAAGAAAAGAGAAGAAAGCATTTCATAAATAAAGATATCCGATGCTTTTGATAGAAAGTGAAGAAGAAAGTATCGCATATCAAATATTATGCGATACTTTCATCAATCTGATTACTTAAGAATGTCCCATAACAAAAAACAAATTGGAAGAAAACAGTGGAAAGTGTACAAAAAGTTTTGTACACTTTCCTTATGAAGAGAAATTGAGCGAGCGTTCGATAGCCAATTTTGAAAGCGTTATCAAATAAAAGGAGGAATCAGGTATGACGAAAACAGTGATTGTGGAAGGAGCCCGTACAGCATTTGGGAAACTTGGAGGAAGCCTTGCTTCTTTATCCGCTTCCGAGCTCGGAGGCAAAGCGATTGCCGAAGCGATGCAACGCGCCGGAATTGAAGGCAAGGACATCGGCGAGGTGATCATGGGTACCGTGCTCCAGGGTGGCCAGGGACAGTTGCCATCCAGACAGGCGGCACGGAATGCAGGTATTCCGTGGCATGTGAAAACGGAAACGGTCAATAAAGTGTGTGCGTCCGGCATGCGAAGTGTCACGATGGCGGATCAGTTCATTCGTCTCGGGGAAGAAGAGATCATCGTCGCCGGAGGAATGGAAAGCATGAGCAGTGCTCCTTATTTCATGCCGAAAGCCCGTTTCGGATTCCGGATGGGAGACGGCGCCGTGAAAGATATGATGATCCACGACGGACTGACTTGTTCCTTTGAAGGCGTGCATATGGGGTCGTACGGAAACCGCACCGCCAACAATCACGACATCACCCGCCAAGCGCAGGATGATTGGGCATATCGTAGTCATCAGCTTGCCGGCAAGGCGATCGATTCCGGAGTGATGAAAGAAGAAATCGTTCCTGTCGAGATTCCTCAGCGAAAAGGCGATCCGATCAAGGTCGATACCGATGAAGCACCACGTCTCGATACGACGGTCGAACGCCTGTCCCAACTGAAACCGGTCTTCGATAAAGACGGCACAATCACTGCGGGTAACGCACCTGGCGTCAACGACGGGGCGTGTGCGATGGTTCTCATGTCTGATGAAAAAGCGGAGCGCGACGGCATCAAGCCTCTTGCGACCATCCTCGCTCACGATGAAATCGCGGTGGAAGCGCAGGACTTTCCGGAGACACCGGGACTTGTCATCAACAAACTTCTAGAAAAAACCGGAAAAAAACTTGAAGACATTGATCTGTTCGAAGTGAATGAAGCTTTCGCTGCCGTCTCGCTCGCCAGCGGGAAAATCGCCGGACTCGAGACAGAGAAAGTGAACGTCAACGGCGGAGCGGTCGCTCTTGGTCATCCGATCGGAGCCAGTGGCGCAAGGATCCTTTTGACACTAGCGTATGAACTTCGTCGCCGCGGAGGCGGACTTGGTATTGCTGCCATCTGTTCCGGAGGCGGCCAGGGTGACGCAGTCTTGATTGAAGTGGAGGGAGCGTAATCATGAAGTATATTTTCGTTATCGGTGCCGGCCAGATGGGTGCCGGGATCGCGCAAGTATTCGCAACGCACAATTTTTCCGTGAAACTGTTCGATGTAAACCAGGAAGCACTCCAAAAAGGAATGGAAGGCATTCATAAACGTCTCGACCGTTCCGTGGAAAAAGAACGGATGACCCAGGAAGAAGCGGAACAGGCCAAAGCGCATCTGGAAACAGCTTCAACCCTTGAGGATGCGTCGAACTGTGATTTTGCCATTGAAGCGGTCGTCGAGAATATGGACGTCAAAGAGAAAGTGTTCCGTCAGCTCGATGAAATCATGCCGGAGCATGCGATTCTAGCGACGAACACGTCTTCGCTCCCTATCACAGATGTAGCGGCTGTGACGAACCGGCCATCCCAGGTCATAGGGATGCATTTCATGAATCCGGTACCGGTCATGAAACTTGTCGAAGTCATCCGTGCGATTCAAACGAGTGATGAAACATACGAACGGGTAGAACAACTCGCCAAGCAGCTCGTGAAGACTCCGGTCGAGGTGAATGACTATCCTGGCTTCGTTTCGAACCGTGTGCTCATGCCGATGATCAACGAAGCGATTTTTACCGTTTATGAGGGAGTCGCGTCGAAAGAAGACGTCGATACGGTCATGAAGCTCGGGATGAATCATCCGATGGGACCATTGCAACTCGCGGACTTCATCGGTCTCGATACATGTCTGTCGATTATGGAGATTCTTTTTGACGGATTCGGCGATTCGAAATATCGTCCATGTCCATTGTTGAAAAAATACGTAGCAGCAGGCTGGCTCGGGAAGAAATCCGGCCGCGGCTTTTACATCTACGAATAGGAGAGAGGCTCATGGCTTTTACAGATGAACAGCAGATGATGAGGAAGATGGTTCGCGATTTCGCAGAGAAGGAAGTGGCTCCGGCGGTGGAGCGCATGGAAGAAGAGGATCGCTTTCCGATCGAAGTCGTCAGAAAGATGGGAGAGCTTGGATTGATGGGTGTTCCGATTCCTGAAAAGTATGGCGGGTCGGAAATGGACTTCACGTCTTACATCCTTGCAATCAATGAGCTGTCGAAAGTCAGTGCGACGGTAGGGGTCATCCTTTCTGTCCACACCTCCGTCGGTACGAACCCGATTCTTTACTTCGGAACCGAAGAGCAGAAAGAGAAATATCTGCCGAAGCTTGCAAGCGGTGAATATCTGGGTGCCTTCGCTCTGACAGAGCCGGGTGCCGGGTCCGACGCGGCAAGTCTGAAGACCCGTGCGGTGAAAGACGGGGACGATTACATCCTGAACGGTTCGAAAGCCTTCATCACGAATGCGGAAGCGGCCGATACGTTCATCGTCTTCTCCCGTACGAATCCGGATGAACCCGGAAGTAAAGGTGTCAGTGCGTTTATCGTGGAAAAAGACATGCCTGGATTCTCCGTCGGCAGTGTGGAGCGGAAGATGGGCATGCACGGGTCCAGCACATGTACGATCAACTTCGATCAGTGCCGGGTGCCGAAAGAGAACCTGCTAGGTGAAGAAGGAAAAGGATTCTCGGTTGCGATGGCGAACCTGAACACCGGACGCATCGGCATTGCAGCTCAGGCGCTCGGGATTGCGGAAGCGGCTCTCGAGTACTCCGTTTCCTATGCGAAAGAACGCGAGCAGTTCGGCAAACCGATCGCCAAACATCAGGGTCTTTCTTTCAAACTCGCCGATATGGCGACCGAAGTAGAGGCGGCAAGGCTCCTAGTCTATGAAGCGGCCCGTCTTCAGCAGGAAGGGCTGCCGTGCGGCAAAGAAGTATCGATGGCGAAGCTGTGGGCTTCGAAAGCTGCCGTGAATACGAGCATCGAAGCGGTGCAGGTGTACGGGGGATACGGCTACACTGAAGACTATCCGGTGGAGCGCCTGTTCCGGGATGCGAAAGTTTGTGAAATTTATGAAGGAACGAGTGAAATTCAGAAGATTGTCATCGGCAATCACCTGATGAAATAAAAGGGGGAAAGCGACATGGACTTTACATTGACAGAAGAACAGCAGATGCTGAAGAAAATGGTACGTGACTTCGCGGAAAACGAAGTGGAACCGACAGCCGCGGAGCGCGACGAAGAAGAACGGTTCGACCGGGGGATTTTCGATCAGATGTCCGAGCTCGGGCTGACAGGGATTCCGTGGCCGGAAGAGTACGGCGGCATCGGATCGGATTTCGTAAGCTATGCGATTGCGGTAGAAGAACTCTCCCGCGTCTGTGCATCTACGGGCGTGACGTTATCCGCTCATATTTCTCTTGCCAGCTGGCCGATCTTCACGTTCGGCAGTGAGGAGCAGAAGAAGAATTTCCTGACTCGTCTCGCGACCGGGGAAGCGCTCGGTGCTTACGCTTTGTCCGAACCGGGCGCAGGAAGTGACGTTTCTTCCATGAAGACGCAGGCGAAAAAAGACGGCGACGACTACATCCTGAACGGCAACAAAGTATGGATCACCAATGGCGGCGTCGCGGATATCTATATCGTTTTCGCCAAGACCGATCCGGAGGCAGGGCACAAAGGAGTCAGTGCTTTCATCGTAGAAAAAGGGACGGAAGGTTTTTCTTTCGGGAAAAAAGAGAAGAAACTCGGTATCCGCTCGTCTCCGACGACGGAACTCATTTTCGAAAATTGCCGTGTACCGAAAGACAATCTTCTCGGTGCAGAAGGCGAAGGATTCAAAATCGCCATGCAGACGCTTGATGGTGGACGAAACGGCATTGCAGCCCAGGCTGTCGGTATCGCTCAAGGGGCTCTCGATAAATCCATCGGCTATGCGAAAGAACGCGAGCAGTTCGGCAAACCGATCGCCAAGCACCAGGGCCTCTCTTTCAAGCTCGCCGACATGGCTACCGATGTGGAAGCGGCACGCTTATTGACGTATCAGGCCGCTTATCTGGAATCTGAAGGCAAACCGTACGCCAAGGCTTCGGCTATGGCGAAACTGTTCGCCGGCGACGCAGCGATGGACGTGACGACAGAAGCGGTGCAAGTCTACGGTGGCTACGGCTATACGAAAGACTACCCGGTCGAACGCTACATGCGCGACGCGAAAATCACCCAGATTTACGAAGGCACGAACGAGATTCAGCGTCTTGTTATTGGTAGAATGGTGACTAGCTAGAAAAGTGGCAGGCGCCGTTTAGAAATACTGGCATAAGTAGACCGGTCAGACAAAAGCGATCTTTCTTTTTTCTGATCCGGGCTACTTATGACACGAATTTCTGGTGCCTGGAACTGGACAAAGAAAAGTGGCAGGCGCCGTTTAGAGGTTTATCTCAAAAAGTTGAAAGCTTATCTCAAATTTTTTTGGTTTATCTCAAAAAATGCGCGAGTTATCTCAAAAAATCAAGTGTTTATCTCAAATTCTTATGGGCAAGCATATTTATCGTAACTTTTGAGCCATTTATCGCAAAAAAAGAACTTTTCATCCGACAGAAGAAAGGACGATTCGATGCATCCGCTGGCAGAACGCATTCAAAACGGAGATCGCCGGGCCCTTGCCAGAGCGATCACCCTCGCAGAACGGGAAGATAAAGAAAAACTTTCCCTCATGAGCGACATCTTTTCCATGGAAAAGAATGCGCATCACATCGGCATTACCGGCTCACCCGGCGCAGGGAAAAGTACGCTCATCAACGAGCTTCTCCACCTTCTACGGGAGCAGCACTTAACGGTAGCGGTCATCGCCATCGATCCGACGAGTCCGTTCAGCGGCGGCTCGATTCTCGGGGACCGGACGAGGATGCATCAGCATTTCGTCGATCCCGGTATTTTCATCAGAAGTATGGCGACCCGCGGCAGTCTCGGGGGCCTGGCCCGTGCGACGAAAGATGCGATACGGATGTGTGATGCCGCCGGTTTTGATGTCGTCCTTGTCGAAACGGTAGGCGTCGGTCAGTCCGAGCTTGATGTCATGAAAGTCGTCGATACGACGGGACTCGTGCTGACGCCGAACAGCGGAGATATTCTGCAGATATTCAAAGCAGGCATCATGGAAATCGCTGACCTTTTCATCATCAACAAAGCGGACCTTCCGGATGTGGAGAAGCTGAAGATTACACTTGAAGACTACATGATGATCGCGGATCCGAAGGGGTGGTATCCGCCGATCGTCAAAACCGTATCCACGAAGAAAACGGGTCTCCCCGAAATGTGGGAAGAGATGAAGCGTCACAGAACCTACCTCGAAGAGACCGCTTCCGGCCAGGAGAAAAAACGGCTTCAGCGCGAAATGGAAGTGTACGAACTCATCCGCGAAGAAATCTGGCGCGACGTGAAGCGATGGGTGGAAGAAGGCGGTCGCACCGCCGAGCTTAATCAGCAGTCCTATGATCCATATGCCCTCGCGAAGCATTGGTTCGACGAATGGAAGAAGGAAAGGAAGAGTAGCGATGGAGAGTAAACAGGTTCCTTCCTCAATCAAAAACAGAGCCCTCGTCGAAAAGCGGCGGGACCAGATGATCCAGGGAGCCGTTTCCCTTTTCCGGGAAAAAGGGTTCCATAAAACGACGACACGCGAAATCGCCAAGGCGAGCGGCTTCAGCATCGGCACACTTTATGAATACATCCGTACGAAAGAGGACGTCCTCTTCCTCGTCTGCGATTCGATTTATGAGCAGGTGAACGTCCGGATGAAGGAGGTCGTCATCGCTTCTGTTCCCGGGGAGACCCCTCTCGAAGAAGCGGTGCGCGCTTATTTCCACTTGATGGATGAGCTTCAGGAAGAAGTCATCGTCCTTTATCAGGAAGTGAAAGCCCTGCCGAAAGAAGCGAAAAGTTACATTCTGGAAAAGGAGCGGGAAATGGTAGGGATGCTCGAAGAAGTCATATCCCATAGCCTGCCTGACATGCCGCCGGGGAAAGTCGCTGTCATCGCCAACAATATTTTCGTCGAAGGCCAGATGTGGGGCTTCCGGAGATGGATCCTGCAGCGCTCATTTTCCCTTGAAGAATACATCGATCATCAGGTGAATGTACTGCTTTACGGAGTATCGGAACATCAGTCATTTACAAAAAGCAAGGAGGAGTAGCGTTGGACGTATATCAACCGAAACATGCCGTTCGTTTTGTAACCGCTTCCAGTCTGTTCGATGGTCACGATGCATCGATCAATATCATGCGCCGTATTCTGCAGGCGACCGGAGCGGAAGTCATCCACCTCGGCCATAACCGGTCCGTGGAGGATGTGGTGAATGCCGCCATCCAGGAAGATGCGCAGGGAATCGCGATTTCATCTTATCAGGGCGGTCACGTGGAATATTTCAAATACATGATCGATCTTCTGAACGAAAAAGGTGCTTCGCATGTACGCGTGTTCGGAGGCGGAGGTGGAGTGATTCTGCCTCGTGAAATCAAAGAACTGCACGACTACGGTGTCGCTCACATCTTTTCTCCGGAGTATGGCCGGGAACACGGGCTTCAGGGCATGATCAATCACATGATGGAGGAAGCTGACTTTCTTCCCCAGGTAAAAGAAGGCATGGAAACGGGGGACGGAGAAGTGACGACCATCGCCCGTATGATCACTCAGGCGGAGAGCCTGGGTGAAGCGGAGCTTTCGAAGTGGAGGGAAAAGTGGAATTCGGATAAAGACGTACCTGTGCTCGGTATCACCGGAACAGGAGGAGCAGGGAAGAGTTCCCTGACGGACGAACTGATCCGCCGCTTCCTGAACGAAGTCCCTGAAAAGAAAGTCGCGGTTCTGTCCGTCGACCCGACGAAGAAAAAGACCGGGGGAGCGCTGCTCGGCGACCGCATCCGGATGAACGCGATTTTCCACCCGAATGTCTACATGAGGTCCCTCGCGACGCGTGATGCCCGGACCGAGATATCGACTGCTGTCCAGGATGCGATCCAGATTGTGAAACAGGCCGGCTACGACTTCATCATCGTCGAGACGAGCGGAATCGGTCAGGGTGATGCGGAGATTACGGAAATCACGGACCTGTCCATGTATGTCATGACGGCAGAGTTCGGTGCTCCTTCGCAGCTCGAGAAAATCGACATGATCGACTTCGCTGATTTCATCGTCATCAACAAGTTTGAACAGAAAGGCTCAGAGGACGCATTGAAGCAGGTAAGGAAGCAGTATGAGCGTAGCCATATGCGTTTTCACGAAGACCATGAATCATTCCCTGTCTTCGGTACGATTGCCAGCCAGTTCAACGATCCGGGTACGAATACGTTGTTTGCAGCGCTTCTTGATACTATTAATGAACGCTATGGCTGGGATGATGAGACATCGCTTGAGCGCGTGTCCAAAGTCGAGAAGCAGAATGTCATCATCCCGAACGACCGTAAGCAGTATTTGAGGGATATCGTAAAAGAAGTGCGCGGCTATCATGAGTTCACCGCTGAACAGGCGGACAAAGCACGCAAATGGTATCAGCTTGAAGGAACCGAGAACATGATCGGGGAAACGGAAGCCGTTACCGAAGCAAAGGAAAGCATAGTCCGTGACATCGACAGAGATGTGAAAGAGAAGCTCGAAGACTGGGACGCGCTTCACGAACGATATAAGGGCGACACGTACACGTTCAAAGTCAGGGATAAAGAGATTACGATGGACCTCACGACCGAGAGTCTCTCAGGAACGAAGGTGCCGAAAGTGGCGCTTCCGAAATACATGGACTGGGGCGACCGGGTCCAGTGGCTGATGAAAGAAAATGTGCCGGGGGCTTTCCCGTTCACGGCAGGCGTTTTTCCTTTCAAACGGAAAGGGGAAGATCCGAAGCGACAGTTCGCCGGAGAAGGGACTCCGGAGAAAACGAACCGCCGTTTCCACTATCTATCGGAAGGCGATGATGCCAAGCGTTTGAGTACGGCATTCGATTCGGTGACACTGTACGGGGAAGACCCGGATGAGCGTCCGGATATTTACGGGAAAGTCGGCGAGAGCGGCGTGAACATCTGTACGCTCGAGGATATGAAGAAGCTGTACGATGGCTTCGATCTCGTCGATCCGAAAACGTCCGTCTCCATGACGATCAACGGTCCAGCGCCGATCATCCTGGCTATGTATTTCAACACGGCCATCGATAAAGAATTGCAGAAGTTCGAAGACAACGAAGGTCGGAAGCCGACAGCGGAAGAAGCGGAGCGGATCAAGGAAGAAACGATCCACGTCGTCCGCGGAACCGTGCAGGCCGATATTCTGAAAGAGGACCAGGGGCAGAATACGTGTATCTTCTCCACGGAATTTGCGCTTCGTATGATGGGGGACATCCAGCAGTATTTCATCGATCATGACGTGCGTAACTATTACTCTGTGTCGATTTCCGGGTATCATATCGCGGAAGCAGGAGCGAACCCGATTACGCAGCTCGCTTTCACGCTTGCGAACGGGTTCACATACGTCGAGTATTACCTGAGCCGCGGCATGGATATCGACAAATTCGCGCCGAACCTGTCGTTCTTTTTCTCCAACGGTCTGGATGCGGAGTATACGGTGCTTGGCCGGGTAGCCCGCAGAATCTGGTCTATCGTCATGAAAAATAAATACGGAGCGAATGAGCGCAGCCAGAAGCTGAAGTATCATATCCAGACTTCCGGCCGATCTCTGCATGCGCAGGAAATCGACTTCAATGATATCCGCACGACGCTGCAGGCACTGATTGCCCTGCAGGATAACTGTAACTCGCTCCATACGAACTCTTATGACGAAGCGATCACGACGCCGACCGAAGAATCGGTGCGCCGTGCGATGGCGATCCAGATGATCATCAGCAAAGAATTCGGCCTGACGAAAAACGAGAACTCGCTGCAGGGATCGTATGTCATCGGAGAACTGACGGATCTCGTGGAGGAAGCCGTCCTGCAGGAATTCGAGCGGATGAACGACCGCGGCGGAGTGCTAGGAGCCATGGAGCGCCAATACCAGCGTGGCAAAATCCAGGAAGAATCTCTTTACTACGAAGGGAAGAAACATTCCGGCGAATTGCCGATTGTCGGCGTGAACACTTATTTGAATCCGAATCCGACGTCAGAGGAAGACATCGATTCCATGGAACTCGCCCGTGCATCGAAGGAAGAAAAGGAGCATCAGATCAGAGAGCTCAGGAACTTCCAGCAGTCGCATGAGAGTGAAGCCGATGAAGCGTTGAGACGCCTGAAAGAAACAGCGACCTCCGGCGGCAACATCTTCGAAGAACTCATGCACACCGTCCGCGTCGCCAGCCTCGGCCAGATCACCCACGCGTTGTACGAAGTCGGTGGGCAGTATCGACGGAATATGTAAGGACAAAAGTGGAGCTACCCCGCTTAGAAACCTTAGTCATAAGCAGGACTGTCAGACAAAGGTGCTTTTTCCTTTCTTTAATCCGAGTTGCTTATGGCTCGAGTTTCTGGATGTCGCAGCTAGACAAGAAAAGCGGAGAAGCACCGCTTAGAAACTTTAGAATCATAGCAGAACAAACATAAAATCGGCGGACGCTTTCCGCGGGCACGGCTTAAGCTAACTTGACCAGGAAAGGCACCTGATCAAATGGATCTTAAGCTCGTGCTGTTCCCGCTGGAGTCGCCGCCGATTTATGGAGATTTTTGAAGTAACAGGAAAAGGAGACACTCCCGATCGGAAGGTGTCTCCTTTTTTGAGATAAACGCTGAACTTTTTGAGATAAACGCTGAACTTTTTGAGATAAAACGGAAAAAGTTGAGATAAACGCGCCACTTTTTGAGACAAACTCTGAAAATTTGAGATAAACATTATCCTTACTTAGTGACTGCCACCGACGCTATCGTCATCGTGAGCCTGGTTGATGGACACTACGTGAGGCGTTTTCGTTCCATACCATTCATATGTGATCTCGTATGTTTCATCGGCTTCGACGAGCATCCACTTACTTGTATCTTTCACTTTGATTTTCTGGTCGTCGACAACGATATAATAATCTTCTTCTTCGTGATACTTCTCGGATACGGTCGCTTCCGTGAGGTGTTCTTCGTGGATCATGCCGTAGCTTGTATACATCCATGTCGGGAACATCACGGCGATGAAAGCGATCAGTGTCCAGGTCACCGGATGCAGTTCTTTTAATCGGTGCAACTTCATTTTATGCTTCATTGAGTGTCTCTCCTTCGCTAAGGCTTCTGTTCATATTGTACGAAAAAAAGCGAGGGAATTCCAAAAAAATCTCTGTTATTGATTTTTCCTCCCGTTCTTTCTATAATAAAGGGTATGGTTACAATGAGAGTCGTATGTGATTACGCTTGTACAAAGGAGTGCTGAAGCTTGAGTTTAAAAGATTTGACCCAACAACAAATAGACGAAACATCGATGCTTGAAATGGCTTATGTAGTATTGGAAGACCAGCATCAGACTTATGATTTCAATGATCTGTTCCATCAGATTGCGGACATGAAAGGGTTCTCCGAGGCCCGTAAAGAAGACGCGATTGCCCAGTTCTATACGGACATGAACCTGGACGGACGCTTTACGACGACCGGTACGAACCAGTGGGGTCTTCGTAAGTGGTACCCGATTGAACAGATGGAAGAAGACATTGCGAACCTTCCGAAGGTACGTAAGAAAAAGAAGAAGAAAAAGAAACCGTCCAAGCTGCTTGAAGACGAACTTGGCGTTTCCGAGTATGACTCTGATGATGACGAAGATGGCATGGAAGACCTCGATCTGACAGATGAAGACCTCGACCTGGATGACGATGACGACTTCGAAGGGGATTATGAAGAAGATGACCTGGATGAAGAGGAAGAAGAAATGGTCAGCGAGGACACAAGTTTCATCGGTGATGAAGATGAGGATGACGACGACCAATAATTTTTTCCGATTCTTGACTTTGCGGTCGAACCTTTTTATAATTCTATTTGGGCTCTTAAAAAAGAACGACCTTCGAGAAGCTCCCCAATTTCGGTTGGGGAGCTTTTCTTTTTTGTAAGACCAGGGCGGCTTCAAACCCGCCCTTTCTCTATTTCATACATGGGACAGAAGCTTAAGGCAAATCAACAAGGAAAGAGGGATGAATGTGACAAAGTATATTTTTGTTACTGGTGGTGTAGTATCTTCATTAGGAAAAGGGATTACGGCGGCTTCACTCGGGCGCCTTCTGAAAAACAGAGGGTTGAGCGTAACGATTCAGAAGTTCGACCCGTACTTGAACGTGGATCCGGGTACGATGAGTCCATATCAGCACGGAGAAGTTTTCGTAACGGATGACGGTGCGGAAACGGACCTTGACCTCGGCCACTATGAGCGTTTCATCGATATCAACCTGAACAAATTTTCGAACGTGACGACCGGAAAAGTCTACTCCAACGTCATCAAGAAAGAACGTCGCGGCGATTATCTCGGTGGAACCGTCCAGGTCATCCCGCATATCACGAATGAAATCAAAGAGCGCGTCTACCGTGCCGGACACGAAACGAATGCGGACGTCGTCATTACAGAAATCGGCGGAACGGTGGGAGACATCGAATCTCTTCCATTCCTTGAAGCGATCCGTCAGATCAAGAGCGACATCGGCCGTGACAACGTGATGTACCTGCACTGTACGCTCGTGCCGTATATCCGCGCAGCAGGAGAGCTTAAGACGAAGCCGACACAGCACAGTGTCAAAGAACTGCGTTCTCTCGGTATTCAGCCGGACGTCATCGTGCTACGTACGGAAACGGAAATCTCCGAAGACATGAAAGAGAAGATCTCTCTTTTCTGTGACCTGAAAAAAGAAGCGGTCATCGAAATGATCGATGCGGAAACGCTGTATGACGTGCCGCTCACGCTTCAGGAACAGAAACTCGACCAGCTCACGTGCGATCACTTCAGCCTGAACTGCCAGCCGGCGGAGATGACGGAGTGGAATGAACTCGTCGACCGTGTGAAGAATCTGAAGGAGAAGCGCACGATCGCTCTTGTCGGAAAATACGTCGAGCTGCCGGATGCGTATATCTCGGTCGTCGAAGCATTGAAGCATGCCGGTTATCAGCATGATGCGGATGTAGAAGTGAAATGGGTGAACGCGGAAGAAGTTACGGCGGAGAACGTTTCCGAGCTCGTTGCAGACACGGACGGCATCCTCGTACCGGGAGGCTTCGGTCACCGCGGAATCGAAGGGAAAATCGAAGCGATCCGCCATGCCCGTGAGAACAAGATTCCGTTCCTCGGCATCTGCCTTGGCATGCAGCTCGCTACGGTTGAGTTCGCACGTAACGTACTCGGGTACGAGAACGCGCACTCTGCGGAAATCGATCCGACGACGGAACATCCGATCATCGACCTTCTTCCGGAACAGAAAGACGTAGAGGACCTTGGCGGAACACTGCGCCTTGGAATCTATCCATCCCGTCTGAAAGAAGAAACGAAAGCGATGGAAGCGTACCAGGACGAAGTGATTTATGAACGTCACCGTCACCGTTTCGAATTCAATAACCACTACCGCGAAGAGATGGAAGAGAAAGGGTTCCAATTCTCCGGGACAAGCCCGGACGGCCGTCTTGTGGAAATCATCGAGGTGAAAGACCACCCGTGGTTCGTAGCCAGCCAGTTCCACCCGGAATTCAAATCACGCCCGACGCGTCCACAGGAATTGTTCAATGGATTCATCGGAGCGACTTTCGTTTAAAAAATTATTATGAAGATTTTGCGCGACATTCACACCGGAGCACCGGTCCCCGAGTGTCGCGCTTTTTATGCACCGCGCCGTTAAAGACTCTATCTCGTGCGTGAGTGGGAGGCAAATGGATTCGCTGGACGCTCGTGCAAGAATCATGTCTATGAACGGCGCCCAAGGGCAATCAAGATCTTGGAGCACGGCCGAGGTGGGTTGCGGGACGCTCAAGTCGGAGCGTTACGCCTGAGTGTCGCGCAATTGTATGCACCGCGCCGTTCAAGCCTATTTCCCATTTGTGAGTGGGAGGCAAACGGATTTGCTGGACGCTCGGGCAGGAGTCACGCTCGTGAACGACCCCCAAGTAATAATTTTCTCCCCATCCCGGCAGGAATTGAACCATTTCGCGTGGAAATAAAAGGGATGGGAGAGAAATATGTGCAGTAGAGGTGAAAGAAAGAATGGCGACGGTATTAGTCATTGACGATGAATCAGGTATACAGCTTATGCTGGAACACTTCTTCAAATCGAAGGATTGGGAAGTGAGAGCGGCGACCAATGGCCTGGAAGCGGAACGAATGCTTGCGGACGCTGCTTATGATGTTGTACTGATGGATTACCATCTGCCCAAAAGAAGCGCGGGCGAACTCCTTTCGTTCATGGACGAAAGGAAATTGGACAGGCCGGTGATCATGACTACCGGTTTTTCCAGAGAAGAAATCAAAGACACGCTTGAGTACAAGCAGGTGAAAGGAGTTATGGAGAAACCTTTTGATCTGGAAGAAATTTTCTCTTTAGCAGAACAATTAGTGACTACCGAAAATAATTTTTATATGTAAGCGTAAACATTGATCAGGCAGTATTGCACCTTCAGAAAGGGACTGGTATTCTTATAGTTGTAAATAAACGAACGTGTGTGATTTCAGAGTCGCTCTGCCGTCATGCTTGTAATAGTTATAAGGAGGAACCCTTTCATGCCTTTAGTTTCGATGAAAGAAATGCTTGAAACAGCTAAAGAGAATCGCTACGGCGTAGGTCAGTTCAACTTGAACAACCTGGAATACGCACAAGCTATTCTTCAGGCTGCAGAAGAAGAACAGTCCCCGGTAATTCTTGGTGTATCCGAAGGTGCAGGCCGCTACATGGGTGGTTTCAACGTAGTCGTTGATATGGTGAAAGCACTGATGACCGCTTATGGTACAACCGTACCGGTAGCAATCCACCTCGATCACGGATCCAGCTTCGAGAAATGTGCCCAGGCGATCCATGCCGGCTTCACTTCCGTAATGATCGATGCTTCTCATGATCCGCTTGAGGAGAACATTGCCGTTACGAAGAAAGTCGTAGAGCTTGCTCACATCCACGGCGTATCCGTAGAAGCGGAACTTGGCCGTGTCGGTGGTCAGGAAGACGATCTTATCGTAGATGACGCGGAAGCAGCGTACGCGATTCCTTCCGAGTGTAAACAGCTCGTAGACGAAACGAACGTAGACGTATTCGCTCCGGCTCTCGGCTCTGTTCACGGCCCTTACAAAGGAGAACCGAACCTTGGTTTCGACCGCATGGAAGAAATCATGGGACTTGTCGACAAGCCACTTGTACTTCATGGCGGTACAGGCATTCCTTCTGCTGATATCAAGAAAGCAATCTCTTTCGGTACAGCGAAGATCAATGTGAATACAGAAAACCAGATCGCTCAAGGCGACGCGGTGCGTAAAGTTCTTGCGGAACAGCCTGAGCAATATGACCCTCGTAAATATCTAGGACCTGGACGTGACGCAATCAAAGAAACCGTCATCGGCAAAATGCGCGAATTCGGTTCTTCCAACCAGGCGTAAGTTTTTTCAGGAAAAAGTGAAGCCGTTACTGTAGTAGCGGTTTCCTTTCTATATGCTTTTGAAAACGCAATCATAACTTCGAAAAGGGGAGACAGTCGCATGAAATTTTTCATTGATACAGCGAATATTGACGAAATCAAAGAAGCGAATGCATTGGGGTTATTGGCAGGGGTGACGACGAACCCGAGTCTTGTGGCGAAAGAAGGCGTATCGTTCCACGATCGTCTTCGTGAAATCACTACGGAGGTCGATGGATCAGTAAGTGCGGAAGTTGTCTCAGAAGATGTCGAAGGTATGATGAAAGAAGCGAAGGAACTGGCAGCCATCGCTCCGAACATCACGGTGAAAGTTCCGATGACGATGGAAGGGTTAAAGGCAGTGAAGCAGCTTTCCGATCTGAATGTCAAAACGAACGTGACGCTTGTATTCTCGGTGAACCAGGCGCTGCTTGCAGCTCGTGCCGGTGCTTCTTACGTGTCTCCTTTCCTCGGGCGTCTTGATGATATTGGCCATAACGGAATGGAATTGATCTCGCAGATCGCTGAAGTGTTCGATCGCCACGGAATCGATACGGAAATCATCGCAGCTTCCGTACGTCATCCTATGCATGTACATGAAGCGGCTCTACACGGAGCGCATATTTCGACGATTCCTTTCAAAGTCCTGAATCAGCTCGTGAAGCATCCGCTTACCGATCAGGGAATCGAGAAATTCCTGAACGATTGGAACAATGCGACGAATAAGTGAGTGAGGTTCCGGGAATTGCGTAAACTAACAGCATAAGAATGTGTAAAGTGAGGAGTTAGGCATGCACAAACTAATGGTAGAAGGCGCGAGGCCGCTTCGGGGGACCTTGCGTGTCAGTGGTGCGAAGAATAGTGCAGTAGCTCTGCTTCCGGCAGCCATTCTGGCGGATTCCCCGGTGACGATCGAGGGCCTTCCGGATATCTCGGATGTCGGAACGCTGTCAGAGCTGTTAAGGGAAATCGGAGGCAGTGTGTCCCAGGAGGGGAGGACGGTATACATCGATCCTTCCGAAATGGAAGATATGCCGCTTCCGAACGGACGTGTAAAGAAATTGCGCGCCTCCTATTATTTCATGGGGGCGATGCTGGGTCGCTTCAATAAAGCGGTGATCGGTCTTCCGGGTGGCTGTCATCTGGGGCCACGGCCGATCGACCAGCACATCAAAGGGTTCGAAGCGCTCGGAGCGGAAGTCACGAATGAGCAGGGAGCCATTTATCTTCGGGCGGAGAAATTGAGAGGAGCACGCATTTATCTGGATATGGTAAGTGTCGGGGCGACGATCAATATCATGCTTGCAGCAGTCCGTGCCGAAGGGAAGACGATCATCGAGAACGCGGCGAAAGAGCCGGAAATCATCGATGTCGCGACGCTTCTGACCAACATGGGCGCGAAGATCAAAGGGGCTGGAACAGATGTCATCCGTATCGAAGGAGTGGAGCGTCTGTCCGGCTGCCTGCACACGATCATTCCGGATCGTATAGAAGCAGGGACGTATGCTATTTTAGCAGCGGCTCAAGGAGAGGAAGTCATTCTTGATAACGTCATACCGCAGCACCTCGAGTCCCTACTTGCGAAACTCCGGGAGATGGGAGTAACGATCGAGACGAAAGATGATCAGATGTACATCCGACCTCCTGAGAAAATGACCAGCGTCGACATCAAGACGCTCGTTCATCCAGGATTCCCGACGGACCTGCAGCAACCGTTCACCTCCCTTCTGACGAATGCTACAGGAAACGCGGTGGTGACGGACACGATTTATCCGTCCCGTTTCAAACACGTGGATGAACTTAGACGGATGAACGCTAAGATCAAGGGAGAAGGCGGCTCTGCGATTATACAGGGACCTACTCCTTTACACGGGGCCCGTGTAAAAGCGTCCGATCTTCGTGCAGGTGCGGCGCTCGTCATTGCCGGACTGATGGCGAAAGGAACGACGGAAATCACCGGCGTCGAACATATCGAACGTGGGTATGAGAATATAGTCGAGAAACTGAATAATCTGGGAGCTAATATCTGGTACGAAGAAATGTCCCAACTGGAGAAAGAACAATTCCAGAACTCATAATAGTACTCAGGGGACGTGTCTCCCCTGAGTTTTCTTTTATTGGTATGATACCGTGGGTGGTTGATTGCTCGATTTTTGCAAAGACATGACCGAAATTCACGGCAGCATGCTGAATTTCAATCGGAACACGCTCGAAACTCACACAACATGCTAAAAGTCTCACAAACCTCCTATTGAACTGAGATGTGTTAAGATGTAGAATAAGCTTGTTTACAGCCTCGGTAAGCTTCAGAAAGTTTGCTTCTCTAAACCTTCACTATCTAACTTCCTATTACAGAGCTTTCGAGACATATATGATTCCAAAATTTATATAAAGTGGTGATTTTGTGGCTGAATTGAATATTTCCAGCTTAGAAACGTTGAAATTGAAAGACTTGTACGATAAAGCGCGTGAATACAAAGTTTCCTATTATTCGAAACTGACGAAGCGCGAGCTCATTTTCGCTATTTTGAAAGCGCAGGCGGAAAAGGATGGATACCTGTTCATGGACGGGATCCTCGAGATCATTCCCTCGGAAGGCTTCGGTTTCCTTCGTCCGATCAATTACTCCCCGAGTGCTGAAGATATCTACATTTCCGCTTCCCAGATCCGCAGGTTTGATCTGAGAAACGGGGATAAAGTATCCGGAAAAGTACGTCCACCAAAAGAAAATGAGCGGTATTACGGACTGCTGCACGTGGATGCCGTAAATGGAGAAGACCCGGAAACGGCGAAAGAACGGGTGCACTTCCCTGCACTCACACCGCTCTATCCGGAACGCCACATGAGACTGGAAACAGCGCACAACCAGCTTGCGACAAGGATCATGGACGTCATGGCACCTGTCGGATATGGACAGCGCGGTCTTCTAGTTGCGCCGCCGAAAGCCGGGAAGACGATGCTTCTCAAGCAGATTGCCAACAGTATCTCGAAGAACCATCCGGATTCGAAACTGATCATTCTTCTCGTGGACGAGCGTCCGGAGGAAGTGACGGATATCGAACGCTCCGTCGCGGCAGACGTCGACGTGGTGTCCTCCACTTTTGATGAGGTGCCGGAGAACCATGTCAAAGTTTCTGAACTTGTACTCGAACGGGCTATGCGCCTGGTGGAACATAAGCGTGACGTCATCGTACTGATGGACAGCATCACGCGTCTGGCGAGAGCTTACAACCTTGTCATTCCGCCAAGTGGGCGTACCCTTTCCGGTGGTATCGATCCCGCTTCCTTCCACCGTCCGAAACGATTCTTCGGAGCGGCGCGTAACATTGAGGAAGGCGGAAGCCTGACGATTCTGGCAACGGCTCTCGTCGATACAGGATCCCGGATGGATGACGTTATTTATGAAGAATTCAAGGGTACCGGCAACATGGAACTCCATCTCGACCGTTCTCTTGCTGAGCGACGCATCTTCCCATCCATCGACTTGAAGCGTTCCGGAACGAGGAAAGAAGAACTGCTCCTTTCGAAAGAACAACTCGACAAAATGTGGGCGATTCGCCAGGCGATGTCCGGGTCTCAGGACTTCTACGAACGCTTCCTGCGCCGCATGAAGAAGTCGAAAGACAACCAGGAATTCTTCGATCTGATGGACAAAGAAATGAACCAGGGAGCCGGAAACCGCTAGAATTATTAGCTGTTGCATTAACGTAGGGGACCTGATATAATCACTCTATGTGAGTTTCAGTCAAGGTGCCACGTGCACCCGAAACGGCTCTTACAATAACTCTGTGCTGAAAAAGGGCTCAGGGCAAAAAGGAGTGGAAGAGAATGAAGCAGGATATTCATCCAGGATACCAAAAAGTTGTATTCCTAGACACAAGCTCTGACTACAAGTTCCTAACAGGATCTACTCAGACTTCTGATGAGACAATCGAATGGGAAGACGGTAACACGTACCCATTGATCCGTGTAGAGGTAAGCTCTGCATCTCATCCGTTCTACACAGGTAAACAGAAAGCGGACAAAGCTGGTGGCCGTGTAGACCGTTTCAAGAAAAAATACAACCTTTCCTAATAGCGGGAGAGTTTACAGAGAACAGGCAGATGTCATACGTGGCAGATGCCTGTTTTTTATATGGAAAAGTGGAATCACCCCAGTGCCGCGTTTGCGCGCCGTTCAAGAGGGGATCTCTTGTCCGAGTGTCCAGCAAATCCGTTAGCCACCCACTCAGCATCCGGACCAGGAATGGAACGGCGCGGTGCAT
>NZ_FNEV01000013.1 GCF_900100295.1 Salimicrobium halophilum
GGCATAGACTCGATCCCGTGAAAGCACAGTTTCTTGAAAATAGGGGTTCACGAGAACACGGTTTGGATAAAGTGACCCCATGAGAACGGCATCTTAGCATAGACCTTCCCCCGTGAGAGAACGGTTTCTTGATAATAGAGGGTCACGAGAGCACGGTTTGTACATTCCTCGACGTATGTTCCCCGGTACACCTTCCCACCGTCTTTGAACTTCGCGTCAAAAGGCGTTATAAGCGCTATTTTTAAAAATAGGTATTCACCAGAGCACGGTTTTCTCTACTCCTCCAAATAAAAAAACGCTCCCCAAAGAGTGGAACGGTTTGACGTCAGTTTTCGTGTTGATCGAACATCGCACGGACATGACGTGTATATTTGTCGGTTCCGTTGTTGTCGAGGCGGAACATAAGATCCGGATGGATCAGGTATCTCGTTTTTTCTTTGTCTTCATAACCATCACAGCGCCCGCTTTCTGTAAGATGTCCATGTAGTCATCGATTGTCTTTCGGTTAACGTTCTGGTAGCCGAGGATGCGAGTTTTCGAGAGTGCTTGAGCGATTTCTGGTTCCGTTCGAGCGCTTCGAGTGCTGATTTGTTCTCGGGCGTAATCCGTTTGTCGAGAGCATGGATTCTTTGTGTTATGACTGATTGTCTATATTGTAGAGATGTTCTGTTCTTTTTTCCGAATACCGGCGCTATCGTTTCACGGCTTGTATCTTAATAGGATATACTAGGTGTAACAGATCTCAGGACTCGATGTATGCTGAGAAGGAGATGATTCTATGAAGGATCTGACAAGCAACCATGACGTCATCAAGGAACTTCCGGAAACCGAGGACTTCTTCTACGGTATCGGAACGATTCTCGGCCGCTTGATTTTCAATCGGCGTAGGCAGGTATCGCTCACGCAAAAAGAACTCGCTGAGAAAGCAGGCGTAGGTCTCAAAACCATCACCCGCGCCGAGGGCGGCACGGGGAACCTCGGGGTTCATACGTACGAGAAGATTTTCCGGGCACTCGGGGTTTCTCTCAATGAATGCACCGAGATGTTCCAGCAAATGGCCAGCTCCGATCGTGGGACGGATGGACGCGAAGACATATAGGTAGGACCGTCCGGAAAATTCCGGTCGTTTTTTCACGATACCGCACCTGATACGAACCCGGCGACGAAAGCATCCGTCGTATCACGCGACTGGAAAGAACCCGCAGCTCGTACTGGATTTGGCACGCTACATCCTAGACGCCTGATTATACCGATTGTCACAAAAAAACGGGGGCCTCCGCCCTCATTTTTTTATAGAATCCGGTTTATCTAAAAATGTATATAACTGTATATCCATACATTTATTGCATAAAAGTAGTGCGCCACAGACCTCTCCTACGGGAGAATCCGGTTAATCGACGGTGCGAAATCCTGTACCTAGTTTGTACCTAGTTTGGTGATTTTGTTCCTTTTTCAGTCGAAATGTACCTGTTTTAAAGGTCGAATCGCATTTTTTCACCAGATTGGGCAAAAATTATATCTTGAAGTGAAGATACATATTATTACATTAATGGGTTTGAACACATAAAAACAGGCGATTTGTTCCTGGTTGTACCTCCATGTTCCTGGTTATTTTCACGCAAAAGGAACAACGAAAGTGAGTCATATCAAGGGTTCACAAAGAATTGTACCTTAGTACCTTATTTAAAAAAGAAAAGAAGTATATAGTAAAATGACACGTCATATATGACGCACGTTTCACATATAAAAAGTTTCTTCGAAAAAAAGAGGTACCAAGGTACAATTCTCTTTTCTGATGAGAGTGGTCGCATAATCCTGTTTCTGTGATGGGGAATTCTGTGTTATACATACAGGTGCCTATCTCTTTATCTTCCAGCTTTGTATCTGTGAAGGAGATCCCGGCGGGGTTCCGTTTTTAAAAATACCAAATCCGGGGGTGGTCCCGGTTCGGTAGGCTATCATTATTCGTATTAGGCGCTTATAGGCGTTCTGAGAGGCGTTTTGGTGGCCTGGGTGTCTCTTGTGTTCAGCGAGGTACTATCACTTTGTCTGGGTATTCTGTGCGTGATTTACGGCATTTGCGCCGAGGGCTTCTATATATAAACGTATGCACCGGATTCCAGTTCATTTTTCTGTGATACAAAAAACCCCTCGCTGGATAGACGAGAATCTTCGGTAATTCTATTTTTTGGAATACCCACTTCCCACACATCGCTTTATCCGACAACCTACGCATTCCATGAAAAATAAGAGGCGTGCGTGAGTCGTTTCGCATCTCATGACGTCTTTCGTGCGCATGGTATATAGCATCCCTTGCTTATCTCATAAAGAATCCGGGGTATTCGCACGGCGTGTGGCCCAATGTGCGTATCTCATGCCTCATATCATAAGCATTCCATAAGGAACCTGAACCATTCGCACAGCATACGACACAGTGTTCGTATCTCGTGAGCATAATATATGACACACCGTGCCGCATCCCATGAAGAACCCGGACCGGTAGCCCCTCGGCTATCGTTTTTTTCTGACCAGCAGACCAGAGACTCCTCCGAAACACCAGACCGATCACGACCCGTCCTCCCGCGGCGTGATCAGCTGCGCGGCACCGCGCGGAAAATTCTTATTTGACTGGGCCATCAGTGATTTACCCGCTGGTATCACAGAGAATACCGCCGCAGTCGACCGGGTCCCGCGCCCGTCGGTGGTGTTTCCTGCCTTTTCTCGCTGGCGCTCGTATAACCACTCCTGGCTTCCCGTTCGATGCGTCGGATTTACTGAGAAAATAACGAAACCCCTGAATAGACAGTCGTTTGAGTATCCGGGGTGGGATTCCGGGTCGTGTGGGTCCCGCACCCGTCGGTGGTGTTTCCTGCCTTTTCTCGCTGGCGCTCGTATAACCGCTCCGGCCTCCCCCCACGACCCGTCATCCAGGGGCGTAATCCCGTTCTGAAACCACAGAGCAGACAGTGTTTTCCGGCAACGTAGCCCACCCCTCCAAACGGACCGGGTCCCGTGCCCGTCGGTGGTGTTTCCTGCCTTTCTCGCTGGCGCTCGTATAACCGCTCCGGGCGTCCCGCTCCGTTTTCCGGCACCTGCTCCCTCTGGAAAAGCAGCGCGGAGTTCCGCCGCCGCAGGGGGAGTATCCGTTCGACAGCCATCCCGTCCTCTGTACGTACAGAACCGGTTTTGCTGTGTGATGTCCCCCGCGTCGTCCCCGCTGTTTTCCGAGGGATCGATCGCCTGAAGACCGTTTTATTTCCTGCGGCGCCTGGGAATCGGCACCCAGCGAAAGGTCTTTTATTTATCGGTAACGTCCCCTACACGTTTCTGCTGACAGTCCTCCCGCGGCGTGAAACATCGCCCCGGATATCGACCCGTCTCCCACCCTGGAACTCGCCGTAATTCCTTCTTTATCGAAGGACTCCGGCGAACATACGCCCCGTGATTGCCGTCCTACGCTTTCGCCCCGAAAATAGGGTCGGCGTATTCCGGAATCGTTGATATCACGGGGTGTATGCAGGGTGCCGCCCGCCGCCTATTTTGCGATGGTCATCGCCGAGGGAGCATCGTTGTTGGCATACCGGGCTTTCGCGGCGGTATTGCGGGGCGGGCGTATTTGGTCGACGTGTAGGGGAAAGAGCATAAGGGGCGCGTATGACATCGGGCTTTCAGCCCTCGTCAGTCAGCATAGCTGACCCCGCCCTCTTACTGCGCCCCAGAATGCTTGCGCATCCTGGTTCTTGCCCTTTCACTGCGTTCCAGGGTGCTCATTCAAAAGCTCCTGTTCGTCGCTTTTTCATTTATAAAGAGCGAAACCCTTCGCCTTCTCTCCCCGGGCAATCCATCCGGACCGCCCGCTTCGTTTTGGGAAAGAGACCTGAATCGGAGCTACGGGCTCCCTCGTAAAGCTCACGCTTTGGTCGTCCACCCACGACAAAACAACTGTACGTACGCCGGTGTGCAACTACGTCCCGGTGTTCGCCTACTCACACCGCAGAAGTGGGTTAAATTTTTGGGGAGATAACTCTTATATCAAATTCGCTTCTCTATTGTCTATAAAATCCCTTTACTATTTTCAAAAAGAAGTATGATAGTTAAAGATGACGTAAAGAGATAGAGAATCCGAAATTGAAGAATTATAAAAACGGTAGCTATGGTCACCAACTGGACACAAAATACGAACACATCGAAGATCTTCAAGTCAAAAGATAAGCACGCGTGAAATCGGAAACTTCCTCGAGCGCATCCTCGGCCATGCTTACTCCCCCGCCACTATAAATAACATCACCGATGTAGCAATAGAAGATATCCGTGCCTGGCAGGAGCGTCCTCTCCAGAACAGATAAGCCGTGCTTTATCTCGATGGCACACACCTGAAATTACGCCGAGACGATGTGGAGAACGAAGTCGTCTACTTCATCATTGGTGTCACGGAAGACGGCTATCGCGAGATTCTCAACTTCTATGTCGGTGGTCACGAAAGCTCCCTCCTCTCGTAGGAAGTTCTTTCCGATATCCCCATCGTCACAGCTGCAAAGAAGTGCTTCTCAGAATTTTCGACGGGGTTCCTGGTCATCGAGGAAGTAATGAAAACTATCCATCGGTCTCATAGTAACGAAGAAGCTGAAAAGCAACTGGACACTTTTCGTGACACGTGGCAGAAGGAATATCCGAAAATCGCCAAGTCCTGGTGAAAGGACTTCCACATCCTTACCACGTTCCTTCCTCCATCCTCCTGATGATCTACGCGCCAAACAACATCGAATCCGCCATGAAGGGATTCAAGAAACGTCTAAAACAATGAACATTCTCCCCTCCTAAGAAACCATAAACAGTGATTTATATGGTTTCGAACCCGTCTATGTTTGAGGAACGTTATGGATCCCAGACTGAAAGGGAGAAGGCCGATTAACCTTTTTCCCCAAGGTCCCGAGGATCACCCCACTGTGTTACACAAACTTATTGACGATACCTATTCTTGAAGTAGATTTTATTTGGAGTTACTACTAAGTAACTACTCCGAATAAAACCTAATATAGTAACAACAAAAGAGAGGAAAAAGATATGTATTGGCAGACTGGCTTATTAATTTCAACAGATCCACGGATGCCTGAAATGCTGCTCGTAGGTGCTGACCCACTCTCTGAATTCCTGATAAAGGTCACGCAGGAACATACGCACCGGATAATCTTCTTCCCCAATCACCTGGTACATGTCTCTCCATTCCTGCTTGCGTGCAACGTATGCTTTGCGCACGTGTAGAAGATAAGAGAACAAGACAGCACGATTCGCGAGATAGGTACGCTGTCTCCTTCCTTTTCCTTTGACGATTTTTTTCACTTTTCTGGAGCGTTTCAGAACTTCTTTCAGTGTAGACACGGCCATCCCCAGGCGGTCCGCCAGTTCTTTTTGCGATCCTTCAATGAACAAATGACTCGGAGACGTCGCTGAAGTATGTTCTTTCAGGTATTCAAGGATATCAGCTTCCCACTCGTCGTAATGGGAACGTTCACGCTCAGAACGCTCTTTCTTAAACTTGTACCATCCGGAGACATGCGCTTCTTCGCTTGCTTCCCCCGTCCACTGCAACAGAAGCATGTCGATGTAGGAACGCTTCGCTCCTTTGTACCGGCCACTGTAGGCCGATTTCACTGTACGGGTGAATTCCTGCAGGCGCATCGGATGTTCCAGGCGGGAGTTGAACTCATCCAGTTCATCATAAGCGTCCTCATATGACCGGCCACTAGCGTAGTTGGCTATCGCAAGCGTCAGAATCGTGTTGTTACGGCTGCTCGTGTAGTGACCCGAAGTGATGTGGCGGCACTGCAAGAGCTCTTGGTACCACGGCTGATCGATTTGACGACTGCCTCCCCCACCGTAAACGACGTGAAAGGCTCCCCGCTTCCGTCTGTCTTCATAGTCTTTCGACCACGTCAGAAGTCGCGCGACAGATACTTTCGTCTCCGCCTGGTAAAGCACGTTTTCGTCGGTCGGTACGCGGAAAAAGCCGAATGGGTTACAGGCAGTGTCCACCGGAATGTGAGTTGCTAGGGCCTGTTTCATGTTTTCCGAGATTCTCTCGGCCACGGTCAATGCTTTATAGTCGTTATCCGGACGGATGAACATCGGGGCATCCAGCACGAAGTACACGTGATACCCACGCGGCGTTTCAATGATGACACTCGGGGCTGGAAGCCCCTCTTCTTCACATGCCAGAAACATCGCATACGGATCCGTCTTTTTCGTGTCGATGTCGAGCACGATAGTGTTGACCTGTTTCAGGTTCTCTTTCCGGTGCCCCCGGAAAATGCGCTTCCGATTATCGGCATAACTCCCCCAGAGGAAAGTGTTCGGCGTCCAGTGCGTGAGCTCTTCGTTCTGCTCGAGAAGTGTTTCGTAAGATGTGACGACATACCCTCTCGCCTCCTGAAGGTCCTCTTTCGAACGGGAGACGAACACGACGCCCTGTTTTTCTTTATCTTTCACGTAAGCCTCGTGCTGCGCCGGTAAAGAGGCCCGGGAGCCAAGCCGTTTGTATGTATGTAAACTGTTCTGCGTGATGAAAGCAAGTACATGTTTTGCCGTAGTCATGGAATTCTCTCCTTTTCTGACTACACAAAAAGACCGATCACAAGCGTACCTGCGACCGGTCTTGAAAATGTACCTGTATATCTAAGCGAGCAACTTTTTTAGAAAACCCCTTTTAAGTCCCGGGAAATCGGGGAAAAAAGGTACTAAGAGGGTTGCACGCCCTGATTTATTTATGGTATGATTTAGCCATAAATAAATTGATAACAGTGTTCACACGTTGGTAGCGCGTGAATCACATTCTCAAGCTAGTGGTTGGTAGCCTAGGTAGCTTGATAGTTTTCGAAAAGATCGTGTTCCTGCACGGTCTTTTCTATTTGTCTTTTTATGTATAAAATTTTTGATTACGTATAGATGTAAACGAATTTTGATCGTTTTCTGTGAATCTTGGAATAATTCAACTATACAATAGATTCACATGCGCGTAAACCCCGAATCGTCGGGGTTTTTTTGTTTGCAAAAAGGGGGTTCTGTGCAAACATTATTGCTTTTGTTTGCAAAAAGGGGTACAATTGCAAACAAATAGATGATCAATTCATTTCAAGGAGGAATTTTTTTATGAGAATTGCTGCAATTGATGTTGGCAATGATGCGCTGAAAGGCTATTTTGGAGGGTTAGATGAACACATGTACATACCGAACGTGATTGCTGAGGAAGAAGAAGAAAGGCAAACATATGACTACGAAAAAAGCATACTTAATGGTTTGCACATCGAAATCGCTTCCTCTTCCCTCGATCGTGGAAAAGGAATTTATACGGTCGGAAGTCTCGCTGCGACGAAACAATTTAATGATGAACTGACGAGCAACAGTGAAAAAGCGAATAGCGACCAGACACTCGTCTTGCTTCTCACCTCCCTGGCGGTAGATGCCACAAAACATTTTAAGGAAGAAAACGGGGTTGTTGAAGCTACGTACTTCCTATCCACGGGGCTACCATTAGATGAAACGAAGAAAAAACGCCGCAAGCAGTTCCAGGAAAAACTGCTACACAGCCAGCACGAAATCACGTTCCTGCAAACACCACAGGTACAAGGGAAAAAAGTGAGAATCAAATTCGAAGAAGTGCTCGTTAATATTGAAGGTTTTGGCGCGTTCATTGATCTGACGACGCACGAGAATGGTGCGACGAAGAATGAGGAAATGCTCGAGAGAACCGTACTTATCAATGATATCGGCGGCATTTCCACTGATTCAGCTGTCATCAATCCAAACGGAGATATCGACAACAACGCGAGTATCGGTATCGATGAAGGAATTTCTACGTATTTGGATGAAATCGCAGGAAAAGTATATGACGAATACAAATATGAATTCCGCAGTCGTCCGCTTGTGGCGAACGTCCTGACCGGGAAAAACCATGAACGAAAAAACCATATAAAAGTGGACGGCAAACCGGTATCGATTCAGTCGATTGTCGATCCCGTACTAACACGCGCGGCCAAAACGCAGTACAAACATATCCAGAAAATCTGGCGAACAGCACCGAGTCTTGATGATGCCTACCTCATCGGCGGCGGATCTCTTCTATTAAAACCGTATCTGGAGCGTATCAATGAACAGGAGAACGAATTCCCTCTTCACTTTGTCGGAGAAACCGATGAACAGGAAGCTGTCTGGACGATCGCCCGTGCCTACTACAAGCTGCTGCACATTTACGCAAACCAGAAAAACATCACGCTTGATGCTGCAGCTGGCGAGTGAGTCGCATGAGCGAGCCATTCTATCCAGGAAAAACGATAGCCATTCGACTTCCGAAAGATACGCCTCCTGAAGTGCTGGATCGACTGGATGAACTGAAACAGAGGGAGGGACGCGGTTTTAGCCGTGCCATCACGGATCATCTGTTCCACTCTATTTTGTCGGAAACAACGATGAGAGACAACGCCTACCTCCCCCTCCCGGGTCCGTTGACGTTTGAAGAAAAAGAAATGCTGAATACACCGATGCAACGAAGGGTCCTCGGGCATTTCGTCTATCACTTGATTAAGGAAGACTTTCCGTTGGAACTGCCGAAAGAAAAAAAGGAAAAATCAGCCTCCTCCACGTTCCAAACAAGCAACGTGCACAACAAATTTGCGTCGAACCTATTCAATATGGATGATGATTGATGTAAGCAGCTTCGGATTCTCCTTTCGAAGCTGCTTTTGTTTTGTGGTCTCTATATAGCCTGTGCTCAACATGTGTCCTAAAAGAAACACACTAACTATCTCGAAATCGAACTATTTAAAACCCTCTCATAACAGCTTTTTAGGTTCCACATGTATTCTATGGTCCCCATGTAGTTGCTTATTTCAGAACCACCGATAAGCAAATTCCCCTTTAGTGTGATGCTTCGATCAATCGATATATAATTCAAAAGACGACCGATTCCTGAATTGTATTTGTAGTCTCCGTGTAGGAATGTGCTCAACATGGGTAGTGATTTCCACCAGTACAGGACGCTCGGCAAATATGAAAATGTGCTCTCTATGTAGGGTGTGGTCTCCATGTGATGAGCTATGTTCCTCCATAATTTCAAAAATGAAAACCCTACAAATCAGTGTTTTGATAGTATGTGTGCTCCATATGTGGGGTATGAAGCACATGTGTTTAATAGAAACACATCTATTAATTCTATTTTTTGCTAAGAAACGAGGAGCGTACCAAACCTTGATCCGGCTAAGTTTACAACTAGAGGTTTATTATCGTTATGATGTGCTCCCCATGTATTGTGTCGTCTCCATGTGGAGGGGTATAATAGAGGAAGCATAGAACAGAGAAACGACTGTCATCATCCAATTTTGTGCTCTATATGTGGCATATGGTCTCCATGTAGAGCAGGGGAGGGAAAAGATATGGAAGATTTTTATCGCATCAGCGACGTTGCTGCGAAAGTAGGAAAACACGTGAACACCGTGGATGGCTGGTTTAAACGTATGGAAGAAGAGGAGAAGCTACATTATATCAATCGGGTAGGGGGCGAGAAAGCCTACGATGCCGATGATCTGAACCTTGCTATGTACATAAAGGAAAAACGGGAGATGAAGTGGTCGTTTGACGGCATATTCAACTACCTGCAACAAGGGCAAGCAGACATTATGCTTCGTCCATTTCCGGAAGGCTTAGGGGAGGAAGAAGCAGCAGAACTCGTCGATGTGGCTGCCCTCAAAAGGGAAATGTACCGCGAGATGGAAGACATGGCGCGGGAGATGGCCAAGGAACAGGTACAGGAAGTCCAGGAGCAATACGAAGCGCTCCGCAGACAGTTACCGGATGCCGATCAGGAACGTCAAAACCGGATCAATGATCTGTTTACGCGCCGCCGTGTGGAGCAGAAGCTTGAAGAGGAAGCACTGGAGAAGTGGCGAGAGAAACCGGAAGAGGAACGGATGAAGCGTGTCGGATGGTTCCGGAAAGAAGAGGACCGGGACAAGCGAGAATTGTTTGTGAAAGACTATGTAAACAACGGGTTTGAAGAAAGAATCTTGGAAGAGTACGGGGAAGAACGGTAGTCATCGAAGTCGAGGAGAGGAGCATACTGCGTTGAAAAAGAAAATGAACTATATTCTATTGCTGCTGATGACCGTCTTTATGATCGGTTGTACCGAGGCGGAAGATACAGCATCGACAGAAGGGGAAGAGCAACCGAAAACAGAGGAAGTAGCGACCGATGATGCTACGAACGAAGAAGCAGATACGGAAAAAGAGATCGAAGAGAAAAACACCTCGGATAATGAGAGTAATAATTCCACAGAAGAATCAACGAACACAACGGATGACCAGTTTTCCGGCTACGAACGCATCAACATAGATGGCGGAGATCAAAGTGGCCATCGAGAAGCGAAGGTGGTCGTTGATATAGGATTCGGAGACAGAGAGTACTGGGCTTTTACCAATGAACACGGACAGTTAGTGAGAGTGGTGGCGGAAGAAATCACTCTGCAGGACGATGAGACAGAGGACGTCGTATCCTCCGGTAGGTACTATTGGGATGAGGCGCAAGTGCCTGGGGTCGAAAGCGATCAGTTGGATCAAGGACACGTCATTGCAGACTCGCTCGGCGGCGTCTCCAATGCGTATAACATTACACCACAAGAAAGCACGCTCAACCGTCACGGGGACCAGGCATACATGGAAGATGCTATACGAAAGGCAGGGGGAGCCACGGATTTTGAAGCAGTGATTACGTATCCGGATACGGTCACACAGATCCCTTCCAGTTATCAGTATACCTATACGATACAGGGGAACGAAGTCGTCGATACCTTTGATAACGTGAACCCGGACGAGGTGAACGAATCCCTCGGGCTCACGAATGACGAACCCTCCGGTTCTTCCGATTCCAACGACTCTTCCGGAGCTACGGAAAAAGGGGATGTTTCGAGCGTAGATACGAACGGCAATGGCCAAGTGACGATTCAGGAAGCCAAGGATGCTGGTTTCAGCATGCCGATCACCAGCGATCATTGGTTATACGAACACATGCAGGATAGAGATGGCGATGGAATGGTTGGGGAATAAGTTCTTCATAGTAAATATAACTGAGGTGAAGTGATGAGATCATTCGTTCTACCAATTTTAAAAATAGCAGTGGAGTTTTTAGATTCGAAAGAGGATGAGCCACAGTTTAGCATTAAATGTCTAAGCTGCGGATGTACTAGAGAACTAGAAGGTAGATTTTCTAAAAAATCTGGTGATATAGAAGTTTTCAATGATGAAGACATTACAAATAACGAGGACATCGTAATATCTATTTACTGCGATAAGTGTGGAAATAGCGTAGACAGTGCAGGATACTGATTTTTTTAATCAATCCTTCAATTACCAAGGCAGTTCTTTCATGAAAGAACTGCCTTGACTAATAATAGACAGGAAAAATAGGGGAGGAGCAAAAGCTACTTGATTACAGGTTCATAGTTTCCATTAATCTTTGCGTGAAATTCTATTTTTACGAAAAGAATGGCGTGTATATAAAGTTAGTGGTAAAATACAGAAAAGACTTAAAGGCATTAGGTTATTGCTTCTTTCGTCTTTGCTACTACTTCTATTGGAGGTTTAATTTTGAATAATCAACTGCGGAAGAATGTATCGCAATATTTAAAGCTTTCCGGCCTGAGCATCCTACATTGTTATGATTATTATCATTATGTTTTACAAAACTACCCTTGTTTAAATGGAGACAGCTTTAAAAAGATTGCTGTCTATGTTGTTGATAAACCTGATTTGAGAGATGTTTGTACTCTCAAAGTAGGGAGTGAAAGTAAACAATTTGATGAATTGTGGCTGGTATGCTCCAATGAGTTTAATAAGGAAAATTGGAGTTATTCAATGGGAAAACATGGGGTCCAACTCTATACTGAAACAGAATTTTATTTCCGTATCATGAGGGATATCTCACTTTTATCAATCTATAATCAGTTCCCTAACTGTTCAGAGTTATACACCATAAGTTCCTTTAAAAAAATCTCCATAAATTTTAAAGATTCCAAAGAAGAAGAATTAATTGAAGCAAACATGGAGAAATATAGTAATCGTATGCAGTTAATTACCGATAAGGCAGCAGAAAAGTTTAAGGTAATCATAGACCCTCTTATAGAACCCCACTTCATTATCAATGGTGAGTTTCCTAGAGTCTCTGAATCTAGTTTGTTCATAAATGAGCCTGAAATAGTACCAATTAGTAATGATACCAAGGAATCACTTGAAACTGATATTGATATTGAATTTGTCTTAGAAAGGATCGATCCGCGTAAAATGTGGTTGGAGGACAAAGAAGAACTCTATAAATACAAAACCAATCAATAGTTAAACATCCATGAAACCACAACTAGGTTGTACTCTAACCCAATTAATTTCACCTTTTCATCAACACATCGAATTTAATGAGAACTTTTGTTTTTATTAAATAAGGAGTTTTAGCAATGGTTCAAAGACTTACACGTCAGCAACGCCAACATAAAGAAAAAGTGGAAGAAAAACTTACATCTCTGCCTCCTTTTATTGATGAATATAAAGACGACATGTACACCGGAAACACGTCTCCCTCCACCCTTCTCGGGTATATCCATGACTTTGAGACATTTTTCCAATGGTTGATGCGTGAAGGGATTGTAGACGTTGAGTATATGAAGGACATCCCTCTGTCGACACTGGAAAAATTGCGTCTGGTAGAAGCGAATGCTTTCTTTACGCACCTCAGCATGGAACGGGAACTGCAGGAAGAATCGATCAACCGTAAGAAGAGTTCTCTTAAATCCCTGTTCAAGTTTTTGACTACCCGTACGGAAGATGAAGAGGGAGAGTGTTATTTTTATCGGAACGTCATGGCTAAAGTAAAGATGGCCAAAACCTCAGAAACCTTATCTTCCCGCGCTGAGCGTATTAGTAACAAGGTTCTTACCGGGGAAGACATCGAATCATTTGTCAAGTTCGTTGGCGAAGGCTACGAGGAGATTGTGCAGGATCAGAAACAACGTCTCGCTTACTACAAACGCGACAAAGAACGAGACCAGGCGATCATCGCTCTTCTTTTAGCATCCGGACTTCGTGTAAGTGAGCTCGCCAATATCCGGGTATCGTCGATCAACCTAAAGCAGAGAAAGCTCTCGATGCTCCGCAAAGGAAGTAAAGAGTCTGTTGTATTCTTCCGCTCCTTTGCTGTGCCATACCTGCAAGCTTACCTGGATATCCGAGAGGAAAAATACAAAATACAAGGCAAAGAGCCATACCTTTTCCTTTCCGTTTATCGGGGTGCAGGGAATCCAATGTCCGTTCGTGCCATTCAGCATACCGTCATGAAGTATACGAAAGCCTATCGGGACGAACAACTGTCTCCTCACAAGATGAGGCACAGCTTTGCCACGGAGTTCGCCAAACGAAACACGATGTACGACCTGATGCGGCAGCTGGGGCACACCTCGACGGATACCTCTACCCTTTACGTGAATGCTCAGGAACAAGAAGCACAGAACGCGATAGACCGGATGGATGATTAATAAAAAGGAAGAAGTACCGAATAATTATCTCTCGGTGCTTCTTCCTTTGCGATTATAGATCAATGTATACAGGACAAACATATAGTACAATAAATTCTCCAATTAATTTGAAAGGAAGATTTTTTAGTGTTTTTTAAACTCTAAATATCGTTGTTACATTCAATACTGAGTTAACTGTAAAGCGTAAAATTAAAAAAGACCTTCGTAGTACTTCACAATAGGATTATAATCTTCATTATCCTTTACATAAGAAGTAGCAATACTATACCATGATTGAACCTTAATAAAAACTTCATCTAAGGATGTGAACATATTTTTTTCACTGATAAAATTAAGAGCAGTTTCAATTATTAAAAAGTTGTAAAGTTGGATATGAGGTAATATTAAAGTAACATCAACATCGCTTGCCTCATGAGCTATTACGTTCCTTGTTCTATAAAGCCTACTAATATGCCACTCGATCCTTTGTTTATGCTTTTCTATATGTGCTAACATTTTTTCATTGGAGCTTATATTTTCAGCTAACTCCATAGTTCTATGCTTTAATAACTCGTTGTCCTCAAGTGTCTCACTCAATTCATCTTTAAATTCTGAATCCCTTAAGTTTTTAATGAACTCACTCTCATCTATTTCCTCCCAACACTCTCCATACGGATGTTTGATCTCCAAGTTAAATAAATTTAATTTTAAGTCATTAATTAAATCAGTTACATAACGTAATGAAAGGATCGTTGATATTATGTTACGAACATCGTCTTGATTAATGTTCGAATTGTTTCCAGTAATTAAATATTCTATAGAAGTCCAGGAATTGATGAATGCAACATGTTCCGTATTAGTAGTGATGCTCATTCTGTAAAACCTTAATGCAGCTTTTAATCTTTCTATTGATTCATTATTAAAATTACTATTTTCAACATTTTCAAAAAAAGAAATTATTTCTTCAAATGAAAATCTCGTGTTCGTATTGACCTGATGTAGTTGTCTCAAAGATGACTCATTTAATCCTCCATCATTAGGAATAAAAACTTTATGATAGATCTCCAAGTGTTGATTTACGATGGTATAAACAATTGTATCGAGTAAATTTTCAATTATGTCTCTTCCTATTAATGTTGCTCCATGCGGGTTAGTAGCAGTAACTTTAACACTAGCATATCTAACTTCTGGAGTCTCCTCAGTAAAATCATCTGGAACTGTAAGGTCTTGTTGCGCCCCGAAGAAACGTAAAGCATTATAAAATTTAACCATGCCGTAATTGGGGAATTCTATATCAAATGGTTCATTTGAATAAATTTTAAAATAAACAGTCCATTGCTTTTCACTTTCAAGGTTTTCTAACATTCGGGTAAATCTTGATTCGAAATCACTATCAGGTCTAACCTCCTTCCATTCAATTAGCGCTCTTTTACAAAAGTATAAATGTTTCATTGAATGGCCATCAGCTATTAAATCAGTTAAAAACATGGATGTCAGTTGAAGTACTAGTCTGTTGTTGTTTCCTTCATTTATTGTTTCTTTCAATCTACTTATCAATTTCTCTCTATACTGCGGCTCCAACTTGTATATTATCTTTTTAAGTATCACAAGTTGCTCCCGAGCCTTATAAACCTCACTGGATTTCCTATTCTTTATTCCTTTTAATTTTCTAAGTACGTCTTGCAATTCAAGCAATAATACGGGCTCATTCTCTAATAGAATCTTTTCTTTTTCAAGTATTTCAAGGGCTTCATTAGTTATTTCTTCTACATAAATTTTAAACCGGTCCTGTCCCTCTAAAACTCCACTTAAATAAGTGTAAAGTTCATTGAGTATTTTTTTTAAATTCATAACTCTCGGTCTATAACTTTCGTTTGTATTGAAATCAGTTAACTCAATCCATGCTTCTATGAAGAACTTTTGTGAATTAGTTAATCCTACAACATTGCCCCATAACTTAGGGTCTATTTTTTCCATTCTTAACCTCCATTCGTTAAATAATTTATTTACTATAACTTTCTCTTTGGTTCGGTGTTCTCAGATACTGTGTAGCAACAAAGATAAGATGGTTCATTTTCTCTTACTCTGATACTCTATCTTTTTGCAATGTTATTTAAAAACTTTGAAAATCCCTAACTTCTTGAATATTCTTTAAAATAGATCTTTTCAATTAACCTCTGATTATAAGAAGATGTGTCTTGTCCGTAATGAACACGTCGATGGCAGTTGGGACAGATCGCGGCAACCGCTTCTGGTTTGTCGGCTCCGCCATCGGACAAGCGAAACAGGTGATTCACTTCTAAAGCGGGGTACCATCTTTCTCTATAAAAGGCGCCTTCTCCCCACATATGACTAATACTAGGAAGAAGAATCGATAACGGCGGTTACTCGGTTCTTCTTTTTTTAATTAGATAGACCTTTGTACAAAGAATAAGAGCATGGTAAGATACATCATCCATTCACTTCGAAACGTAAGGAGGTTTTTCCAAAAACAATCCAATGCCTTTTCTCCAAACTGATAGCATTCTTCGCATCTGATGTCTTCTGGACATGCCTCACACGTCTCTCCGTTGTTCTATCCCTTATCTCCTATGGGTTTTCATTCATTGATTCTATTTCGATCAACATTCACTTTTGTACCGAGCATACCATCCCACTGATACCCACCCTTACAAGTCTCTACAACGATTTCACAAAGGTGTTTTTACGGTAGAATCGGTATCTGTAACGTGTGAACGAACAAATCCCATGTACTTTTTAATTCTGGTTTGTTGGGAAGATAAATAACCGTTGTGTCACGACCGCGGGTCAATAATACGCGGTATGCATTAATCTTCATTTGCTCAGGATCCCTAGCGTTTCTCTTCGTATGCTTGCAATGCCACTGCCCTTCTTTCCAACATAAATCCGCATCCCAATGAACGATGGATGCATCAAGTTCAAGACCTTGAGTTTGAAATTCCGTCGCTGCGTAATTTAAGTTTTTGCAATAAAAAGAGCTACTTGGATAATTGAAATAAGCTGTGGCCGGTTTGGGTAGCTCGTTTCTATTGCCGAAAGGAACGACTGGAACATGTTTTAATCGATCTACACCCGAAGCGCAAATGATCCCAAATGTCTTCTTATCATCCTTGTATAGGTAGCTCATATACTCTTTTGCTTTATGTAAATCATCCGTTACAAAGATAGGATAGCGCTGGGGTTGTAATGGTTGCTTTAACTCTAACGCTTTCTCTACATCTCCCTCCAAAAGCGCTTGAATGAAGGCATAGTATTGCAGGGCCGCATGGGAACGTAAGGAAGAGTTCAAATGCAAGTGATCTCGGGATTCGTACCCTGCAGCGTTAGGGAATTTTCTATTTTCATGCTTCGCGTGCACCGTGATTTCTTTTTCTTTAATGGCGGCATCCCATAATGGCAGGCCGCTCTCTTCTCCTAAATGAATTTCTTGACCATTTCCGATGAGACCAACCACTACACTCCAGGGTTTGTTTTGCTTAGCAATTTGGATGATCACTTCGGGTTCACTGAAAGCCCCTCCCATTTTTTCAGCGTCCCATGCTCTCTGCGCCTCATCAAAAATAATAACTTGTTCATGCGGGGTACGACCATACCGTAAAAAGTCCGTTTTATAGCCATAGAGGGATTGCACGAACACTTTATTATTTAACGTATCCTGTAAAACTTCTACGAGTGGCCCATTTCCTGAAAGGTACACGGAATCAGAGGTGTTATGAGCTGTTTGCAGCCCTAAGAACGTTTTTCCTGCCCCGGGCTCTCCAGAAACAAGAACTAAATGGTGAGTATTTGTACGTTGCGCTACTTGAATAACATCTTGAACAGTATCGTAAACATCCTCGAAATTGCTACTATCAACGGCTTTAATGCGTGGTAAATCTTCATCATTCAATATACTTCGTGCGGCTTCTAACATCGACGGCGAGGGCTGATATGTCCCGCTTAAAAACCTATCAGCTGTAATAGCCTCTCCTTTTCGTAGAAGCTTGCTAATCAGTGAACCTAAACTTCTTTGAGATGCTTGGTAAACTTGAAAACGATGGATAGAAAGCACATCTGCCCTTTGGTCATTCGTTAAAAATAAGACACCACTTACTTTTACATTCGACGCTTGAATCGTTGAATGATAATGCTGTAGATCACGCACGTATAAAGATGTTTGCATATATTCACCTGCATGAACTGCATTATAGCTTTTGCACTCAATAACCAGTATTTGACCAGGGAGTATTAACAGGATATCGGGGCGTCGTCCACTGCCTCTGATAAGAGCGTATTCAAAAATGATGGAACCATCTACGTGATCAAAGGAACGTAAAATGCTCTGCATTTTTTCATAGCTGTCTTTCCACGCACGCTGTTGAGACTGAACCTTTTCAAGTTCTTCTTCACTATGTTGTGGCTCCCCAGCGCCGTAAACGAATGTTGTAAGTGCTTCTTCCAACACCTCATACGGAAGTTGTAGAAACTCTTGAATACTACCTTGCCAGCCGCAATTCACAAAAATCATCTTCTTATCTACATTAGTCTTTCACTTTTTTTTACTAAAAGCCTTTAGCTTCTATCTTCTCTATCCTTCTTGTCTAGCAATCCTACTGATAAGTTCGTCATTATAAGAAGATGCGTCTTGTCCATAATGAACGCGTCGGTGGCAGTTGGGACAGATTGCGGCAACCGCTTCTGGTTTGTCGGCTCCACCGTCGGATAAGCGAAACAAGTGGTGCACCTCTAAAAACGGGGTGCCGTCCTTCTTCACAAAAGGTGCTTCTTCCACACACGCTTCACATACTCCATCCGCTCTTGCTAAGGCGTACGCTTTCACGGCCGCCGCTCGGTGTCGCACCTGTACTTTCGTTTCTCGTGGATCGTCGGACGTTTCTACAGCCCCTGCAATGGCTCGCAGCTGTTCGAGTGAATGAGTCGATGCATCAAACGGAGACGCTTCCGATTCTTGTTCAATGTGCTCAATCCGCTCCAGATAGAAAACGATAGCTTCTCGTTCATTCCCATCATGGTCTGGTACAAAGCGCATTTCGTGACCGACATACGCCATCTCATCAATAAATTCGACGATGCCGGAAGCCACGTATTTGAACAAATAAATGGTTTCCCCATTCTCCGCGTGATCCCGAATAGCTTTGTTCCCTTTCGTAAAGTCCATGTTGCCGTTTTGCCCTTCTCCGGTGTAGTAGTATACTGTCGATGTCTCATTCCAACCGTCTCGATAGCCATACTGTTCGCCAGAATCTCCGGTAAAGATGAAAATATACGGATAATTCGCTGGCGTGGAAATACCATTCTGAGGCTGTCCTTTGTATAATTGATGAACCTGAGTGCGTCGGTAATGCTTCCCTTTTTCAAAAGGTGCGTTGTATTCTAGTGTCGTTATCATTCTCCCAGCTCCTTGGTGTTTTATGGAAATCATTCAGTCTCTTTTATAACCGTACTTTTAATCACTGCTTCTCTATAATTAAGAGCTCATTCTGTTCAAACAAATAACTTTCTACTTCATCTTTTGATTTTTATAATCAGTATAGATAGCTTCTATGACTTTTTTGTATAAATCATAAATCTCCTCTGTATCTTCATGTTCTGGACCCATAATCTCTGCTCTTAATGCCACCTCGTCAATCTCCATTATGTTGTTGGCTATTTCATAATCAAAAAGATGTAAATTATCATAAAGTACCTCTCTAATTTTTCCTTTATATACAGTGTAGTCAAAATCTACAGCCATGCCATAGTGTGTCGGATGAATCAACGGGGTGTTAGAACCATCCAGTTTGAGAATTGTGTTGTAGGCGAGCAACTTGTTTCTTTTATCTTTTCTTATTTCATCTTTTTTCTGTTGGTGCGTTTGTGCAAAATAGGAAATGAACCCTCCTAGCAAAACACCTAGTAATGGAAGGAACGCCTGTATAGTTTCATTCATCAAAATTCTCCACTCCTATGTATCTCGTGAGATTTCTTCCAGATCCTCTACAATGTTTTCAATCGCTTCATTGATCAGTTGATGCTTGAACCCTTTCGGCTGTTTTTTCGCCAGGGCGTCCAGGCGTCGCCATAAGTCTTTGTCGATCCAGAAGGATCGCTGAATGTGCCGATCGGTCATCCGCTCCCCCTTGACCGTGGTGTATTTGTTTGGCATGCTTCTCCTCCCCCTGTTGTACGTGTCCATTTTCTACCTTTATCGTACCACAGGGGCTGCCCCTAAGGCAGCCGGGCGGGTGGGCGGGAACGAAAAAATCCCTGCCGCGGATAACAGGGATTCTCCTTCTCACATGCCTTGAATGTAGTCGCTTGCTTTTTGGGCTTGCTGAGAGGCGTAAACGATCAAGGTATGGTCGTCCCGAAGTACCCGCAGCCAGGACTGGATATACGACGCGCTATTGTCGATCGTTTCATTCGCGATGCCCGTCACCCCGCAAAGCATCGATGCTCCGAGCTCGGCGACCAGCTCCTCTTTGCTGTAGTTCTCGCTGCCGAATTCGTGCCGCCCGGTGACACCCTCCCGGTTCAGTCGCGACTTATGCGGTGGCGTGCACCATTTCATGAAACAGCGTGCTGTAGTATTCATGGATATCGGCGAAGTCTTCTTTCGGCGGGACATTCACCCGATCCGTTCCCGGCTGGTAGAAAGCTCTACCGGAGGTTTCCGTGTAATAAGGCGCCGGCGTGAACTCCTTCTGGATGCGTTCCGCTTTCTCGATCGGGTCATGCTCATAGGTCGCTCGCTCTTCTTTCGGCTCCAGTCCCTCCACCTGCTCAGCGATGTTGAACACCCGGTAGTACCGGAGCAACGGGATCGTTTTCTCTTCCCCGGTCTCTTCGTCCTCGACCTCTAAGCACTTCCAGAATACGACGAGATGAGAGGATGCCCCTTTCTTCACTTTCCCTCCCGCTTCTTTGATCTGCTTGAACGTCGCATACTCCCCCGGCTCCAACAGCATAGTATTGATTCCCCGGTACGGTTTTTGGGTTTTCCAGTTCACTGCTACCCCGCTCTGAAACGGCTTCTTCCACGGAATCACACCTTCTTCCAACCTCTCCATAATCCGCTCGGTAATCAGTTGATAGACCTTGTGACTCATGATTTTTACCTCCCGTTTTCTTTTGCCTCCGAAGCGAAGGCGTTCCCAAAAGGGAAGGATGTTTTCCCTTTTGTCGGAAAGAATCACAAAGCCGGGGTTCGGCGGTCGTCCACCCCAGCATGGAATACCGGAGGATATGCCGTGAAAGGGGGTGGATGATCGTCGCCACGCCCGCGGAGGATGACGGGGATAGGTAAACGGTCCCTGCCCCGGCAGCCCCCGGACGTGGGCTCCGGGTTTACGATTCGGAGCGCAAAAGGAAAACATGGTTAAAAGAAAGAACGCAAGGGAGACCTTGCGTTCCATTTGTCTCTGTATGTATTTATATTTGCTCTTCTTTATACTTCAGTTCTTCTTTCCCGGTTTTATTGTTGAATCCGTTTTGTATGATGTTTCCGTCCTCTTCCGCACGAGGTAGTAGTATTCCACTCCTGCCTCCCCTTTGGAAATCACGCTAACCCGATCCCAACATCCCTAGCCGTGGTATTCACTTATGGAATATCCCTGATTTTCTAAACGGGGACTTTTCATAAAATGGTGAGAGCTTCAATCATGGTCACTTGCATCTTCTATAAACGAGAAAAATTAAAAATAATCAACTATATATCATTGAAATATAGCTGGATGTATTGTATTGTTTAAATATGGATGAAAAAGACAAATGGGTAATTCAATTAAGAAAAGGTGTATTTGAAGTCGCTGTGTTAGCCTTAATCAGTAAACATCCCATGTATGGATATCAAATTACTAGGGAGTTAAAAAGAATTCCTGTATTTGAGATTCCCAATGGGTCGATCTATCCCATATTGAATAGAATCACAAAAAACGAATGGGCGGACGTTTACTGGGAAGAGTCGGAAGACGGACCAAAAAGAAAGTATTATCGAATTACAAAAGAAGGGAGCGAAGTACTAGAGTATCGGTTACGTAGTCACAAATCCGTGTATGAAGCGCTGATGAGCTTATTAGAGAAAGGAGAATGACAACAACCCATGAACAAGGATGTATTCTTTTCAAGCGGTATAGTGAAAAATTTTATAGACAAATTGAGCTACCACCTTAAAAGTCTACCTAACGATATCCGCGATCAACATATTGCTGAAGTAAAATCCGACCTATACGATCATGCTCTGGAGCTAAATGCTTCAAAAAGTTTAAGTAACAATGAAATACCAGAACAAGTCATAAATGATTTCACCTCACCTGAAGTAATAGCAGATGAAATAACAGAAGAATATAAAGACGATCTGAACTATTATCACAAGTCGAATAATAATTTAATTAAATACTACACAGTATTTTCGATAGCTACTTTGGGAGGTCTTTCCCTCCCAATACTGCTAGGAGAAATGAATATATCTTCTTCACTTCCTTTAATTCTTTTTTTCTTAGGTAGCAATATATGGTTTATCACAAATAAAAAAATCTTATGGAATCACAGCCTATTAAATTACTTTCAAAAAATGATTCGATTTGGTGCTTCTGCACTGATAGCTCTACCTTTTGCCTTCTTTGCTGTTCGAATAATAATAACTAATGCTATAGAATCGTTTGCTTTAACTTACTTGATGATATATTTAGCAATAGTGATTCTTTATTTGATTTTCCTTTCAATGATTTACAAAAGAAAGAAACAAGAATAAAACCTTGTTTCTTTCTTTTGTATGTTTAATTTTAAGTAAAGCTGCACCCTGCATTAAAGGCCAAAACACACCCAAGACTTAGCGCAGCCCCAGCTGCTGGGAAGTATACTGTAAGACCACCAAATGCAGCAGCACATGCGATAACACCGGATGTACTACAAGCAAAGCTCACTCCATTAAAAGAGAAATCCGCTGTTTGGAATTGGCCGGAATTATTGTTAGAAGATTTCTCTTTGACATCATAACCCGCAAGTTCTTTTACAAAAGGTTGTCCTTCATCAATAGATTCAATTTGTAGAAGGTCATATCTAATTACTTCATTTTTTTTCATGTTTACAAACACTTGTTTTTGCACTAGTTCACTTTCATTTTTTAAATAGAATTGAGTGACAATACCAACTTTTTCATAGGTAGTATCTTGGTCTTTAAGGTTTGTAAAAGTTACAAAAGAATCTGCTTTTTTTTCATGTTTAAATCCTTTTTTCTTAACTTCTTTTAACCTCTCGGAAAACTCTTCTTTATCCATTTCTTTTACAGTTTTAAGGAGACGGGTCTTAGATTTCGCATTCACATCTAAGTTTGTTTCCGTACCTTGTTCTTCTAACTCTTGAACCACCTCATCAAAACTCTTCCCGAGATTATCTTCTACACAATCTTCACATACTTTTGCGTTGGTCGTAGAATTTGCACTAGCTATCGTAGGACCAAATGCCAACCCATTAAGTATAAGAACGGATACCATTAATAGTAAACTTGCTTTTTTCATAATGTATTTACTCCTTTTTTGTTTAGAAATTTTTCTTCTCAACACTTCGTATCTTTTCTAACTCTATAAACGCCTTACCTCCCCTCACAATGTTGTTCTTTAAAAAGAAATTCTTTCCCCTCCCTTATATAAACCTAAATTTACTTACAACTATAAGTCTAAAAGATGTTACACTGTCTTTGTATTGATAAAAATGTAAAATAATGTAGAAATAAACCCTCTTTTTTTCATGAGTTTTATCAACCTTTCGAAGGAGGAACTTTAATGCCTGTAGGAGAAGTGATTCAGTATAGGAGGAAAGAAAAAGGCCTAACCCAGGCATCTCTAGCTATAGGTATATGTTCTATTCCTTACATAAGTAAGTTAGAAAATAATGCCTTAGAGCCAAAAGAGGATATCCTCAAACTACTTTGTGAAAAACTAGATCTTACTATAACTGACGTAAAAGGGGCTGATAGGTACGACGACACATTACATTTGATGAAAAAGGCCTTTATCTCTATCACTGAGCGACGCCCTGATCCCGACATTGAACAATTAATAAAAGATATTTCATTGGCTGTAAGGGATGTAGCAGCTCCTGATATCCAACTTTCCTATAAATTACTTCTCGCGCAATACTATTTGTATAAACGCTCACAAACACCAGCTTACGAGTATTTAACAGAAGTCAAACGACATTTACCATTGCTGGATAAAGAGATTTTAGCAGGCTTCTTTTATTCAAAAGGGCTATATGAATACCTGTATGGCTCGCTGGAGCAGAGCTTACATGAGTATAGGAAGAGTAGAGAGATTCTTACGGATCTACATTTAGAAATTGCCTTCGTTAATTATCAACTAGGGTTAGTGCACTCAAATCTTATGCACATAGACGATTCTATGTTTTATACGAGAAAAGCATTGGATTACTATAATGATAAACTAAACATCCCCAGAATCGTCGATTGCAACATGCTTATAGGCATAAACTATAGACGTCTAGAAAAGTATTCCGCTGCTATCGATCAATATCTTCGATTGCAAGAGCTTCTTCTTCACCACAACGACCAGAAGTATTTTGGAAAGCTCCAACACAATCTCGGGCATACCTATATACTCCGTGGGGACTATGAGGAAGGTATTCCTCACGTAAAAAAAGCACTAGAAACCAAAGCCTATCAACCAGAAAAAATCAACAGTTTGTATGTCTTATCCTTTGCCTACAAAAAGTGCAAACAAACAGAGCAAGCCCTACGTTACATTCATCAAGGGATAGAACTATCCTTAAAAGAGAATGACTACGCTTACTATTACAAGTTCCTGATCACAGAGGCTTTTCTCGAAGATAATGTTCAAGGAAACCTTCTTCAAACGTTAGAAGAGGAAGCACTCCCGTTCTATAAGAAACAAAATTCGAGCTTGCACAACGAACTAGTTTTAATCCTTGCCGACTTATATAAGAAACACAAACGATATAAAAAAGCTAGTCATTACTTTGAGATGTACATTCTCCAAAACACAACCAACAATCATTCCAGGGGGTTTTTATATTGAAAAAAATAACGTATTTCTTTCTCACTGCTTTGGTTACAGCATCTATCATATTGCCACCAGGAGGAGTAACTCCTTTCAATGATGACTATCCAGATGCTCACTCCGAAAAAGTAGAAGACACCTTTGTATGAACCCTTCCCCCTTCCTGATTACTCTTTATTCAGGAAGGGGATTTTTATCTTCATTCATCTTAAATTAAAAAGAGCCGTACGTTCCGTAACGATCTAAATGTTTACCGACTCGTTCGGGGTGGTCCCTTGGGCAAACGGGACAGGACTAGGTGTAACAGCATTAGCTTTGGCAGGAAAGAATCCGGAAGTGAGGAAGACAATTGTGAAGCTATTATCACAAGATAAATCAATAGACGAATAGAACAAAAAAGAGGATGCTTATGCACCCTCCCATTCCTGAGACAAGCGTGTATCGGCTTGTCTCTCTTCTATCCGAACCTAACCACACGCGTAAGACCTACCTGTTCCTTTTATCGGTACGCATCTTGAGGGGAAACAGAGATGGTTACCTCGCCGGATAACTGTTCACATAACTTGTCATAATCCTCATCCACCGGTTCATGGGTGAACTTCACTTCTTTCCCCGGCAGAGTCTGGTTCTTGTACGGATCCTCATCAAACAGGCTTTCCGTATTGATGCTTTTGCTACGCCAATTACTGCCATCGAAACTAATACGTTTGTAGATATACATAAAAAAATCGCCTCCTTATCTTATAATCGTGATAAGGAGGCCTTTTGGTGTCATCGAATTTAAAAAAAGATAAAACTTAGTTGTCATAGATACCAGCTTCGATCAGTTTCTTGTGCCGAATAAAGAAATCCTGGACATCGGGGTCGTCCTCATAGGGAATCATCGAGTAGATATAGGTGATGGGGGATTCGTTGAGGGAGGCGATATCAGAGACGGTGATGTATCTGTCGCCATCCGCCTGGAGGACACAAGTAGTAATACGAAGCTGGCCTTCGCCTTTCATTTCCCTTATAATCTGGGTTGCTTCGTTCATCAAGAAGTTTTCTGATAGTTTTTCTTCCATTTCATCGCTCCTTTTCACATATATGTACACTTTCTTATTCGGCACATATCGAACGTTCCCTTTATTTTTCTTTAATTTAGTTATAGCACGTCCCACTTAGATGAATGAAGCTTCTTAAGTAAAACGCTTCATAAAAAAATCGGAGGAAATACAAATATGTACAAAATTATGGAATAATTAAACCATTTTGGGGTATGGTGCAGTATAAAAAAGGAAATGGATTTACAATAAGTGAGTAAGTTCAACCCTTCAACTTATCTATCTTGCAAACCACTTTCTACATTACTACTGACTTTTCCAGAAAGGATAACCGGACTTTGATGCGCGATTCATGAGAATTAAAAGAAGCATCCGAAGACTTAGATTAGTACTAAAAAATTCTGAAACTAACCAGGAGGAAGCAAAATGAAAAAAGTAATGGTTGCCTCTGGATTGTTAGCAGTTAGTTTATTGGTTGGTTGCTCTGAAATGGAACCAGAACAAGAAGTTCAAGCCGACGATAAAGAGAAAACTGAACAAGTTGAGAAGAAAGAAGAAGGGAAGAAAGAAGAAAGTAAAGCTAAGAAAGCAGAAGAAGAAAGAGATAAAGATCCCGAAAAACTTGCTCAAGTAAATGCGGCCTTTCAAGATTCCATCATGTTCTCCTCTGGTATCATTCACAATATTGAATACAAAGGAGAAGGAATCATTCACGTGTTTGTAGATGAGACAGCTTGGGCATCCTCTACTAAATCTGAGAAAGAAAGTTTTGTTCTAGTTTTTGAAAAAGAAGTAGAAGAGCCTTTAACTTATTATGATCTAAGAGCTGATGATGAGGCTATTCATACTCACTACTTCAGTGCACAGCTTGGAGATAAAGTTGCTTCTCAGAAGATGTTCGGGGGATTTGATATTAAACGATAAAGAAAGACTGATAAGGGTCTAGGCTATAAACCTAGGCTCTTATTTACGTTTTACATAGAACAGAGGCAACATCGGACAACGTGAGGAACCGGTCATCGTCATTAGAAAAGAGCCTGGTTGTTTTTCTTCCAATTCATCGCTCCTGCTTCATTAACGTACTATGTTTTTATTCGGTACATATCGAACGATTCCTTTATTTTTCTGTCTTTTAAAAAAGATGGAAGACGGTTCGCCCGCCTTCCGTGAGTGATGCCTATGTATATCATTCATTATAAGTACCGTTTCAGTTCCTTGTAAAACTGTTCCCGCGTACCTGCATGGAGAATGATGACGATGTTCCCTTCGTCGTCTTCGTCGATGGTGTACGCCAACTCGTACCCTGTTTTGTTATGGCGGATATCATACCCGTAGACCCCAGAGAGGTCCCCCGTTTTCGGTTCTCCCGCGTGATAGGGGTCTAAGCGTATGGTCTCGATCGCATCTTCATACTTACCTGTGAGCTGTTTGTCTTTGATTTTCTTGAAGAACTTTTTGGCCGGGTTCTGAACTCTCAGTTTCGCTTTTTCCATGGCTTATTCGTCCTCTTCGAACAGGTCTGACACAGATTCTACGTCCTCTGCGTTTTCCTGAGCGTCTTTGATCAACGCTTCGACCGCAGGACGTATGTTATTCTTCCGACGATTGAATTCCTGGAGCAGTTCATCCCCTCCGTACCCTTCGTCAATCAAGTCTTTCAGAATAAACTCCGAAAAATCATCATTGTTTTCTCGCACCGGGGTGATCACGATCTTATTCCCTTCAAGCTCTATATTCGCTTCGGTTTCCATTTCAAGGTAATCATAATATTCTTTCGGGACGGTGATTTGGCGTTTGTTGGATATAGCTATACGGCGAGCCTTTTTTCTAGGTCCTTGAGCCATATCTCCACTCCTCCTTACAGTTTCCTCTATAGCCATCAGTATGCCCCTCCTTCGTTCAAGTATTCACGTTTTCCTAGAAACCAAAAAATCGTTTCTTTGTTTCTAGGATTCCTTGTTATAATTATAATACTACTGTATAGGATACGCAAGGTTCCCTCAGCTAGGAACGGCGGATCCAGGGGTAACTTCAGGAAAAAAGGGGTCTACAGAAAATTAAATCAAGGCATAGAAAAATCGGTTCCTTTCATTCGATAGGAACCGATTCTCAAATTAACCCTATTCGATTAAAGCCCCCTTTAACGGAAGACTTGAACTCGAGACATTTTATCATTTTTAGCTATTCAGAGAACCCACCGTAGCGAACTAAACCGCGGTATCAAATGAGCTTTTCTATTAATCCTCCATCTCTCTAGTAAAGCCACAAATCAGTTGAAAGCTAGCCTCTTTTAAAGGATAGGACCCAGCTAAGTAATATCTGCCCTTTTCTCTCTCCTGCTTCTAAAGAAAAGAATTCCTCCTGATCCAGCAACCAAACCAATAAAAATCAACCAATACACCCATAGTGCGTTCATAATACTAAATACATGAACTAGCAGAAAAGAAGAAATCAGAAGTGCTAACAATATGGCCACCGGAATCTGGAACCCCACTAGAGTCATATAATTGGGTACGATACTTGAAATCATGGCACTGATTGCAGCTGTGCAAAAGGCAAGCGTATAAATGATCGCCACCGTAACTCCTATGTACTCCAAAAATGTGAAATCATACCAGCTCAACATTTGACCTACTAAACTGAAGGAGCTGAGTTCACTCGACCAAAACATACTCGTTTCATTTCTGGAATAGAGAAGGAAGAAAAGGCCGAGATACATTGTTGTCAGTATAAAGGTAGTTACCATACCGGCTGAAAGTTTTGACCAGAATAACCCTCTTCCCATTTTCGTCGTATATTGCAACTGTAATAAACCTTTTTTCTTATCTGGAAGATACAAGCGACCAATAACTATAAAAATAACAATCATAATTAAGATACCTGTGTACTTAATGAGGTTTACATAGTTGTTGTACACTTGAAAGGGGAGGATGGACTGAAAATCTGTTTCCTTGTAAATCTTATCCACCCTTTTTTGAACAGAAAAATGCATGGATCCACCCATGTTTAACTGTCCTCTTTGTTTGTAATCAGACAGTATAGTTTCAAAACCTTGTATTTCCCAAAAAACATCAACACCTTTATCAAACATAATTTTCGCATGCAAGTTATCTATTTTTTCATAGACATCTGTACCACTTTCCGCTTTATTTAAAATATTCCTGTATTCTTCATAAGAAGTAACCCCAAGTTCCTGTGCCATATCATTGTTCTTTAAATAAATCCCAGCTTCTTTTTTTGCAGTTTGTAGCTTTTTTTGAAAATCTTCAAATTCTGCTTTATTCATTTCATTTCCATAATCCTCAATCATTTCTACATAAATTCGCTTTATGTCGAGGGCCGGTCTGCCATTAGGAAAATGTTCAATTTCAAAACTGAGAAAAAATTCATAAAACAATAGACTGATAAGCACGACTCCAAGCAATACCTTAGGATTCCAAAGTTTTTTAAGTTCATGCAAAAATACAGACACGCTACCCCTCCTCAAGATATTTCCTGCCATTTAAAGCAATAAAGACTGAATAGACTAAGTCCAAAAAGACCGATCCCCCAAATCAAAATGGTCATTAGCTCATAGTAAGAAAACATTGTCATCGGATTGTTAACAGTAAACCAAGTATGTGGGTTCAGCATGAGGGTGAAGGGATTGAACTGAGCAGCAAAAATCATAAGACTATGACCAGGCATCAACCCCGGGATCCATATTAAGAGACCGAACAATACAGAAAAAGCTAAATAGACAAGATAGCTATTTTTTATCCATATCGACAAAAACCAGCTTATAGCACTAAAGATCAGTTGGACGATTATAACCAAAGCTACAAACAAACCTACATATTCTATAAAAGATAAGTTCCACCAGGATATGTAAGGCAAAGGGGTCTCCCTCATGAAATAGTTACTGAAGGAAGAGTGCCACAATTGACTGTAATCATAAAAATTGAAGTAGACAAGCATCGTCAACCCGGTAAGGGAACCTGCAAAAATACTAGCTGAACATAATGACGCAGCCAGTTTATCTCTCATCAGCTTTCGCCCGCGCTTAGTAGAGAAAACGACGAGGTCAGTTCTTTGCTCAAACTCATAAGTGCTTACATAAGCAGAAAGTAAAACTACAAGTGTCATTATTTCAAAGAGAAGGACGAGACCTATATCTTTAAACAGAAAGGTATGCATTTCATAGGTAAGACCATGAAAAAAGAAAGAAAGGTGCTCATCATTGGCTATCACTTCTTGTTTACGCTCCTCAATTTTTTTGAATTGAGAACGAACTATGTCAGCAGCTCCTCCACTTAGACCGTACTGTTGTATGACTGATGAGCTGAGTGTAGTAAAATCGAGTTCTCTGTAAAAAGCGTTCGCCTGCTCACCAGTCTCATTGTATAAGTGTAGGTTCTGAAGCTGTTCGTAACGCTCCTGAGGAATACTTTCTTTCCAAGGAGCAGACGGATCATTGAAGGCCTCATTTAGCGTTTGGTACCTTTTACTTTCTACATGGGAGTTCACCCACACTAAACCCTCCTTAAGATCACCTTCCATTGTGTATAAGGTTTCTTCCGTGGCCAACCCTCCGTACCTTTCTAAGATATCTGAAAGAGCATTCATACTCCCTCGGGACGGGAGGTGCTCAGCCATAAGCAAAACATTGATACCGGTAAAAAAAAGGAGAAGACCAAGTAACAAAGGAGATTGAAATACTTTTTTCATTTCGTATCTGATCATGCAATGCCACCAGTCAAATCGGTTTCTTCTTCGAATATATAGAGGAAGATATCCTCAAGCGTCGGACTCACAGTTATCCACTCTTGCTCCCTTTCACCATTTTCCACAGCGAAGCGCATAACCATCCTGTTCTCTTCTTGCTTTTCAGCAAGAACAGAGTAATCTGCCCGGAACTGCTCAGCGTTTTCAAACGGAACTCTTGTTTCGAAAAGTTTTCCTTCAAGTAGTTGACGCAGATCTTCCTGTCTCTTCTTATAAAGAACCCGCTTCTTCTTAATCATAACGATTTCATTGGCTATCGATTCTACATCCGATACGATATGGGTCGATAAAATTATGATACGATCACGAGCTAGATTAGATAATATCTTCCTGAAGCGTGCTCTTTCTTTAGGATCCAGACCGGCAGTCGGCTCATCAAGGATGAGAACCTGAGGGTCATTTAACAATGCTTGGCAGATTCCGACTCGCTGAATCATGCCTCCAGAAAATTTCTTCATTTTCTTTTTTGCTACATCTTTGAGGCCTACGAGAGTAAGAAGCTCCGAGATCTTTTCTTTAGCTTCTCGTTTGGTTAATCCTTTGAGGGAAGCCAGATAGATAAGATATTTTTCTGGTGAATAGTTTTTATAATAGCCGAATTCCTGGGGAAGATAGCCTAAGATATCCCGATATTTTTCATCCAAATCTAGGATGTTTTCCCCGTAGTAAGTGATTTCACCTTTAGTGGGGTAAATTAAAGTCACGAGCATTTTGATCAAAGTAGTTTTTCCTGCACCGTTGGGGGCAAGCAGACCATAAATACCCCGGTCAAACTGAAGATCTATCCCCTCTAAAGCAGTAAATTGTTTAAATTCTTTAGTAACATGGTGCATCTCTAGCATAAATGGCCTCCTCTGGCTAAAGTTTTTTGAAGAAATTTTACTGTTTGCTGAATATAAAAAAATGCTGCTCCAACTGCGATCACTAAGTAAATATAATACGGAATTTGCTGGAGGAACATCTCATACTTACTTCCTAAAACTGTTGATAGAAACACATTACCGACAATCCATCCTCCGATTACAACTAAAGGGGGCAATACGTGCTCCGATAAATGCTGAATATATAGAAATGCCGCAGAGCAAAGAAAAAGTGCTGCCACAGACAAAAGAAACGCAAACCATACATGAAATTCAAAAGATACTGTCATTGCGAAGATAACTGCTCCGTTGACCACCAGGCTGATGATACTGAAAAGAAGCATTCGAACGGCAGCGATGGTTCTCAGATTGTATTTACACGTCATTTCTAGATCAAAGGTGAGCTCTTGTTTTTTCCTTATAAAGAAGAAGTAAACGAGTACACCATATATAAACGGAGCGCCAGCGAATGAGATCACATACATATTGACTTCCTTCCATGTGAGCCAGCTAGATGTGACAATTAAAAAACCTAACAAGGAAATGACAGCCATGATAAGTATGAATATCATTTCGGTCGCATCTCGGAAAATATGTTTCATCCCCACTTCTTTTATTATTCGAGAGATGCTTACGAAAAAAGACGGGGTTGTTTCTAACCCCTTTGATGTTATACACTCCAGTTCTTTTTCCACTTCTGACTCATTTGGATATGGAATTCTCTCTTGATCATTCATTCCATTATTCCTCCTTTAACGCCTGCTTCATAAACTTCAGCGTTCGATAATATTTCGTTTTAATTGTTGATAATGCAAGTCCTGTCTCCGCACTAATATCAGGAAATGTTCTCCCGCCCAAAAGCTTCATTCGGACGATGAACTCTTCATCAGATGGACAACTTTCCAGCACTTTAAGCGCTCTCTCCGCTTCAGCACGAGTAGCAAGCCTTTCAGTAAAATCTGACGTATCCTCTATCCTTTCCTCTTCAACGGCAACGCCTCGGGACGACTCCTTAAACTGCTTGGAACGATAATGATCAATCACCCGGAATTTCGCAACCATATACAGCCAGGTACGAAACGATGATCGGCCATCATAACGATAAAGGCTTTTTAACATACTGATGAAGATTTCCTGAGTGACATCTTTCGCCGTCTCTTTGTCATACATTTGTTTATAAACATAGGAAAAAATCTCTTTATAATAGGCTTCTATGAGCTGATTAGCGCTATGTTCATTTCCATGTTTTTGTATCGCCTTGATCCATCGCTTCTCCTTGTTCATGTGATTCTCCTTATGCTTTCTCTCTGTGTCTATTTATATATTCGTAATAAATCTGACAAAAGTTTTAATTTCTTTTTCTCTTCCCAATAAATTATTTATAAAAAAGTGCCTGAGCTACTCTTTATCATGATAAGAGAAGGCTCAGGCACTAACTGATATAATTCTTTGCTCAGTGGGTTTATATAATAAGAAAGGGCATCCTTTTAAGTAATCGCCCCCATTTGTTTAAGACTCGAATTCAAGATAAAAACACCTTTTATAAAGGATATATAGAGATGGATCACTTCGTATTTCTATTGTTCATCACTTCAGCTAATCGTTGAGAGTTCAAATCTTTCTCCTTATTAAGTTTATCAATAATGTTGTCATAGTCTTCTTCACTTCGGTTTTGACTCAATTTATAGGCTGCTTGAACTTCTAGCACTTTTACTTTAAATCCAACAATACCTTTAGTTTGGTTTTTGGTTTTTGCAGAGAACTTCTCCCATAACGCTGCATTCTCACGGTGTTGTTCATACTTTTGCAATAGAGCCTTCAGGTCTTCCTGCAATTCTTGTTCACTCATAATACTAGCCGTTCCATATACATGGACTGCCTGATAATTCCATGTCGGCACATTTTCAGACTTGTACCACGAGGATGAAATATAAGCATGAGGGCCTTGATACATAACAAGAACAGGAGCATCGCCGAAAGTTTTCCACTGTGGATTCGCATAAGCGAAATGTCCAGTTAGATAATAGTCATCCCCTTTTTTATGTAACTCCAAAGGTAAGTGTGTCGCTATAGGTTTTCCTTCTTCTGTCGTTACGATCGTTCCAAAAGAGTTTCTCTGAATGAAGTCTTTGATTTCAACGAAGTCTGTGACTTTAAAATGCTTTGGAATATACATGTTCATTCACCTCTTTAAAGATTATTGGAGTCTTTTAACCATTATTACGTCCGTTTGTTCTTCGTCCCCCATATAAAAAGAATGTGCTCCCGTTTGAACAAAACCCAATTTTTTATAGAAAGAAATGGCATTTTCATTTTTTTCCCATACGCCAAGCCATATTTTCTTTTTATTCTGTTCCATAGCAACATCCTTAGCTTTATTGAACAGGTATTTACCAAGTCCATTCTTTTGAAATTTATTAATAATATAAATCCGTTCGATCTCTAGGGAGTCATCATCCATTTCTTCAGACTGGGCATCCCCTGTATTAACCTTTAAATATCCAGCAATCTCATCATTTATAGAAACTAAAAAGAAATGTGATAAAGGATTAGATAACTCTTTTTCTACTTGTTTTATGTTAAAAGCTGCTTCCAAATAAGCCTTCATATTTTCTTGAGAATTCTGATCTTCAAACGTCTCCTTAAATGTTTCATAACCAATTTCCTGAAGTTTTCGTGAATCTTCCACTGTACATCTGATCATCTTAATATTCATTTAAACCTTTCGCTCCTCTCAATATTCAATAACTTCTCTTGTTGCCTTTTTTAACAAATTCCCAGTCTTTTTCTAAATTTCCCCTTACTCTTTTAAGAAGGTCGAAAAGGTTTTCTATTTCTTCTTCGGATAACCCCGCTAAGGCAACGGTGTTAGAATGATCATTTTCTCTTTTTATAAAAGGAAAAATCTTCTTTCCTTTCTCGGTTGGATAAAGCTTTTTAATTTTTTTGTTATGCTCAGCTTCTTTCTTAACTATAAAGCCATTCATTTCAAGTTTCTTAATCGAGCGGGCTGCAGTGGTACGATCTACTTTTATTAGCTCAGCTACTTTCTCTTGAATGATGCCCGGCCTTTCACAGATTCTCACAAGGTATAGATACTGTCCTCTCGTGAGGTCATATTCTTTGAATTCTATATTACTTATTGAATCTAACGCCCTCGCTATCATTCCAATTTCACGTAGTATTTCCTTCATATTGACCCCCTTAGCAATTTTTGTTGCAAATACAACATTTATCATCGTATACTTAACCTAACTTAATTTTATTGTATTTGCAACAAAAAAATATCGATCGATAAAGAGGTAGATTAATGTGAAACTTTTCATTTATGTATTAGGAATCTTGATATTAACCCTCGGCATTTCCTTCACGATACAATCTGACCTAGGGACTTCCCCTTTTGACGCCCTTTTGGTAGGGCTGTCTATTCACGTGGGGTTTACGGTAGGTACTTGGGAAATAATTATTGCTTTTATACTGATAGGCTGTAATTCGCTTTTAAAAAGACAAAAGCCAGAAGTTTTGGGGTTGTTAACAGCAGTTATAACGGGGATTAGTATCGATATGTGGCTCTTTTTGTTAGAAACTTTGCACACACCCGAGCTATTGTACAGTAAAGTTGTTTATTTTGGACTCGGCTTAATTGTTATAGGATTGGGTACTGCCATCTATCTACACACAAATTTTGCACCAATTCCGGTTGACCGATTAACGTTAATCATACATGAATTAACTAGAACAAATATATTTTTATCGAGATCAATCATTTACCTAATATTTTTAGTGTTGGCCATGGTTTTCAAAGGACCAATTGGCATTGGAACTTTATTAATCGTCTGCTTAAGCGGTCTAATCCTGAACTACTTTATGTCATTTACTAAAAAGGTACTGGAGCAAGCGTCTTAATCCTAGTACGTTAACATAAGAATGCATCAATATAGAGTGCTTTTTCTGAGTTATCTCGAAACTGAGTTTTCCGTTTTCACTGCCCTTAAACTGAAGACTCAGTTTCAAGATATATGCTTTGTAAAAGAACCTTGATTGCAAATAATTCACACTTAATCAACTGGTTATATATTACATGTTATCAATTCAACCACCATGAAGCATTAAAATATTAAATAATCAGTTATCAATTTTATAATGGAATCAGTCCAAAACTTTGAAGTTTTGACACCAATAAGCTGATGTGATTAAATCAGTAGATAGAACGGTGTCATAACTTATGGTCAAAAGTGAGGACGATTTTCATGAAATTTGGGTACGCCAGAGTGTCGACAAGAGGCCAAGATTTGGAAGGACAGATTCAGGCACTTCAAAATGAAGGATGCGAAGAAATTTACCAGGAATTTGTAACGGGAACGAAACGGGAAAAGCGAAAAGAGTTCAATGAACTGATCGATCGATTAGATGAAGGAGATACATTAGTCGTGACGAAACTGGACAGGTTTGCGAGGTCGGCGAATGACGCGACGAGTATTATTGAGGATTTATTCGATCGAGGGGTACGGGTGCACGTCTTGAACATGGGAATTATCGAAAACACACCAACCGGACGGCTGATCTTTAATATCATGACCTCATTCGCACAGTTCGAGCGTGACATGATCGTCGAGCGTACTCAGGACGGGAAAGCTCTAGCCAAAAAACGACCGGACTTCCGCGAAGGCCGGCCGAAAAAATATAATAAGAAGCAGATTGATCACGCGCTTCAGTTGTTGGAAAAGGCCTCATACCGAGAAGTGGAACAAATGACAGGGATAAGTATGAGCACGTTGAAAAGAGCGAATAAAAAACTCCAAAAATAGACTTTTCTTAGCGTTTTATTATACCTTTGTCTACTTTCTTCCTCTTTTCTTTAACCGATTGGCAGCAATCGAATTGAGGAGGGGGGGTGCTGTCTCTCCAATTTACATAGAAGCTTCTATAACTCAAAAAAATCCTGATATTCATTGTCGTATATCCATTTTTTGAATTCATCCTTCCATATGGAATTAGCGCATACTTCGGAACATCCTCTCTTAAAGTAGTCAGACATTAATCCAGGAATCTGAGGAAAGTTCAACGTGTAATAATGGGTATCTGTTTTACTTGATACTTTTTTCCCGCACCAATCACATTTAAAAGACCAGTCCCTTTTTAGGTTCGATCTAAATTCTTTATAGCGCATATTGACTTCAGGTATAATAAACTTTCCATTTTCGTTCTGTTTAAAATCCTCATCGTGACTCATTGATGAAAAATACTTTATCGCCTTTATTTTGTTTACTCGTTCAATCCATTCTTGCGCGCCTTCCGCATCGTAAAACGCTATAGCCTTATTAATAATATCCATTAAACTATGTTCTCCATGTATGACTTGGTCTTTTGTAAGTATAAACCCAGCCTCATCCTCAAAAACAAATAGCTCCTCATTTCCTTTCTCACTTTTAGCTGAAACTGAAGATGGTATCATTAATTTCTCAAACATTTTCTCTCCTCCTCCAAAAAAAGACGATATATCTTCCAAAAGCTTGCAGCTGCCTTACCACTCAATTGCGGGCGCTAACCCTAATTAAAGCATTGGGCCCGCTTAAATTGAAGAAGATTTAGTTACCTCTCAAGCAGTTCTTTCCTACCCAGAGAATCAGTAGGAAGTCCAGAAGGTTTATTTACAGGAATTTATCCTTCCCTTCTCAACCCCTCATACACTTCATCAACCATGTCGTCCATAAGATATTCTTTAAATTCCGGGTCTTCGAGAATCTTCATAAAGAACTCTTCGTTGCTTTGCATGCGGTCTACGACAAAGTCCATAAATGTTCGGTTAAAACTGAATTTGAAATTATCTTTCGTGTTGTTCTGTGCTTTTTGGATAAGGTCCTCATTAGCTTTCATATCTTCAATGATCTGGTCTCTCGAGAGCTTATCAGCTTCGGTGAATTCCGTACCGAACCGTTCGTTCATCCGTTCAATGATGGAAGACAGCCGTTCCGTCTCTTCTTCGCCACTTCCGGCACTGCCATGCTGTGAAGGAGAGAGGTGTTCTCCACCTGTTACCTCAAGCGTAATACTTCCTTCGAAAGACTTTTCATTCCGATAATATTCCAGTGCCACATCATCGGAAAGATAGACCGGGTCTTCGGGTTTTTTGGGAAGCTTCTTTAGTAAGGAACTGAGATAAATAAATCGTTTGTGCAACTCTACATCGGAGAAAGGACCAATCTGTAAGACGAACGCATACGTTCGTACGAATTTCATCGCGGAAGATTTAAAATGATCCTGCATTTCTTCCTCCAATTCACTGGTGAATCGTTGCACCCCAGGGTCCAACGCTGCATTCAACTGTCCCTGGAACCGGGCACTCTTCGAAGGCTGATCGCTGTATTCCAGATTCGCAACCCTATTCACTTCATAGTCCGTGTACACCTGCATGGCATCCAGTTCGTTCTGAAGATCGTACAGGATATTCGGGTCCGTCGCTTCTCCCAGTCCTGTCACTTCATAATAGGTTTGGAACGCACTCTGAATGGTTTCCGGATCATTGACGAAGTCCAGGACGAAGGTGTCGTCCTTCCCTTTGCACGTCCGATTTAATCGGGATAGGGTTTGCACCGCCTTGATGCCATCGAGAGGCTTATCGACATACATCGTGTGAAGCAACGGTTCATCGAAGCCGGTCTGGTATTTTTCTGCCACGATCAATACCTGATAATCATCGGAATGAAATTTCTCCGGCAATTCATTCTCACTTATGCCGTTCATGTCTGCTTCTGTATAGGAAAGCCCGCCGTCTTCGACCGTACCCGAAAAGGCAACCAGCGTCTGCAAATCGTTATAGCTTTTTGCTTTCAGATATTTATCAAACGCATGCTTGTACCGTACAGCGTGGAGACGACTTCCTGTGACAACGATTGACTTCGCTCGGCCATTGATTTTATGGCGAGTGACATTCCGGAAATGTTCGACCATGATTTCAGCTTTTTGTGCAATGTTATGAGGGTGAAGTGAGACATACCGGGCAATCTGCCGGCTTGCCTTGCTCTTCGCGACTTCCGGATCGTCCTCGATATTCTTTTCAACCTGGTAGAACGTCTCGTAGGTTACATAGTTTTGTAGCACATCATGAATGAACCCTTCCTCGATGGCCTGGCGCATCGAATACAGATGAAACGGTTCATACGTCCCGTCTTCGTTCTGCGTCCCGAAGTGCTCCACCGTTTTCGGCTTAGGAGTCGCTGTGAAAGCAAAGAAAGAGATATTCGATTGATCGCCGCTTTTCGCAATCTCTTGGATCATCTGCTCTTCCGCATCGGTCGCTTCTTCTTCCTCCAGCATGCTCTGTTCATAAGCTTCTTCCAATGATTTATTCGAAAGAAGGGCTGTCATGGCGGAGGACGCCTTCCCTCCCTGGGAGCTGTGAGCTTCATCAATAATGATGCCATATGTGCCCTGGTTGAATTCACCTACCTTGTCTAAGATAAAGGGGAACTTCTGCAAGGTCGTCACGATGATTTTCGTCTTGTTGCGAATCGCGTTTGCTAGTTGGTCGGAGTCCTCATCGATTTTCTCCACCATGCCTGCTTTGTGTTCCAGTTGGTAAATGGCGTCCTGGAGCTGTCTGTCAAGCACCCTACGATCTGTGATAACAATGATGCTATCGAAGACGGGATTGTCTTCTTCATCATGGGTCTTCGCCAAACGGTGCGATAACCAGGAGATACTGTTGGTTTTGCCACTTCCCGCCGAGTGCTGAATCAAGTAATTTTTCCCGGCCCGGTGATCCTTTACGTCTTTCTCTATTTTACGTACCGCATCCAGCTGATGATAGCGAGGGAAAATGACGATTTCTTTCTCATCAATGATGTCTCCATTGCTGTCCCGGATGTTTTCTTTCTGAACGTACACAAACCGGAAAAGAATATCCAGGAGGCTATCCGTTTCCAGTACTTCCTGCCAGAGGTAAGAGGTCCGGTAATTATCTTTTACCGGTGGGTTCCCTTTGCCCCCATCATTTCCCCGGTTAAAAGGAAGGAAAAAGGTGCTCCCTTTCTTCAATTGGGTTGTCATGTACACCTCGTCTGTATCCACGGCAAAGAACACCACCGCGCGTTTCTTGAATTGAAACAGAAGCTCGTTAGGGTCCCGATCTTTGCGGAATTGCTTCATGGAATGTTCCACCGTCTGCCCGGTCAACTGATTCTTCAACTCCATCACAACCAACGGAAGACCATTCAACGAAATCATCATATCAATCGAATTACGATTGGCCGTACTGTAATAGACTTGACGACTCACGGTGAAAATGTTCTGTTCATAGTTTTCGACGAGGGTTCGGTTCATATCCGTTGGAGGTTTGTTGTAGGCAAGAGTAAGAGAAACCCCGTAGTCTTTCACCCCGTGGCGCAAGCAGTCGATGATACCCCGACGCTTCAGTTCTTTATCGATACGATCCATCACTTTGTATTGAAAGTCGGCTTTATATACTTTTTTCAACCGTTCCATAGCTTTTGGTTGCGTCGCTTCGAAAAAGGAGAACAGGAGCTCCTGATCGATGGCCCACTTCTGAAATGTGGCAAGCGCCGACCCGGTCAGCACACGTTTTTGATACCCTGCCTGGATGAGCTCTTGTTCAATGTTTTCCTCAAACCCTTTTTCCGTCTTATCGATACTCACGAGGACGATACCTCCTGTTCTATCTCCTTCTCCATCTCTTGTACGTCAATTTTCCCGGTCACGGCTTCATAGATAAGAGATTGACGATATTCTTTAAGCTTCTCTATAGCATTTCTTGTATCAGAAACAATACTCGAAATTTCAATGTTAAATTTGTTTATCCTATTTAAAATATATTCTTGTTCTTTGTAAGGGGGCGTAACTATAACTAGATTCTTTACAATCGTAGAATTAATTCCAGCCATGATGCTTCCCTTACTAAAAAGTTCCATTTGTATTTTAGATAGCATACTATCACGGATTACTAGAGGAATATATTCAGGTACTACAACCCTCTCGTCTGGAGAAACTTTTAATAAATGCGAGTCCATGACCCCTACTTCTGCGTACTCCGGCACAACTTCACATTTACCTATCGTTCCCATCATTGAAAATAAAACATCCCCTGGGCTTACTTTATAGGAGGCTAATTGATGAAACTTTTTTTCAGATATATATTTTTGACCTATATGAAAATTTTGTTTAATCAAGTTCTCCTGACCATAAACTTTCACTCCACTATCACTCATATCATCGAGCTTTAGACTACTACCAAAGGGACCAATTTTTATTCCATTGCCATCATTTTTGTAAATATGTTTGAGCTTTTTTGTCTCCCAATGCTCAGGAATATCCCCGATCCATGCCACCCCAGAATCCTTCATCGGCACATCCGGATCCAACCCTTTCGTCACGGATTCGGTAATCACCGCTTGCCGCTTTTCTTCGAGCAGTTCAATCAATTTCTCTTTGTCTGCTATTAAAGCGTCGATTTCCGAAGTTTTTTTATCAAGAAATTTCTGTATAAATATTTGCTGTTGTTTGCTAGGAAGAGGAATATTAAAATTCATAATCTCATTCGGATTTATGCGCTGATGACTTTTTGTCACAGATTGAACCATTGAATTAAATTCATCAGCAACAATTTGGTTGGAGAGCAAATAATACAAGTAGTCTCGTTCAATTTTATTTATTGCTATAGGTACAAATTCTGTAGAGCAAATTGTATTTTTTTCTTGGGAGGTGACCTTTACAACCGTACCTTTTCTAGGGTTTAGTTTCGAAACCAATATTTCGTCCCCTTGAAGTAAATACTTATTGCTTTCAATATTATTTCCGTTCTCTACCTGGTAATCATTATTTTTTTGTACATGGGGGATATTATAATAATTCCAAAAGCGACCCTTTATATTACTTACATTTATACTATTATATCTTTTTTCAGCTACTTCTCTAATCTTAACAATATCCCACGCATGAGGTATTTCTTTTATCCATCTGACTTTACTTTGTTTCATTGATTTCTTCGTCACATCATCACCTTCTTCAGCTTCTCTAGGATGCTCTCCTCAAGCTCCTGGATTTCACTCTTGATTTCCTCCGACGATCGAAGCTCCTGATACTGATAAAAGTGCCTTGCAAATGGAATCTCGTAACCGATTTTCGTTTTCTCCTCATCAACCCATGCATCAGGCACGTGTGGCATTACTTCACGCTCGAAATAGTCATGAATGTCCTCTTTGATAGACACGTTTTCGGTATCACGCAGATCAGGATCCGGTTCAACATCTCCCTTTTTATTCTTCACACATACCTCTGCCGTTTCATCCTTCTCGGACAACGCTGCCAGCACTGCTTTTAGCAACGGAGCCTTCATATCGATACCAGCATTCGCAAACGCGGATTTCACTTTCTCGGTGAACGTTTCGCGATTTTTATAAAGCGTGCCGTCTTTCAGCTGCTGCAGTGTAGCAATGATAGCCTCTTGTTTTTTCTTTCCGGCTTCTTCTTGGGCTCCGTCTTCCCCTTTTTTCTTCGATGTTGCAAGGTTTTGGAAGGCTTTTTGTTCATATAACCGCTCGATTCGTTCCTCATCGATTTTGAAGTTCAGCTTCAATGGGCGCTCGACGACGATTTTTTGATAACCGAAGTCTTCATTATCAAAAATCTTCACATTATCGCTTTCTTTGTACGCGCCGTACATCTGGATAATTTCATTGATTTGGTCCGGAGAAATCTGATGCCGCTTTTCTCCGAGGCTCTTCCGCATCTTTTCGTAATAATCTACAGCATTCACCAGCTGGATCTTCCCTTTCCGCCACGCCGCTTTATGATTGGTCAAAATCCAGACATACGTGGAAATTCCCGTGTTATAGAAAAGACTTGGAGGCATTGCAACGATTCCTTCGACCAGGTCATTTTCAATCATATAGCGTCGGATTTCACTTTCCCCGCTACCTGCGTCTCCCGTGAATAACGGAGACCCGTTCATGATAATCGCCAAGCGCGACCCTTGCGGGTTCTCTTCGTTCACTGGCTTCATTTTGGATACTAGGTGCTGCAGGAATAACAGCTGACCATCACCGATGCGAGGCAATCCCGCACCGAAACGCCCCTGCATTCCTAAATCTGCATGTTCTTCCTTCACGACCTTCTCCGACGGTTTCCACTCGACTCCGTAGGGTGGATTTGATATCAGGTAATCGAATTTTTGCGTAGGGAACGCATCTTTGGTCAACGTATTGCCGAAACGAATGTTTTGCGCATTCTCCCCTTTGATTAACGTATCCGCCTTACACATGGCGAACGATTCTTCATTGATCTCTTGCGCGAAAAACTCAAGCTCTGCTGATTCGTTCAATTCGTTCAGATATTCCTGGGCGATGGACCCCATGCCACCGGTACCCGCGCAGCCATCATAGAGCGTCTGGGTAATCCCAGGTTTCGTCAGAATCTCGTCATCCTCATTGAACATGAGTCCGACCATCAGACGTACCACTTCCCGTGGTGTATAATGGTCCCCGGCCTCGGCATGCTCCGAATACCGACGAATCAGTTCTTCAAAGATATATCCCATTTCAAGGTTAGATACGGTATCCGGGTGAAGATCGACCTCTGCGAATCGTTTCACCGTCAGATAAAGAACGTCATTCCGGTCCATTTTTTCGATTTGCTTATCAAAGTCGAAGTACTCGATGATATCTCTTGCCGTTTTCGAAAACCCGTTGATATAGTCCCGAAGGTTCTCCGCAATGTTATCGGAATCATTCAACAGCTTCTGGAAGTCGTAGTTACTGGTATTGTGAAAACGTTCCTTGGACTTCCGGTTCAAGATTTCCTCGCGAGCATCTTCCGGGAGGTGTTTGAATTGCTGGTAACTCTCCAATACTTCCTCTTTCGTATCTTCCAACACGTTATCGAAACGACGCAACACTGCCATCGGTAAGATGACCTTCCCGTAATCTTCCGGTTTGTAGGGACCTCTCAATATTTCTGCGATGGTCCATAAAAAGTTTACCTTATCCTGAAAATTCACCATGTCTTATTCTCCTTCACATACAAAACTTTTTTATTTCTATAATTTAAATATAACGCATGCTAAACTAAGTCCGCTGCATACATGAACTTTTAATAGAGGCCGTTCTTGATTTCAGGTTTTTCCATAGAAAAAACTGTTGACTATTTTTGGTAAAAAAGTGACTATTAACTTTTATAATTAATTAGTATTAATACTTAAAATGGTAAATCATTATAATCTATCTCAGTTTTCACTTTAGATAACCTCGTGTCTATATTATCTAGTACTATTTTTTGATTATATAAAGTTAACCCTTCTAAAAATCTGTAAAATTCCATCACTAACGAAAGAGAAACAGGAACATTAGTTTTATAGCTATAACCATTCTCAACAAAGCAACTTATTAATTGACCATTATCTTGGATATGCGTTTCAAGTGAGCTATTTCGAACCAAGGTAGATAATTTAAACAAGACAGTTCCAGGATCTTTGATGGGTGTGTAATTATTCGTATGACTCATTAAGCATTCAGAAAGTAAATCTGCAAATTCTCTATATAATTCCTTCTCTTTCTTTGTGAATTCAGATACAAAAGCACCTTGAGATAAATAAACTGAGATATCCCGAAATGACAAGTACCTTTCACTAGGATCTAATTTTGTCATCTTATCGATGACATGTTTAAACTTAAAACTTTTCAAATCTTCACCAAGAACACGACTAAATAATTTCCCCACAAAATAAATTTCACTTTGGTGATTGTATATCCCCTCATTATCAGTTTCATAGGGAAGTTGAGTTACTGGCCAATTAAGTAGTACACTTCTACCTTCATTATCTTGATCGATTAACTCTTTTCCAAAACCAAAATCTATAACTTTAACATCTTCATGTATATCTATTAATATATTGGCGGGACGGATATCCCTGTGTAGAATTTTCTTTGACTCCAAATATTCGAATGCTACTATTGCTTCTGTAAAAATATCTTCCCAAGACTTAAAAAGTGGTATGAACTCGTCAATTGGATTTCCATCTATGTACTCCATCTGGAGATATCCAAGTTTGTTTTCAGGGTATAAGTAATAATTATAAACTCTAACAATATTAGGATGAGATATTGTAAACAAAATTTTGATTTCATCAACAAAACGACCATAGTTTTCATCAATGTCATTGTTACCTTTTGGATCATATTTTTTAAATGCAAATAACATATCTGTTGTTTCATCCTTAAACAAGTGTGTATCTCCAGTTCCACCACTACCAAGCTCTTGAACGTGCTTAAACCGTTTGATTCTATTAAATTCAACAACTGCACCTGGCTTAACCATAAATACACTTCCATTCTGTACTTTTATCGTGTTTCTTTAGATAAACAATCGTTTTAAAGATTAGAGGGACAGACCGACTATTAGCTACAAACCTCTTTATACTTTTCTAAAATTAAGCATATTTCTTTTGAGATTTTTACGCCACGTGGCGATCCAAATGGTAAAAAGATTTGTATGGTTCTCCCGACAGGTTTCATGGTCATTCCCCACTTTTTCCCTTTTCTTTATTGTAACGGGTAGCATGGGTCGAAAGCACGTATTTCTTTTTGATCACTTAAGGGTCATCAAAGAAATGAACACCCTTTACTGCTGATGAAACATCTATCAACGAAGAAAAGCAAATCACCTGGGACTCTTCCATGGCAACATCCGACCTGGAAAACTTTCCGTTCATCCCCGATGTTTTTCAAGATAAGAGCGATCATTGTATTGCGTATTATCAAAAGATTTAGTAGTGGCTGTGTATTTCGCTGTTCCTCATAATTCGAAACAATGAAAACAGCAGTGATTTACTTCAAAAATTCTTTCTTAAGTAAACAGAATTCGCTGTCTCCTCAACGTACGAAGTGATAGAAACTTTAACATTGATAAACCGAAGACCACGAAAATGTCTAAAGTGGAAACCAGAGAAGAAGCTCTTAAGGAAAAACTATTGTACTTAAATTGACGAACTGTCACAAAAAAAGACGACCCCTCAACGGGAATCGTCTTGGACCTGCTGTTCTTCTTAGATTTCATCGAGCATCGCTTCGATCGCCTGGTTGAGAAACAGGGTCTTGAACCCTCGTTTTCCGTCTACTAGTTTATCGAGGCGCTTCTGCAAATCTTTCCGCTACAGGAACGTCGCACGGCTATGCGTTTCTTCGACCGTCTTCTTTTTACTTTTCTCATCGTACATACTCATGATGTTCGTAGAAAATTCTTTGACGGATTTCGTCTCTTTTTCTTTCGGAGTATCCTCCGTTTCGTTTCATAAAAGGTGATACCTCGTGAACAACCGGGCGATCTCCCGGTAATCCCGCTCGGAGAGAACGCCCCGTGAACGTAACGTCTGATTATCGTACCGCTTGTATCGGTCGTATTGAATGTGGGACCCTTCATCCAAGTTGGCGTGACTCCAATCCTGAACCCTGTACCGGTACGGATGATTATATGTAGGACCGGAATGCGTAATCTTCAATCCCAGTGCATTGTGTTGCTCTGTGTTTACGGCCAAAATGAAAACAGGGCGACGACTGCCACCCTGTTTTTCTTCATACGGAAACAAAAGTTCATATAGATGACCAACCTGCATCAGTCTTCGTCCTTTGCCCAGTACGCATAATCAGGGTGGTCCGGGGATATATCCACCCGCCCGAATGTATCTACAGGAAGTGTCTCTTGATCCGCTAATTTATTCATATCGATCGTGGATGCAATCGCGTCCAATTTCTTTTGGTGTAATTCCTGGCGCTCTACACGAAGGGACTTTTTCACTCTTGCTCTTTTCAACGGTGTTTTAGAATTAGCAACGTGAGGCATATTCGTCTCCTCCTTTTTCCACTTACGCACAGGTATCACCACCTCTTTGGTTGTGGTGATTAGTGTATGCAACTTTTAATAAAAGTATAAGTGGTTGTATCTTCATCATACCTGCAGGAGAGGGATAACGTCAATCACTATCCCCTTCTGAACAAGGACGGCGACCGGGTAATTCACATAAATCATGAACATCCTATATGTCGATAAGGTACTTTTTTTAGGTGTAGGGGAAAACTTCAAGGTCGAGGCGTTTGAAAAGTAGCGATTTTTATCGTGTTGCCGGGTGTCGACCCATGTGGCATACTAAAACCACACCCGAAAAGGAGGGATTCCATGACCCACGACAACAACGAAACAAACCCTGATTATGAGGTGTCGGACGACATAACGGATGAGGAGGTCGCCGTCCTACGCCTGTTCGCTGAGACGCTTCTCCGGACCAACCCGTCCGGCACCGAAGCTGTGATCCCTGAGCGAGACCTGCTTGAAGCCATCGGTTCGACCGACCCGTCAGCGATCGATCCGTTCTTCGACGGATTTTCGCAGAAACGCATGTATGTCCGCCGCGGAGGTATCATTTCCCGGCGACCGTACTTGGAGAGCGTGGTCCACGACTACGACCGGCAGAAAACACATCTCACCGTCAACCACCTCATGCTGCCGAACATCCTTGATGCCTACCGGGACTCCGGGAACGAATGACGCCCGCCACTTTCTGAAACGTACACCTTTACGTATAAATCCCCCTGCGCTCGCCTGCGTGGGGTTTCTTTTTGTTCTGTTGCGGAACAGGTGCCGAATGGGAATGACTTCGAACACCAAGCGTCCTGTTCGATGACCGCCTGATTTTACTTGTGGATAATATCCGAAAAATAGGTATTCACCACAGCACGGTTTGTTATCAATAGGTGTTCACGAGAGCACGGTTTGTTATCAATAGGTGTTCACGAGAGCACGGTTTGGATAAACTCACCCCTATGAGAATGGCATCTTGGCATAGACTCGATCCCGTGAAAGCACAGTTTCTTGAAAATAGGGGTTCACGAGAACACGGTTTGGATAAAGTGACCCCATGAGAACGGCATCTT
>NZ_FNEV01000012.1 GCF_900100295.1 Salimicrobium halophilum
CTCTGAGACGAAGAGGTTGATAGGTCCGGTGTGGAAGCGTGGCGACACGTGCAGCAGACGGATACTAATCCATCGAGATCTTCTCTATACGTTGGTCAACGTTTCTTATCCAGTTTTGAAGGTTCATCCTTCAAAGTGATGTGGTGGTAGTAGCGAAGAGGTCACACCTGTTCCCATGCCGAACACAGAAGTTAAGCTCTTCAGCGCCGATGGTAGTCGGGGTTACCCCCCGCGAGAGTAGGGCGCTGCCACATTGACGAAGCCCAGAGGCCACCCCCTCTGGGCTTTTTTGTGTTTCATAGAGGTAGATTATCCGATGGTTATGGCATGTGCTGGGGGAGAAAGCACACCATAACCTTTCTTATGCGATGACTTTTATGAAATTCTTATGAAAATCGGATTATACTAAAAGTTAAGGTACACTTTTTTTACTCTTTTACATAGATATTCAACCCAAAGTTGCGGACTAAGTTTCCCCTGTTTTAAAAAAAATGGTTAACCTGAAACCGGAGAAGGGGATGTTCCGTATATAGGTAGTAACTAGATAAAGAGGAAGTGGTTGGATGGAAAGGTTGAAGACGTACGGAATGTTCTTTCTGGTGGTAGCTACTCTACTGCTGGCTGTCGGTTGTACGAACGCTGAAGAGAATGGTGCCAGCGCCGATGAAAGCGAAAATAGCGCTGAGGAAAACACTCAAACCGTTTTGGAACATATATTTACCGGGCCAGGTGAAGAACATGAAGATCTATTCTCAAGTGATGCACAAACCAAAGGAGAAAGGCTTTCCGAGTATTACAGGGAGAATTTCAAGCCATATATGAGTGATCGATTCTACGAGGGATTTGTGAACTCGAATGGAGCTTTGATGTTCCTGCAGCAGGCTCATCCGAACTACAAGCTAGAACCTGAGGAAATAGCTTTAGAAGAAGACAAAGGCGATTACGGTTTCACCGTGACCCTCGCCTACATGAACACGGAAAATGAGAAAACGGAAACGATGGAGATCAAAGGCAAGGCGGATACGAACGAAGAAGGGGAGCTCACAAGTATCAATTATATCAATGCAGAGCAGTTCTTGGAGGAACTGAATGAGAAATAACCGGACACTGCTTCTTTGTCTATGAGCTTATCATTGGCCTGAAAAATTTTAGCTTCTTGGATTTCTAGTAGATTGTTATGTATATTTTCTGAGAACAGGAGACATACTAGAAAGCAAGGAGGGAGAAATCATGGCCAAATGCACGATTTGCAATCGAACATCCGAGAACGGAATCCGTTTCCTGCAGGCTTATATCTGTCACACTTGTGAAAAAGAACTTTTGGAATTGAAGGCAACAGATCCTAGATACAGAGAGGTCATTGAAAAACTGAAGCAGGCTTCTTATTCGACTACTTTCTGAACGATAGAAGGTAGTCTTTTTCTTTGATATGATGAGAAACATATGAAAGGAAGCGATCGGATGGTTGATCAAAATCGAGCCCCTTTATGGGAGGCTCTTCAGAGATACAAAGATTTGAATAGGGAAAGCTACCACGTGCCGGGCCATAAGAACGGGAGGATCTTCCCCAAGGAGGCCAGAGAAATTTTCCGGGAGATTCTGAAAATAGATGCGACGGAAATTGATGGACTGGATGATCTCCATCACCCCGCAGGAGTGATCCGTGCGGCGGAAGGATTGGCCCGCGATCATTTTGGAAGTGAGGAGACACACTTTCTTGTGAATGGGAGTACGTCAGGAAATCTGGCTATGATTCTTGCTGTGTGTCGTCGGGGCAGCCGCGTCCTCGTTCAGAGGAATGCCCATAAATCTGTGATGCACGGACTTGAGCTTGCCGGGGTTGAACCGGTTTTCCTGAGTCCGGAGTGGGAAGAGGAAACGGGAAGATTCAGTGACTTCACGGCTCAACGTGTACAAGAAGGATATGAACAATTTCCTGATGCTTCTGCACTTATTGTGACATATCCTGATTATTTCGGGAGAACCTATGATCTTGAAGCTATCGTCCGGTTTGCTCATGACAAAGGCATGCCTGTGCTCGTGGATGAGGCCCACGGCGTTCATTTTTCCCTGCATGATAATTTTCCAAAGGACGCTCTTTCGACAGGGGCAGATGTCGTCGTGCAATCCGCACATAAAATGGCACCGGCGATGACGATGGGAGCTTATATACATATACAGGGGTCTCTCGTTTCCCGGGAGCGGCTACGTTCCAAGCTTCAGGTCGTACAATCCAGCAGTCCTTCTTACCCGATTCTTGCGAGTCTTGATCTTGCGAGAAACTATTTGGCTGAATGGAAAGAAGGAAACCTTTTCTCCTTTTTGAAAAAAGTCAGGGAAGAACTGGATTCCTTCACAGATCAATGGGAGGTTTCCTCGCGTACAGAAAAAGATGATCTTTTGAAAGTATCCATCCGCCCTGCTTCTATAGATGGATTCACTCTGGCTTCTATGTTGGAAGAACAGGGGGTATATCCGGAGATGGCCACAAGCAAAGAGGTGCTTCTGACGTTCGGTCTTGAAGTTTCTGAGATGTGGGCGAAGGATAAAGATGCCTTCAAAGAAGTCAGTCGTTTATTACAAAACGAAGAAAAGCATGCTAAAATAAAGGGAGCAGATATTGCGTTTCCGGCTGTGGGACAGTTGGACGCAACCTACGAAGAAATGGAGCGTATGCCTACCTTTGTTGTAGATTTGGAGGACGCGATCGGCTATCTTGCAGCGGAAGCGGTGATTCCTTATCCTCCGGGTATTCCCATCGTTCTCAAAGGGGAAAGGATCCGGAGCGAGCAGGTGGAAATGATCAGCATCCTTCTGAAACAGCAGGCGACGTTCCAAAATGAAAACATAGAAACAAGCTTAACTATATTCGAGGAAGCGTGGTCGTGAGTATATATGTTTATAACGTTTGAAGGCGGCGAAGGAGCAGGGAAGACGACGGTTCTCAGCATACTTCATAAAGAATTGGAAGACCAGGGGTATGATGTCCTCGCGACAAGGGAACCGGGCGGCATTAAAATCTCCGAAAAGATCCGTCACATCATTCTGGACCCTGAACATAAAGAGATGGACGCCAGGACAGAGGCTCTACTATACGCCGCTGCAAGGCGTCAACATCTTGCAGAGAAAGTGATTCCTGCTTTAAGGGAAGGAAAAATTGTCTTGTGTGACCGTTTCGTCGACTCCAGTCTCGTGTATCAGGGTGTCGGGCGAGGTCTTGGCATCGAAGAAGTGATGACCGTGAATGAGTTCGCTGTTGAAGATTGGATGCCGGACGTGACCCTGTTTTTCGATATCACTCCGGAACAGGGACTGGCAAGAATCGATGCCAATAGTGCACGGGAGAAGAACCGTCTGGATATGGAGAATCTCGATTTTCACAAAAAAGTGTACGATGCCTATCTTGAGCTTGCTGCGAAGTATCCGGAGCGTATCGAGTGTATCAATGCAGACCAGCCGCTGGACCGGGTGATCAGCGAGGTACGTGAAGCAATCGGGCATCATACAAATAAGTAAGCCACTGTTTTGATATAATGAAGGTAACAAATTGTTTGAGGAGGCATAACCATGAAAATGATTGTGGCGATTGTCCAGGATAAAGATACCAATCGACTGACAGATGCCCTCTCTGAGCACGATTACAAATCAACCAAGCTCTCTACACGCGGAGGATTTCTGAAAGAGGGGAATACGACGCTTATGATCGGAGTGGATGATGAGGACGTAGATCAGGTACTCGAAATCATCGAAGAAAACTGCTCTAAGCGTGATCAGATGGTAGCGCCGATTTCACCTATGGGGGGGAACGCCGACTCTTATATTCCGAAACCTGTGAAAGTGGAAGTAGGGGGAGCGAACGTATTTGTACTGCCGATCGAATCGTTTTTCCATTTTTAACATGGGTAAGGGAGTATGTTTATGAAGATTAGTCAGGAAATGCGTACCCAGATGGAAGCGCAGCAAAAGCATAATACCCAGCAGACCGGTAAGGCGAAATCCTTCGATTCCATGGTAAGGGCTCAGTCCCAGCAACTCCAGCAACAACAGTTGAACCGGTTGATGACTACCATCACAGCACAGGGTGAGCGTCTGGCCCGCTTCCGTTCTTTCCGGGATCTGGCGAAGTACAAACGGCTGATCCGTGATTTTGTGAAAGAATCTGTTCAGTATGGAATGAACCTGAAGCATTCGCACAGCTGGAGCCGCATGGGACAGAACCGTAAGCTGACAATCGTCGAAGAGGTGGACGAAAAACTCGCGGAGTTGACGGAAGCCGTAATGGATCAGGAAGAACAATCAGTGGATCTACTTGGACTGATCGGAGAAATCAAAGGACTGCTAATCAATTTATATACGTAAGGACGGACTGACATGGAACGTTGGGGGCAATTGAAAGAGACACAGCCGCTCGCGGCACAGATGCTTATGAACAGTTACAAGAGAGACAGAATGGCCCATGCATATCTTTTTTATGGACACCGGGGGACGGGCAAGCGGGAAGCTGCCCGTCTTTTGGCGAAGACGTTGTTCTGTCCGAACGTGATAGATACAGAGCCTTGTCAGGAATGCCGGGAGTGCAGGCGTATCGATTCAGGAAATCACCCCGATCTGCACTGGGTCAAGCCGGACGGCGCTTCTATCAAAAAAGAGCAGATCCTCACTCTTCAGAAGGAATTCACATATACGGGGCTGGAGTCTGATCGGAAGGTGTATGTCATCGAAGCCGCTGACCTTATGACCGTGAATGCATCGAATCGGCTGTTGAAGTTTCTCGAAGAACCGAGCCGCGAGACGACGGCTATTTTACTGACGGAAAATAGTGAAGCGATCATTCAGACGATACGTTCGCGTTGCCAGCAACTCGCCTTTCAGCCCTTGAATCAGGAAAAGATGAAACATTTTCTTATGGAACAGGGAATTTCCACTTCCAACGCTTCCATTCTCAGCGCATTGACGAATAATGGGGAGGAAGCTCTCGAGATGTTGGAGGGAGACTGGTTTGCCAATGCTCGAAAATTAGTGATACAATTGACGGAAGTACTTCAATCGAAACCGAATGAAGCACTTCTGTTTGTCAATCATCAGTGGATGCCTCATTTTTCCGATAGAGATACACTGCAACGGGGGCTGGATGTACTTATGCTCTGGTTCAAAGACATGCTCCATGAGCACCTTGGACGCGAGGAAGCAGTCGTATTCATCCAGGAGAAAGAAAAGAGAGAACGCGCGATGATGCGTTTCTCCCGCACGCAGGTAACAGCATGTATGGCTAGGATTATGGAGGCGAAACGTCACATACATCAGAACGTTCATCCCACACTCGTGATGGAACAACTTACACTTCAATTGCAAAGGTGTTGATCCGGAATGGTCGAAGTAGTAGGTGTGCGGTTCAAGCAGGCAGGAAAGGTTTATTTTTTCGGTCCTGGTAATTTGAAGTTGACGACGAGTGATTACGTCATTGTCGAAACGGTGAGAGGCATAGAATTCGGGAAAGTTGCCATCTCTAACCGCGAAGTAGACGAAGAAGATGTAGTTCTTCCGTTAAAACAAGTCATTCGGGTAGCCGATGAGAAGGATAAGCTTACTGTCCAGGAGAATAAAGACCAAGCACAGGAAGCCTATGATACATGTGAGAAGAAGATTAAGGAACATAAGCTGGATATGAATCTGGTCGATGTCGAATATACATTTGATCGCAATAAAGTCGTTTTCTATTTTACAGCCGATGGACGCGTGGACTTCCGGTCTCTCGTCAAAGATTTGGCATCTGTCTTCCGGACACGCATCGAATTAAGACAGATCGGTGTCCGTGATGAAGCGAAAATGCTCGGAGGAATAGGACCATGCGGACGTATGCTTTGCTGCTCCACATTCCTCGGTGATTTTGAACCGGTGTCCATCAAAATGGCGAAAGATCAGAACCTTTCCCTGAACCCGGCTAAAATTTCAGGATTATGCGGTCGCTTGATGTGCTGCCTGAAGTACGAGAACGATGATTATGAAGAGGCGAAGCGGGAATTGCCGGATCTTGGCGATCGTATCACTACGTCTCTCGGAGAAGGGAAAGTCGTAGGTCTGAACATGCTTGAGCGTGTCGTTCAGATCGAATTCAAAGATCAGGAGAACACCTTGGAGTATTCCCTTCAGGAGCTTATCGATGAAGGGGTGCTTGAAACTAATGGTGCAAAGTAGCAAGGAGAGAGGCGCGCTGAACAAAAAGACAGTCATTGAACAGTTCTCCAATCTGGAATCCCAGATTGGAGATCTTCACCAACAACTTGGAGAACTTAAGGAGCAGTTGGCGATGCTGATTGAGGAGAACCAGCACCTCTCCATCGAGAATCATCATTTGCGCCAGCGTCTGGATCAAGAAGACAGCGAAGGGAGCGCTCAAGGCGAGGGCAGCTCCCGTCGACCTGTCGTAGGAGAGGGTTATGATAACTTAGCCCGTCTTTATGAAGAAGGCTTTCACATTTGTAACCTGCATTTCGGAAGTCCAAGAGATGAAGATTGTTTGTTTTGTCTGTCATTTTTAAATCGCAGTTCATGAGATCGGACCTTCCTGTTTTCAGGGAGGTCCGTTTTTCTTAGTGTGTCAGAAGATATAGAAAGTGGAGGAATATCCAGCTCCAGCGCCTATCTCCCCGAAGATACAAGTCGAAATTCGAAATAAGAAAAGAGCATCTCATTTAGAAGTTCGACTTGAACTTGGGAAGATGGGCAAGGGGCTTCCGCTTTTATTAGTATAACCAGGCAGGAGGAGAAAGCATGTGGTTCACTTGTACGACGATGAACGAATAGATTATTTACTGGCCGAAGAGAATAAGAGGATCATCCAAAGCGCGAGCGTATTTTCCTTTTCGTTGGATGCAGCTCTTCTCGCGAGATTTACCTACCTTCCGAAAACGAAGGGGAAAATCCTTGATTTATGCACCGGCAACGGGGTGATCCCCCTCTTCTTTCTGAATCATTCCAGGGTTCCTATAACAGGGGTGGAAATACAGGAACGGCTCTATGACATGGCTGTCCGTAATGTGAAGCTGAATGAGGCGGAAGACAGAGTTTCCATAATCCATGGAGATCTAAGAGACATGCCCGATTATTTCAAAAACGATAAGTTCGATCTGGTAACGGTGAATCCCCCTTATTTCAAAACATCGGATGAAGTGGTGAGGAATGACAACGAGCATTTGACGATTGCCCGTCATGAAGTGTACTGTACGCTCGAAGAAGTGGTGGAATCCTCTTCCAAGCTTGCCAAGTCCGGCGGAAAGGTGTCCATGGTCCATCGTCCGGAACGATTCATAGAAATCATCGAACTGTTTCGGGCGTACAAACTCGAACCGAAGCGGATCCAGTTCGTGTATCCTAAACCGGGGAAAGAAGCGAATATGATTCTGATTGAGGGAGTACGTGATGGAAAGTCGGGATTATCGATCCTCTCTCCGTTCTATATGTACAATGAAGAAGGAAAGTATACCGAAGAAGCGGAAAAGATGCTGTATGGATGAGCACTACGTTTATATTCTGGAATGCAGAGACGGGACATTTTATACAGGGTACACCAATGATCTCAAGGCACGTATGAAAAAGCACGAAAATGGAGAAGGTGCGAAGTATACAAGAGGACGGGGCCCTTTTGCCCTTATGTTTTCGAAGTGTTTTGCTTCGAAGAGCGAGGCGATGAAGGAAGAATACCGCATTAAGAGATTGAGTCGCATGTCCAAAGAACGACTGATCAGGGAGGGGAAGGAACATGAGAAGTCAAAAGAGCTACCGACAGAAGAACGACCAGGGAACACTATACATCGTGCCGACACCCATCGGTAACCTGGAGGATATGACATATCGGGCGGTGAATATTTTACATTCCGTCGATAAAATTGCTGCAGAGGATACCCGGAATACCAAAAAGCTAACCCGGCATTTTGATATCACGACCCCGCTCATCAGCTACCATGAACATAACGAAAAAAGCCGGGGCGAGGAATTGATCCGGGAGCTTGAAAATGGTGAATCGGTAGCGATCGTCAGCGATGCAGGTATGCCCGGTATCTCGGACCCGGGAGAAGAGATCATTAAAGAAGCGGTTGATCAGGGGATTTCTGTAGTCGTTCTTCCGGGGGCGAACGCTGCCCTTGTCGCCCTTGTAGGTTCCGGGTTGAAGACGGATCACTTCTTTTACTACGGCTTCCTTCCGCGTAAAAAGAAAGACCGGGAAGCGGAGCTTCAGAAGTGGAAGTCATTCACGGAAACAATTGTTTTCTATGAATCTCCTCATCGATTGAAGCAGATGCTCCGTCATATGTACGACGTTTTCGGCGATCGCAAGGTGTCTCTAGCCCGGGAACTGACGAAACAATATGAAGAATTTTTACGTGGAAGTCTCGAGGAAGCTGCAGTGTGGGCGGAAGAGACGGAGCTTAAAGGCGAATTTTGCATTGTTGTGGAAGGCGGCGAAGCAGAAATCACCTCTTCCTGGTGGGAATCTCTTACCGTGGTGGAACACGTCGATACGTATGTAGAAGAAGGCATGAAAAACAAGGAAGCGATTAAGAAGGCAGCGGTGGACAGAGGTGTCCCGAAACGTGATGTTTACCGGGAATATCATGTTGGAGACTAAAAAGCTTAGTCATCCCGCTTAAAAAGCATCACATAAACGAAAGGCGGTCTTCCTTTCCATGAAATAAAAGGTCTTCGAAGCAGAAACCCGGGCAGAGTCCGCACAAATTCCAGTCAGGTCCGCAAACGACTGTCGATACTTGTCGAACGTCCGCAAACAAGTGCTTCTGGTCCGCAAGTACGGTCGGCAAGTCCGCATACAGCAGCCAGCTGTCCCTATTTTTGCCCATGAAAAAAGCACTTTTACCTTTTCTCTCTGTTGGTAAAAGTGCATTCTTTCAAAAAGAGGTTATTACTTGGCTGTCTTACCCTGAATTTCTTTTACGAGCTGTTCTGCTCCTTCTTTGCTCAGGACAAGATTTCCGCCTGCAAGCTTCATGTTGTCGTCGGATACTTCCCCGGTAACCTGACAAGTCATGGAAGGCTTGTACTTCTTGAGAACGATGCGATCGTCGTCTACGTAAATCTCTAACGCATCTTTCTCGTTGATGTCGAGCGTACGGCGCAATTCGATCGGAATTACGACGCGGCCCAGTTCGTCCACTTTACGAACGATACCAGTAGATTTCATGTGAAACTCTCCCCTTAACTCAAAAGTTTGTCGCCTAATGTCGACGGTGGTTCGGCTTTATAATACCAAGGTTTCCCAGTGATGTCAATTGCTTTTACTTCAAAACGCTGTAAAAGTTTAGACAAATTTATTTACTTATGTATATACATGATACATAAGGGAAGGCTGTTCGTCTAATATCCGGCAGGGAAGACTCTGATTTTTTTGACAGAGGCGTTCCATATTCGGTATATTTTAAAGTTAGGAATGACTATTTAAGAGAAGGAACGTAATCTTGAGGAGGGACTTACATGCCTGAGGAGAAAAATACATTTTATATTACAACTCCGATTTATTACCCGAGCGGTAATCTTCACATAGGACATGCTTATACAACCGTAGCCGGAGATGCTATGGCGCGTTACAAACGTCTGAGAGGGTACGACGTCATGTATCTGACAGGGACGGATGAGCACGGACAGAAGATTCAGCGGAAAGCGGAAGAAAAAGGAGTAAGTCCGATCGAATATGTAGACGATATCGTCGATGGTATTCAGGACCTGTGGGACAAACTCGACATCTCTTACGATGATTTCATCCGTACCACACAGGACCGACACAAACAGGTCGTAGCTAAAATCTTCGATTACCTGATGGAAAAAGGGGACATTTACCTCGGAGAGTACGAAGGTTGGTACTGCACCTCCTGTGAATCCTTTTTCACGGAGCGTCAGCTGGATGAAGGGCACTGCCCGGATTGTGGTGGCCCTGTCGAGAAAGTCAAAGAGGAATCCTACTTCTTTGAAATGAGCAAATATGTGGATCGTCTGCTTAAATTCTACGAAGATAATCCGAAGTTCATTCAGCCGGAGAGCCGGAAGAATGAAATGATCAATAACTTCATAAAACCGGGTCTCGAAGACCTTGCGATTTCCCGTACGACATTCGATTGGGGGATTGGAGTGCCCGGAAACGAGAAGCACGTCATCTATGTGTGGATTGATGCGCTCAGTAACTACATCACGGCACTCGGCTATGATACGGATGACGACGAACGTTTCCGTAAATACTGGCCGGCGGATGTTCAGCTTGTCGGGAAAGAAATCGTCCGTTTCCATACGATTTACTGGCCGATCATGCTGATGGCACTTGACCTTCCGCTTCCGAAACAAGTCTTTGCTCACGGCTGGATTCTGATGAAGGACGGAAAAATGTCCAAATCCAAAGGGAACGTCGTAGACCCTGTCCAGTTGAGCGAACGGTATGGACTTGATGCGCTTCGTTACTACCTTCTTCGTGAAGTACCATTCGGTTCGGATGGAGTGTTCACACCTGAAGCATTCGTCGAGCGTACCAATTATGACCTGGCGAACGATCTCGGTAACCTGCTGAACCGTACCGTAGCCATGGTGAATAAATACTTCGACGGTCAAATCCCTGAACTCGTCCCAGGCGAGACCGGAGTCGATGAAGACCTCGAGAAGATGGCGCGGGAAACGAGAGCAAAAGTCGAAGAGAATCTCGAGAACATGGAATTCTCTGTTGCGCTTAGTGAACTATGGCGCTTTGTTAGCCGTACGAATAAATATATCGATGAGACGACGCCATGGGTATTGGCGAAAGATGAGAATCAGAAGGAGCGTCTTGGGAATGTAATGGCTCATCTCGCCTCTTCTCTTCGTCATATCGGGATTATGCTTCGTCCATTCATGACGCGTACGCCTGAGCGTATCTTCGAGCAGCTCGGTATTACGGAAGAAGAAGGAAAAGAATGGGCAAGCCTGGATGACTTCAGCTACATCAAAGAAGGCACCACGGTCCAAAAAGGCGAACCGATCTTCCCGAGACTTGATGTGGAAGAAGAAACACAGATCATCAAAGATATGATGAGAAAGCCGGCAGCAGGGCCGGAGAAGCCGGAGGACCTTCCGGAAGCTACTATCGAAGACTTTCAGAAAATGGATTTCCGTGTAGCGGAAGTGACGAAGGCTGTACCGGTCAAAAAAGCGAACAAGCTTCTGAAGATCCAGCTCGACCTCGGATATGAACAGCGTCAAGTTGTTTCAGGTATCGCCGAACATTACAGTCCGGAAGACTTGAAAGGACGGAAAGTGATCTGCATCCGTAACCTGAAGCCTGTGAAACTGCGTGGAGAGCTGTCGGAAGGAATGATTCTGGCAGGAGAAGACGAGAACGGGCATTTGTCCCTCGCTTCCGTCGATCAGACACTTCAGAACGGCGCAAAAGTAACGTGATGGAAAAAGGAGAGCTTCCGGGCTTTCCTTTTTTCTTGCCATTCTTTAGCATTTATCAAAAGGAGAATAAAAGGAGGCCGAAACATGCTATTTGATACACATGTCCATTTGAATGCCGATCAATTTGAAGAAGATAGAGAGGAAACCATCCGTCGTGCTAGGGAAGCGGGTGTGGAATATATGACCGTGGTCGGTTTTGACCGTAAAACGATTCCGAAGGCTCTCGAAATCGCAGAGAATGACGAGAGGATCTATGCAGCCGTAGGGTGGCACCCTGTGGACGCTATCGATATGACGGAGGAAGATCTTGAGTGGATCGAAGAGCTCGCCGATCATCCGAAGGTGGTAGCAATCGGAGAGATGGGACTCGATTATCACTGGGATAAATCTCCGAAAGATGTGCAGAAGGAAGTCTTCCGTAAACAGATTGCTCTTGCGAAAAGGGTCAACCTTCCGATTATCATTCACAACCGGGAGGCGACGGAAGATATTGTCGAGCTTCTTGAAGAGGAAAAGGCGGAAGAAGTCGGCGGAATTATGCATTGTTATAACGGGCCGGTGGAGCTTGCGCACAAATGCATTGATATGAATTTCATGATTTCCCTCGGTGGTCCTGTGACGTTCAAAAATGCCAAATTACCTAAAGAAGTGGCAAAATCAGTGGACATGGAACATTTGCTGGTGGAAACGGATTGTCCGTTCCTGGCTCCTCATCCCAATCGCGGGAAAAGAAATGAGCCGGCCTGGGTCTCGCTGGTTGCAGAGCAGATCGCTGAACTTAAAGAACTGTCGTATGAAGAGGTTTCTGAGAGAACGACAGAGAATGCGAAGAAATTCTTCAGAATAGACACGTAATGTGTCATGAATGTTACAGAGATTCTTGAATTGTACAGGGATTGTAATGTTCCTGTTATGTTCATTGTCTAGGTAAATATGCATAATGAAAGGAGTCAGTGTAAGACAAACTGGCTCCTTTTTCCTTGGGAGCAGTTTGGTTGACGGGGACGAATGTCCTTACTACAATCTGACGCAGAGTTTTTCAAAAGAAGGGAGGCTTACGAAAGTGAAAAGCATTTTTACTTCTAAGCTTTTATGGATGTCCGTAGTATCCACGGTCACAATCGCATTTATATCTATCGTAGTATTTCATTCCACTAAAACAAGCGTACAGGTATCTGCCAATGGCGAAAAAGAATTGGTCCGTACGCATGCCGATACAGTAGCTGAACTATTAAATGAACTAAATATCGAAACAGGAGATCATGATGAATTATCCCATTCGCTGTCCGATTCCGTTGAATATGGAATGGATATCGAATACAACCAGGCGAAAGCCGTCCAGGTTGCAGATGGGGAGTCGACCAGGGAAGTGTACACGACTGCTTCCACGGTCGGTGAGCTGATGAAAGAAGAAGGGATCGACATGAAAGATCACGACGAGCTATCCCATAAATCATCAGCGAGTGTTGAAAACGACATGACCATCTCTATCGATCGTGCCTTCCAGGTTACGGTGAAAGATGGCACGCAGAAAGAAAAAGTATGGACGACTGCCTCCACAGTAGACGAACTCCTGAAAGAGGAATCTATCTCTCTCGATGGAGATGATCGTCTGAAACCGAAAGCGACAGCTTCTCTCGATCCATCGACACCGGTTACGATCACTCGTGTAGAGCGGGTCGTCAAAACGAAAGAAGAAGAGATGGAATATCCGACGGTCACGAAACAGGATGGTAATCTACTTGAAGGAAAAGAAAAGGTCGTCTCAGCAGGAAGCCCGGGGATCGTAGAACGGGAATACCAGATTACGAAAATCAACGGGAAGATTGAACACCGCGTCATCGTTGGAGAAACAGTGAAGAAAGAAAGCCAGGACCGCGTAGTTGCCGTAGGAACGAAAGAACCGAAGCGTCAGACAGCAGTAGCTGCTGCTACGACGACGAATAATTCCAGTTCGGCTTCTTCTTCCTCTGCTTCTTCGTCTGCATCCAGCAGCAGTGCAAGTCGCACGTTGCAAATGGAGGCGACAGCTTACACAGCTGACTGTGCAGGGTGTTCCGGTATTACAGCAACCGGAGTCAATTTGAACGCGAATCCGAACAAGAAAGTGGTCGCTGTTGACCCCAGCGTCATCCCTCTCGGTTCTAGAGTATGGGTAGAAGGCTATGGTACAGCAGTAGCCGCTGACACAGGTGGAGCGATCAACGGCAACCGTATCGATCTTCACGTTCCAAACAAAGGAGAAGCATTCAGTTTCGGCCGTCGCAGTGTCGAAGTGAAGATTCTCGATTAATACCAGTGATCCAAACAGAGCAGGGGAGTTCCCCCTGCTCTTTTCATGTTCAAAGAGAAGCGGATGACTACGCTTTTCTTACATGGTATGCTTACAGAAGCATATGAACGGAGGAAGAACAAGTGAAAGTAAAAGAGATCATTGTCGTCGAAGGCAAAGACGATACACAGAAAATAAAGCTGGCGGTCGATGCAGATACTATTGAGACGAACGGTTCGGCCATAGGAGAGGAAGTGCTGAAGCAGATTGAGCACGCCAACAGGAAGCGTGGGGTCATTATTTTCACAGACCCTGATTATCCGGGAAAGCGTATCCGGCATATCGTTTCTGAACACGTTCCGGACTGTAAACATGCTTTCCTGCCGAAACACATGGCACTAGCGAAATACGACAAAGGAGTAGGGGTGGAACACGCTTCCATCGAAGATATACGAGAAGCCCTTTCCCGTGTGTATGAAGTGAGTCCGGATGCTGAAGGGAATCTGCATAAAGGAGATTTGATTCCCTATGGTCTGATTGGAGGTCCTCTCTCAAGACAGAGGCGTGAGAAGCTTGGAAACAGGCTTCACATCGGTCATACGAATGCTAAACAATTGGTCCGTCGGCTGAATATGTTTCAAATTACCAAGGACGAAGTGGATCGACTGATGAAAGAAATCATCCAGGAGGAGAAAGATGGAAAATAAGGCGATTGCGACACCCGGTCGCACCAAAGAAATTTTAGCGAAAGCAGGTTTTTCTTTTAAGAAAAGCCTCGGTCAGAACTTTCTCGTAGATGTGAATATTCTCAAGAATATGTTGCATCACGCAGGTATCACGGAAAATACGGCAGCGATTGAAATCGGTCCAGGTATCGGGGCACTGACGGAACAACTCGCGCTCCATGCACAATCCGTCACGGCATTCGAAATCGACCAGCGACTCGTCCCCGTTCTGAAAGAAGAACTGGGTCCGTACGGCAATGTAAGAGTCATTAATCAGGACATCTTGGAAGCGGACGTAGAAGAGGTTGTGAAGGAATTGCTTAACACAAGCGAGGAAGTAAGAGTGGTTGCAAACCTTCCTTACTACATCACTACACCTATTCTTATGAAGCTTTTGATGGAGCGCCTGCCGTTCCAAAGTATTACGGTCATGATTCAAAAAGAGGTCGCAGAGCGGATGTCGGCCTCTCCCAATACGAAGAGTTATGGCTCGTTGTCCATAGCTGTGCAGTACTACACCACAGCGAGTATTCCGATGATCGTTCCGAAATCCGTGTTTGTCCCGCAGCCGAACGTCGATTCTGCCGTTCTGCACCTGGAGAAGAGGGAGGTTCCTCCGGTCGACGTAGAGGACGAGGAGTTTTTCTTCGAGATGGTCAGGGCTTCCTTCAAACAACGGAGAAAAACGTTGATGAATAACTTAGGCAGTTTCTTCAAAGGGACACTCGAAAAACCGGAGATCCGTGAGCGCATGGAAGAGATAGGCATCGATCCCGTTCGCCGGGGGGAATCGTTGACGATGGAAGAGTTCGCTCTGTTGGCTAACACCTTCACTTCCGTCAGAAAATAGGCACAATCTTTAGGCCTTCGCATAGGTTATAGAGAGGTGACCGGAGATGTTGAAAAAGGGAGATCTGGTAACGAGGTATTCTTATAATCATGACGTAGTCTTTCGCATTATCGATATTCAGGAAGATGATGTTTACTTACAGGGGGAAGAATTGCGTTTGAAGGCAGATGCTCCTTATGAGGATGTCTCTAAACTATCTGATCGGGATTATGAAGCTTTTAAAAACGTGGTCGAAGAGCAGGAAGACTATTCGTATCGTCTGTTCCGGCAGGATTATCGCCTTTTGAAAGAAGCCAGAAAAGAAAAAGCTTCCAAACATGCTTATGAAAAGAAGGGTGATTATTTCCAGGTCCCCCCGAGGATCCTTCATATAGATGGAGACTCCGTTTTTTTGAAGAGGTGCATCCGTTTATATGAAAAACTTGGGCTCCGTGTTCACGGCCAGCACGTCAGAGAAACAGAAATGCCGGATAAAGTTCTTCCTTTGATCGAAAAGGTGCAGCCGGAAATTGTCATTTTGACCGGGCATGATGCTTATCTGAAAGGAAAAGGGGAGAAGACGGATCTCCAGGCTTACCGCTACTCCCGTTATTATGCAGAAACGGTCCGTACGATAAGAAGGCAATATCCCGGATTTGACCAGCTCGTCATTTTTGCGGGTGCCTGCCAGTCTCATTTTGAACATTTGATTCAGGCAGGGGCGAATTTTGCCAGCTCTCCTGCCCGGGTGAATATTCATGCGATCGACCCCGTATATATCGCTGCCAGGGTTGCCTATACTTCTTTTATGGAACATATGGATATATGGCAGGTGGTAAGGAACACGGTGAGCGGTACGGATGGTTTGGGGGGCGTGGAGACCCGGGGCATGTTACGGATTGGAATGCCGGCGATCGAAGATTTTTCCCATTCGTTCAGTTGACATCATCGCTCTAACATTGCTATAATATACTGATTATTTGACCATCTCCTGTATATATGTTACAATTCATTTTAGTGAGGTGGAGTCTAGTGGCGAAAACATTGGTAGAAATCAAGCACACGCTAGAAGAACAAATCGGGAACCGTCTGACACTAAAAGCGAACGGTGGTCGACGTAAAACGATTGAACGTACAGGTATTCTTTCAGAAACGTATCCTTCCGTTTTCATTGTCGAACTTGACCAGGAAGAAAATGCTTATGAGAGAGTATCCTACAGTTACGCGGATGTTTTAACGGAAACCGTGGAACTCAGTTTCGAGGAGCAGCCACCAGTTGCAGTAGCGGAGCAGTAAACATATCGTTTGCTGCTTTTTGTTTTGCCGTTTTGTGGTACAATTCACTCAGAATATACGTTTAAGTGGGTGTTGGTATGTATATAATGGAAAAGGCGCCGGCGAAGATCAATTTGTCGCTCGACGTATTACATAAACGTGAGGACGGTTTTCACGAAGTGGAGATGGTGATGACCACCATCGATCTTGCGGATCGTATTGAACTCGAATATTTAGAAGAAGATAAAATCGTGTTAGAAGCGGAAAGTCGGTATGTTCCGAATGATGAACGGAACCTCGCCTACCTGGCTGCCCGAAAAATGAAAGAGCGCTTTGATATAAGAGAGGGCGTCTACATCACGCTCACGAAACATGTTCCTGTTGCAGCAGGATTGGCCGGGGGAAGCAGTGATGCAGCGGCTGTGCTACGGGGAATGGCAAGGCTGTTCGAACTCGACACTACGCCGGAGGAACTGGCTGAAATCGGGGCTGAGATCGGGTCGGATGTTTCGTTTTGCGTGCACGGGGGCACGGCTTTTGCAACCGGAAGAGGCGAACAGATCGAAGAAATCCCGGCACCACCGCCCTGTTGGATCGTTTTGGCCAAGCCGCCGATAGGGGTTTCTACGAAAACGATCTATCAATCCTTGAAGGTGGAGGAGGCGTACCATCCGGATACCCGAGCGATGATCAGAGCTTTGGAAGAAGGGGATTATGAAGGCATGTGCCAGTATATAGGGAATACGCTCGAAGAAGTGACGGTGAAGCAGTATCCGGAAGTCGCTCAATTGAAAGAACATATGCTTCAGGCAGGAGCGGACGCTTCTCTTATGAGTGGAAGCGGTCCTACCGTCTTTTCACTCGTGGACCAGGACGTGAAGGCGAGAAGAATTTATAATCACCTGAAAGGGTTTTGTGAAGAAGTCTATATGGTTCGACTGCTGGGAACAAAAGAAACGCTTGATTGAATCCGTACATTTTTGTTATATTTAAATAAAATATTCGGATTTCAGAGGAGTTTCTAGTTATGAAAAGAAGTAAACGTTTAGTTTCCATGACCCGTTATATCATAGAGCGCCCCCGTACCCTGATATCTCTGCCTTTCTTTGTGGAAGAATACCAGTCTGCCAAATCTTCCATCAGTGAAGATCTGACAATCATTGACGAACGTTTTCGTCAGGAAGGGGTGGGATACCTGGAATCGATAGCCGGCGCGTCTGGCGGAATCAAGTATATCCCTGCCTATTCCGCAGAGTACGGGGAATCCTTCGTCGAGGAATTATGTGAAAAACTTTCGGACACAGAACGTCTTCTCCCCGGCGGTTATTTATTTATGAGTGATCTGCTCGGAGAACCACGCACGGTGGATACGATCGGAAAGCTTTTCGCATCTGCTTTCGTCGATAAAGACATTGATGCTGTCATGACGGTGGCGACGAAAGGGATTCCACTTGCTTATGCAGTGGCGACTCATCTGAATGTTCCTGTGGTTATAGCGAGAAGGGATCCGAAAGTGACAGAAGGATCTACGGTGAGTATCAATTATGTTTCCGGGTCTACGCGTAAGATACAGACCATGGTCCTGACGAAACGTTCGCTCGAGGAAGGTTCGAGAGTCTGTATCATTGATGACTTCATGAAGGCCGGCGGTACGATCAATGGAATGAAAAGCCTCTTGAAAGAGTTCGATGCGGAAGTGGCAGGAATCGGCGTGCTCGCCGAAGCTGAAGACGAAGAGGAAGAAAGAGTAGTGGATGATTATGTATCATTGACGCAAATTCTCCACGTAGATGATCGAACGAAAGAAATCGAGGTTCAGCCTGGGAATTTACTCCGCAGACTTTCCTAAGAAGGAATTACCAAATTAATTAGAAAATAGTAAATTTTTTTCTAAATAAAGCAGGAATCTTTGTTATAGAGTAGAAATTATATAACAAGCTCTCTATACACAAAGGTGGTGAATGATAATGGAAGTAACTGACGTAAGGCTGCGTCGAGTAAACACAGAAGGAAGAATGCGAGCAATTGCTTCTATTACTTTGGATCAGGAATTCGTCGTACATGACATTCGTGTCATCGATGGAAACAATGGTCTGTTTGTCGCAATGCCGAGTAAGCGTACACCGGACGGAGAATTTCGTGATATTGCACACCCGATCAACTCCGGTACCAGAGGTAAAATCCAGGAAGCTGTGCTCGAGGAGTATCAGCGGGCAGAAGAACCGAATGAAGTGGAATATGAGGAAGCAGGCGCTTCTTAAGGGAGAGAAGAGAATCTAACCGATACGGTTAGGTTCTTTTTTTAGCTCGGGTGGTATTCCGTTCCTGGAATTTGTGAAAGGGCCCCCTTGTTTGTGAAGGGGCTGCTTCTGGCGTTTTTCCTTAGGATACGGAAGGAGAGCCTGTCGCCTGCTGTTGCTTATAATATACCCATGTTTGTGTTTTTGTAATCACTACTTTCAGTGAATGTTGAAATTAATTCTGTTTTAAGATAATATTCATAGTGGATAACTATGATGGGGGTTACTTCATGGCCAATCGTTTTGCAGTAGTGCTTGCGGCCGGGCAAGGTACGAGGATGAAGTCGAAGCTTTATAAAGTTCTTCATCCGGTGTGCGGAAAGCCTATGGTGCAGCACGTAACAGATCAATTAAACAAATTGGAACTATCAGAGATCATTACTGTGGTCGGTTTCGGAGCAGAGACTGTTCAGGAGCAGCTTGGAGACAGCAGTAAATATGCCATTCAGGAAGAACAGCTTGGCACAGGGCACGCCGTTTTACAGGCAGGGGACTACCTTGCTGATAAAAAAGGGACGACTGTCGTCGTTTGCGGTGATACGCCGCTTCTGACGAGCGAAACACTCGAATCCCTTCTTTCGCATCATGAAGAGAAGAGTGCTAAAGCGACGGTACTTACAGCTCACGCTGAAGACCCGCACGGATATGGACGTGTTATTCGGAACGGGGAAGGTAATGTGGAACGTATCGTAGAACAGAAGGATGCTTCCGAAGAAGAAGGTAAGGTTCAGGAGATCAACACCGGTACCTACTGTTTTGATAATGAGTCGCTTTTCAGGGCACTCTCTAACGTATCGAACAATAATGCCCAGGGTGAATATTACTTACCTGATGTAATGGAAATCCTTCAGGGTGAAGGCGAGGCTGTCAGTGCTTATCAGATGGATGATCTGAAAGAGGCACTTGGCGTCAATGACCGTGTCGCTTTATCCAAAGCAGAAGCGCTTATGCGGGAGAGAATCAACGAGAAACACATGAAGAATGGTGTTACGATCATCGATTCCTCTCACACTTATATAAGTGAGGAGGCGGTCATCGGCCGGGACGTTACGATTCACCCGGGGACGACCATCACAGGCGATACCGTCATTGAAGACGATGCAGTGATCGGGCCTAATTCCTCCGTGGAACGAAGCTTCATCGGAGAAGGTACGGTAGTGAAACAAAGCGTGGTTGCGGACAGTCGAGTCGGCAGTCGAGTAAACATCGGTCCGTTTGCACATATTCGTCCGGAGTCCGAACTCGGAGATGGAGCGAAGGTCGGTAACTTCGTGGAAGTGAAGAAATCGAAGCTCGGCACAGGAAGCAAAGCTTCTCATCTCAGCTATATCGGAGATGCGGATGTAGGAGAAGGCGTGAACATCGGTTGTGGCACCATCACGGTAAACTACGATGGGGAGAACAAATACCTCACTACGATCGAGGACGATGCGTTCATCGGCTGCAACTCGAACCTTATTGCGCCGGTAACGGTCGGGAAAGGTTCTTATGTAGCGGCCGGTTCGACCATCAACAAAGATGTACCTGCTGACTCACTGTCTATCGCAAGAGCAAGACAGACGAACAAAGAAGGTTATGCGCAAAAGTTAAAATCAATGAAAAAAGATTAATGGAGGGTTCGTTCCATGGCGGCTAAGGACTATCGAAATTCGGAATTGAAGGTATTCTCCCTGAATTCCAACCCTGCTTTGGCAGAGGAAATTGCCAACAATATAGGCATTGAGCTTGGGAAATGTACGGTTACAACATTCAGCGACGGGGAAGTTCAGATCAATATTGATGAAAGTATCCGTGGTTGTGATGTATATGTCGTACAATCAACAAGCGCACCGGTCAACCAGCATTTGATGGAGCTTTTGATCATGATTGATGCGTTGAAGCGGGCATCCGCTAATTCCATCAACATCGTTATGCCTTATTATGGCTATGCGAGACAGGATAGGAAGGCGCGCGCTCGTGAACCGATTACAGCGAAGCTCGTAGCAAACCTTCTTCAGACAGCAGGAGCGGACCGTGTTATCATGATGGATCTTCACGCTCCACAAATCCAGGGTTTCTTCGATATTCCGATTGATAACCTGGTAGGGGTTCCGACGCTCACGGATTACTTTGAAAAGAAAAACCTTGATGATATAGTAGTCGTGTCTCCGGACCATGGCGGGGTTACCCGCGCAAGGAAAATGGCGGATCGATTGGAAGCTCCGATCGCTATCATCGACAAACGTCGTCCACTTCCTAACGTGGCGGAAGTCATGAACATCGTCGGGAATATCGAAGGGAAAACGGCGATTCTCATCGACGATATCATTGATACGGCGGGTACCATCACCTTAGCAGCCAATGCACTTGTCGAGAACGGAGCTAAGGAAGTGTATGCATGCTGTACCCACCCTGTACTCTCCGGTCCGGCTATGAACCGCATCGACGATTCGGAGATCAAGGAATTGGTAGTCACGAACACGATTCCACTCGGAGATGACAAGAAGAGCGAAAAAGTTACTCCGCTTTCCGTGGCTCCTCTCATCAGTGAAGCGATTATCCGCGTGCATGAGCGTCAATCTGTAAGTATTTTATTCGATTAATACGTTTATCTTGTGTAAGCAAGGGGTATATATTAACGATAAATATTGGAGGTAGATGAAATTGGCTATTAAACTTAAAGCGAACAAAAGAGATAACCTGCTAACATCTAAAACGAAGGAAATCCGTGAACGCGGGGACGTACCTGGCGTTGTTTACGGTAAAGAAAAAGACCCTGTAACTCTTTCTGTGAACAGCATTGAGTTGTTGAAGACAGTGAGAGACAACGGTAAGAACGCGATCATCTCTCTGGATGTAGACGGAGGCGACACGTTGAACGTGATGCTTCACGAATACCAGATCGATCCGCTTAAAGACGAATTGATGCATGCGGACTTCTATGCCGTCAACATGAAAGAAGATGTGGACGTAGAAGTTGCGATTCATACGACAGGAGAAGCGGAAGGCGTGCGCGAAGGCGGAGTATTGCAGCAGCCGCTTTATGAACTTGCTGTACGTGCGAAGCCGAACGAAATCCCTGAAGAAATTCTTGTTGACGTTTCTGAGCTTCAAATCGGTGACAGCATCATGGTCGGCGATCTGAAGGAAGGACGTAACTACGAAATTCTGGAAGATGAAAATACGACCATCGTTTCGGTTACTCCTCCGGAAGAGATGCCGGAAGAACCGGAAGAAGAAGTGGACGAGCAACCGGAAGTCCTTAAAGAGAAAGATGATGAGGACGAAGGCGACGACGAAAACAAAGATTCCTAATAGAAAAGATAAAGTGGGGGCGTAGCCGAAAGGGCACGCCCTTTCTTTTCGCTTTTGTGTGACCGGTCTACTTGTGACTGAAGTTTCTAAGCGGGGTGGCTCCACATTTCATGTCTAGCTATGACACCTAGCCCTTAGCGACATAAGTGAAAACCATCCATAAAGAAGAAAAGCGCTTCTTTAGGCTGATTTTCACTTATGCGAGAAGGGCTGAGCAAGGTGTCTCCGCTTTTATATGCTATAATAATCATAATCATTTAATAGAAAAGGAAGTTCAGTTTATGAAGTGTATAGTAGGGTTAGGGAACCCGGGGAAGAAGTATGAAGCGACAAGGCATAATATCGGCTTCGAAGTGATTGATGAATTGGCGAAGCGGAACCACTGGACCGTGGAGAAAAAGAAATTCAACGGTCTTTTTACAACGGAACACGTGAACGGAGAGAAAGTTCTTCTCCTGAAACCACAGACTTATATGAACCTGTCCGGTGAAGCCGTGCGTGCTTTTCTCGATTATTTCGGGCTCGGAGAAGAGGATCTGCTGGTCGTCTATGATGATTTGGATTTGGCACCGGGGAAAATCCGTCTTCGTCAAAAAGGTGGTCATGGAGGTCACAACGGAATCCGTGATATCATCGAACAACTAGGTACGAAAGACTTCAAGCGCTTACGTGTAGGAATCGGAAAACCGAAAGATGGGTCGGTCATCAATCATGTTCTCGATACATTCAGCAAGGAAGAGAAAAAGTTCATGGAAGAGAGTGTAGATCGTTCCGTAGAAGCTTGTGAGGCCTGGATATCCCGGTCATTTGACGAAGTGATGAACGAATTCAATAAATAAACGGCTTCTGTTCTGCGGCCGGTATAAGAAGAGCCCTGGATGATCACACTAAATACAGCTTGTATTCAGGAGGTCATCTTATGCATATACATTATACATGTCGTCATTGTGATCGGGATCTTGCTACCATTCAGGGAGATCAGGTTCCTTTATCTAAGCTCGGGTTCGATGTACTTGATGCAGAAGATATCGAAAGAATGGTGGATGTGCAGAATAACGGGGATGTAGTACTTCATGTAGTATGTGACGAGTGCCAGGACATGCAGCAGAACTACTTACATTACAGAGATCCGTATTATTTTATTCAATGAGACTTAAAGACGCTTCCGAACGGGGCGTCCGTGAACGAGAGAGGGAAGAGGAAGCTGTAAAGGCGGAGGAATGGTTATTATGAATGGAGTAAAAGACTTTTTGCGTCCTCAGGAAGACATCGCATCGATCATTGATGGGGTGAAAGGCGGCGTGAAAGAACAGATGGTGGCCGGAGTGTCGGGCACTTCTAGAAGTATGCTCGTTTCCATCGTACAGGAAGCGGTGGACAAGCCGGTGCTTCTCATCACCCACCAGCTGAATCAGGCTCAGCAATTGTATGAAGATCTGCAGGAGTGGTCGGACGAATGTCCGGTGCACCTTTATCCGGTCAATGAATTGATCGCTTCTGAGATTGCGATTGCGAGTCCTGAACTGAAAAGTCAGAGGATCGATGCTTTGAATGAATGGTTGCATGAAGCATCCGGGATATGTATAGCACCTGTAGCGGCATTGAAGCGTATCATGCCGCCTATTTCCTATTGGCAGGAAGCCCGGCTGTCTTTTACAACAGGTGAAGATATAGACCTTGATCACTATTTGTCGAAGCTTGTTAGAATCGGATATGAGCGTGTCGGAATGGTTTCATCTCCAGGAGAGTTCTCCATGCGTGGAGGGATTCTGGATATTTATCCGCTTACCGAAGAGAATCCTCTGCGTATTGAGTTGTTCGATACAGAAGTCGATTCTATACGGACGTTCGACGTAGAAACACAGCGTTCGAAAGAAAAACTTGAAAGCGCCGTCATCAAACCGGCGACCGAAATGCTTCTGAAGCCCGAGGATTATGCCAGAGCTCTTCATCAATTGGATAATGCCTATCAGGCGACGATCGGCAAATGGTCCGATAACGAAGCGAAACAGACCCTTTATGAAGAAATTTCCCATGATAAAGAACGTCTCGAACAGCAGGAACCATTTGAGAACATGTATAAATACATGAACTTTTTTTATGAAGATACGAAAAGTCTATTGGACTATCTGTCTGAGGATGGGCTGATCTTCTTCGATGAAATGAGTCGGATCCAGGAGACGGCTCAACGTCTAGATGAAGAAGAAGCCGAATGGCATCGTAATCTCCTTGAGAACGGCCGGACGGTAAGAGATCTCCGTATTTCGCATGACTGGCATGACATCTGGTCCAAAACGACGCACCAGCGTGTGTACCTTTCTGTATTCATGCGCCACATCCCGTCGACTCAGCCGGGGAATGTTGTGAACATTACCGGGCGTCAGATGCAGGAATTCCACGGTCAGATGAACTTGCTGAAAAACGAGATGGAGCGGTGGCAGAAGCAGGAGTTCTCGGTGGTCATCGCTGCTCCTAACGAACAACGTAAAGAAAAAGTGCATTCGGTGCTTGAGGATTACGACATGGAAGCCATCATAGGCGGGGAGGACGTATCACTTCCGGTGTCCACGCCGGTGATTGTCGATAGTACCCTCCGAGCCGGGTTTGAGTGGCCGCTTCACAAGATTGCTGTCCTTACAGAGAGGGAACTCTTCAAGAAAAGTACACCGAAGAAGCGGAAAAAGAAAGAAAAGATATCGAATGCCGAGAGAATCAAGAGTTACCAGGAATTGAACGTCGGCGATTACGTCGTTCATTCCCATCACGGGATCGGGAAATACTTAGGAATAGAAACGCTCGAATCCGGCGGGACGCATAACGATTTTCTCATGGTCCAGTATTCCGGCAACGACAAGCTGTTTGTACCTGTCGAGCAGATCGATCTGATCCAGAAATATGTCGGATCCGAAGGGAAAGAGCCGAAGATCTACAAACTCGGCGGCTCGGAATGGGCGAAGGTGAAACGACGTGTCCAGTCATCGGTAGAGGATATTGCGGATGACCTGATCGAGATCTACGCCGAACGCGAAGCTTCCCGGGGGCATTCCTTCGAACAGGACGGGGAGATGCAGAAAGAGTTCGAGGAAGCATTCCCTTATGAAGAAACCCCGGACCAGATCCGGTGTATCGAAGAAATCAAACATGATATGGAGCGGGTGCGCCCGATGGATAGACTTCTGTGCGGAGATGTCGGCTACGGCAAGACGGAAGTCGCTCTTCGTGCTGCATTCAAAGCGATTGCGGAAGGTAAGCAGGTCGCTATCCTCGTCCCGACGACGATTCTTGCCCAGCAACACTATGAAACCCTTACAGAGCGGATGCAGGATTTCGGAGTGAATATAGGGCTTATGAGCCGGTTCCGGACACGGAAGCAGCTGAAGGAGAACTCGGAAGGATTGAGAAAAGGTCTTGTCGACATCGTCGTCGGTACGCACAGGCTGCTGTCGAAAGATGTAGAATTCAAAGACCTCGGTCTTCTGATCGTCGATGAAGAGCAGCGGTTCGGGGTGAAGCACAAGGAGAAGATCAAACAGCTGAAAGCGAACGTAGATGTACTGACACTTACGGCCACTCCTATTCCACGTACGCTTCACATGTCGATGCTCGGGGTTCGTGACTTGTCTGTCATCGAAACACCTCCGGAGAACCGTTTCCCTATTCAGACCTATGTCATCGAGTACAATCCGGTTTTCATCCGTGAGTCGGTAGAAAGGGAAATGGCGCGTAACGGACAAGTATTCTTTCTATATAATCGAGTGGAGAATATCGAACGGATGGCTGCGCATATAGCGGAGCTGGTACCGGAGGCGAGAGTAGCGTTCGCTCATGGTCAAATGAATGAGACGGAGCTTGAAAACGTCATGTTCTCGTTCCTCGAAGGGGAGTATGATGTCCTGGTCAGCACGACCATCATTGAGACCGGTGTCGATATTCCGAATGTGAACACGCTTATCGTCTATGATGCGGATAAGATGGGTCTCAGCCAGCTTTATCAGATCCGTGGCCGTGTCGGTAGATCCAATCGTGTCGCCTATGCCTATTTCACCTACCAGCAGAACAAAGTGCTGACGGAAGTCGCGGAGAAGCGTCTTGAGGCGATCAAGGAGTTCACGGAGCTCGGGTCCGGCTTCAAGATTGCGATGAGAGACTTGTCGATCCGGGGAGCGGGGAATCTTCTCGGTGCCCAGCAGCATGGATTCATCGATTCCGTCGGGTTCGATATGTACTCCCAGATGCTGAAGGATGCAATCGAAGCGAAACGGCAAGGGAAAACACCCGAAGCCGTGCAGCCGTTCCAGCCTGAGCTACAGCTCGATCTCGATGCTTATCTTCCGGGTGACTATATTTCTGATGAGAAACAGAAAATCGATATGTATAAACGGTTCCAGACCGTAGAGTCGGAAGAAGATGTCCACGACCTTCGTGATGAACTGATCGACCGTTTCGGAGATTATCCGGAGCAGGTGGAGAAATTATTCAAGGTAGCTGTGTTGAAACATAAGGCGAAGAAGGCGCGGATCGAAGAAATAACGGAGAAGAAACACATGATCGAAATGGTAATGGAAAAAGAACAGAGCCAGGCGATCGACGGGGCGAAACTGTTCGAGATGGCGAATCAGTACGGTCGTATGGTGCAGCTTGGCACGGACGAAAATCAATTGAACGTCCGGTTCCGCCTGGACAGGAATACCAAGCCTCGAAGGTATGAACTCATAGAAGAATTCATCGATCGTCTTCCTGAAATGATGCGGGACGAAGGGTGATGCATAGGATTTCCCTCTTTATCCATACTAAGACCAGTCTATGGAAAAGGAGGGAATGCGTGTGAAAGCAACCGGTATTGTCAGAAGGATCGATGATCTCGGGCGTGTCGTCGTACCGAAAGAAATAAGGCGCACGCTCCGGATCAGGGAAGGGGATCCTTTGGAAATCTTTGTCGACCGGGAAGGTGAAATCATTCTGAAGAAATATTCGCCGATCCTGGAGCTTGAGGGAATAGCTAAAGAATACGCGACGTCTTTATCTGAGGAAACGGGAATGACCGTTTTATTCAGTGATCGCGATGCTTTCGTTTCTATTGCCGGAACTTCCGGGAAGAAATATAAGGGTTCGCGAATCGGCGCTGAGTTCGAAAAAGCGATGGCCGGAAGGAAGCCGGTGATGGAGAAGCATCCGGAACCGAAGGAAATGGTGAAAGGTGAAGAAATGGATCTCATTTCTTATATGATTGTTCCTATTTTCTCTCATGGAGATGTCATTGGCTGCGTTGCTGCCTGGAATACAGAAGGAGCGCCGATGGAAGACGAGGTCGGTCTTTCGTTGAGGGTAGCTGCTCTTTTTATAGGGAAACAGATGGAATGAAACCGGTGATGTCACGACATCTCCGGTTTGCTTTTGTGTGCCGGGGCGGTGCTTAGGATTTTATGCGACACTTTTTGAACAAAATCAGGTCAAAATCACCGTATATGATTTTGTATCCGACAGTTTTGGAGTAGATGGATGAAAAAATGGAGCATACTATAAGTTATGAGGCACTTTTGTAGTTGCTTGATGCAATTTCTGTCGGATAACTTCCTAGGCGGGGTGATTCCGTTCTTCTATTTGTCCAGTTGCGCCATCCAGAAACCGGAGCCATAAGCAGCCTCGCCTTTTTTGGGGAAAGCACTCAAAAGAAGCCAAGGCTGCTTATGACTAAGGTTTCTACGCGGGATGGCTCCACATTTCATGTCTACTTGTGACTGAAGTTTCTAAGCAGGGTGATCCCGCTTTTCTATGCTATAATAAAAGAAAAGGGTTTTGGTATGTCTTCTAAATGGTTGAAAGGTGCTGCGTGGCTTTTCGTGGCAGGGGTTATAGGGAAAGTATTGAGTGCCGGCTATCGGATCCCTCTTCAGAATCTGGGGGGAGATGTCGGTTTTTATGTATATCAGCAGATCTATCCGATCATCGGAATAGGTATCGTTTTTGCTTTGCAGGGGATACCCGCAGCTGTGTCTCGGGTTATTGCAGACGGGGCATCCATGTCGATCTCCTCTTTTTACATACCCATTCTCACCTGGCTATCCGCTTTTTTCTTCGCACTGGCAGCCATCGGCTATGCGAGCGCTTCTTCGATAGCCGGTTTTATGGGGGATGAGCAGTTGACTTCGTCCCTGGAAGCGTCCTTTCTTATCTTCCTGGTCGTTCCGTTTTTAGCTGCACTGCGCGGAATATTTCAGGGAAAAGAAGATATGAAGACCTCTGCCGTCTCTCAGCTTATCGAACAGTTTGTGCGGGTCGTCGGGATTCTCATAGCCAGTGCTGCTGCTTATATGATCGGCGATGTCTATCTAATCGGGACAGGAACAGCCACAGCGGTAGTAACAGGTATGGTGCTTTCCTGTATATATCTGGGCTGGAAATGGAGCAGAAATGCCTTCTCGACGAAGGGCAAGGAGAGCATCCCGCGCTTTTTTTATGTGCGTCGTGTTGTTTTTTATAGTCTTCTGATAGGTATTAACTACATGCTGATGCTTCTTTTGCAGCTCGCTGATGCCTTCACATTCGTCCCGCTTCTGACGGAGAACGGGTACAAAGTGGCAGAGGCACGGGAGTGGAAAGGAGTGTATGATCGGGCACAGCCGCTCATTCAGCTCGTGCTCGTCCTTGCTTCCTCCGTCGCTTTGTCGCTATTGCCGGCAGTCGTACGGGCGGATAATGCGAAGCAGGCGGTAGCTCAGGCGATGACGATCACTTTGTTGATCAGTACGGCGGCGTGTGTCGGGCTTCTCGTTCTGTTTCCTGAAATAAACCGGCTTTTTTATCTGGATACTTCAGGAACCGGTGTTCTTCGACTGCAAATGGTGAACGTCATCCTGGTTTCCATAGCCGTAACTTCGGCTTCCGCGCTTCAGGGGCTCGGGTATGTAGGGAAGACGGCTGCTGTAATATGTGGCGGACTTATAGTTAAAGTGATAGGGAACGTAATACTGATTCCGCACTTCCACGAATATGGAGCGGCTCTGGCTTCTATTTTCGCAGCTGGCTTCATCGTCATCATCCATGTACAATTGCTGAAAAGAAAACTACATAGAAACCTATTCATATGGAGGAAGGGACGGCTTCTGCCTGCACTTCTTGGTATGGCAGGGGTGATAGGGATGCTTCAGTCCGTCTACAGTCCGGATAGTCGTCTGGTGCTGTTGGGATGGGTCCTGGTCTTATCCGGAGCGGGAGCTTTCCTTTACGGCTTTTTGCTGAGGCAATTCCGCACGGTCCCTGACACGGTGGTCCCTTCCGAATGGAGAAAATGGATAGTGAAGGAGGATTCCTGAATGGGAAGAATACGAATCATCGGCCTCGGGGCAGGGGATATAGATCAGCTCCCTCTCGGCGTCTATCGGACGCTGACATCCGGAGAAAACAGAATATTCACGCGTACAATGGATCATCCGGCTGTTCTATCCCTTCAGAGTGAGGGAGTAACATTCAAGAGTTTTGATGAAGTATATGAGCGCTTCGATTCTTTTGAAGAAGTGTATCGTGCGATTACCGGAGAGTTGCTCGAAGCATCGGAGGCAGCGGATATTTGCTACACGGTTCCGGGTCACCCGATGGTTGCCGAACGTACGGTTCAACTTCTTCTCGATCAAAAGGATAGAGAAGTCACAGTTGAGGGAGGCCAAAGTTTCCTCGACGATACATTCAAGGCTCTACGGATCGATCCGATTGAAGGGTTGCAGTTCATAGATGCTACCGGTTTTGAAAGAAAAGACGTATCGTATCGTCAGCACACCCTGTTTTGTCAGGTGTACGACACGATGATCGCCTCTGAAGTGAAATTGACGCTTCTCGAGGATTTACCGGCCGACTATCCGGTAACGATTGTGACAGCAGCCGGCAGTGAGAAGGAGCGGGTTGAAACGGTCTCCCTGGAGGAACTCGATCGGGAAGTGGTAGTGGATAATTTGACGAGTGTCTACGTTCCGCCGGCAAATGCTGAATCATTGAGTCATCAGTTCGGGGAATTACGCCACGTGATTGCCAGGCTTCGCGGGCCTGGAGGATGTCCGTGGGATCAAAAACAGACCCATGCGTCTCTGAAGAAGTATCTGATTGAAGAAGCGTACGAAGTGATTGAAGCGATCGACTCCGAAGATGACGAGCATCTTGCGGACGAACTCGGAGATGTGTTGCTTCAGGTGATGCTCCACAGTCAGATAGGAGAAGACGAGGGTTATTTCACCATTGATGACGTCATCCGATCTGTTACGGAGAAAATGATCCGGCGCCATCCTCACATCTTCGGTGATACGCAGGTACAGACGACCGAAGACGTCAATCGCAACTGGGAAGCCATCAAGCAGGAAGAGAAGCACACCTCGGGACGCGAATCGCTTCTCGACGGCGTATTGAAACACTCACCGGCACTTCTGCAGGCGATCGATCTCCAGAAGAAAGCTTCCAAAGTCGGATTCGACTGGAATTCAAAGGCAGCTGTTCTTGATAAAATGAAAGAAGAGTGGGAAGAGTATACGTCTGCCGAGTCGAAACGCGAACAGGAGAAAGAACTCGGGGATTTCCTATTCACTGTCGCTAACCTTGCAAGGCACGACAAGATTGATGCAGAGCTTGTACTACAGGAAACGAACCGAAAATTCCGCAGGCGCTTCACCTTTTTGGAAGAAGAAGCAGAGCGCAGCGGTCAACGGTTAGAAAAGATGCCATTAGAGGAATTGGAACAGTGGTGGATCAAAGCAAAAGAGAAGGAGAGAGACGATTTATGAGATTGGATAAATTTTTGAAGAATGCCCGATTGATCAAACGGAGAACACTTGCGAAGGAAGTGGCGGACCAGGGGAGGATCCAGATTAATGGACAGCCCGGCAAAGCAGCCAGTAAGCTCAAATCCGGAGACGAATTGCGTATTCAATTCGGTCAGAAGATCCTGACGATCGAAGTGAAGGAATTGAAAGAAACCGTTCGAAAAGAAGACGCAGCGGATCTTTACGAAATCAAAAAAGAAGAACCCGTAAATAAGGACTGAGTTCTAAACAGCCCCTTTCTCGCATAGCTTGTACTAGAGAAAGGGGCTGTTTTTTATGGAACAGGGACAGACGCCAAAAAAAGAACATTCGATCAACCTGAAGGATAGAAAGACACTCGAGATGACAGGAATCAAAGAAGTGGACAGCTTTGACAGCGAAGAATTTCTTCTGGAAACGGTACTTGGCTACATGGTGGTAAGGGGACGGGAACTGCAATTGAAGAACTTGGACGTCACGGGCGGAGAGGTATCGATCAGCGGCTATATCCAGGAAGTGGCCTATGTAGAGCAGGCGAACGGATCGAAAGAGAAAGGATTCTGGGGACGGATGTTCCAATGACATTGACCGAGCAATTTTGGACGATGTTTGCGATGATAGGCGGTGGGGCGGGTGTGGGAGCTTTTACGGATACGTGGCGTACGTGGAGGGTACGTCCATTTGTCCTCGTGGCAATAGGGGCCGGAATTCTTCAGGGGATGATGATCTTCTGGTTGCTTTATCAGGTGAACGAAGGAATTATACGAATCTATGTATTTCTTGCGCTTGGATGTGGATTTGCTTTCTATCAGGCACTTCTTCGTCCTTTTTATTTGGAGTGCCTTTCTTTCGTCACCCGCACCTTCAGAGGGATCATCAAAGTGGTCGGTGTTCTCCTGCGTCCGTTTCGACGCTTGATTCTCTTTGTTTATCGGCTTGTAAAAAAGGGAATTACTTACATAGCGTGGATGCCTGTGAACAAAGGCTGGCGTGCTCTTCGGGCGTATGTGAGAAAAATACTACGCAAATAAAAGGATTTATAGGTTACAATGAAGAAAAAACATGTATAATGAGTGAAAGGAGGCTTGTGAAGCTATGAATGAAAAGAAGTCGGTGACGCGGCTGGATTCTACATACATGGATCAGTACGATGCCCATGTAGAGAGACAGGGGAGAAAGAAGAAGCGACTTCTCCGCCGTCTGGCTTTGTTCGCTTTGCTCACGCTGATCGTAACAAGCTCACTCGCTATTTATCACGTGCAACAACGGATGGTATACGCTGAGAAAAAAGAGGAATATGAACAGTTGCAGGAAGAGATGGGATCCCTTAAGGAAAGCGAAGAAAACCTGAGGGAAGAGATTGAACTGCTGAATGAAGAAGAGTATGTGCTCGAGATCGCCAGAAGTAACTATTTCTTCTCCAAAGAAGGAGAAATCATATTTAAACTTCCAAATGAAGAACCTTCATATTGACACTTTTTTTCAAGCTTATATATAATAACTAAGTAGGAAATTCTTTTATCGAACTTTTAAGGAGGAGCATTTTTTTTATGGCCATTGAAGTAGGCAGCAAGTTGCAGGGTAAGGTAACAGGGATCACTAATTTCGGAGCATTCGTCGAGCTCCCGGAAGGGCAGACCGGCTTGGTTCACATTAGTGAAGTTGCCGATAACTATGTCAAAGACATTAATGAACATCTGAGTCGCGGGGACGAAGTACTAGTAAAAGTCATTAATGTAGGGGACGATGGTAAGATCGGTCTTTCCATCAAAAAAGCGAAGGAAACTCCAAAGCGTTCTCAGCCCCAAAAACCTCGTAAGCCGGAAGAATCTTTTGAACAAAAGATGAACCGCTTCATGAAAGACAGTGATGAACGTTTGACGTCACTGAAAAAGCATACGGAATCGAAACGCGGAGGCCGCGGCTCTAAGAGAGGGTAGTTTGCTGTCTATGACAATCGAGGAACTATGCAAGACGAAGCCGGAATCGTCCCGGCGATAAATGAAAACGCATGGAAACGGATCTTTGTAATCCGTCTCCATGCGTTTTTTTTAATGAGATTCAGTTCAGGAGCCATCTCATCAAACGTTACTTTAATCTAAAAAAACCCCTGTAGAAAATAATTATTTTCTACAGGGGTTTTAAATGATGACCCGTACGGGATTCGAACCCGTGTTACCGCCGTGAAAGGGCGGTGTCTTAACCACTTGACCAACGGGCCGGGTATGGCGGCGGAGGGAATCGAACCCACGACCTCACGGGTATGAACCGTACGCTCTAGCCAGCTGAGCTACGCCGCCGTTGTTTTAAGCACAGGGATTATAATACACAATCCTAAAAAAACTGTCAACGGTTATGTAGGAAATTTTCATAATCAGAATATTCCGTTTCTCTTTCTTTGCAGAATAACAGTGAAAAACAGAGAGGAGGCTCATATATTTTGGTACGGCACTCCTCTTATTTTGACAAGGTCCTCAGTTTTCCTGTGGTTAAATGAATAACAGGAAAAAGGAGTGATACGGTATGGCAGAGGTAATAGCCCGCCCCTTCTCACGTCTGAGGAAGAGGGGAATGATCGGGAAACGTGTGAAAGAGTCTTTTTCATGGGAACTGGCCGGAATTATGGTTCTCGGTTTGTTGTTGAGCCGAGCTGTCATTCTCTCAGTGATGGCTCCGTTTGCTATAGCTTTTGCCGCGGTGGTCTGGAAGAAAAGAAAGTCCGCGTTTTTACCGGTTGCTGTTGCGATTTCTATTGGCGGTTTTACGTTCAGCATCGAATACGGCGTATTTCAGGTGGTGGCTCTTGTTTCCTTCATGTTGTTTCACTTTTTTGTGCGTTCACCAAGATGGACGCCTATCGTTGCGGCTGTTTCCTGTCTGACAGCACGGGCGATATGGTTTGGACCTTCCTATATGTACGAATGGATGCTTGCCGGTGTCGAAGCACTGTTTTGCCTGCTTCTTGTTCTTATCTTTATGCAGAGTCTCCGCTTATTATCACCGGATCGTTATTCTCTTACCCTGCGCCATGAAGAAGTCATCTGCTTCCTTATTCTGGTGGCGTCTGTGTTCACAGGAATGATCGGCTGGAATATAGCAGGCGTGCAGTTAGCGGAAGTCACGGCTTATGTCCTCTTGTTAATGTTGGCATATGCTGCAGGTGCTGCTATCGGCGCTACGACAGGCGTGGTGATCGGCCTCGTATTGAGCCTGGCCCAGGCAGATTACTTGTACCATATGAGCCTCCTCGCTTTTTCAGGGGTGCTTGGAGGCATGCTGAGAGAAGGGGGGCGCTTCGGGGTAAGTATCGGTTTCCTCATCGGTACGGTATTGATGAGTGCTTATACTCCGGAATACTTATCTTTTTATGATTCTGTGCAAACCGCAGGGGTGGCTGTCGTTCTGTTCTTTTTGGTTCCCGGGAAAGTGTTGGAGCGACTGGCCGGGTTTATTCCCGGAACGAAGGAGCATGAATTGGAAAGGAATAAGTACGTCGAAGAAGTTCGCGACGTCACTGCCAGACAGATAGACAGGTTTTCGAGTGTGTTCAGGACGATCGCTCACAGTTTTAAAAAGGCGGGGGAGGGCAGGAGAGAGGATGTTGGAATGGAGAAAGATCGCCTGCTCAGTGATGTCACCGCCCACACCTGTCAGCTTTGTTTCAAGAAAGAGAACTGCTGGGTGAAGGAATTCGGACAGACCTATCAGTTGTTTACGAATCTGGAGAGGGACTTGCAGAAACAGGATGAACTGGAGCCGCTCACTTCCATGTATTTGGAGAAGCACTGTGTGAAGCCCGAGAAAGTCGTCCGGGTGATGAGGGAAGAAATGACGAAGCACGAAGCCAACCGTCATCTCGTTCATCAAATCACCGAAAGCAGACGTTTTGTAGCAGAGCAGTTATCCGGTATATCCGAGGTGATGGAGAACTTCTCTGAAGATCTTATGAAAGAAAGGAAGCAGTATGAAGACATAGAGCACAGAATCAAGAGGCAACTCGATGAAGATTCGATCCGTCTGAAGAAGCTCGATATCTATTCGCTTGAGCGGGGCAATGTAGATATCGAAATGGGGGTGGCTTTTGATGATTATCGGGGAGAGGCGGCTAAGCTGATTGCTCCTTACTTATCGGACATGCTTGAGGAAACGATTGTATTGACGAATAAAGCTTCGGAGTCCGGGAGCTCAGGGCTTTATCATTTTCATTTCACGTCCGCAAAGAATTTCACCGTATCTCCGGGGATTTCTCACATGGCCAAAGGGGGAGGGCTCGTGTCGGGAGACAGTTACGCGGTCATGGAGGTAGGGAAAGGAAAGCAGATCTTAGCGATCAGTGACGGGATGGGGAACGGGGAAAGGGCTCATGTGGAGAGTGCGGAAGCTCTTCATCTATTAAAACAGATGCTTCATTCCGGCCTGAAAGAATCGATGGCACTCGAAACGATCAACTCGATCCTGTCGCTTCGATCGACAGAAGAGATATTCGCCACCATGGATATCGCGGTCATCGATCTGCATAAAGCCACTTCACGTTTCATCAAAATCGGTGGCATTCCAAGTTATATCAAAAGAGGGAAGGAGTTAATCAAGATAGAAGCGGGAAACCTTCCTATCGGTATTCTTCCGGAAGTGGACGTGGAAACGAAGCAAGTGGAACTGAAAGCCGGGGACCTCGTCATCATGGTAAGTGATGGAGTAGTCGAAGGCTTGAAGGGGGTGGGCGACAAAGAAGGATGGCTCGAGGATAGAATCAGGGCTCTCAGGACGAGAGATCCTCAACAGGCATCTGATGAATTATTGGAACAGGTACTTAGGAACCAGGGAGATCTGAAAGATGACATGACGATTATTGCAGGGAGAGTGGACCACTTTACACCACAGTGGAGTGCGATATCGACAGCACAATAGTGGAGGTTGGTCTGAGGGGGATGTTTTACAGGACTTCGGTGTGTGCACCGGAGTCTTTTTTTCTATAGATATTCCGGGCAAGTCGGGAGTTGCGATTTCGATTTTGTTATCCTGTGCGGACGTGCCGGGAGTTTTTGCGGACCTTTGACGTTTGTTTACGGACCTTCGACAAGATTCGACGCTCATTCGCGGAGCTGAAGAGGATTTTCACGGACTTGGCCTGATTTCCTGAGCGGGATGTCACCGCTTTTCATTAGGGGTGTGGGGTGATACGATGGAGGAAGAAAATCAATAGGAGTGACAGACGTGCAAAAAGTGGCTGCGTTTATCGGGAAACATGGGTTGATTTCAGAAGGGGACACGATAGTTGTCGCGGTTTCCGGAGGGCCGGATTCGCTTGCACTGCTTCATTATCTTAATGAATGGAGAAAGGTATCCCCGCTTACGGTAGTCGCAGCTTCTGTGGATCACGGATTGCGGGGCGAAGGGTCGCGGAGAGATTGTGAATATGTAGAGAATGTATGTGAACAGCTTTCTCTTCCTTTCGAACAAATCACTCTTGATGTGGAGTTACATAAACGGGATAAGGGAATAGGTACTCAAGAAGCGGCGCGGGAGCTTAGGTATGAAGCGCTCGCGGGTGTGATGCGCAAGTATGGAGCGGACTCGCTTGCTCTCGGTCATCACGGAGACGATCAGACTGAGACGTTGTTCATGCAGCTCGTGCGAGGAGCGAACCCTCAGAGTGTGACGGGTATACCGGTGGCGAGAGAGTTCGCAGGAGGGCGCATCATCCGTCCATTCCTTCCTCTTACCAAAGATGAAATCGAGGCTTACTGCAGGAGCCGGAAGATAAATCCGAGGTACGATCCTTCCAATGAAGAAACGGTCTACACCAGGAACGCTTTCCGACACTCGCTTCTCCCTTTCCTGAAAGGTCAGAATCCGAAGCTTCACGAGCATATCCAGGCTTACAGTGAGCGGAGGTACGAAGAGGAAGCGTTTCTTACAGAGAAAGCCGGAGAACTCATGGAAGAAGTGGATGTTTCCGATAAGGAAGCTACCCTTTCCATCAAATCGTTCAAACGTCATCCCATTGCTTTACAAAGAAGAGCCTTTCATCTAATATTAAACTATCTGTACAATGATCAAGTGGAAGATATTACTTACATTCACGAAGATTTATTTTTACAATTAATGGATGGTGGTCGCGTAAACAGTTCCCTGGATTTTCCGAAAGGGCTTATGATTACGAGGGCATACGATCAAGTATCGTTCACATTTGCAAGACCTGAGCGGGATCTCCCCCTTTCTAGTGAACTTTATCCGGACGAAAGTGTCGCCTGGTGGGGCGGGGCCGAGATTTCCGCGGAGAGAACTTCAGAGGTGGGCGGTACTTCTTTGTATGAATTCATATGTGATACAACTCACGTGACGTTCCCTCTTCTTATAAGGACGAGGCAGCACGGGGATCGTATGAAGCCTGTAGGAATGAAGGGCACGAAAAAGATAAAGGATATTTTTATCGATCAGAAGATTCCGGCTAAGGAAAGGGATCACTGGCCGATTGTTACTGATAGTGATGGTGTGATTCTATGGATTCCGGGAGTGAAAAAAGCGGCAGTGGAAGTCTCTTGTGATTCACTGGTGCGTTTGAAGTACAACAGATCTGGTAGGAGGAACGGTAATGCATAATGAGATTGAACGGATTTTGATTTCCGAAGAAGAGATACAGGATAAATGCAGAGAAATAGGAGAAGAACTATCGAAGGAATATGAGGATCGCTTTCCTTTGGCTATTTGTGTGCTGAAAGGCGCCATGCCTTTCATGTCAGATCTCGTAAAGCGTATGGATATCCATTTGGAAATGGATTTCATGGATGTATCGAGCTATGCAGGAATGCGTTCTACAGGAGAAGTGAAAATCGAAAAAGACCTGGATACGCAAGTGGAAGGCCGCGACCTTTTGATCATCGAAGATATCATTGATAGTGGACGTACTCTCAGCTATCTCGTCGATCTGTTCAAATACAGAAAAGCGAACTCCATCAAAATTGTGACATTGCTGGATAAACCTGCAGGGCGCAATGCCGACATCAAGGCTGATACCATCGGTTTTGAAGTGCCGGATGAGTTCGTGGTGGGGTATGGCCTCGACTACAATGAGAAATATAGAAACCTGCCTTACATCGGTGTGTTGAAGCCTGAGATTTATGGCGGGGAAGATAATTAAACTGTCAATAGGTATTATTTGTAGGAAGCGAATTCAGTATGGTACTATTTACTGTAGTTTTCTCTCTATAGGAGGAGGTAGGCAATGAATCGGATATTCAGAAATACAATTTTTTACTTACTTATCTTCCTCGTTATCATCGGCATACTAAGCCTGTTTCGAGGTCAAGGTGAGCCACAGGAAACCCTTTCTGTGAACCAATTTTTAGATAGACTCGATAATGGAGAAATCCAGGAACTGACCTTACAGCCTGTTAACAACGTGTACGTAGCGAAAGGTCAACTAGAAGGCGGAGGGGAAGATAACTCCTTCAGTGTGCACCTTCCTGCGAACGAGCAGTTCATTTCTCAAGTGACGGAGACGGCTACGAGTCAAAGTATCCTGAACGTCGAAGAGGAAGAACAGCCTAGCGCATGGGTGACATTCCTTACAGGAATTATTCCATTCGTCATCATCTTCATTCTATTCTTCTTCCTGCTGAACCAGTCTCAGGGCGGCGGAAGCAAGGTCATGAACTTCGGTAAGAGTAAAGCGAAGATGTACAGTGATGATAAGAAGAAAGTACGATTCAAAGATGTCGCAGGTGCAGACGAGGAGAAACAGGAACTTGTCGAGGTCGTCGACTTCCTGAAAGATCCTCGTAAGTTCACGCAAGTCGGCGCCCGTATTCCGAAAGGGGTTCTGCTTGTAGGACCTCCAGGTACAGGTAAGACGCTTCTTGCGCGTGCTGTAGCGGGAGAAGCAGGAGTGCCATTCTTCTCCATCAGTGGTTCCGACTTCGTTGAGATGTTCGTCGGTGTCGGTGCTTCCCGTGTTCGTGACTTGTTCGAGAATGCGAAGAAGAATGCGCCATGTATCATTTTCATCGATGAAATGGACGCTGTTGGTCGTCAACGTGGTGCCGGACTCGGCGGCGGTCACGATGAGCGTGAACAGACGTTGAACCAGTTGCTTGTAGAAATGGATGGGTTCGGAGCGAATGAAGGAATCATCATGATTGCCGCTACCAACCGCCCGGACATCCTTGACCCTGCCCTTCTTCGCCCGGGACGTTTCGACCGTCAGATTACGGTTAACCGCCCGGATGTGAAAGGTCGTGAGGCAGTACTTGGTGTTCACGCTAAGGATAAGCCTCTGGGAACAGATGTCGATCTGAAGACGATTGCCCTTCGTACGCCAGGTTTCTCCGGAGCGGATCTTGAGAACCTTCTTAACGAAGCAGCTCTCGTAGCGGCTCGTACGGATAAAGAAAAAATCGAGATGGAGGACGTGGATGAAGCGATCGACCGCGTCATTGCAGGTCCTGCGAAGAAGAGTCGTGTCATTTCGAAAAAAGAACGCGATATCGTCGCGCACCACGAAAGTGGACACACCATTATCGGCATGGTGCTTGATGATGCGGATATGGTTCATAAGGTTACGATCGTTCCACGCGGACAGGCGGGCGGTTATGCCGTAATGCTTCCGAGAGAAGATCGTTACTTCATGACGAAACCGGAACTCTTCGACAAGATCACCGGTCTGCTTGGCGGACGTGTTGCTGAAGAGATTATGTTCGGTGAGGTCAGCACTGGAGCTCATAACGATTTCCAACGTGCGACAAGCATTGCTCGCAGCATGGTGACAGAGTACGGTATGAGTGAAAAACTCGGACCGCTTCAGTTCGGTTCCAGTCAGGGTGGTCAGGTCTTCCTTGGACGTGACATCCAGAATGAACAGAACTACAGCGATCAGATCGCTTTTGAAATCGACAGGGAAATTCAGAACTTCATCAATTATTGCTATGACCGTGCTAAGAATATTCTTACAGAGAACAAAGATAAGCTTGAATTGATGGCGCAAACGCTTCTCGAAGTGGAAACGTTGGATGCCACAGAAATCAAGTATCTGTTCGAAGAAGGTCGTATGCCTACTGAGGAAGAAATGGAAGAACTGGCTAAGAAGAACAACTCTGATCTTCATAAGTCCGCTTCTCTTGAAGAGAGTGACGACATGAAAGTGAACGTCCAATCGAAAGAAGAAGAGACTTCAAACGAGGAGACTTCTGAATCTGTGGAAGAAACACAAGGTACAGAAGAAACAAGCGATGAGTCTACGGATGAAGATAAGCGTAAAGAATAGAGTGTGATTTCAGGAAGCTGCGCCTTTGGTGCAGCTTTCTTTTTGGATGTAGGAGAGATTTGAGGTAATAAAGAGGATCTTCCTTAAGAAAATGTTCCATAATTGAAGTTATCATCCATTTTCATCCTATATCCATACTGGAAATGCCTGATTGCTATAAATATAAGACATTTTTTCAGGTCAAGCTTTCAGAAATGCCTCATAAGCTGCCAGGGAGTTCTCCCTGAAGCGCTCTCTCAAAGGCTTATGACCAGTGTTTCTAAGCGGGGTGATTCCACTTTTCAAACAATCTGGCTATACCATCCAAAATCCCGTGGTCTAAGCAGACTGGATCAGAAAAAAGAAAGAGCACTTTTGTCTGACCGGTCTGCTTAGCCCAGAGCTTTTAAGCGGGATGGTTCCGCTTTTTATACCCTTATGATATTATAAGAGCCGAATGACAAATGATGGAGGCTTTTTCGATGAACTTTGTGCTCGATGTAGGGAATACAAACACAGTATTAGGTGTTTTCGATGAAGATGATTTAAAATATCATTGGCGGATCAAGACGGACCGTCATAAAACAGAAGATGAGTACGGAATGCTGATCCAGTCTTTATTTGCTTATGAAGGTCTCGAGTTTTCAGATATAGAAGGGGTGACGATTTCTTCCGTCGTCCCACCGATTATGTATTCGCTTGAACTTGTGGCGGAGAAATATTTTCATAAAACACCGATTGTCATCGGAGCCGAGCAAGTCGTAGAAGGATTGGAGATGACGTATCCGAATCCTGCGGAGATAGGGGCGGATCGTATCGTGAACGCGGTCGGAGCCATCGAGGATTATTCGACGCCCGCAATAATCATCGATTTCGGTACGGCGACTACGTACTGCTATGTGGATGAAAAGGGCCGCTATACCGGTGGGGCTATTGCTCCGGGGATCAATATTTCCATGGAAGCTTTGTATGCCAAAGCCGCTAAATTGCCGAAAATAGAGATGAAACAGCCGGAGGACGTCGTCGGGAAGTCCACGGTAGAAGCTATGCAGTCCGGCGTGTTTTACGGATATGTAGGTCAGGTGGATGAAGTTGTTCGCAGAATGAAGGAATCGGCACAGGGAGAAGAGCCTGTCGTAATTGCTACAGGAGGGCTGGCGAACCTGATAGCCAATGAATCGCGGACCATCGATCACGTCGATCCTTTCCTGACATTAAGAGGATTGAACGTCATTTATAATAGAAACAAGGATAAAGAAATATTCCGAGGAGGTAAACAATGAAAGACCATTTAATTCGAGCGACAGCGTTTGATGGACAGGTACGTGCTTACGCTATTCAATCGACAGATATCGTAGAAGAAGCGAGACGCCGTCATGATGTATGGGCGACGACTTCTGCAGCACTTGGACGTACGCTTACGATCGGTTCCATGATGGGAGCGATGATGAAAGGCGACGACAAGATGACGATCAAGGTGGAAGGGGACGGACCGGCTGGTGCCATTATTGTAGATGCGGCATCCAATGGTAACGTGCGTGGGTATATCCAGAACCCTCACATTGATTTCGATTCCAATGAACACGGCAAATTGGATGTGAAACGGGCAGTCGGCACAAGCGGCTCGATCAGCGTCGTGAAAGATCTTGGACTGAAAGATTACTTTACGGGTCAGGTTCCTATCGTCTCCGGTGAAATTGCCGAAGATTTCACGTATTACTTCGCCAATTCGGAGCAGGTGCCTTCCGCTGTAGGTGCAGGTGTTCTCGTGGATACAGACTACACGATCATGGCAGCCGGCGGATTCATCATCCAGATGCTTCCGGGAGCAACGGATGAAACGATCGGGGAAATCGAGCGCAGACTTTCTGAGATGAAGCCTGTTTCGACTCTTGTAAAAGAAGGAAAGACACCGGAAGAACTGCTCAATACGATTCTGAGCTCTGACAATGTGAATGTCCTCGACTCTCTTCCGGTAGAGTTCGAGTGCCATTGCTCGAGGGAACGTATCGAAACGGCGATTGCCAGTCTCGGTGATGAAGAAATCGATAAAATGATCGAAGAAGATGGAGGGGCGGAAGCGACCTGTCATTTCTGCAACGAAGTCTACCAGCTCACAGCTGATGATTTGAGAGATCTCCAGTCTACTTCCGAAAGCAGAGAATAATTCTCTGCTTTTTTTCATACATAAAAATTGACATGGAAGGACTTTTTGTTTAGATTAGAGTCAAACCCTATTAAAATACTGGGAATTAGGAGTGGTTAGATGAGAATTGCTGATAACGTAACCGAACTTGTGGGAAAGACCCCTGTAGTGAAGTTGAACGGAAGTGCAGAAGAAGACCACGCAGACATTTACTTAAAACTTGAATATATGAACCCCGGAAGTTCTGTGAAAGACAGGATTGCTCTTGCTATGATCGAAGCGGCAGAAAAAGAAGGGAAATTGAAAGAAGGCGACATCATTGTCGAGCCTACAAGTGGTAACACGGGAATAGGCCTTGCGATGATTGCTGCTGCCAAAGGCTATCAGGCGAAACTTGTCATGCCGGACACGATGAGTCAGGAGCGTCGCAATCTTTTGCGTGCTTACGGAGCTGAACTAGTACTGACGCCTGGTCCTGAAGGAATGAAAGGGGCAATCAAAAAAGCTGCGGAGCTGAGTGAAGCTCACGGCTATTTCATGCCTCAACAGTTCGACAATCCGGCGAACGTAGAAGTCCACGCCAACACGACGGGCCCTGAAATCGTGGAACAGATGGGTGATCAGCTTGATGCGTTTGTTGCTGGTATCGGTACAGGAGGTACGATTACAGGTGCCGGCCGAGTACTCAAAGATAAATACAAAGATATCGAAATCGTAGCCGTCGAACCGGAGGATAGCCCGATCCTTTCAGGTGGTAATCCGGGACCCCATAAAATCCAGGGGATCGGAGCCGGTTTTGTTCCATCGATCCTGGATACGGATATCTATAATGAGATCATTAAGGTGACTACGGAACAGTCGTTCGAGGAAGCGCGAGCAGCTGCCCGGAAAGATGGCATCCTCGGAGGGATATCTTCCGGAGCGGCAATCTACGCAGCGAAACAGGTCGCAAAGCGTCTCGGAAAAGGGAAGAAAGTTCTTGCGATCATTCCGAGTAATGGGGAGAGATATCTGTCTACTCCTTTATATCAATTCGACGACAAGTAAGCACAACCGAAGTGCGATAACTGCATTCCTTTCAGGGGAATGCAGTTTTCTTTTGCTTCTGAATCAGTTATTATCGATATAGAAAACGGGAAAAGTCAGGTGAATCTAATGAACGTATTACAAGTTGGAAATAAACACTACTCCTTGGATAAAGAAACGTTAGTGATGGGGATCTTGAACGTTACACCCGACTCTTTTTCCGACGGAGGGCACTACAATGAGATAGAGCGTGCCATATCTCATGCCGTTCAGATGGAAAAGGACGGAGCGCATATCATTGATATCGGGGGAGAATCGACCCGCCCCGGTCATGAACCGGTAGCAGCAGAAGAAGAAATTGCCCGCGTTATTCCTGTGATAAGAGAAGTGAAGAAACACGTATCTGTACCGATTTCGATTGATACGTATAAATCGAATGTTGCTGAAGAGGCGGTGAGAGCCGGCGCTGATATGATCAATGACGTATGGGGGGCGAAGCATGATCCCGAAATTGCTTCCGTGGCAGCTCGCCTGAACGTACCGATTGTTCTCATGCACAACCGCAAGGATAAGAATTATTCCTCCCTTATAGAGGATATGAAAACGGACCTTAGAGAGAGCGTGCACATTGCTCGAAAAGCTGGCGTGCCGGAAGAGAACATCATTCTCGACCCCGGGATAGGGTTTGTGAAGACGAAGGAAGACAATCTTCGTGTCATGCGCCATCTATCCGATTTTCATGAACTGGGATACCCGATTCTGCTCGGAACATCGCGGAAACGATTCATCGGAGATGTTCTTGAGGTGGAAACGGCTGAACGAATGGAAGGTACTGGAGCCACGGTGTGTTATGGAGTGGCGCAAGGTGTTCAAATCGCGAGGGTGCACGATGTGAAAGAAATCGTGCGCATGACAAAAATGATGGATGCAATGATGGGAAGGAGTACACAGGATGGATAAGATATATTTGAACAGCATGAAGTTTTACGGATATCACGGCTTGTTCCCGGAGGAGAATAAGCTTGGTCAGCATTTTACCGTCGACTTGGAACTCGAGGCAGAGTTGAAGGAAGCAGCCGCAACCGACGATATGACGAAATCGATCGATTATGGAGCGGTTCACGAGGTGACGAAGAAAATTGTAGAGGGACCGGCACGGAACCTGGTGGAAACCGTGGCAGAAGAAATTGCAGCCAAGCTTTTTGAAGAATTCGGAATGCTTGAAGCATGTCTCGTACGTGTGAATAAGCTTCACCCACCGATTCCAGGACATTACGATTCCGTATCGATTGAAATTTACCGGAGTAAGAGCTGATGCAGAGGGCGTATATTGCGCTCGGTTCCAACATCTCTCCGAGGAAAAGGTATCTGCAGGAAGCGATCCGCCTCCTTGAAGAGAATCCGGCCATTTCGGTGGACGGGCAGTCTTTCATTTATGAAACGGATCCGGTGGGTTACGTAGAGCAGGACGATTTTTTGAATATGGTCATTGCGGTAGATACCTCCTTTTCTCCTCTTGCACTCCTGGATGCTTGTCAGGAAGTAGAAGATTCATTGGGACGGGTGAGGAGCATTAGATGGGGACCGCGTACGATAGACCTTGATATTCTGATTTTTGAAGGCGCAGAGATGAACACAGAGCGTTTGGTGCTGCCTCACCCTTATCTGTACGAACGGGCATTTGTGCTTGTTCCTCTGGCTGATGTGAACAGAGACCTGTGTGTTCCCCCGGAGGGAAGGACTGTTGATTCTTTGGTAGAAGACCTTTCAAAAGAAGAAGTAGCAGCGGTTCGCAGGTATCTATAAACAAGGTACTAATCGTTGACACCCGGGAACGTCTTTTCTATACTAATCAATAGTACGATACTGCCAGTGTGCTATGCTGGCAGTTTTCTTCGTTGAAGCGGCAAAATCAAACATAGAACGGAGTGAGAGAACATGGCTGAAGAGATGAATGAATATATGCAAGTCCGTCTCGACAAAATGAACAGCTATAGAGAACAGGGGATCGATCCTTTTGGTGATAAGTTTGAACGCACCCATCTGGCTGAAGATCTTCATGAACAATACGGAGAGATCTCCAAGGAAGACCTGGAAGAGCAGCAGGCGCCTGCTATCGTAGCCGGCAGAATTATGACTAAGCGCGGAAAAGGAAAGACGGGCTTTGCTCATATCCAGGACCTCAGTGGACAAATCCAGCTTTATGTACGTAAGGATGAAATCGGGGAAGAGAACTACGAACTTTTCAAATCTGCAGATATGGGAGATATCGTAGGTGTGGAAGGGGTCATGTTCAAAACGAACGTAGGGGAGCTTTCTGTTAAAGCGCAGAAATTCCATATGCTTACGAAATCCCTTCGCCCGTTGCCTGAGAAATTCCATGGTTTGAAAGATGTAGAGCAACGCTATCGCCAGCGTTACCTCGATCTCATTACGAACCCGGACAGTAAGGAAACGTTCATCACCCGCAGTAAAATCATCCAATCGATGCGTCGTTATCTCGACGGTCTCGGTTTCCTTGAAGTAGAGACACCGATGATGCACGGTATCCCGGGTGGTGCTGCGGCGCGTCCATTCGTCACCCACCACAACGCTCTTGATACAGAGCTCTACATGCGTATCGCTATCGAGCTGCACTTGAAGCGGTTGATTGTAGGTGGTCTGGAGAAAGTATATGAAATCGGACGAGTCTTCCGTAACGAAGGAGTATCCACACGTCACAATCCTGAATTTACGATGCTTGAATTGTATGAAGCATACGGGGACTACCATGACATCATGGACCTCACGGAAGAGCTTATTGCTCATATCGCTAAAGATGTACTTGGAACGACGAAGGTTTCTTATGAAGAAACAGAGATCGATCTGGAGCCGAAGTGGGCTCGTCTCCATATGGCAGATGCCATTAAAGAGGAAACGGGTGTAGACTTCTGGCAGCAGATGAGTGATGAAGAAGCGAAGCGCCTTGCAGATGAGCACGGAGTAGAGGTCGACGACAATATGACGTTCGGTCACATCATGAATGAATTCTTCGAACAGAAAGTGGAAGAGAAGCTTATTCAACCTACCTTCGTCTATGGTCACCCGATCGAAATTTCTCCACTGGCGAAACAGAATCCGGAAGACGAACGATTCACGGATCGTTTCGAGTTATTCATCGTAGGAAGAGAGCATGCGAATGCCTTTTCTGAGTTGAATGATCCGATCGACCAGCGCAGACGTTTTGAAGCACAAGTAGAAGAAAGGGAAGCAGGAAATGATGAAGCACACTTAATGGATGAAGATTTTCTCGAGTCCCTCGAATATGGAATGCCTCCTACAGGTGGACTTGGAATCGGCATCGATCGTCTTGTGATGCTTTTGACAAATTCAGCATCGATCCGCGATGTATTGCTATTCCCGCAAATGAAACAGAAACAATAAATGATCCAGGAGCAAGTTGCTTATGTATAGGCGACTTGCTCTTTTATCATATCGATAGACACTATCACAGCAGGGTGTGAACAAGGTTGATGATAAGAAGGATATTATCAGAAAAATTTTTTAATTTTATACCTATTGCACACCCTGAATAATCATGGTACATTATTAAACGTCGCATTGAGGAAAGCCATTCACGGCAAACCGAAAGCGAAAAAGAATATAAAAAGTTGTTGACGGAAAACACACCAACATGATATATTAATTAAGTCGCTGTTTTGAGAGCGACACGGTAGATCTTTGAAAACTGAACAATGTTTTATGCCATGCGTCAATTTTTTTAAAATTACTATTGAGCTAATCAATACTCTTATGGAGAGTTTGATCCTGGCTCAGGACGAACGCTGGCGGCGTGCCTAATACATGCAAGTCGAGCGCGGGAAGCGAGCTGAAGCCCTTCGGGGCGGACGCTCGTGGAACGA
>NZ_FNEV01000011.1 GCF_900100295.1 Salimicrobium halophilum
AGGTCGGCTACGCATCGTCGCCTTGGTAAGCCGTTACCTTACCAACTAGCTAATGCGCCGCGGGCCCATCTGTAAGCGATAGCAAGAAGCCATCCTTTTACGTTCGGTTCAGGAGAACCGAACGGTTACCCGGCATTAGCCCCGGTTTCCCGGGGTTATTCCGGTCTTACAGGTAGGTTGCCCACGTGTTACTCACCCGTCCGCCGCTCGTTCCACGAGCGTCCGCCCCGAAGGGCTTCAGCTCGCTTCCCGCGCTCGACTTGCATGTATTAGGCACGCCGCCAGCGTTCGTCCTGAGCCAGGATCAAACTCTCCATAAGAGTATTGATTAGCTCAATAATAATTTTAAAAAATTGACGCATGGCATAAAACATTGTTCAGTTTTCAAAGATCAATGATGTCTTTTTTCGCGACAAGAATTAATATATCATGCTGCCGTTTTCCCGTCAACACTTTTTTTAATTTTGTCAGCGTTTTTGTTTGTTGCTGTCGATGTCTTTCCCGACAACGATTAATAATATAGCACGGTTTTATTTTATAATGCAATACTTTTTTATATATTTTTTAAAGTTTTTTCGTCTACCCCCGCTTTTCATTGAATAACTTCTTACAAAGGAGTGATACAAGCATTGATGACAATAACTTGGCGCAAATGGAAAGTATATATAATCCTTACCTTTCTGGTTTTATTGACCTTCCCCCTCCTTTACTGGTCCCGTCCCCCTTCTGTGCCCGCCTTCGCCAATGAAGAGGATGAGCCACGAGCCCTTCTCAGGGTGAATACACAAGAACCCCACCTGGCGCTGACTTTTAATGTGGAATGGGGGGAGGATATCATTACGGAGACCCTCGAAACTCTTGATGATTATGAAATCAGCGCTACTTTTTTCGTAAGTGGAGAGTGGGCAGAGCGTCACCCCAACCTATTGGAAGCCATTCATGAAAAAAATCATGAGCTCGGCATCCTTGGTTACAAGGGACACCGTTTCTCTTCCATGGAAAATTACGAAATCCAGGAAAGTTTAAAGAATACCATAAAGGTCTTTGAGAAACTGGACTTCGCCGCTCCGGCTTACCTTTACCCGCCAAAGGGAGCTTTCAATGCGGAAGTGCTGAAAATTGCCGACGGCGAGAATTTGAATACAGTCTATGGAAGCATTCATCCTCCGCTCGGAACTGGATCTGCGATGGCCGAACATATTCTCTTCCACGCTGATAATGGAGATATTATACATTTGAATGCCACCGATGAATCCAAAGGCCTTCCGAAAGCTTTGAATATCGCTGTGCCCGTACTAAAGGAACAGGGGTATGAATTCCACACCATCTCCTCCCTGGCTTCCGGGATGGACATAGAAATCAAAAAACCGTAAGAGAAATTCAAGCTTCTCTTACGGTTCCTGTCAGTCGATGGAGCAACAATAATTGATAAGCATTACATACGAATAGCCCGATGATCATCAGCCACGTATAAGCACTGTCATCGAGATAAAGTCCGGGCAGCCATTCTACCGTAGTGATCACTACCATGAAAAAAAGTGCCGGTAAAAACGCATAATCGTTCGTTTCATAAGCCTTCCGTTTCGCCACTACATAGGAAAGCAGAAACAACCCTACAGCCACTGCAAGATACCCCAGGATACTTCCATCATTGTCCGCCAGATATCGAAAGTATACGAGGTCGAATAATGTAAACACTATCAAAAACGCCTGCAAAGGACGCCAAAATCCACGAAACATTCCAAGCGCAAACTGATTGATCATCAAATAAGCGAAAAAACCCATTTGGCTGATTACACTGAATATCAATCCGTACCCGAGGAAAAAGAGCAGCACCCCGAAAAACTCTCCGAGCCTGAAAGGGTCCATCGCTTCTTTATAGGCATCAGGTCGAAAGAAAAAGCTGGCAAAAAGCACGACCAAACCGCCCAGTACCAGCGTAGTCATAAACATCCGTACCCATTTACGAGTATTCACATCTGTTCCTCCCTAACTATATGTTCCTCACCTCCACGTATTTTATCATGAAGTGCATGATTTTTGGTCGTTGGCACAAAATATTTAAAAAGAGTGTGGAGGAAGGTGTTTTATTAATGATTAAAGGTTGGTATGTGCTTTGCCTCCTCTTGCTGTTCTTTCTGTTGGCCGGTTGTACAGTCAACAGCCCTGAAGCAGAACAGGCCGATTACGAAGAAACTAAAAAGATGCTTGTTGATATATTAAAGACAGATGATGGAAAAACAGCGATCCGTGAAGTGATGCAGGACCCTTCGATGCAACAAATGATGACGCTTGATGCCCCTACCGTATCAAGTGCCGTCCAGGAATCCCTGTTTTCGGAAAAAGGGAAGGAGTTCTGGACGAAGTTATTCACGGATTCTTCGTTCATCCAGGAATTCACCCCTGTACTCAAAGAGGAGCAGACAAAATTACTGAAAGGATTGATGAAAGACGCGGAGTACCAGAAAATGATGATCGATTTATATAAAAACCCCGAAATGACGGAACAATTCGTTACCGTGCTCAAAGGGCAAAAATTCAGGGAGCACTTGGAAACCACTATCAAAGAAACACTTAACAATCCGTCGTTCAAAGCTGACATGACAGAAGAGCTGTTAAAAGCGGCAGATGAGATGCAGCAACAGGAAAACGGTGGCGGTGATAGCGGCGGGGACGGAGAACAACAACAGAACCAGAACCAGGATAGCCAGTCCGCACAGTAGAAAAGCTTAACGATCCCGTTTAAAGGTTCGCATAAACAGAAGTTTCCGGTTGATACAGCTGGATACGGTTATGAGATAAGTTCAAGGAAGTTGAACACAAAAATGACTTATAACTGCTGTTATCATTGATTTATACGATAAAAAGAAGACAATTCGTCGCATAAAAAAGTTATGCGGCGTTTCTCTTCTATCATCGGCACAAACCGTCGCAAAAGAGCCACGACCACATCAAAAAACGCATGCCGGCAGAGATTTTCTTCTGCCGGCATGCGTTTTATTTTCAGTCTTCGTAACGATCGATGACTTTGGCTGCGATATTCCGGTAGATGACACCTGTCGGATGATCCTCCTGGTAGACAGAAGGAGCGAAAATGTCTTCTTCCTCATAAGGCTGCTGAAGCGGAATGTGCCCGAGCACTTCTGTTTGCAACTGCTCAGCAAGCTTCGAACCGCCGCCACGGCCGAATACGAACTCTTTGTTTCCTGTTTCCTTGCTTTCGAAGTAAGCCATGTTCTCGATGATACCGAGAATTTCATGTTCCGTCTGAAGCGCCATCTGCCCGGCACGTGCTGCGACGAATGCAGCTGTCGGGTGAGGCGTAGTCACAATGATCTCTTTCGAAGACGGCAGCATCGAATGTACGTCGAGAGCTACGTCCCCCGTTCCCGGTGGTAAGTCAAGAAGCAGGTAATCGAGGTCGCCCCACTCCACTTCTTTGAAAAAGCTCGTCAGCATTTTTCCGAGCATCGGCCCGCGCCAAATGATCGGAGAGTTATCCTCTACGAAGAAGCCCATAGAGATGAGCTTCACGTCGAATCGTTCTACCGGAATGATCTTCTCTCCGCGAACGACCGGACGTTTTTCTACACCCATCATGTCAGGGACGCTGAAACCATAGATATCGGCGTCGATGATTCCCACTTTTTTGCCGAGGCGGGCGAGAGCGATGGCAAGGTTCACCGTGACGGTGGATTTACCCACGCCCCCTTTACCGCTGGCGATGGTGAGGAATTTCGTTCCTGTCTGTCCGAGAAGGTTCGCTTCCTGTTCCTGCTCCGCTTCCGGCTGGAATTTCGCAAGTGTTTCTTCCGGAAGCTGATCGAAGCGAAGGCCTACCGTAGCCGCTCCTTCACTTTTCAGCGTGTTCACGATGTGCTGTTGAAGCTCCATCTGTTCCGCAGTATTCGTCTTTCCGATGAGAAGTTTGACACTGACGTGCTCTTTCTCTTCTTTCACCTTGATTTCTTCTATTCCTTCTGTTTCTTTGAACGTTTTATGTAAAAACGGGTCCTCGATGGACTCAAGGATTTCCTGAATTCTTTCTTTTGTTACCAACGCTTTCACCAACCTTTCAATATCCTAGTCGTAGTATAACATATGTGAAACGCTTTCTAAGTGATTTGCTTATATCTCTTCTTCATTTTCTTCCAGATAGCGGAGCACCCCTACATAAATTGCAGCAGCCATCCGCTTCTGATAGACATTCTGGGTCAGAAGTTTCCGTTCCTCGTCATTCGAAAGAAAACCGGCTTCGACGAGAATACCCGGAGCCTTCGGGCGATTCAGCAAATAGACATGCGGAAGTCCGAGAGCCTCTCTGTTTGTGTTACCAAGCTGTTCTCTCAATTCGCTCTGGACTGCAACAGCCATCTTTTCACTTCTCTCATCTTTCGGATTGAAAAACACCTGGGCCCCGCGCCAGCGCGAAGAACCTATGGCGTTCATATGAATACTGATGAACAAATCCGCCTGTTTATCCTCAATGAACCGGACTCGATTCTTGATATCTTCCGTTTTCCTTCTCGATAACATCTTCTCTTCCGGGGAGGCGAGATCTTTATCCGATTCCCGCGTCAGCCACACTGACGCTCCTGCCCCTTCGAGGTATTCTCTGACATGCTCAGCTAACTTCAGGGAAACTTCTTTCTCTTCCACCCCTTCCCCGACTGCACCTCCGTCAGGACCGCCATGACCAGGATCAAGAACGATCGTGACACCTGAAAGGGAAGGAGAAGAAAAGGTTTCCTGCGCTGCAAATATAGGTTCGATCAGGCATGCCGCCAGAAGTGCAACAAGGATAGCCAAACCGGTATATGTCCGTTTATTCATTTCGATCGCCGCCTTTCTTTACTTATCGTATGAAAAGCGCGCCCGAAACATGTCCACTCCTCCACAGAACCATAGCGATAAGCAGCATAAAGCCCCCGCTTCCAAGAAACGGTGAACTCATCCACTGCTCCATGGCGCCCGCTCCTGATGAACCTGCGACGACACCGAGGGAGAAGAAGGCATAAAACACCCCGTAGGCCTTCCCCCGGTCCGTTTCTTTCGAGGAATGAGCGACCATTTCATTCATGGAAGGAAAAATAAGAGCGAACCCTATACCATAGACGACCATCAGCACTCCTGTTCCTGTCCCTCCACCGATGAACGGAAGCAGCAACAGAGAAAGCCCGATCAGTAGAAGTCCAGCAAGGACAAGCAGCAACGAAGAATATTTCCGATACACCTTGTTCAAAGGAGTAATGAAAATAATCAATGCCGTAATACCGAATATACTCAGGAACGCTCCTGCGAGAGAGGCGGAAAGGCCGAAACTTTCCACTTGAAGAGGCAGAGCGAAAGCGAGTGTACCGTTGCTTACCATAAGTGCAAATGCGGCTACGGATGCTTGCCACACCTGTCTGTTTTTCAAGATAGGAAGAAACCCGCTGAGTGCCACCTTCTGTCTTTTCTCTTCCGGAAGGGTCCGAGGGACGAACTTCCATCCAAGGAAGAATGACAGAAGAAACAATCCCGCCACAAAAAGAAACACGTAAGAAATCTCGGAACGGGCAGCCATGATCCCTCCAATCGCCGGTCCTGCAATCGCAGCAATTCCGATAGCCGCTCCTGTGTATGCCATAGAAGCCTGGCCATTCTTTCTGCGCGACAGATCACCGACAATCGCAAAAGAAGCCGGAATCAGGATGCCGCCGAAGACTCCGTGCACAAATCGGAGCAGGAGGAGCTGCAGATCCGTTTCCACTAACGGATAACAAAGAAGCAGCAGAAATACAGCCGCCATCGCAAACAGAAGAACCCTTTTTCTCCCAAGGCGGTCCACTCCGATTCCTCCGATGATATTGCCGAACATATTCGAAAACGAATAGATCCCAACGATCACTCCCGCCATGACCTCACTTGCACCAAGGTCTATCGCAAACGGAGAAATGATCGGCAGCTGCACGAACGTATCCATGAATGTCACAATGATGATGAAGTATAGAATCTTAGTCATGATGTATCCTCCAAAACTACGTTACAAGGAAGCGGACGCCCTGCACATATACCTGGACCGCCACGTAAAAGGCAAGCGAGAACTTCCAGTTGAATACAATCCCGTTCTTGAATGAATTGATGCCATTGACACCGCTCAGCACAATCGTCGGCATGATGAGCGGAGACAGGACAATGGAAATGACACTCCCCGACGTGACGGCCAGGACGATGAGCTCGGGTGGGTACGGCAAATCGATACTCGTAAGAATTCCTGCTACGAGTACCATCACCGTCAATGGGCCGAGACCGGTGAATCCGAGGAAAATTACAATGAACGGCAGAAGCCCCAGGAAGTTCACTACCGGCACCTGGGTTTCGATCACCTCGAGAAGAACGACGGCATTCTCAGCAAAATCCGTTTGGTTCAAAGCATAAATAAGTGTCCCTACGCTTAACATGACACTAAGCTGATACCCTTTGCCGAGCGTGTCGTTCATCACATACCGCCCGCTTTCCTGAAGAAGCTTCTTCCCCTTCTTCTTCACCGCGTAATAAGCAATACTCCAAACAATGATCACAAGGGGAATGGTGATCATCAGCTCGGCATGGAACAAAGCATGCAAAAGAAAGATAGGACCGAACAGCGTTACAAAAAGCACAACGAACTCTACAGCTTTCTTCCTGTCTCCTTCTTCCTGCTGGCGCAGTATGCTCGAAAGCTCTTCTCTCACTCCGTCATTCAGAGACACCCCGTATTTCTTCTCCTCGCGCTTAGCGAATAAAACAGAAATCACGGTCCCCACCATCGCAAGAAAGAACCCCTGAAGCATCGCAAGCCAGAGCGATGCCCCCATTGTTTCCACGGCGAATATGAAACTCGGAATACTGATGACCCACATCGTGGACAAACCGAACCCCCGCAGAAGCGCTGTGCCCTTGAATCGTTCCCACGCCTCTCCCTGTTCGTTTTTCAAAAAGTCATTTACGAATTCATAAAGCATAGGGATCACGCCGAACAAAAGGAAATGGGAAATCACCTGGGTGAACAGAACCATTCCTGTGTAAAGTTTACGACTGGAATCGAGCAGTCTCGGAACCGCTCTCAGGATTGCGGACAGATAATCATCTTCCCTCAGCACGATGCTGATGAAAGGAATGATGATCAACAACCCGATGATATCACGCATCAGCAGAAACCCGCTCTGCATCCCTTCTGCCACCGGGTTTCCAAAAAAGAGTGTAATCCCCATAGCCGCCGCAAACAATAAGATAGGAAGCTTAAAGGTTCGTATGCCACTTCGGACCAGCGCCGAAACCAAAAGCCCGCCACCTGTCACTGCTAATAGGTTCAGCAGAAAAGGGTGCGGGAAGAAATACGTATAGAAATGTAATAGTGCATATACTACGACTGTAATGCGTAACCCCCATGCCATACTTATACCTCCCGCGCCTCTGCTGTCCTTGGATTCATCGCCTTTAGAGTCTTCTCATCGTATTCTTGATCGTACCGAGACCTTCAATGGACACTTCCACTTCATCTCCATCTTTCAGCCACTCTTTGTCATCGAGTTCCATGATGACTCCTTCAGGCGTACCGGTCAAAATGACGTCTCCCGGCTTCAATGTCATATAATCAGAAATATAGCTGATCAGCGTCGCACAGTCAAAAATAAGATCCGACGTGTTCGAATCCTGACGCAATTCGCCGTTCAGTTTCAGCTGAATATGTAAGGAATCAGGGTCCCCCGCTTCATCGGCAGTCGTCACATAGGGACCGAGCGGTAAGAAACCATCCGGTGACTTCCCGAGAAGCCACTGCTTCGTCCGGAACTGCAGATCTCTCGCCGTCAAATCATTGGCAGGACTGAAGCCCGCTACGTATTTCAGGGCATCTTCTTTCTTCACGTGCTTCGCTTCTTTCCCGATAACGATCGCAAGTTCCGCTTCGTAATCCATTTCCTTCGCATCTGCCGGAATAGTGACGGAAGTATCCGGTCCGGTAAGAGCATTGCCGAATTTATTGAACAATAACGGAAAGTCCGGAGCATCCATCCCTGAGCGGTCTGCGTGTTTCTGATAATTCAAGCCGCTGCAGATGATTTTTTCCGGACGATCCACACACGGCCCTAATGCAGCATCCTGAACAAGCGGAGCCTCTGTGAGGAATTCCTCCACTTCTGATTTTTTCTTTCCATACCACTCCAGGAATTCCGGAACCGTTTTCACTTTTGCCGATACATCGAGAACTCCCTGATCTGTAAGAACCCCAGGGGCCAATTTTTCTTCTTTTTGAAACGTTACAATTTTCATATTCCTGCCTCCTCTATAACAATAACCATTCTTTCCCTTTCGTATCATACCCTATTCGGCTGAGCTCTAAGCGCACCCGGATCTAATCACTCCGCGGTTTTGCCATAAAAAAACTCTTTCCATGCTTAGGAAAGAGGAAGCACACTCACGAGGTGTGGTGTGCTTTTATCACCTGGAAATAGCCAGACGTTTTTTCAGATAACAGGCATCCCGCATATCCTCCGATAAATCGAACATTCCCTCGTCGATCATCACGATCAGGCTCATCAGAAACGACCTTGCCGAATCTTCAAGACGAACAATATCTTTCTGCCGAACAACACGATAGGTCTTATGACCATTTTCCTTGTACTGCAAGTGTATATGTCGTGTTCCCTGGTAATCGATGAGGGTGAAAGCGATTTTGGATGGATATGTGGGATAATCCCAGCGGAACCCGTATCCGGAATCGAGCCACATTACGTATCCCTCCCATTCTATGTATCATCGATCTTGTTGCGGAAAATTTCATTCCTCCGTTTATATGTGCTACTTATGAATATTGTATCATTCATTGCTTCATATACAAAAAAACCCTCTTCCCGGTGAGGGGAAAAGGGTTTTCGTAATGATTCTTAACGCTTCGAGAACTGTGGTGCACGACGTGCTTTCTTAAGACCGTATTTCTTACGCTCTTTCATACGTGCGTCACGAGTCAAGAGACCAGCGCGCTTAAGTGGTGTGCGGTATTCAGGGTCCGCTTCTAGAAGCGCACGTGCGACACCGTGACGGATCGCGCCTGCCTGACCTGTGAATCCACCACCATCAACGTTTGCGTAAACGTCGTAGTTACCTTCAGTTTCTGTTACAGCTAGAGGCTGCTTCAGAATAACGCGAAGAGTTTCCAGTGGGAAATATTCTTGTGCATCGGTTTTATTTACGATTACTTTGCCGGTTCCTGGGACGAGACGTACGCGAGCCGTAGACTTCTTACGACGTCCTGTACCGGAGTATTGTACTTGTGCCACTCTTGATTACCTCCTTTATTATTAGCCGCGAAGTTCGTAAACTTCTGGTTGTTGTGCTTCGTGCTTATGCTCTGCTCCAGCATAGACATGAAGTTTTTTGCCCATTTTACGTCCTAGGCTTCCTTTTGGCAGCATGCCTTTGATTGATTTCTCAAGCATACGCTCCGGGAATTTCTCGCGCATTTCGTTAGCGGAGCGAACTTTCAGTCCACCTGGGTGGTTGGAGTGACGATAATATTTCTTATCCTGCCACTTGTTTCCTGTAAGTTCGATTTTTTCAGCGTTGATAATGATTACGTTATCACCAGTGTCGACGTGTGGAGTGTATGTCGCTTTGTGCTTTCCGCGAAGGATTGAAGCAACTTCAGTGGATAGACGACCAAGTGTCTGTCCTGCTGCATCCACAACATACCATTTGCGTTCCACGTTTGCTTCATTAGCCATGAATGTTGTACGCATGTCGGTTTCCCTCCTGTTTTTCGTTGAGTTCTTTAAGTCTGATTCGATTTATATTTCAATACGATTAGTTTCCGGGGCTAATCGTGGTACAGAAATAAAATGCCACAAGATATAATATAACAATTCTACACCAAATGTCAATAGGAACACCAGGATTCGTTGCTTTTTTCTTCAGTAGTTTACTTCCCATAAGAACAACCCGTGTCCCGGAGTCGTAAAACCGGCAAGACGACGGTTGTGCTCATCGAGGGCGCGGGGGATCGTATCGATCTCTTTCTTCCCTTCCCCGATTTCGAGAAGCGTCCCCATCATGATACGAACCATATTATATAGAAATCCGTCTCCCTGGACGATAAATTCCAGTTCTTCCCCGTTACGGTGCAGTTCCGCCCGGGAAATCGTGCGGATCTTATTCCCTTTCAGCGTAGTTTTCGCTGAGCAGAAAGCCGTGAAGTCATGGGTCCCTTCAAAATACTTTACCGCTTTCTCCATTTTTTCGATGTCCAGGTTACGGGGGAAGTGGAACACCGTTCTTCTCCGGAAGACATCCCTCGACTTGGACGCCCTCACGTAATACCGGTACTCCTTCGCTTTCACATCGAACTGGGCATGGAAATCTTCCGGTACATACTTTGCGCTTTTTACATAAATATCCGCAGGCATCAGTGTTTCCAGTGCCCGGACCCAGCGATTCTCCGGGACAGAGAGATGGGTGTCGAAGTGGAAGACCTGCCCTTTGGCATGCACCCCGGCATCCGTCCGACCTGAAGAGATGATACGGATATGTTCCCCTTTATGCATGGTCGTCAAAGCTTTCTCGATCTCTTCCTGAACAGTCTTGCCATTCGGCTGGATCTGATACCCGGAATACCCGGTTCCATCGTATTCTACAACGCATTTCACTCGTGCCATCACTTGTCACATCCTTGTTCCTATCGTAGCTGCTATAACCAGAAGGAAGAATAGAAACGCGGAGTAATCCTTCTTGTAAAAGACCAGCTCCCGAATTTTCGTTCTCCCCTCTCCTCCCTGGTATCCTCTCGCTTCCATCGCCATCGCCAGTTCCTCCGCGCGTTTGAACGCACTGACGAACAGAGGGATGAGCAAAGGAATGATCGCACTCATACGGTCCTTTATAGAGCCTGTACGGAAATCGACGCCGCGGGAGGCCTGGGCTTTCGATATTTTCTCCGCTTCCTGCATCAACGTCGGTATGAAGCGAAGGGAAATCGACATCATAAGCGCGAGTTCATGGACAGGGAATTTTATTCTTTTCAGGGGATGCAAAAGAGATTCGATCGCATCCGTAATCTCGATCGGTGACGTCGTCAACGTCAGCAACGACGTGAACAGGATCAGCAGGAAGAAACGAAGGGATAGAGTCGCTCCCTGAATGAGAGATTCTTCATAAAATGGGAAGCCCAGAACGGTGAAAAGGATGTCCCCTTGCCTTGAGACGAACAGATGAAGAAGAAACGTGAAAATGATCAGAAACCACACAGGCTTCAACCCCTTAGCGACGAATGAGAGGGGTACTCTCGTAGCCAGAGCGGTTCCTATGGCGAACGCAGTAAGAATCGCGTAGCTCCACACAGAATTAGCAAAGAATACGGTGATGACGAAAAAGAAGATGATCAGAATCTTCGTCCTTGGATCCAATCGGTGAATCAGGGAGTGACCCGGCACGTACTGGCCGATGATCATCGAGTTATTCATGCCCATCTCCCCTTCCGAGTTCTGACGTCAAATCCTTTGCTAATTCAGCGAGGGACTGCTTTCTGTAATCGATGGCTACACCGAGACGATTCTCCACTTTTTCCAGGAAGGCAAGCACTTCCGGCACATCGAGTTGTACATCACGTAATTGTTCTTTTTGCTTGAACACTTCGAGAGGTTCCCCTTCCATGAACTTCTTCCCTTCGTTCATGATGACGACGCTGTCCGCATACGTCAGAGCGTCTTCCATACTGTGGGTGACGAGAACCGTTGTAAGTCCTTCCTGTTCATGCAGACGGTAGAACATCTCCATCATTTCCTTCTGGCCTCTCGGGTCAAGACCCGCGGTGGGTTCATCGAGAACGAGTACCTCAGGCTTCATCGCAAGCACTCCTGCGATAGCGACCCTTCGCATCTGCCCTCCACTCAGATCGAAAGGGGACTTGTCTTTCATTTCTTCTGACAATTGAACCGCCTCAAGGGCATCAGCGACTCTCTGCTCGATTTCCGCCTCTTCTACGCCGAAGTTCTTCGGACCGAAGGCGATATCTTTCTCCACCGTTTCCTCAAAGAGCTGATGCTCCGGGTATTGGAAAACGATTCCCGTCTTTTCCCGTAGATCCCGAAGGTGCTTGTTCTTCTTGCCGGCTTCGATGACGAAACCGCCGACTTGTACCGTTCCCTCTGTCGGCTGAAGAAGTCCGTTGATGTGCTGGATCAATGTCGACTTACCGGAACCGGTATGGCCGATGACAGCTGCAAAGGAGCCGGACGGAACATGCATGGAAAAATTCTCAAGGGCTCTATACTCGAACGGTGTCCCCGGACTATATATATAATTCACATCTTTGAACGTAAGTTCCATAGCTCCTCCACCATCTCCTCATGATTTAACGGTTCTTCCTTCACATGAACCCCCTGGCTCCTCAGTTCCTCCGTCAGTTTCGCAACGAAAGGAACATCCAGCCCAATACGGGAAAGGGCTTCTTTATGGGAAAACACTTCTCTCGGCGTTCCTTCGAACCACACTTCTCCTTCATTCATCACGATGACACGATCCGCCGCTACAATCTCGTTCAGATCATGCGTGATCGTAATCAACGTAAGGTCGGATTCCTGCTGGACATTACGCACCGTCTCCAATATTTCCTGACGGCCTTTCGGATCGAGCATCGCCGTCGCTTCATCGAGGATCATATAATCAGGTGCCACGGCAAGTACGCCAGCGATAGCTACACGCTGCTTCTGCCCTCCGGAGAGCCTATGGGGTTCATGCTCTTCATACGCTTCCATCTGAACAGCTTTCAGGCTTTCAGGGACCTTCCGCAGCATATCTTCCCGGGGAATACCCCTATTCTCCATACCGAAAGCCACATCATCCCTTACAGTCGTTCCTACGAACTGATTGTCAGGATTTTGGAAGACCATGCCTACCTGTTTCCTGACATCCCAGACGTTCTCTTCTCCAATCACTTCTCCACTCACTCTTACCTCTCCAGATTCAGCGAAAAGAAGACCATTCATCAGCTTAGCAATGGTCGACTTACCGGAACCATTATGACCGATGATCGCTACCCATTCGCCACGATCTATAGAAAAGTCCACATCTTTCAATACACGGGGAGCGTCCTCCTGGTATCGAAAACTCACATTACGAAACTCTACCTGTTCGCTCACTCCGACTCGCCTCCTCATCCATCCGGGAAAATACAGGTCTTCCTTGTTCTGATGTCACAAAAAAAGGGCTGGAGTCAATCTCACGAATGAGATTCCGTCCTGCCCTTTCGGTATTATCAGACTTATACAAGTTCGATAATCGCCATTTTTGCACCGTCACCTTTACGCGCATCGAGTTTCAATACACGAGTGTAACCACCCTGACGGTCTGCATAACGTGGACCGATATCAGAGAACAGCTTCTGAAGAGCAGTCTCAGCTCCTTCTTCATCCGCATCCTGCTTGTAAAGGAACGACTCTGCCTGGCGGCGTGCGTGCAAGTCGCCACGCTTTCCAAGTGTAATCATTTTTTCAACGACGGAACGAAGTTCTTTCGCTTTCGCTTCTGTCGTTTCCAAACGTTCATGAACAATAAGATCTGTTGCGAGGTTGCGCATCATAGCCACGCGGTGATCTGTTTTACGTCCTAGCTTTCTCATCGATAACCCTCCCTTTTACGATGGTGTCTTATTTAACGTTAGTCTTCTTTACGAAGGCCAAGGCCAAGTTCGTTGAGCTTGTACTTGACTTCTTCTAACGATTTACGACCTAGATTACGAACTTTCATCATATCATCTTCGCTCTTATTCGCCAGTTCCTGCACCGTGTTGATACCGGCACGCTTCAGGCAGTTATAAGAACGGACAGACAGATCCAGTTCTTCGATAGTCATTTCCAAGACTTTCTCTTTCTGGTCTTCTTCTTTTTCAACCATGATTTCAGCATTCTTCGCTTCATCGGTAAGACCGACAAAGATATTCAAATGCTCCATATATACTTTTGCCCCTAAGGAGATCGCTTCCTCCGGACGAATGCTTCCATCCGTCCAAACATCCAATGTCAGCTTATCAAAGTTTGAAATGTGCCCGACACGGGTATTTTCCACTTGATATGTGACACGAGAGACAGGGGTGAAGATTGAGTCAACCGGAATAACTCCAATAGGCAGATCTTCGTGATTGTTGCCTTCAGCCGGGCGATATCCTCTACCACTTTCAGCCGTAATACGCATACGAAGCGTCGTATTGCTATCAAGGGTAGCAATGTGTAGGTCCGGGTTCAGAACCTCGACGTCACTGTCATGAGTAATATCAGCAGCGGTGACTTTCCCTTCTCCCTGGACATCCACTTCTAAAGTCTTCTCTTCGTCAGAATAAATCTTCAAAGCAAGTTTCTTCAGATTCAAAACGACAGTCGTCACATCTTCCATTACGCCTTCGATCGTGGAAAATTCATGAAGCACACCGTCAATTTGAACAGATGTCACAGCGGCGCCGGGAAGTGAGGATAATAGGATACGACGCAAGGAGTTCCCTAGTGTTGTACCATACCCACGCTCAAGCGGCTCGACGACGAATTTACCAAATGTAGAATCATCGCTGATCTCAACCGTTTCAATGTTTGGTTTCTCAATTTCGATCATTTACACAAAAACCTCCTTCAAAACGTCGAAACCCCGGTCAGACATATGTCCAACCGAAATTCCTCAGGCAGGCAGCCCCTCTAACAGTAAACTGCATCTCTACGGTCTAGTGGATGGCTGTTCTTAGTGATTATAACCCTCCGGAGAGAGTTCAAAACAATCCCAGACTAAAAAATTACACGCGACGACGTTTCGGTGGACGGCAACCATTGTGTGGAACTGGAGTCACATCTCTGATCGCAGTGATTTCGATACCTGCAGCCTGAATGGAACGGATAGCCGCTTCACGACCAGCGCCAGGGCCTTTGACCGTTACTTCAAGCTCTTTCATACCGTTATCCATTGCTTCTTTCGCAGAAGTTTCTGCAGCCATTTGTGCAGCGAACGGTGTGGATTTACGGGAACCTTTGAAACCAAGGGTTCCGGCAGAGCTCCAGCTGATTACGTTACCTTGTACATCTGTGATCGTTACGATCGTGTTGTTGAACGTAGAGCGGATGTGTGCCACACCGGTCTCTATATTCTTTTTCACGCGTTTTTTACGAGTACGAACATTTTTACGTGCCATAACTATACCTCCTTTATTCAGTGATTACTTACGTTTGTTAGCTACAGTACGACGAGGACCTTTACGAGTACGGGAGTTGTTCTTCGTCTTTTGACCGCGAGTCGGAAGACCACGACGGTGACGGATACCACGGTAGGATCCGATTTCGATCAGACGCTTAATGTTAAGGGATGTCTCACGACGAAGGTCACCTTCAACATTGTATTTGTTCACTTCTGTACGGATTTTCGCAAGCTCGTCTTCAGTCAGATCACGAACGCGAGTCGTTTCGGAAACGCCAGCATCCTGGACGATTTGGCTCGCCAAAGATTTACCGATTCCGTAAACATACGTCAATGAAATAGAAATTCGTTTATCACGAGGAATATCAACACCTGCTATACGTGCCATAGGGAACGTGCACCTCCTTTTTTATTAACCTTGTTTCTGTTTGTGTTTTGGATTATCACAAATTACCATTACTTTACCATTACGGCGAACAACTTTGCATTTCTCACAAATCTTCTTTACAGAAGCCCTTACCTTCATCATTCATACCTCCTCTTAGATCGGAGCTTATTCTATTTATAACGGTACGTAATACGTCCTTTAGTCAAATCGTATGGTGATAGTTCTACCGTCACTTTATCACCAGGCAAGATCCGGATGAAGTTCATGCGAATCTTCCCTGAGACATGCGCAAGTACTGTATGCCCATTCTCGAGTTCTACTTTGAACTGGGCATTAGGCAATGTCTCTACTACGGTTCCTTCAATTTCAATTACATCGTCTTTCGCCATCGAGTTGATCTCCCTTCTCTAAATCAGTCACCTGTTCACTGATATATTTACCTACAGCAAACCTTAGCTTGCCATTTGTGACGCGACCTGTTTCCAGAAGGCTGTGTTGGACTTCCGGAGAGACGAAGCTGGTACAAGATACATGCTGTATATTCTTCTTCTTCGGCCTGTCGTATTTCCTCTTCTCTCCGTCCGCAAGTAACACGAAACCATCATCGACAAAATCGATGATAACCGCATATTGACCTGCTTCCCGTCCACGCTCAATACGAACAACTTGACCTATTCGCGGACTCGATTCCGATTCACTCAAAGTACGATCACCTTCATTTAAAGTAATAAACACGGCAATCGCGTCGGAGAAGAATTACAAGCTTCCGCCGTTTCGCATTACCATTTTCGGACACTAACCTTGAACATAACAAGGAACACTTCCATTTTCAAGAGAAAAGTTTCAAGTGTACGAAGGGGAGTGTTCCTTTCATGGTAACACTATTCCCCTGCCAGTTCTTTCTTAACCGTTAGGAGAGGCGTTGAAGCAATTGATCGATATCCGTGAATACGTCATGGATGTCTCTGTCTCCCTCGACTGTCACCAGATACCCTTTTCCTTTGTAAAAATCGAGAAGCGGTTGCGCCTGCTCGAGATTCACTTCCAGACGGTTTTTAACGGTTTCCGGCTGATCGTCTTCTCTTTGAATAAGAGAAGCACCATCATGGTCGCATTTTCCTGGTGTTTGTGGAGGATTGAACTGTTCATGATATGTTGCTCCACATTCCGGGCAGACTCTACGGCCCGTCAGACGTTCCACCAGCTTACTCTGCGGAACATTGATGTGAAGAACATGATCAAGTGACGTCTCCAAGTCCCCGAGCAGATTCTCGAGAGCCTCTGCCTGGTCGAGCGTGCGCGGGAAACCATCAAGGAGAAATCCTTTTTCACAGTCCGGCTTGCTGAGCCGTTCACGGACGATGCCGATTGTGACTTCATCCGGAACCAGCGCACCTTCATCCATATATGATTTTGCTTCTTTACCTAGCTCTGTTCCTTCTTTGATAGCTGAGCGGAACATATCTCCCGTAGAGATATGAGGAATGTCATATTTTTCGACTATCTTTTCAGCCTGAGTACCTTTGCCGGCACCAGGGAGACCCATCAAAATTAAATTCAACTTCTTCCCCTCTCTCCCGTATCTTAGCATTTCACTAATTTATTTTATGAAGCCTTTGTAGTGACGCTTCACCAGCTGACCTTCGAGCTGCTTCATTGTATTCAGTGCAACACCTACGACAATCAAGAGACCGGTACCTCCGATTTGAATACTTGGCGGAAGACCCGCAAGTGATCCAAGAATGATCGGCAATACAGATACAGCTGCTAAAAAGAGTGAGCCTACAAAAGTTAAGCGGTACATGACCCGTGTCAAATACGTCTCGGTATTCTTACCAGGACGGATGCCAGGGATATACCCACCTTGCTTTTTCAGGTTTTCGGCCATTTGTTCAGGGTTTACCTGGACAAACGTATAGAAGTACGTAAACGCGATAATGAGCGCTACATAAATAATCATACCCGGCCAGTTTTCATAATTGAAAATATATTCGATCATAGAGGCGATCTCACTATTTTCAAAGAATCCGGCTATCGTTCTTGGTGCGATAATGAATGAAATCGCAAAGATAACAGGAATAACTCCCGCCGCGTTCACTTTGATCGGCAAGTGGGTGGAATGTCCACCTACAGGAGATCTGTTTACCAGGCGTTTCGCGTATTGGATCGGAATCTTACGCAATGCCTGTTGAATGAATACAACCCCTACGATGACTGCAAGAATCACTAGAGCGATGAGAGCTACGATGACTAAGTTGATGAAAAGCTGTTCTCCAGCATCTGTTATATACTGATCATATAACTGGTTCACACCATTCGGGATTGCGGCGACGATACCTGCGAAAATCAAGATTGAGATCCCATTTCCTACGCCATAGGACGTGATTTGCTCACCGAGCCACATCAGGAATGCCGTCCCGCCTGTCAGTACAATAGCGATTGCTAAAAACTGAACAACACCCGGATTGGAGATCAGTTGACCTCCTGCCATGGCGTTAAAGCCAATGGACATACCAATGGCTTGAATAAAGGCAAGGACAATCGTTCCATAGCGGGTAAACTGAGCTAATTTCCGACGCCCCACTTCCCCTTGCTTTTTCCATTCTGCAAATTTAGGAACTACGTCCATCTGCAACAACTGCATGATGATGGAGGCTGTAATGTAAGGCATGATCCCCATCGCGAAGATGGAGAAATTCTGTAATGCCCCGCCTCCGAATGTGTTCAGAAACCCGAACGCATTCTGTTCATCCATGAAGTTGATCGCTTCACTGTTCGTAAACGGCACGGGAATAAACGCACCGACACGAAACACAATGAGCATGAGCAAGGTGAAAATGATTTTTCGCCGGAGATCACCCACGCGCATAAAATTGGAGATTGTCCGGAACATTAAATCACCTCAGTTTGACCGCCCGCTGCTTCGATTGCTTCTTTTGCGGAAGCAGAGAACTTGTGAGCTTTTACTGTAAGTTTCTTTTCGATGTTGCCTTTTGCAAGGATTTTCACGCCGGCTTTCACTTTACTGATCGCGCCAGTCTCAAGTAGAAGCTCCGGAGTTACTTCTGTTCCTTCTTCGAAACGGTTTAAAGTCTCTAAGTTCACAACTGTATACTCTGTACGGTGAATGTTAGTGAAACCACGCTTTGGAAGGCGTTGGAAAAGTGGCATTTGGCCACCTTCGAAGCCTGGACGGGTTTTGCTACCGGAGCGCTGACCCTGTCCTTTGTGTCCACGACCGGATGTCTTACCGTTACCGGAAGCCATCCCACGTCCTACGCGGTTACGTTTTTGACGGGAACCTACTTTGGAATGTAGTTCATGAAGTTTCATGCGAGCACCTCCTTATTAAATAGAATTGATTATGCTTCTTTTACAGTAACCAGGTGTGAAATTTTGTTAGCCATGCCGCGCATAGCTGGGTTATCTTCCACGACCACTGTTTGACGAATTTTGTTTAGTCCTAGCGCTTTGACCGTGTCGCGTTGATCTTGCGGGCGACCGATGACACTGCGCGTGAGGGTAATTTCTAACTTTTGAGCCATTGTATTTCCCTCCTATCCTACAGTTCTTCTACGGATTTCCCACGAAGCCTTGCTACATCTTCAGCACGCTTCAATTCACTTAGGCCTGTGATTGTAGCACGAACCATGTTGATTGGTGTGTTGGAGCCAAGGGATTTCGATAGGATATCCTGAACACCTGCAAGTTCAAGTACCGCACGAACAGGGCCACCTGCGATGATACCTGTACCTTCTGCAGCTGGTTTCAATAGAATGTTCCCGGCACCGAATCGACCGTGAATCTCGTGAGGAATCGTTGTATCTTTGATTGGTACATTGACCAAGTTCTTCTTCGCATCTTCAATAGCTTTCTTGATAGCGTCCGGTACCTCCTGTGCTTTCGCTGTACCGAAACCTACGTGACCGTTTTTGTCTCCCACTACTACTAGGGCAGCAAAACGGAAACGACGTCCACCTTTTACTACTTTCGCAACGCGATTGATCGTAACAACGCGTTCTTCAAGGTCTAGTTTGTTAGGGTCAATATTTGCACTCATGCATGTCCCTCCTTTTACGATTAAAATTGTAGTCCAGCTTCACGAGCTGCATCCGCAAGCGCCTGTACACGTCCGTGATAGAGATAACCACCGCGGTCGAATACGACACTTTCATAACCTTTTTCTTTTGCACGTTCAGCAACGAGTTGACCAACGCGCTGAGCAGCTTCGACGTTGCCTGTCTGCTCCAGGTCAAATCCGTTATCCATCGTCGATGCGCTTGCTACTGTCGTTTCGCTTACATCGTCGATCAATTGTGCGTACATATGCTTGTTGGAACGGTATACGTTCAAACGTGGGCGTTCTGCTGTTCCGGTAACGTTCTTACGGACGCGGGCATGACGCTTTTTACGCATTGTGTTTTTATCGGCCTTCGAGATCATTTGAGTCACTCCTTTCTTACCTTAGGACCTTATTTAGCTGTTTTACCTTCCTTCGTACGGACAGCTTCGTTCTCGTAACGAATTCCTTTGCCTTTGTAAGGCTCTGGAGGACGAATCGCGCGGATATTCGCAGCAACAGCTCCTACGAGCTCTTTGTCGATACCCTTGATAACGATTCTTGTGTTAGTTGGAACTTCGATATCGATACCTTCGCGGTTTTCGATTTCAACTGGGTGAGAGTAACCTGCGTTCACAACGACCTTCTCTCCCTGCTTTTGAGCACGGTACCCGACACCACGGATTTCAAGAGCTTTTTCGAATCCTTTCGAAACTCCTTCAACCATGCTGTTGATCAGGCTGCGTGTTGTACCATGAAGCGCTTTGTGATCTTTGCTGTCAGAAGGGCGCTCTACGTTAAGAACGTTCTCTTCCTGCTTAAGGATCATCTCGCCGGAGACTGTGCGGGACAGCTCCCCTTTAGGTCCTTTTACTGTAACTTGATTGTTATCCTGAGTGATTTCTACACCTTCAGGAATTTCAATTGGTAACACACCAACACGTGACATACTTTACACCTCCTGTTCGTTTCTGTTTCTTACCAGACGTAAGCTAGTACTTCGCCGCCGATGGCCTGCTCACGTGCTTCTTTATCTGTCAATACACCTTTAGAAGTGGAAACGACTGCAATACCAAGACCGTTAAGAACTCTAGGTACCTCGTCAGCCTGCGCGTAAACGCGAAGACCCGGCTTAGAAATCTTTTTGATGCCTGAGATTACTTTTTCGTCTTTTTGACCGTACTTCATGAATAGACGAAGTACGCCTTGTTTTCCATCTTCAACCTGCTCGTAGTCACGGATGAATCCTTCACGCTTAAGGATATCAGCAATCTCTCTCTTCAAATTAGAAGCAGGGAGCTCTAATTTCTCGTGACGTACCATGTTCGCATTACGAATGCGAGTCAGCATATCTGCAATTGGATCTGTCATTGTCATAACTGTTACCTCCTTCCCTGTCTTCGGGTTCTACCAGCTGGCTTTTTTGACGCCAGGGATTTGTCCTTTATATGCTAGTTCACGGAAACAAATACGGCACAATTTGAACTTACGAAGTACGGAATGTGGACGTCCACAACGTTCGCAACGTGTATATTCGCGTACTTGGTATTTTTGTTTGCGCTGCTGTTTCGCAACCATTGATTTTTTAGCCACTATTTTCCCTCCTTATCGTCCGTTCTTAGTTTTGAAACGGCATTCCGAACTGAGTTAATAGTTCGCGAGACTCTTCGTCTGTATCGGCTGTGGTTACGATAACGATATCCATACCACGAACCTTGTTCACTTTATCATAGTCGATTTCCGGGAAAATCAATTGTTCTTTCACACCGAGAGTGTAGTTACCGCGACCGTCGAATGCTTTCTTGGAGATACCACGGAAGTCACGCACACGTGGTAGTGACACGGCGATCAACTTCTGAAAGAATTCGTACATGCGCTCTCCGCGCAGGGTAACTTTTGCTCCGATCGGCATTCCTTCACGAAGACGGAAACCTGCAATGGATTTCTTCGCTTTCGTTACCATCGGTTTCTGACCGGAGATAAGTTCGAGTTCCTCGACAGCGTTGTCCAGTGCTTTTGCGTTCTGAACAGCATCTCCTACACCCATGTTAATAACGATTTTTTCAACTTTCGGTGCTTCCATTACGGAATCATAATTGAACTTTTCCATTAGGGATGGAAGAATTTCATTTTGATATTTCGTTTGAAGTTCGTTCATCGGTAAGCCCTCCTTTCGCCAGATGGATTATTTATCTAATGCTTCACCAGATTTTTTCGCGATACGAACTTTTTTGCCGTCCTCTGTCTTGAAACCAACGCGTGTCGGTTCACCGGATTTCGGATCGATCGGCAAAACGTTTGATACATGGATAGCTGCTTCCTGAGTAAGGATACCGCCTTGAGGGTTATCCTGAGAAGGTTGAGCGTGCTTCTTCACTTCGTTGACGCCTTCAACGAGGACACGTTCCTTCTTAGGGTAAGCTTCAAGTACCGTACCTTGCTTTCCTTTATCTTTACCAGAGATAACCATGACTTTGTCACCTTTTTTTACGTGCATACTTCGCGCACCTCCTTACCACGGCTTTTCATTTATAGTTTTAAAGAACTTCCGGAGCTAGTGAAACGATCTTCATGAATTTGTTCTCACGAAGTTCACGGGCTACTGGTCCGAAAATACGAGTTCCGCGTGGACCTTTGTCTTCGCGCACGATAACCGCTGCGTTCTCATCGAAACGGATGTAAGAACCGTCTTTACGACGCGCGCCGCTCTTGGAGCGTACGATAACCGCCTTTACGACTTCACCTTTTTTAACAACGCCCCCTGGTGTTGCTTGTTTCACCGTAGCAGTGATGATGTCACCGATGTTAGCAGTCTTACGACCAGAACCGCCCAACACTTTAATGGTTTGAATTTCACGAGCACCAGAGTTGTCTGCAACTTTTAGACGTGATTCCTGTTGAATCATACATGTAACCTCCCTTCGGAATACTTCCGAGTTGTCTGATTTAGATAATTACGGATTCTTCGATTACTTCTACCAGACGGAAACGCTTCGTAGCGGACTGAGGGCGAGTTTCCATGATGCGGACCACATCTCCCTGTTTCGCTTGGTTGTTTTCGTCATGCGTTTTGAACTTCTTGGAATATTTAACACGTTTGCCGTAAAGCTTGTGGAATTTATACGTTTCAACAAGTACAGTGATCGTTTTGTCCATTTTGTCGGATACTACGCGACCAGTATATACTTTACGATTGTTACGTTCAGCCATGTGAGGGTGTCCTCCTCTCAATTATTAATTGTTCGTGCTTAGTTCACGTTCACGGACAACTGTTTTCATACGGGCGATAGATTTACGAACCTCGCGAATGCGGGCAGTATTCTCTAGCTGACCTGTAGCCAGTTGGAAACGTAGATTGAAAAGTTCTTCTTTTAGAGATTTAACTTTTTGTTCAATTTCGGCAGTGGTTAATTCGCGGATTTCATTAGCCTTCATTGATTTCACCACCAATTTCTTCACGTTTTACAAATTTCGTACGGATCGGCAGCTTGTGAGAAGCAAGACGCAATGCTTCGCGAGCGACTTCCTCAGATACACCTGCGATCTCGAACATGATTTTCCCTGGTTTTACTACTGCGATGAACCCTTCTGGGGCACCTTTACCGGAACCCATACGTACTTCGAGGGGTTTCGCTGTGTAAGGCTTGTCAGGGAAGATTTTGATCCATACTTTACCGCCACGCTTCATGTAACGCGTCATAGCGATACGAGCAGCTTCGATTTGACGTGCCGTGATCCATGCTGGATCTACAGCCTGAAGTCCGTATTCACCAAACGCTACAGAAGTTCCGCCTTTCGCGCGGCCTTTCAAACTTGGACGATGTTGACGACGATATTTAACACGTTTTGGCATTAACATAATGCTGTTCCCCCTTCCTTATTAGTTCTCTTTTGTTGGAAGAACCTCTCCACGATAGATCCACACTTTGACGCCTAGCTTACCGTACGTAGTATCTGCTTCAGCAGTACCATAGTCGATGTCTGCACGCAATGTGTGTAGTGGTACAGTTCCTTCACTGTAATATTCAGCACGAGCGATGTCTGCTCCGCCTAGACGACCGGAAACCTGAGTACGGATACCCTTAGCGCCAGCACGCATAGAACGTTGGATGCTCTGCTTTTGTGCACGACGGAAAGATACGCGGTTTTCCAGTTGGTTCGCGATACTGTCCGCAACAAGTACTGCATCAAGATCAGGCTTTTTCACCTCAATGATGTTGATGTGAACTCGTTTACCAGTGCGATTATTCAAATCTTTACGAAGTGCTTCTACTTCGGAACCACCTTTACCGATAACCATTCCTGGTTTAGCGGTATGGATCGTTACGTTCACACGGTTCGCTGCACGTTCGATTTCAACCGTAGATACAGAAGCTTCGCTTAGACGTTTTTCGATATATTCACGGATTTCAATATCTTCGTGAAGTAGGTTTGCATATTCGTTGTCTGCGTACCATTTGGACTCCCAGTCACGGATGACACCGACACGAAGACCTACCGGGTTAATTTTTTGACCCACTGATTATCCCTCCTTCTTTTCTGATACGACCACTGTAATGTGGCTTGTCCGTTTGTTGATTTGACTAGCGCGTCCCATCGCACGTGGACGGAAACGTTTAAGCGTTACGCCTTCGTCTACATATGCTTCAGAAACGACTAGGTTTTCAGGGTCTAGCTCGAAGTTGTGCTCAGCGTTTGCGATAGCTGAGTTTAGTACTTTCTCAATGATCGGAGAAGCTTTGCGATTTGTGTTACGCAGTGTTGCAACAGCTTCACCTGTGTCCATTCCTCGAATCAAGTCGATAACTAAACGCGCTTTACGAGGAGCAATACGGACTGTTTTAGCAACTGCTTTAGCTTGCATGGAAGTGCCTCCTCTCTACCTTAGCGTTTTGTTTTTTTATCGTCACCGGAGTGTCCCTTGAACGTACGGGTCGGTGCGAATTCACCTAGTTTGTGTCCTACCATGTCTTCTGTAACATATACAGGCACATGCTTGCGTCCGTCATATACAGCAATTGTCTGACCGACGAAGTTCGGGAAGATAGTTGAACGGCGTGACCACGTTTTGATCACATGTTTCTTGTTATCTTCATTGTTGCTTTCGACTTTTTTCATCAAATGGTCATCTACAAAAGGTCCCTTTTTCAGACTGCGGCCCATTGATAAACCTCCCTTCGCGATTGAGAGACGGGGTAGTCATCCCGCCATTTCAATCCCGTTATTTTTTGCCTTTTCTGCGAACAATATATTTGTCGGATGGTTTGTTACGTTTACGCGTCTTGTAACCAAGTGTCGGCTGACCCCAAGGTGTAACAGGAGACGGCATACCGATTGGCGCACGTCCTTCACCACCACCGTGTGGGTGATCACTAGGGTTCATAACAGAACCACGTACTGTAGGGCGCTTACCTTGCCAGCGGGAACGTCCTGCTTTACCGATGCTGATCAGTTCATGTTCAAGGTTACCTACTTGACCTACCGTTGCGCGGCAAGTGCTTAGGATAAGTCGAACTTCACCTGATGCAAGGCGTACAAGCGTGTATTTCTCTTCACGACCAAGGATTTGTGCAGAAGCACCAGCGGAACGTACAAGTTGACCACCGCGTCCTGGTTTCAATTCAATGTTATGAATTGTAGTACCTACAGGAAGGTCTTTCAATTGTTTTGCGTTACCTGCTTTGATGTCTGCGTCCTGTCCGGAGATGATTTCAGCTCCGACTTTCAGTCCTTTCGGTGCAAGGATATAACGCTTTTCACCATCTACATAGTTGATTAGTGCAATGTTAGCGGAACGGTTCGGATCGTATTCGATCGTAGCAACGCGTCCTGGTATTCCATCTTTATCGCGCTTAAAGTCGATAATACGGTACTGACGCTTATGCCCGCCGCCTTGATGACGAACTGTGATACGTCCATGGGTGTTACGTCCACCGCGTTTGTGTAGCGGGGTAACCAAGGAGCGTTCTGGTTTATCGGTAGTGATCTCTGCGAAATCAGATACTGACATATGCCGACGACCGTTAGTCGTTGGACGGAATTTTTTAATCGCCATCTTTTTTCCCTCCTTCGTTTATCTATTAATTATACTTCGAAAAATTCGATTTCTTCACTGTTGTCAGTAAGTTGAACAATCGCACGTTTCTTATCAGAACGGTATCCACCGTATCTGCCCATACGCTTGAACTTACCTTTACGGTTGATTGTGTTCACTTTAGCGACTTCTACGCCGAAAATCTCTTCGATCGCTTTCTTGATTTCCGTTTTGTTCGCTTTGGATTCCACTTCAAACGTGTATTTCTTTTCTCCCATAAGATCGGCAGAGTTCTCAGTGATTACGGGGCGCTTAATAATATCGCGTGGTTCTTTCATTATGAGAGCACCTCCCCTACTTTTTCAGCCGCATCTTTCGTTACAATAACTTTGTCATGCGTAAGCAAGTCTAGAACACTTACTTGATCAAACGTCAATGTTTCAACGTTTGGCAGGTTATTGGAAGAAAGTACGACATTTTCTTCTTTTTGTGCCGTGATGATTAGTGCACTTTCGTTTACGTCCAGTGCTTTAAGGAAGTTAACGACTTCTTTCGTTTTCGGAGCATCAAGAGAAAGCTCTTCTACTGCAAAAAGGTTTTCTTCCTGTACTTTTGAAGAATAAGCAGAACGAAGTGCCAGACGGCGAACTTTTTTCGGTAGCTTGTAGCTGTAGCTGCGAGGTGTCGGACCGAATACTGTTCCACCACCTACCCATTGTGGGGCACGGATTGTACCTTGACGGGCACGTCCTGTACCTTTTTGGCGCCACGGTTTCTTTCCACCGCCACTTACTTCACCGCGAGTTTTCACTTTATGCGTTCCTTGACGCTTGGAAGCTTGTTGCATAAGCACAGACTCATGAAGCACGTGTGTGTTCGGCTCGATACCGAATACCGCATCGTTCAAATCTAGATCTCCAACTTGCGAACCGCTTTGGTTAAATAGTGCTACTTTAGGCATGACATATCCTCCCTTCGTTTATTATTGGTTAGCCTTAACTGCACTTTGAACTTGTACATAAGATTTCTTCGCACCAGGAACATTTCCTTTAACGAGAAGCAGGTTACGTTCTGTATCTACTTTAACCACTTCAAGGTTCTGGATTGTTACCTGGTTGCCACCCATTTGACCTGGAAGGTCTTTACCTTTGAATACGTGCATGGAGTTGATATCCCCAAGAGTACCCGGGCGACGGTGATAGCGGGAACCGTGTGTTTCAGGTCCGCGGGAGTGGTTGAAACGTTTGATCGTTCCCTGGAACCCTTTCCCTTTGGAAGTTCCTGTTACATCGATTGCGTCACCTTCTGCGAAAGTATCAACTTTCACCTCTTGACCGAGTTCATACTCGTCAAAATTTACGTTACGGACTTCACGAACGTAGCGCTTAGGTGTTGTGTTAGCTTTTTCGGCATGGCCTACTTCTGGCTTTTTCACGTTATTCGCTTTTTGATCAGCGAAACCTAATTGAATGGATTCGTAACCGTCGTTTTCGATAGTCTTCTTCTGAAGAACTACGTTCGGCTCAGCCTGGATTACTGTTACAGGTACAAGCTCTCCGTTTTCAGAGAAGATCTGAGTCATACCGACTTTACGTCCTAAGATACTTTTCGTCATCCGTTACACCTCCTAATAATACAATATATTTTTATAGTTTAATTTCGATATCTACACCAGACGGCAAGTCAAGACGCATCAATGCATCTACCGTTTGTGGCGTTGGATTAACAATGTCGATCAGGCGCTTGTGTGTGCGCATTTCGAACTGTTCACGAGAATCTTTGAATTTATGAGTCGCACGTAGAATGGTATAGATGGATCTCTCCGTCGGAAGCGGGATCGGACCGGACACTTCTGCTCCTGAACGATTCGCTGTGTCTACGATTTTTTCAGCGGACTGATCCAGAACTCTGTGATCATACGCTTTTAAACGAATACGAATTTTCTCTTTTGCCATTATTTTCCCTCCTTTATCGCCTATTTTTTTAAACAGACTGGCTCCACGAAAATTCCTTGACGCACTCGCCATGGCAAAGGGGCCGGGTGTGTCAACAACCTTTCGCATCATCGTCTTTTATGACCAACATTAAACATTATAAAGAATTCCCACTCGGAATGCAAGGGGATACGACAACTTTTATTGATCATCCTAAAATAGTTTAACGACTTTTCCGGTAAAACGCAACCCCAATCGGGCAGAAAAGAAAAAATGAACGATGATCTTCCTATTCTATGGCAGGAGTTTCTGTTTCTTTCCATTAAAAAAGACCAGAGGGCGAACCCCCTGATCTTCTTAAACTGTCTGTATATTACTCTTCGATACGAGCAACAACGCCAGCGCCTACAGTACGTCCACCTTCACGGATGGAGAACTTCGTACCGTCTTCGATAGCGATTGGAGAGATAAGCTCAACAGTCATCTCAACGTTATCGCCAGGCATAACCATTTCTACTCCTTCAGGAAGCTGGATAACACCAGTTACGTCCGTAGTACGGAAGTAGAATTGTGGGCGGTAGTTGTCGAAGAATGGAGTGTGACGTCCACCTTCATCTTTGGATAGTACATAAACTTCCGCATGGAACTTCGTGTGTGGAGTGATGGAACCTGGCTTAGCAAGAACCTGTCCACGGTTGATTTCTTCGCGGTCTACACCACGTAGAAGTGCACCAATGTTGTCGCCAGCTTCAGCATAGTCTAGAAGCTTACGGAACATTTCAACACCAGTTACAGTAGTCTTCTTAGCTTCTGGAGCAAGACCGATGATTTCAACATCGTCGCCTACTTTAACCTGTCCACGCTCAACACGGCCAGTCGCAACTGTACCACGGCCAGTGATAGAGAATACGTCCTCGATAGGCATCATGAATGGCTTGTCAGTGTCGCGGTCTGGAGTTGGGATGAACGCGTCAACTTCAGCCATAAGATCCATGATTGCTTGCTCGTGGTCAGCATCTCCTTCGATAGCTTTAAGAGCAGAACCTTTAACGACTGGAGTTTCGTCTCCGTCGAAGTCATACTCGGATAGTAGGTCGCGAACTTCCATTTCTACAAGCTCAAGAAGCTCTTCGTCGTCTACCATGTCTGTTTTGTTAAGGAATACCACGATAGCTGGAACACCAACCTGACGGGAAAGTAGGATGTGCTCACGAGTTTGTGGCATTGGACCGTCAGCTGCGGATACAACTAGGATCGCACCGTCCATTTGTGCAGCACCAGTGATCATGTTTTTAACATAGTCAGCGTGGCCTGGGCAGTCAACGTGTGCATAGTGACGGTTTTCAGTTTCGTACTCAACGTGTGCAGTGGAGATTGTGATTCCACGCTCACGCTCTTCCGGAGCTCCGTCGATGGAGTCATACGCGCGAGCTTCCCCGCTACCGGAAGTTTTGTGAAGTACAGTAGTGATTGCTGCAGTTAGAGTTGTTTTACCATGGTCAACGTGTCCGATAGTACCAATGTTAACGTGGGACTTCGAACGGTCGAATTTTTCTTTAGCCATTTTATAGTTCCTCCTTTAAGTAAATAAAAGTGTATTTTTAAAGGTTTTATATGGAGCTTAGAAGAAAGCAAATTCTTCTAAGCTTACCATACAATTAATCCTTTTAAACGTCAATGAAATTAATTATTCACCAGCGTTTTTCTTGATGATCTCTTCAGAAATACTCTTCGGTACTTCTGCGTAGTGATCGAAGTGCATCGTGTATGCTCCGCGACCTTGCGTATTAGAACGCAGGGCAGTAGCATAACCGAACATTTCGGAAAGTGGAACGAACGCGTTGACGACCTGAGCAGGTCCGCGGGCTTCCATACCTTCGACACGTCCACGACGGGAAGTGACATCACCCATAATGTCTCCCATGTATTCTTCAGGGATGACTACTTCAACTTTCATCATCGGCTCAAGAAGTACTGGCTGACACTTGTTTTTCGCTTCTTTAAGCGCCATGGATGCAGCTACTTTAAAGGCCATTTCGTTGGAGTCTACATCGTGGTAAGATCCATCGAAAAGTGTAGCTTTCACATCGATCAGTGGGTAACCGGCTAGTACGCCGTTTTCCATCGATTCTCTGATTCCCTGCTCAACAGAAGGGATATATTCACGAGGAACGACACCACCGACGATTTTGTTTTCGAATTCGAAACCGGCACCTTCTTCGTTCGGCTCGAAAGTGACCCAAACGTGTCCGAACTGACCGCGTCCACCGGACTGGCGTACGAACTTACCTTCTACGTTCGCGGATCCGCGGAACGTTTCACGGTAGGCAACCTGTGGAGCACCGATATGAGCGTCAACTTTGAACTCACGTTTCAAACGGTCAACGATGATATCCAGGTGAAGCTCACCCATACCAGAGATGATCGTCTGTCCTGTTTCTTCGTTCGTTTCCGTACGGAAAGTAGGATCTTCTTCAGCCAGCTTACCAAGGGCGATGGACATTTTGTCCTGGTCTGCTTTGGATTGCGGCTCGATCGCTACGTCGATTACCGGTTCAGGGAATTCCATGGATTCAAGAATAACGAGATTCTTCTCATCACACAGAGTATCTCCTGTCCCTGTATCTTTAAGACCTACACCTCCGGCAATGTCACCGGCATATACTTCAGAAATCTCCTGACGGGAGTTTGCGTGCATTTGCAGGATACGACCTACACGCTCACGTTTGTCCTTCGTGGAGTTCTTCACGTATGAACCGGATTTCAGTGTACCGGAGTAGACACGGAAGAATGTAAGCTTACCTACATAAGGGTCCGTTGCTACTTTAAACGCAAGTGCAGAGAAAGGCTCGTTGTCGTCGGCTTTACGAACTACTTCTTCTTCCGTTTCCGGTACGTGACCTTCGATTGCAGGTACGTCCAATGGAGATGGAAGGTAGTCGATGACACCGTCTACAAGAAGCTGAACACCTTTGTTTTTGAAAGCTGATCCGCAATATACAGGATAGAACTCGACATTAAGAGTTCCCTGACGAATAGCTGAGCGAAGCTCTTCGTTAGTGATTTCTTCACCTTCGAGGTACTTCATCATAAGTTCTTCGTCAAGTTCTGCTACGGATTCGATCAGCTTCCCGCGGTATTCTTCCGCCTGCGCCTTGTAATCATCCGGGATTTCGCGCGCTTCGGCACGAGTTCCAAGATCATCAAGGTAGTAGTAGGCTTCCATTGTAATGAGGTCGATGATTCCTTCGAAGTCATCTTCCGCACCGATTGGAAGCTGAACAGCGGCAGCGTTAGCACCCAGGCGCTCTTGAAGCGTTCCAAGGGAGTAAATGAAGTCTGCTCCTACTTTGTCCATCTTGTTGATGAATACGATACGCGGAACACCGTATGTTGTCGCCTGGCGCCACACTGTTTCTGTCTGTGGCTCAACTCCAGACTGCGCATCGAGTACAGCAATGGATCCGTCCAACACACGAAGGGAACGTTCAACTTCAACTGTGAAGTCTACGTGCCCTGGTGTATCGATGATGTTGATACGGTGACCTTTCCACTGAGCTGTTGTCGCTGCAGAAGTGATCGTGATTCCACGCTCCTGCTCTTGAGACATCCAGTCCATCTGAGAAGCACCTTCGTGCGTTTCACCGATTTTGTGGATACGTCCCGTATAGAAAAGAATACGTTCCGTTGCTGTCGTCTTACCGGCATCGATGTGAGCCATGATGCCAATGTTACGAGTTTTTTCCAAGGAGAACTCTCTAGGCATGAATCCTTCTCCTCCCTAATTAAGAATTTGTGTTGCGGATAATTACCAACGATAGTGAGCGAAAGCTTTGTTCGCTTCAGCCATCTTGTGCATTTCTTCACGACGCTTCACGGAAGCACCAGTGTTGTTTGCTGCATCAAGAATTTCGTTAGCCAAACGCTCTTGCATTGTTTTCTCGCCGCGAAGACGCGCATAGTTGACGATGAAACGAAGACCTAGTGCTTGACGACGCTCTGGACGAACCTCAACCGGTACCTGGTAGTTGGAACCACCTACACGACGAGCGCGTACTTCAAGTACTGGCATTACGTTCTTCATAGCTTCATCAAAAGTCTCCATCGCTTCATTCCCACTGCGTTCCTGAACGAGTTCAAATGCTTTGTAAAGAATGGTCTGGGCTTTTCCTCGCTTACCGTCTACCATGATCTGGTTGATCAGGCGAGTTACAAGCTTGGATTGATAAATCGGATCTGGTAACACATCACGCTTAGCTACTGGACCTTTACGTGGCATATGTCCCCCTCCTTTCTTCAAATGTCGATTATATTACTTATTTTTTAGGTTTCTTCGTACCGTACTTGGAACGTCCTTGCATACGGCCTTGTACAGCTGCTGTATCAAGCGCACCACGTACTACGTGATAACGTACACCTGGCAAGTCTTTAACACGACCGCCACGGATAAGTACAACACTGTGCTCCTGAAGGTTGTGTCCGATTCCAGGAATGTAAGCATTCACTTCAATCTGGTTAGTTAGACGGACACGTGCGTATTTACGAAGCGCGGAGTTCGGCTTCTTCGGAGTCATAGTACCGACACGTGTGCAAACACCACGTTTTTGTGGAGCGGACTGATCTGTCATACGCTTCTTGTAGCTGTTGTATCCTTTGTTAAGCGCAGGAGAGTCAGACTTTCTGCTTTTACTCACACGGCCTTTACGTACAAGCTGATTAATTGTTGGCATGTGGTTGTCCTCCCTTCATTTTTTAATACCACACATCCAGGTGGTTCGTAATAAGGCAAAAAACAAAGCTTTCGCGCTTCGGTTGCGCCAAAACTCCATTATTTAATAGCCACTGTCGCAGCACCAACATCAATACCACACGCATTCCCGAGTTCTTGCATTGATGGAACTTCATGATAGTCGACGGAAAATTGCTGGGCGATTCTCTTCACTTTCCCTGTGACGACGGGATCAGCATCAGATGCAATGATCACTTCTTTCACAGTTCCGGCTTTGATCGCTTTGATGGTCTGCTTTGTTCCAATCACTAAATTCGATTTAGCCTGTGCTACTTTTTCATAAGACATTTCCATATCCTCCAAAGTAACAAGGTTGTGGAAGCACCTTGATTATATTATCACTCTCCTGAATACGTGTCAACACTATTCAAAAGTTTTCTCAAGGTGCTTCTACTTTTTCCCTTGTGTTTAAGCTTGAGTGGTTTCTTCTACGACCGGCTCTTGTTTGTCTTTGTTTTCGTGCTCGGATTGGATTGTACGGTAACGGTTCATTCCTGTACCAGCAGGGACAAGCTTACCGATGATTACGTTCTCTTTCAGGCCGAGAAGTTCATCGCGCTTCCCTTTGATCGCTGCATCCGTAAGCACTCGCGTCGTTTCCTGGAACGATGCGGCAGAAAGGAAACTATCCGTTTCAAGAGAAGCTTTCGTAATACCGAGGATAACCGGACGACCTACGGCAGGTTGACCGCCTTCCATCAGCACACGCTGGTTGGCTTCTTTGAACTGGTGGATTTCCATGAGTGTTCCCGGAAGAACATCTGTATCTCCGGAATCAAGCACACGTACTTTACGAAGCATCTGGCGAACCATTACCTCTACGTGTTTATCGGAGATTTCCACCCCTTGCATACGGTATACTTTCTGGACTTCTTTCAGGAGATAGGCTTCTACCCCTTCGAGTCCTGTAACCTGCAGCAATTCTTTCGGATCGATGGAACCTTCTGTCAGTGGGTTACCGGCTTTCACTTCATCTCCGATGTTCAGTTTCATACGAGCTCCATAAGGGGCTGTATAACTGCGGGATTCCACGGCACCCTGCACAGTGATTTCAAGTTTCTCTTTCACTTCTTTTACGTCATAGACGGTACCGTCGATTTCAGAAATGACTGCCTGACCTTTCGGATTACGTGCTTCCACGATTTCCTGGATACGAGGCAGACCTTGCGTGATATCGTCTCCGGCAACACCGCCTGTGTGGAAGGTACGCATAGTAAGCTGTGTACCCGGTTCACCGATGGACTGAGCCGCGATGATTCCGACAGCTTCTCCGACTTCCACTTCGTCCCCTGTTGCCAGGTTACGACCATAACACTTCTTACACACTCCGTGTTTCGTGTTACAAGTGAAGGCAGAACGGATGGTTACGTTCTCGACACCGGAATCTTCGATCGTTTTCGCTGCTTCTTCCGAAATGATTTCATTACGGGTAGCAAGTACTTCTCCTGTTTCCGGATGTGTCACTGTCTGGAACGACGTACGTCCGACAAGACGGTCCACAAGCGGTTCGATTACTTCCGTACCCTCTGTGAGAGCAGCAACATTCAGGCCGCGATCCGTACCGCAGTCGTCTTCACGTACGATGACATCCTGTGCAACGTCGACAAGACGACGGGTAAGATAACCCGAGTCGGCCGTCTTAAGTGCTGTATCGGCAAGACCTTTACGCGCACCGTGTGTAGAGATGAAGTATTCGAGTACCGTCAGACCTTCACGGAAACTGGACTTGATCGGAAGTTCGATGATCCGGCCGGATGGGTTAGCCATGAGTCCGCGCATACCCGCAAGCTGAGTGAAGTTGGACGCGTTACCACGTGCTCCGGAGTCACTCATCATGTAAATCGGGTTTGTCGGGTCAAGGGATTCCATCAGACGTTCCTGGATGACGTCTTTCGCCTGGGACCACACTTCGATGACACGGTTATAGCGTTCTTCTTCTGTGATCAGTCCGCGACGGAACTGCTTCAGAACTTTATCCACTTTCTCCTGGCCATCATCAAGGATTTCCTGCTTATCTCCAAGTACTACGACGTCAGATACACCGACAGTGATACCTGCCTTCGTAGAGTATTTGAATCCTAGGTCCTTCATTTCGTCAAGCATTCTGGATGTTTCACTGATGGAGAAGCGTTTGAACACTTCCGCAATGATATCCCCGAGAATACCTTTCTTGAATGGATCGACGATTTCACGCTGTTTTATCTCTTCTTTTACGTTAGTACCTTTTTCGATGAAGTACTTCTCCGGTGTTTTGATTTCCAGGTTATCCTGTGTCGGTTCATTCATATAAGGGAACGAAGCCGGAAGCATATCGTTGAAAATCAATTTCCCGACCGTAGTCAAGAGCAGCTGGTCTCCCTGTTCTTTGGTGAACGTTTCGTTCTTAAGGGAGCTTGCTTGAACAGCTACACGCGTATGCAGGTGAACGTACCCGTTCTGATAAGCCATAAGCGCTTCATTCAAGTCTTTGAATACCATTCCTTCTCCGACTGCACCCGTTCTCTCAAGTGTAAGGTAGTAGTTACCCAGTACCATGTCCTGAGACGGCGTAACAACCGGCTTCCCGTCTTTCGGGTTAAGAATGTTCTGCGCTGCAAGCATAAGGATACGCGCTTCCGCCTGAGCTTCAGAGGAAAGTGGTACGTGTACCGCCATCTGGTCCCCGTCAAAGTCAGCGTTGTAAGCCGTACAAACGAGCGGGTGAAGGCGGATCGCTCTTCCTTCTACAAGCGTAGGTTCGAAAGCCTGGATACCCAGACGGTGCAAGGTAGGAGCACGGTTTAGGAGAACCGGGTGCTCTTTGATGACGTCTTCAAGGACATCCCATACGTCATCGTGCACACGTTCGATTTTCCGTTTCGCTGATTTGATGTTATGAGCGAGCCCTCTTGATACAAGCTCTTTCATTACGAACGGTTTGAACAGTTCCAGTGCCATCTCTCTCGGAAGTCCGCACTGATACATCTTCAGACTAGGACCTACGATGATAACAGAACGACCGGAATAGTCGACACGTTTACCCAGAAGGTTCTGACGGAAACGTCCCTGTTTCCCTTTAAGCATGTGGGACAAGGATTTAAGAGGACGGTTCCCTGGTCCTGTGACCGGGCGTCCGCGGCGTCCGTTATCAATCAATGCATCTACCGCTTCCTGAAGCATACGTTTTTCGTTCTGTACGATGATCGTCGGAGCACCGAGATCGAGAAGACGCTTCAGACGGTTGTTACGGTTGATGACTCGGCGGTAAAGGTCGTTCAAGTCAGACGTCGCAAAACGTCCTCCATCAAGCTGAACCATCGGACGAAGTTCCGGAGGAATAACCGGAAGTACGTCGAGAACCATCCACGCAGGATCATTCCCTGAGTTACGGAACGACTCCAGTACCTCAAGGCGCTTGATCGCTCTTGTACGTCTTTGCCCCTGAGCCGTTTTCAACTCTTCTTTAAGTGTAGTAACTTCATCGTCAAGGTCGATATCGTAAAGTAGTAGACGAATAGCTTCCGCCCCCATGTCAGCATGGAAGCTCTTGCCATACTTCTCACGGTACGAACGGTATTCTTTTTCGGATAGAAGTTGTTTCTTCTCAAGACCTGTATCACCAGGGTCCGTCACGATATAGGAAGCGAAGTAGATGACTTCTTCAAGAGCACGAGGGGACATATCAAGCACAAGTCCCATACGGCTCGGAATACCCTTGAAGTACCAGATGTGGGAAACCGGGGCAGCCAATTCCAGGTGCCCCATACGCTCACGGCGTACTTTAGATTTCGTCACTTCTACTCCACAACGGTCACAAACGATACCCTTATAGCGGACACGTTTGTATTTTCCACAGTGACACTCCCAGTCCTTTTGAGGACCGAAGATGCGTTCGCAGAACAACCCGTCTTTTTCCGGTTTCAATGTTCGATAGTTGATTGTTTCCGGCTTTTTCACTTCCCCGTAAGACCAGGAACGGATCTTATCGGATGAAGCTAAACCTATCTTCATATATTCAAAATTATTTACATCTATCAAAGGGCTTACCTCCCTTAAAGTCTCCAGGTTTTCCCTAAGCTATTAGTCGCCTAAATTAGCTTTCCATATTCAACTTTTCAGTTTCATTGATCTGGTCTTCTTCAAGATCACGCATTTCAATTTCGGATTCATCGGCAGCCAGAATCTTCACGTCCATACCAAGGCTCTGAAGTTCTTTGATCAATACCTTGAAGGACTCAGGAACACCCGGCTCCGGAACGTTGTCTCCTTTGACGATCGCTTCGTACGTTTTCACACGTCCGACAACGTCATCAGATTTAACGGTCAGAATTTCCTGGAGTGTATAAGCGGCACCATAAGCTTCCAGTGCCCATACTTCCATTTCACCGAAACGCTGTCCACCGAATTGAGCCTTACCACCAAGCGGTTGTTGCGTTACAAGGGAATAAGGACCTGTAGAACGAGCGTGAAGCTTGTCGTCTACCATGTGGGAAAGCTTGATCATATACATGACACCTACAGAGATCCGATTATCGAACGGTTCCCCTGTACGGCCATCGTATAGGATGGTCTTCGCATCACGAGGAAGTCCTGCCTCCCCGAGCGTTTCCCAGACGTCTTCTTCACGGGCACCATCAAATACAGGGGTCGCAACGCGTTCCCCGAGCTGTCGTGCCGCCATTCCGAGGTGCAGTTCAAGCACCTGTCCGATGTTCATACGGGAAGGAACACCAAGCGGGTTAAGCATGATGTCTACCGGTGTACCATCAGGAAGGAAAGGCATGTCTTCTTCAGGAAGAATCTTCGAAATGACACCTTTGTTTCCGTGACGTCCGGCCATTTTATCCCCTTCTGAAATCTTACGTTTCTGGGCGATATAGACACGGATGAGCTGGTTGACACCAGGAGGAAGTTCGTCTCCGTCTTCACGGTTGAAGATCTTCACATCCAGTACGATACCACCTGCACCGTGAGGCACGCGAAGAGACGTATCTCTCACTTCACGGGCTTTCTCACCGAAAATAGCATGGAGAAGACGTTCTTCAGCTGAAAGTTCCGTCACCCCTTTTGGAGTAACCTTACCTACAAGAAGATCTCCATCGCTCACTTCAGCACCCACACGGATGATACCGCGGTCGTCGAGGTCACGAAGGGCGTCCTCACCGACGTTCGGAATATCGCGAGTGATTTCTTCCGGTCCAAGCTTCGTATCACGAGCTTCGGACTCATATTCTTCAATATGAATGGATGTGTACACATCATCTTTCACGAGACGTTCGCTCATGATGACGGCATCCTCATAGTTATAACCATCCCATGTCATAAAGGCGACGAGAGGGTTCTGGCCAAGCGCCAGTTCTCCCATGTCCATGGAAGGACCATCAGCAAGGATTTCCCCTTTGTCGACTCTGTCTCCTTTAGAAACGATCGGACGCTGGTTGTAACAGCTTCCCTGGTTGGAACGGATGAATTTCTGAAGACGGTATTTATCAAGGTCGCCTTCGACTTCTTTTCCGTCCACTTCAGAGATGCGGCGCACGTGGACTTCTTTCGCTTCCACCCGCTCTACGACACCAGGATGGCGGTTGATGACAGCAGCACCGGAATCCTTGCCGGATACGTATTCCATCCCGGTTCCTACGATAGGAGCATCCGGCTGGATCAAAGGTACCGCCTGACGTTGCATGTTCGCACCCATAAGAGAACGGTTGGAGTCATCATTCTCAAGGAATGGAATACATGCTGTCGCAGCAGATACGACCTGCTTCGGCGATACGTCCATGTAATCGAGACGATCACGGCTGACCGCTGTGTTTTCCCCGCGGAAACGGGCGATAACTTCAGGGTCTGTGAAAGAACCGTCTTCTTCAAGCTTCGCGTTTGCCTGAGCAACTACGTAGTTATCCTCTTCATCTGCAGTCAGATAGTCGATAAACTCCGTAACACGTCCCGTTTCATGGTCTACGCGGCGATACGGCGTTTCGATGAAGCCGAATTCGTTCACTTTCGCGTAACTGGAAAGGGAGTTGATCAGACCGATGTTCGGACCTTCCGGCGTTTCGATCGGACACATACGCCCGTAGTGGGAATAGTGTACGTCACGTACTTCAAAGCCGGCACGTTCACGCGTCAGACCACCGGGTCCGAGAGCTGAAAGACGGCGCTTATGCGTAAGCTCGGCAAGCGGGTTCGTCTGGTCCATGAACTGAGAAAGCTGGGAACTACCGAAGAACTCTTTGATCGACGCAATCACTGGTCGGATGTTGATCAGCTGTTGCGGCGTGATCGAAGATGTGTCCTGGATAGACATACGTTCCCGAATCACACGTTCCATACGGGATAGACCGATACGGAACTGGTTCTGAAGCAATTCTCCTACACTACGGAGACGACGGTTACCAAGGTGGTCGATGTCATCCGTATTCCCTACCTTATGAAGAAGGTTGAAAAAGTAACTGACGGACGAAACGATGTCAGCCGGTGTAATATGCTTCACATCTTTATCGATGTTCGCGTTACCGATGACATTGATCGATTTCTCACCTTCCGGATCGGTAGGATCGACGATTTTTACCGTCTGTACATTTACTCCTTCATCCATTACGCCATCGGAAGGGTGCAGCTCATCTTCTGCAAGTGCGCCTTCCTCCTGATCGAAGTAAGGAATGAGTTTATTAAGAAGGCGACGGTCGATCTTGTCCCCTTTTTCAGCAAGCACTTCACCTGTCTCTTCATCTACAAGCGGCTCTGCAAGAACCTGGTTGAAAAGACGATCTTTGATATGAAGTTTCTTATTCATTTTGTAACGACCGACACGAGCGGAATCATAGCGCTTCGGATCGAAGAATCTGGAAATAAGAAGATTCCTTGCGTTCTCGACCGTAGGCGGCTCACCCGGACGCAATCTTTCATATATTTCAAGCAAAGCTTTTTCGCTATTTTCCGTGTTGTCTTTCTCAAGCGTATTTCTCAAGTATTCATTGTCCCCTAGCAGGTCAATGATTTCCTGATCGCTTCCGAAACCTAACGCACGAAGCAGAACAGTGATCGGAAGCTTACGGGTACGATCGATACGTACGTGGACTACATCTTTGGCATCTGTTTCAAACTCGAGCCAAGCGCCGCGGTTCGGAATGACAGTCGCTGTATAACCACGCTTCCCGTTCTTATCCACTTTATCGTTGAAGTATACACTAGGAGAACGCACAAGCTGGGAAACGATGACACGTTCCGCACCGTTGATTACGAATGTCCCTGTATCTGTCATCAGAGGGAAATCTCCCATGAAGACTTCCTGTTCTTTCACTTCGCCGGTTTCTTTATTGTGAAGACGAACCTTCACACGAAGAGGCGCGTTATACGTAACGTCACGATCCTTCGATTCTTCTACCGGATACTTCGGCTCTCCGAGACTGTAATCTACGAATTCCAGGGATAGATTCCCCGTAAAATCCTCTACAGGAGAGATATCCTGGAACATTTCCTTCAAACCTTCTTCCAGGAACCAATCATAAGAAGCCGTTTGAATCTCAATAAGATTCGGCAACTCTAAAACTTCACTAATACGCGCGTAACTTCTACGCTGGCGGTGTCGTCCATATTGAACTAGTTGACCTGTCAACAGATTCACCCCTCAAACAAGCATGATATTAACAAATCTCACGGCACATACATGCCGAAAAAACTTGCTTACTTAAAACTTTGGCAAGTAAATATATAGTAAACATTCGCTATTTTGCGAATGATTCTTCTTCATTTCTCTCTAACGTTAGACAAAAAAGAAAAAAAGGCTTTCCTTCAAGAAAGGTGACATACGTATAATTCATTGAAAGTCTACGTACTTTTACTATTAAGTAAATTGCCTCCTCTACTTTTCTCGAAAACCTCATATCTTACAAACATCTTCAATTGTAATTAAGCCAGAACCAAAAAAAGTGCTTGACACCTGTTTTTTCTACCGGCATTTTATTATATTACCACATACAAAATTGCGGGTCAAACCTTTTTTGCTTTGAAAATATAATAACCCTTGACTTTCTTGATTAAACGTACGTCTTCAAAAAGTTCTTTCATTTTTCTCTCGGCAGAAGGTGCCCCCTGTTTCTTCTGGATGACCACCCATAGCTCTCCACCTTCTTTCAGAACTCCTGCGGCATCTTCGAAGATCCGGTGCACAACTTCTTTCCCCGCACGGATCGGAGGATTGGTCAACACTGCAGCGAAAGAACGCTCTCTTACAGCAGCCGCCCCGTCACTTTCAATAACCTCGACGTTCGTCACATCATTCTCCTCAGCATTCGCCTCCGCCAATTCAAGGGCCCTCTCATTCACATCCACCATCACTACTCTGCGGGTGGTCGTTTCTTTTGCCAGTGATAAGCCGATCGGTCCATAACCACAGCCGACATCCAACAAATCACCTTCAATCGGTGGAAACTCGAACGTTTCAATGAGCGCACGCGAACCGAAATCCACTCCATCTTTGGAGAAAACGGCATGATCGGAGAAGAACGTAAACTCCCGTCCTCTTAATGAGGCTCCCCATACTTTCCGTTCACTTGCCTTCTTTGTCTTCTTAGAATAATAGTGCTCTGTCATAAGTCAGACCCCTCTTCGTAAAATTCTAAAGACAAATAAAAGCCCGCCGGAAACAGCGGGCTTTTATTGCAAGTCTGACAATTACTTAAGTTCGATTGTAGCGCCTGCTTCTTCGAGCTGAGATTTAAGTTCTTCAGCGTCTTCTTTAGAAAGGCCTTCTTTAACAGGTTTCGGAGCGTTGTCAACAAGGTCCTTAGCTTCTTTAAGTCCAAGTCCAGTTGCTTCGCGAACCGCTTTAACAACCTTGATTTTAGAGCTTCCTGGGTTTTCGAGTACTACGTCGAATTCAGATTGCTCTTCTTCTGCTGCTTCTGCAGCACCTGCACCTGCTGCTGCTACTGGAGCTGCTGCGGATACACCAAATTCTTCTTCGATTGCTTTTACAAGATCGTTAAGTTCAAGAACGGACATTTCTTTGATCGCTTCGATGATTTGTTCGTTACTCATGATATTTCCTCCTTCAAGGGGTTAAATTTTATGCTTACGCACTTTCTTCTTCTTTTTGATCAGCTACAGCTTGAGTAGCATACGCGAAGTTGCGGATTGGAGCCTGCAACACGCTCAAGAACATAGATACAAGACCTTCGTAATTTGGAAGCTCTGCAAGTTCTTTGATCTGCTCAAGTGTCGCTACTTCACCTTCGACTACGCCGCCTTTGATTTCCAAAGCTTCGTGGTCTTTCGCGAAGTTGTTCAACACTTTTGCAGGAGCTACAACGTCTTCGTTACTGAACGCAAGAGCAGTCGGTCCGACGAGAACTTCATCAAGTCCTGTCAGTTCCGTTTCTGCAGTCGCACGACGAACCATCGTGTTTTTGTAGATCTTGAATTCAACACCAGCTTCGCGCAATTGGTTACGAAGCTCTGTCGATTCCGCGACGTTCAACCCGCGGTAATCTACAAGCACTGCAGATTTGCTATTGCGGAACTTATCAGCAATTTCAGAGACGACCTGTTGCTTTTGCTCGATTACTTTGCTCATCGTTCCACCTCCTATAGACTGACATCATACCGTTTGGTGCAAAGAAAAATCCTCCATGCACCGAGACACGGAGGATCACCACGGAACGGAAAACCATTCCTTTATAAGCGAACACCTCGGCAGGAAATTAAGCACTTCTGTGCGCCTGCTGTCTACGGTACAACGTATTCATTTATACAACACGATTGATTATATCTAATCTTATCTAGGAAGTCAAGAATTTATTTTTTAACGTAGCCTGCGATATCTACTTTGATTCCAGGTCCCATCGTTGCTGATACAGCAGCGTTCTTCATGTAAATGCCTTTTGTAGCCTGAGGCTTCACTTTAAGAAGTTCTTCTGTAAGAGCATCGAAGTTTTCTTTCAATGTTTGCTCATCGAAAGAAGCTTTTCCGATCGGAACGTGGATGTTCGCAGATTTGTCTACGCGATATTCAACTTTACCAGCTTTGATTTCCTGGACAGCTTTTTCGATTTCGAAAGTAACCGTTCCAGTTTTAGGGTTCGGCATAAGGCCTTTCGGTCCAAGGACACGTCCAAGTTTCCCTACTTCAGCCATCATGTCAGGAGTGGCAACTACCACATCAAAGTCGAACCATCCCTGGTTGATCTGATTGATAAGGTCCTGCTCTCCTACAAAATCAGCGCCTGCTGCTTCTGCTTCTTTCGCTTTGTCACCTTTAGCGAAAACGAGAACGCGCTGTGTTTTACCTGTACCGTGTGGCAATACCATTGCACCACGGATTTGCTGGTCTGCTTTCTTAGGATCTACTCCCAGACGAAAAGCAGCTTCTACTGTTTCATCAAAGTTCGCTTTAGCCGTTTGCTTTGCAAGGCTTACAGCTTCACTTGCTTCATATGCTTTAGAACGATCAACAAGCTTTTCGATCTCTTGTTGTCTTTTTGATTTATTGTTAGCCATTTCTTTTCCTCCTCGTTGTGGTTTTAGCGGTTGGACCTCCCACGATTGCACACCTTACGCCACATGGCGAAAGGTCCCTGTGACTGCCAGGCATACGCCGGGCACGAAACAGGCTTTCCCCGCAGTCCCTACGGGGAAAGTTCCATGCTTCCCATCAAGGGAAGCATTTTGGCCTGTAACACGATAAAGGTTGCGAAAGAAGGGTTATCCTCACTCGCAACCTTTGCATCCTTAAGAGCTGCTTACTCAGTCTTCGACTGTAAGTCCCATGCTGCGCGCAGTACCTTCTACCATACGCATTGCAGCTTCGACATCAGCAGCGTTCAAATCAGGCATTTTCGTTTCTGCAATTTCGCGAACCTGTTCACGTTTAACAGAACCTACTTTATTGCGGTTCGGCTCTCCGGAACCAGACTCAATCCCTGCTGCTTTCTTCAAAAGAACGGCAGCTGGCGGGGTTTTCGTTACGAATGTAAATGAACGGTCTTCAAATACCGTAATTTCTACCGGAATAATCATGCCCGCTTCGTCTTGCGTACGAGCGTTGAACTCCTTACAGAATCCCATGATGTTGATACCAGCCTGACCTAGAGCAGGACCTACTGGCGGTGCTGGGTTCGCTTTACCTGCAGGAATTTGAAGCTTAACTACATCAATTACTTTTTTAGCCACGAGACACACCTCCTTAAAGTCCGTGATGTGGTAATAGGGGTTTTCCCCTCCCACTCTTATGCAATCATCTCATTCATTTGAGACGTGCAAATAACATAGAAATTCTATCATCTAACTTGAACATTTGCAAGTAGAGAATGTAACTTCTTTATAATTTGTCGATTTGGGAAAACTCGAGTTCCACCGGTGTTTCCCGTCCAAACATGTTCACATGGACTTTCACTTTCTGTTTATCCAGATCGATGTTTTCAATCGTACCTGTGAAATTGGCGAACGGTCCATCGGTCACTTTGACGTGTTCTTTCACTTCGAAATCGATATCCACGTTCTGTTTTTCACTCATACCCATACGCTTCAATTCACGTTCTGCTTCTTCTGGTAGAAGAGGGATAGGTTTTGACCCCGAACCTGTCGAGCCGACGAATCCTGTAACGCCGGGAGTGTTACGTACTACGTACCAGGAATCATCTGTCATGACCATTTCTGCAAGTACGTAACCCGGGAATACTTTCTTCTTTGAAACTTTCCGCTTCCCGTTTTTGATTTCTGTTTCGTCTTCTTCAGGAACAATGACGCGGAAGATCTTATCTTCCATCCCCATAGACTCAACGCGTTTCTCTAAATTCGTCCGAACTTTATTTTCATATCCTGAGTAAGTGTGGACAACATACCATCTTTTTTCCATGTGGTGGGGACAAACGCTTTGTCCTTCCCTCCCTTATTTATCTTGTTTGAACTGGAAAAAACCCGCCGAACGGGTTTTCCATGCATCTTCTATCTTCAAATCTAAAGAACAGCACAACTTGCTTAACCCGTTATGAGTTCTAGCGCCTGGGAAATCCCAAGGTCTACAATTCCGAAGAATATCGCGACGAAAGCCACCGTCACAACAACGGTAATCGTGTACCGTGTCAGCTCGTTACCCGTAGGCCAACTGACTTTCTTCATTTCACGGGATACGTTTTTCAAAAATGTAATCATTCTGTGACACCCCCAAACTCCCTCTTACTTCGTCTCCCGGTGAAGTGTGTGCTCTCCGCAACGTTTGCAGAACTTCTTCACTTCTAACCGGTCGTTCGTACTTTCTGCTTTCTTATGGGTGGAATAATTTCGACTGGAGCATTTAGTACAAGCCAGAATAACCTTTTTTCTCAACATCAACGTCCCCTTGTGCAGAGGTTTTAGTCACTTCTCCTAATGTAGCACGGTTACAATGGAGTGTCAATTACCCTTTGACCGCCATTTCTTCTGCCTCCAAATGCTTCTCCATCTTCTTCTTCACCCGCTGCAGAGCATTGTCGATCGATTTCACGTGACGGTTCATTTTTTCAGAGATCTCCTGATAAGAGTCTCCGTCCAGATACAAGGCAAGCACTTCTTTCTCGAGATTGCTCAGCAATTCTTCCATTTTTCCTTCGATATTCACAAAGCGCTCTTTGTGGATCATCATCTCTTCCGGGTTGATCGTTTCTGAACCCATGACGACATCAAGGAGTGTGCGGTCGGATTCTTCATCATAAATAGGTTTATCCAGTGACACATAAGAATTAAGCGGAATATGTTTTTGACGGGTAGCAGCTTTGATCGCTGTGATGATTTGCCTGGTAATACAAAGCTCTGCGAATGCTTTGAAGGAGGAAAGCTTGTCCCCCTGGTAATCGCGGATGGCCTTGTACAACCCGATCATGCCTTCCTGGACGATGTCCTCGCGGTCCGCCCCTATGAGAAAGTACGTCCTCGCTTTCGCACGGACAAACCCTCTATATTTTTGGATCAGATAATTCAAAGCGTCACTGTCTCCCCTATTGATGCGAGCAAGTACCTGCTCGTCATCCAAATCCTGCAATTGAAGTGTTTTCATGCCCGTCCCTATGCCTCCTAAGTTGAATCAGGATTTCCAAAACCGAACTTCCTAAATATAGAAACATTATATAGTAAGCGCTTCCTTACCGTCAACACACTGTTCACTTATCTCCGCGTCGCCATTTTTCAAAAGCTTCCCGTACGTCTTTGTTCAGAGGAATCTTGGGAGTGTACGTTTCTGTCGTTCTTTCCGCTACGTCTTCTTCAATCGACTTCTGCACATTCTTCATTTCGATATAAAGTTCTCTCGCAGAGATCCGGTATGCTCCCTGGGCGAAAATCACCCGCTGCTGCGCATAGTCCGAAGTCGCTACGTACACTTGTGTCCTTACATCATTGAGCGAGCCGGCGAGCTTCTCGATCCGCTCGTCCGCCGTTTCATTTTCCTTCGTGTAAATGACTTCGACTTTGTAATTCTTCTGTTTTCTCTCAAGCGCCCGGACGTGATAAGCGTCGAATACGACGATGACCCTGTCCCCTTTGTAAGATTGATACTCCGCCAGCATCTCCACCAGAAGATCACGGGCCTGGGATAGATCACTATCCTTCAGCTTTTTCAGCTCCGGCCAGGCGCCGATCATATTATAGCCGTCGACCAACAGGACATTCATCGTCATCCACCTACCGGATGACGTTTCCTGAACACTTCATACATCAATAGCGAAGCCGTGACAGAAGCATTCAGGGATTCCACGTGGCCGGTCATAGGGAGACGGATGAGCCAGTCGCATTTCTCTTTGGTCAGCCTGCTCATTCCTTTTCCCTCGTTGCCGATGACCAGTGCGAGAGGAAGTGTGCCGTCCAGCTGACGGTAATCTTCCTCTCCATCCGCTGCCGTACCGACGACCCATACGAACCTTTCTTTCAGTTCATCGATCGTCCTGGCCAGGTTGGTCACCCGGACGACAGGCACATGTTCGATAGCTCCGACAGATGTCTTTGCGACCGTTCCCGTCAATCCTACAGATCGACGTTTCGGAATGATGACTCCGTGAGCCCCCGCGGCATCAGCGGTACGCAGAATAGAACCGAGGTTATGCGGATCTTCGAGTTCATCAAGAATCATGAAAAAAGGAGCCTCCCCTTTTTCTTCGGCACGTGTGAACAAGTCTTCAAGGTCACTGTATTCATAAGCTGCTACAGCAGCCGCCACGCCCTGGTGATTCCCTTCCACCAGCTGATCGATTTTTTGCTTCGGCACCCGTTGCACAAGAATATTATGCTTCTTCGCGGTCGCTTCGATCTTCTTGATCGCCTGCTGCTGCAATTGTTCCGAGACGAACACTTTATTGATGGGCCTTCCTGCTGTGATCGCTTCCTGTACTGCATTTTTTCCTATTATCCACTCACTGCTCATGCTTCTCCCTCCTTTTCTTCTATGCTTCTGATGGCTCCGTGGGCCAGCTCGGAAAGCCTTTCCTCTTCTCCGGCAAGATACAAATACCCGAGAACCGCTTCGAAAGCCGTCGCATAACGATAGGTGAGCACATCTGTGTTCTTCGGAATGGATCCGGACTTCGCATTTTTCCCTCGCCGGAATACAGAACTCTCACGTTCCCCAAGTATCTCCTGGGCCGCCCATTCTTTCGCTACGAAGGACTGGGCTTCTGCTGATACGAACCGGACAGCGGACTGGTGAAGCTTCTGCGGTTGAATCGTCCCTTTCACCAGAAGATGTTCGCGGACGTACAGGTCGTGGATCGTATCTCCCATGTAGGCGAGAGCAAGGCTTTTCATTTGATGAGCATTTTCCACCTTTGTCATGCCCGTTTCCACCTGGTGCCCTGAGACGTATCTTCGAGAACGATCCCTCGGTCTTTCAGATCGTCGCGAATCTGGTCGGCTTTTTGGAAGTTACGATCTTTCCTTGCCTGCTCCCTTTCTTTGATCTTCGCTTCGATCTCCTCATCCAGCAGTTCTTCCGTCGTTTCTATTTCGAGACCGAGCACCCCGGTCAATTCCTTCAATAGTTCTGCATAGGCATCCAGAACTTCTTCATCCGTCTGATCCTTCTGCAGGTAAAGATTCGCTGATTTCGCTATGTCGAAAAGAACCGCGATGGCGTTAGCTGTATTGAAATCATCATCCATCTCTTTGATGAATCGCCGCTTCAGACCCCGGATCTCCTCGAGCCATTCGTCTTTATCCTGCGTGAGATTCATACTGGTATCCTTGCGATGCTTCGCATTTTCATAAGCATTCCTGATCCGCTCAAACCCATTTTTCGCGCTCTCCAGAAGACTCGCACTGAAGTTGATCGGATGACGATACTGTACACTCAACATGAAAAAGCGGATCATCTGAGGGTCATGCTGCTTGATAAGATCATGAGCAAGAACGAAGTTTCCGAGCGATTTCGACATCTTCTCGTTCTCTATATTGATATACCCATTATGCATCCAATAACGCGCGAAGTCTGTCTCATTATGCGCTTCGGATTGGGCGATTTCATTTTCGTGGTGAGGAAACGTGAGATCCTGACCGCCCGCATGGATATCAATCGTATCGCCGAGATATTTTTTCGCCATCGTCGAGCACTCGATATGCCAGCCCGGGCGTCCTTCTCCCCAGGGGCTTTCCCAGCGGATTTCTCCATCTTTCGCTTCTTTCCACAGCGTGAAGTCGAGCGGGTCTTCTTTCTTTTCTCCGACTTCAATCCGCGATCCGGACTGGAGTTCATCGACGGACTGGTGCGACAATTTCCCGTAGTTATTGAACTTGCGCGTCCGGAAATATACATCTCCGCCTTCTTCATACGCATATCCCTTATCGATCAGGCTTTTGATGAAAGCGATGATCTCATCCATGTTCTCTGTGACGCGGGGATGATAGACGGCTTCTTTGACACCGAAAGCCCCCACGTCTTCCTTGTAAGCTTCGATGAAACGGTCCGCAATCTGTGGCACTTCTTCTCCCAGTTCATTGGCAGCTTTGATCAGTTTGTCATCTACATCCGTGAAGTTCAGGACATATACCACTTCGTACCCTCTATACTCGAAGTAACGTCGTACGGTATCAAATACGATCGCGGGTCTTGCGTTTCCGATGTGAATATAGTTGTATACGGTAGGCCCGCACACATACATCTTCACCTTGCCTTCTTCGATGGGGGTGAATGCTTCCTTTTGTCTCGTCAGGGTATTATAAATTTGTATGCTCATGATCGTCACTCCTTTTTCTTTCGATATTCAGCTCTTCGCACATCTGTTTGATTTCCTCTTCCATTTCATTAAGCCTGTCGTAAACAGGGTCCGGCAATTTGTGATGGTCCAGGTCTTCTCTCGCTTTCTCCACTTTCTTTCCGTTCTGGACAACCACACGCCCAGGGATACCGACTACTGTCGAATTTTCCGGTACTTCATGCAGTACGACAGAACCGGCTCCTACTTTGGAATTCTCTCCGATCGTAATAGAACCGAGCACTTTCGCTCCCGTCGCTACCAGCACGTTATCATCAAGGGTAGGGTGACGTTTCCCTTTTTCTTTTCCTGTACCGCCGAGTGTGACCCCCTGGAAGATCGTGACGTTATCGCCGATTTCACACGTTTCTCCAACCACTACTCCCATCCCGTGATCAATGAAGAACCGTCTGCCGATGGTGGCACCCGGATGGATTTCGATACCGGTGAAAAAACGGCTGATCTGGGATATGACTCTTGCGATGAAAAAGAATTTACGCTTATAAAATCCATGAGCGATTCTATGGGACCAGATCGCATGCAGGCCGGCATACGTAAGAATCACTTCCAGATAGGAGCGGGCAGCCGGGTCCTGGTCGAAGACGACGTCTACATCTTCTTTGAACATTTTGAACATCCCCATGATACTTCCTCCTTTTACCTGACTTAGTAAAAAAAGCGCCTCTGTGCCCTAAGCACAGAGACGCTCCCACGTGGTTCCACTCTGTTTGAAAGAAACGATCTTCTTTCTCTCTTTCTTCGATAACGGGAAGTGACCGCTTCGTCTACTCACTTCGACGGAAGGCTCCGGGGTGCATTTCAGAAACGTTTCTCAAAACCGGTCTCAGCCACTCCGGTTCTCTCTGTGTGAAAAACTGCTTCCTACTTCTCCCCGTCCTCGCTTTGCTTTATTTCAATTTATCCAGTACATTCTCCAGGCGAGCAGAAACCGTTTCGTATCCGAGCAGGTGAATCGCATTCGGAAGTTCCGGTCCATGCGTCTGGCCCGTCGTCGCAACGCGGATCGGCATGAACAATTTCTTGCCTTTGTGTCCTGTTTCTTTTTGGACGGCTTTCATCTGCGGTTTGATGTTCTCCGGCGTGAAGTCTTCAAGCTGATCAAGATTACGCTTGAATGCTTCGAGCACTTCCGGTACTTGTTCCCCGCTCAGAACTTCCATCGCTTCTTCGTCGTAGTCGATGGTCTCTTTGAAGAAAAGTTCCGTAAGCTCTACGATCTCCGCTCCGTAATTCAACTGCGGCTGATACAGACGGATAAGCTCTTCCGCCCATTTCTGTTCTTCTTCGGAGCGCTTCTCTGATATTCTTCCCGCTTTCTCCAGGTGAGGAATAGTCATATCGAGAATTTCCTCGAATGTCAGCTCTTTGATGTACTGATTGTTCATCCACTTCAGTTTAGCAGGGTCGAATACTGCCGGAGATGTAGATAGACGATCCTGGTCGAAAATATCGATCAGTTCCGCTTTGGAGAAGAGTTCTTCTTCCCCTACCGGCGACCATCCGAGCAACGTGATGAAGTTGAACAACGATTCCGGTAAATAGCCGCGCTCATGATACTGACTGATGAACTGCAGGATATGGTTGTCACGCTTACTGAGCTTTTTCCGATCTTCGTTCAGGATAAGTGTCATGTGTCCGAACTGTGGAGGCGTCCATCCGAACGCTTCATACACCATCATCTGTTTCGGTGTATTGGAGATGTGCTCTTCCCCGCGCAGGACGTGGGAAATTTTCATAAGGTAATCATCGATGGCCGCAGCAAAGTTATACGTCGGCGTGCCATTCTTCTTCACAATGACCCAGTCTCCGAAGTCGCTGGCATCGAAGGAGATATCTCCGCGGACAATGTCCGTAAATGTATACGTCTTGTTCTCTGGTACACGAATACGGATGCTCGGCTCTCTGCCTTCGGCTTCGAACTGTTCCTGTTCTTCTTTCGTCAGATTGCTGTGCGCTCCTGAGTATTTAGGAACTTCCCCGCGGGCTCTTTGTGCTTCCCGCTCTTCTTCGAGTTCCTCTGTTGTCATATAGCATTTGTACGCGAGATCTTTCTTAAGTAACTCTTCCACATATTCTTCGTAAATATGAAGGCGTTGCATCTGGTGATACGGGCCGTAATCGCCGCCGCGTCCGGCTCCTTCATCCCATTCGATGCCGAGCCACTGGAGATAGTCCAGCTGACTTTGTTCTCCACCTTCGACGTTTCTTTTGGCATCCGTGTCTTCGATGCGGATGATGAATGTGCCGTTGTTGTGTTTGGCATATAGGTAATTGAACAGAGCTGTTCTTGCGTTTCCGATATGCAGGTAGCCGGTAGGACTCGGCGCATACCGTACTCTTACTTCATTAGTCATGCTTATTCCCCTTCCTCAGTTTCCGTGCGTCTATTTAAAAGAAATATATGAATTCACTATCGGTATTGCTTGGTTTGCATCCACGGGCTTGTCCATTCTTTACCAGAAGCCCGGGGACCGGAGTCGTACTTAGCCTCGCCTTTTTTCAGGTCCAGTTATGAAGCCCGGAAGTCCATAACATAAGTGGGCTTTCTGGCTCTTCATCAGATCCAGCTGCTTCACCCAGAAACCGGAGCCATAAGTAGCCACGCCTTTTTTGGGAAACCCCACCCAAAAGAAGCCGAGGCTACTTATGACTAAGGTTTCTAAGCGGGGTGATTCCGCTTTTCTTATATTCTACCACGTTTTCTTCCCTATTGTGGACCGTTTTGCAATAGGACAACGGCCTGGGAAGCTATTCCTTCGGAGCGTCCCGGAAAACCGAGTTTCTCCGTCGTTGTCGCTTTCACATTCACCTGGGACACTTCTACGTTCAAGAGTCCGGCTATCGTTTCTCTCATCTCCGAGATATAAGGAGCCATCTTAGGCGCCTGGGCGATCACTGTCGCATCGAGGTTGCCAAGAGTGAATCCTTTCTCTTCTACTATCTTCCATGCTTCCTGGAGCAATTTCCTGGAATCCGCATCTTTGAAGGCACGGTCCGTATCAGGAAAATGTTTCCCTATGTCCCCTTCCCCTATCGCGCCGAGTATCGCATCGGTGATAGCATGCAGTAGCACATCTGCATCCGAGTGGCCGGCCAGCCCTTTTTCATAAGGAATGTCCACTCCTCCGATGATACATTTTCTTCCTTCTGTGAGCTGGTGTACGTCGAATCCTTGACCGATTCTCATCCTGAATCAGCACCTCCCGTATTACTTATTCACGTAAGCCGTCGCTTTCTGTAAATCTTCCGGTGTCGTTATTTTTATATTGTCATAGCTACCGTGCACAATCGATACATCGTACCCGAAACTTTCAGCTAAAGCGGCGTCATCGGTTGCATAAAACCCGTCTTTCTGGGCTTTTTCATGGGCTCTTTTAATTAAATCATAGGAAAACCCCTGAGGTGTCTGAGCCGCCCATAGCTGATCACGATTCAGTGTTTGCAATTTGCCGTCTTTCATCTGTTTCACCGTATCGGTTACCGGAACCGCTAAAAGTGCCGCCTGATCTTCCTGAATCCTCTTCACGAGCTCGTGTACGTTCTCCTTTTTGACGAAAGGCCGTGCTCCGTCGTGAATAAGTACAGGGAGATGAGGATCCGATACTGCCAGCAGCCCCTGATAGACACTATCCTGGCGTTCCTTTCCTCCGTGTACAAGCTTTATCTTCGGCAACTTATACCGGTTCATCAACCCTCTCATATCCTCTTCGTCCGACTCATTGGTCACAAGGATAATCTCCCGGCACTCCTTATCTTTCGTAAAAGCCTGGAGGGTATGTACAATCAAAGGACGCTCCCCTATCATGAGGAACTGTTTGTTGCGCCCTGCGTTCATTCGTTTGCCCTGACCTGCTGCTACTATCACTACTGTATAATTCGTCATCTGTCTCCCCCGAGCATCGATTCTAAGAAACGTTGGAACTGGACATAGTTGATACTCTATCACTTATGTTTTCTTAGCTTCTTTCACAAAATAAAAGCGATAACCTGATGTTATCACTTTTATAGTTCTCTTATTCGTTTATACCTTTTTTATAGTGCTTTTTCAAGGGATTTCGGTTTTGCGAAGATCATACGACCGGCAGAGGTCTGCAAGACACTTGTGACGATGACATCAATCGTATCCCCGATAAACCCTTTTCCTTCTTCGACGACGATCATTGTGCCGTCATCCAGATAAGCGACACCTTGATTCTGTTCTTTCCCGTCTTTGATGACCTGCACCCTCATCTCTTCTCCCGGAAGTACGACCGGTTTCACAGCATTGGCGAGGTCATTGATGTTCAGCACCTGCACTCCCTGGAATTCACAGACTTTGTTGAGGTTGAAATCATTCGTCACCACAATCCCATCCATGACCTTTGCAAGTTTGACCAGCTTGCTATCCACTTCCTGGATATCCTCGAAGTCTCCGTCATACATCTCGACGTTCACAGGAACTTCCCGTTGCAGACGGTTAAGAATATCAAGTCCCCGTCGACCACGGTTCCGTTTCAGTCCATCGGAAGAATCAGCAATATGCTGCAATTCTTCGAGCACGAAATGCGGAATGACAATCGTTCCCTCCAAAAAATTGGTGTCGCAGATATCTGCGATTCTCCCGTCGATGATGACACTTGTATCCAGTATCTTTTTCTTCGGAATCAGAGCAGAAGTCTCCTTCTCTTCTTCCTGACGTGTCGCTTGCTTCAAATCTTCTTCTTTTTCCCGACGCGTCACTGTTAGAAGGTTGATGAATTCATCTTTCCGTTTGAATCCTACCTGGAATCCGAAATACCCGAGAAGAATCGTTACGAAAATCGGAAGCAACTGACTGATGATACGAATCTCGATATCAAGTAAGAGCGTATTGATCAAATAAGCTACCAGCAAACCGACGATAAGACCAAGGCTTCCGAACAATAATTCGCCGACTGGCGCTCCCACTAGGGAATCTTCCGCCCATTTCAAAAGTCTCACAATCGGAGACACAAGCCAAAAAGTTAATAAGAACAATATGAGTGCACCGACAACAGCTCCGATTATTTCCTGTAGCCATGGCTCAAAAGCCCACCCGAACATCGTGAAAATTTCCGGAAGGTATAAATAACCTACAGTACCCCCCGTAATAATAAGACATAATTGCACTACACGTCTTAACACTTTTCTCACCTCCTCTAATCATTATGACCCTAATAAAAAATCATCCATACTTCTTTTTGAAATTTCCCTATCAATTCCCGATAGGACATCTATATTCCAAAAGGAGCGGCACCGGAAAGTCACCAGTACCCTCATTTCAGTTTTCCAATGTAATCTGCATCGCTTCCTTGATCGTTTCCACACCGATCACTTCGATCCCTTCAGGTGCTGTCCATCCTTCCAGATTCTTTGAAGGGATGACGGCACGGGAAAATCCGAGTTTCGCAGCCTCCTGAACGCGCTGTTCGATACGTGAGACACGTCTTATCTCTCCGGTCAGCCCTACTTCTCCTATCAATACATCCGACGCCTTTGGCACCTGATCTCTGAAACTTGAAGCAATACTGATAGCCACACCTAAATCGATTGCCGGCTCATCCAGCTTCACGCCTCCGGCTACTTTCACATAAGCATCATAGTTTTGCAGAAGTAATCCGGCTCTCTTCTCTAAAACAGCCATAAGCAGCGGTACCCGGCTATGATCAAGGCCTGTCGCCATTCGCCTCGGGTTACCGAAAGCAGTGGGTGAAATCAATGCCTGAATCTCTACGAGCACAGGTCTTGTTCCTTCCATGGAAGCAACAACAGTAGACCCCGCCGTGCCTTTCGACCGTTCTTCTAAAAATATTTCTGAAGGATTCAGCACCTCCTCCAGCCCCGCTTCTTTCATTTCGAAAATCCCCATTTCGTGGGTGCCCCCGAAGCGGTTTTTCACACTTCTCACAATACGAAACGTATTATGCTGTTCCCCCTCGAAATAAAGGACAGCATCCACCATATGTTCCAGGAGGCGAGGACCGGCAATCGACCCTTCTTTCGTAACGTGGCCGACGATGAATACAGGGATCCCTTTCGTTTTGGCGATTCTCATCAATTCACTCGTACATTCACGTACTTGAGACACACTTCCGGGTGCGGAAGTCACCTCTTCTTTATAAACAGTCTGGATGGAATCCACGACCAGAAATTTCGGCTCTACACTTTCTATATGCGTGACAATGTGGGCGAGATTCGTCTCTGGAAGAATATAAAGCTGGTCCGAGGTTATGCCAAGACGATCTGCACGCAGTTTCGTCTGTTTCGCTGATTCTTCTCCGGAGATATACAGCACAGGAAGGTCTTTGTCTGCTAATTGAGAGGAAACTTGCAACAATAGAGTTGACTTCCCAATACCCGGATCGCCGCCTATCAAAACCAGCGACCCTCCGACAATACCGCCCCCAAGCACCCTGTTCAGTTCAGGCATTGCTGTTTCTATCCGCGATTCTTCTTTCAATTCGATGGAAGAGATCTTTTCCGGTTTCGATTTCGTTTCGTTAGTTGTCTGGAAAGTGTGGCGGCTGCTCTTCCCGGTAATCGCCACTTCTTCTACGAGAGTGTTCCATCGCCCGCAGGCCGGGCACTTCCCCATCCATTTCGGAGATTCATTGCCGCATTCCTGACAGACGAACGTCGTTTTCTTCTTAGCCAAACCTACATCTCCCCCTATTATCTATTATATACGAAACATCCCCTGAATAAGTTTCAGTGCTATATCAATTCTATTAAAACTTTCTTACGAATGGAAAAGCGGAGACACCTTGCTCAGCCCTTCTCGCATAAGTGAAAATCAGCCTAAAGAAGCGCTCTCCTTCTTTACGGATGGTTTTCACTTATGTCGCTAAGGGCTAGGTGTTGCAGCTAGACATGAAAAGCGTAGAAGCCCTGCCCCAAGGAACGCAAACTTATGCCACACTTCCCACGCTATAAGCCGAGAAAACAGCTCATACTTTACTTATTGGTATACTTTTTTCCCTAACACGGGCAAAACCATCTCATACAGTGATTTATGCTACACTTTCTACCTTCTAATTGATTAAAACATTCCATATCAACGATACCCGCCCCCACGAGATACAAAGGAGCAACCATGGAAGGTAAAACTCTATTCTAATACAAGTAGAAAAAAATCGGAAGGCACATGCCTTCCGATTCAGTCTTACGCTTCTGCTGTCTCTGTAGAAACAACAAATTCATTATTTTCATCCAGATCGATGATTACTTTCTGACCTTTGTGGATGGTTTCTTTCAGCAGTGATTCAGAGAGAAGATCTTCTACGTTCTTCTGAAGAGAACGGCGAAGCGGACGAGCTCCGTATTCCGGATCGAAGCCTTCTTCTGCAATGTGAGAGATGGCTTTATCCGTCAACGTAAAGTCGATTTCCTGCTCCTTGAGTCGGGTTCTCAGCTGATCTGCCATCAGTGTTACGATATCTTTCATGTGTTTCTTCTCGAGAGAATGGAACACAATCGTTTCATCGATACGGTTCAGGAATTCAGGACGGAACGCTTTCTTCAGCTCTTCCGTTACTTTCGACTTCATGTCTTTGTGATCCTGATCCTGATCTCCCATTGTGAAGCCGACATATTTGTTCTGCTTCAATTCCTGGGCACCGACGTTCGATGTCATGATAAGGACTGTATTACGGAAATCGACCACGCGTCCTTTTCCGTCTGTAAGACGACCATCTTCAAGCACCTGAAGCAGGACGTTGAAGACATCCGGGTGCGCTTTTTCGACTTCATCGAGCAATACAACAGAATATGGTTTCTGGCGCACTTTCTCGGTCAGCTGTCCACCTTCATCATATCCCACGTAACCTGGAGGAGAGCCGACAAGACGGGAGGTGCTGTGTTTTTCCATGTACTCGGACATGTCTACACGAATCATAGCATCCTCTTCACCGAACATGCTCTCCGCAAGAGCACGGGCAAGTTCTGTTTTACCTACCCCGGTAGGACCGAGGAAGATGAAGGAACCGATCGGACGTTTCGGATCTTTCAAACCGGCACGAGCCCGGCGGATCGCTTTGGAAATCGAATTGACTGCTTCATCCTGACCGATAACCCGGTTATGAAGCGTCTCTTCAAGGTGAAGGAGACGTTCGCTTTCTTCCGTCGTCATCTTCTTCACAGGAACACCGGTCCAGGTAGAAACGATGGAGGCGATGTCTTCGACAGTGACCTCTGAATCTTCTTGTCCCTGTTTCTCTTTCCATTCTTTCTTCGTTTCTTCCAGTTCATCGCGCAGACGCTGTTCATTATCACGCAGAGATGCTGCTTTTTCGAACTCCTGGCTTTGGACAGCAGCGTCTTTTTCCTTACGAACCTCTTCTAGCTTCTGTTCCAATTCTTTAAGGTTCGGCGGAGCTGTGTAAGAACGCAGTCGCACTTTCGATGCTGCTTCATCAATCAGGTCGATGGCTTTATCCGGAAGAAAGCGATCCGTGATATAGCGATCTGAGAAGCGGACTGCAGATTCGATAGCATCATCTGTGATCGTCACTCTGTGGTGAGCTTCATAACGATCTCTCAGTCCCTGCAGAATCTGTGTGGATTCTTCTGTGGTCGGTTCATCCACCTGGATCGGCTGGAAACGACGCTCCAAGGCTGCATCTTTCTCGATATATTTACGGTACTCATCCATTGTCGTTGCACCGATACACTGCAGATCTCCGCGTGCAAGGGATGGCTTCAGGATGTTCGAAGCGTCGATCGCACCTTCTGCTCCACCTGCACCGATAAGCGTGTGCAGTTCATCGATGAATAGGATGATATTACCGGCCTGACGGATTTCTTCCATCACTTTCTTAAGGCGGTCTTCAAATTCCCCGCGGTATTTCGTTCCGGCTACGACCGTACCCATATCAAGCGTCATGACACGCTTATCGCGAAGAATTTCAGGCACTTCATTGTCGATGATCTGTTGTGCCAGACCTTCAGCTATGGCTGTTTTACCGACACCTGGTTCCCCGACTAATACCGGGTTGTTTTTCGTACGACGGCTCAACACCTGAATGACACGCTGGATCTCTTCACTTCGACCGATAACCGGATCAACGTTGCCTTCTTTCGCAACAGCTGTCAAATCCCTGGCCAATGAATCGAGTGTCGGCGTGTTCTGAGTGCCGCCTTGAGCCTGAGCACCGTTGTTGCCACGGCGTCCCTGACCACCAGTGGACTCATTATTTCCCAGTAACTGCAACACCTGTTGGCGGGCTTTGTTAAGACTTACGCCAAGATTGTTCAAGACGCGTGCCGCTACTCCTTCACCCTCACGGATCAAGCCTAGAAGAATGTGCTCTGTTCCCACGTAAGAGTGTCCAAGCTTCCGGGCCTCATCCATCGAGAGCTCAATCACTTTCTTCGCACGTGGCGTGTAATGAATCGTCTGGGAGACCTGGTCCCCTTTACCGATCAGATTCTCTACTTCCGTCTGAATGGTCTCTGCTTCAAGTCCAAGGGCCGCTAATGCCTTAGCAGCGATTCCCTCTCCTTCTTTCACAAGGCCAAGGAGAATATGTTCTGTTCCAATGTTGTTGTGTCCTAGTCGTACAGCTTCTTCCTGAGCCAAAGCCAATACTTTTTGTGCTCTTTCTGTAAATCTGCCAAACATCATAGTATGTTACCTCCTTTTATGAATCATAAGTCTTCATCTTCAAGATGTATACGCTCGCGGATCAGCGTCGCCCGTTTCACGTCCCTCTCATTCGCATCGAGAGATTCGCCGGCATATCGCTGCAAAAAGCCGGGCTGAGTCAGAATCATCAGCTCATTCAAAATCGTCCGCGGTATATCTTTGATAAACCCGAGATCAATGCCAAGTCGTAAATCCGAAAGACATTCGGCTGCTTCTTTCGATGTGATGATGCGACTGTGTCTAAGTACTCCGTAAGAACGATAAATACGGTCTTCGAGCTGGACAGCCGAACGACTCATCAGCGTCTGCCTGGCTTTCCTTTCCTGCTCAATGAGCTGTCGAACCACGCTGTGCAAATCCTCTACAATATCCTCTTCAGACTTCCCGAGAGTGATCTGATTGGAAATCTGGAAAAGGTTTCCGACAGCCTCACTGCCTTCTCCGTAGATCCCCCGGACTACAAGCCCGAGTTGATTGATCGCCGGAGTCATCCTGTTGATCTGCTGAGTCATCGCGAGAGCCGGTAAGTGCATCATCACGGAAGCTCTCATTCCGGTTCCTACGTTCGTCGGGCAAGCGGTCAAATAACCCCTTTGTTCGTCGAATGCATAGTCCACTTTTTCCTCGAGCCAGTCATCAAGCTGAGATGTCTGTTCAAGCGCCCTATCCAGCTGAAAGCCTGGAAAATAGAGCTGGATGCGGATATGATCTTCTTCATTGACCATGATCGATACTTGCTCATTTTCTGAGATAAGGGTCGCTGAATGCTCTCCCTTCTCCACGAGATGAGGGCTGATCAGGTGCTTCTCGACGAGTACTCTTTTTTCAATGGGTTCAAGTTCATCCATCTTCACCAGCTGGAACGCTTCGTAGTCGCGGAACGATTGACCAGTGAAATTCTCTTCCATATAAGAAAGGACGTTCTGTAAGGGTTCCCCTCCAGCGACTGTCGGAAACGGCTCAGAAGAAAAGTTTCTGGCAAGGCGGATCCGGCTGCTTAAAACGATATCACTATCCGGACCGTCGTGACGCATCCACGGGCTTATCGCTTCATTCATGAACTTCTCCAGGGACATCAGGACTCACCACCCTTCCCACGGTTCAGTTCCTCTTCCAACTTTTTGATTTCATCCCGGATGTTAGCTGCTTCTTCAAACTCCTCGTCTTGGATCAACTGGTGCAATTTCTCTCTGTGCTTCTCTATATCTTTACGGACACCAAGGTCTCCGCCGATACGCTTTGGAACCTTGCCGTGGTGCCTTGTGTTCCCACTGTGAACCCTTCTAAGTATAGGATCCAATCGCTCATCGAACGTTTCGTAACAAGTAGCGCATCCGAACTTTCCTACTCTCGTGAACTCCTGATAGGTGAGTCCGCAAGTCGGACATTGAAGACCTGACTTTGCCTGTTTGCTCTCTTTGAATACCTGGGAGTTATTGCTTCCTTCCATATGAAAGAGACCGGACAACAGATCATTCAAAGAGAAACTCTCTTCCTCATAGTTCATATACCCCTGTTCTTTTGCACATTGCTCACATAAATGAACTTCGTTTTTTTCACCGTTGACCACCTGAGTCAGATGCACGGTAGCAGGGCGCTGCTGGCATCGCTGACATTGCATAACGGCGTCACCCCTTCCCTCACTTATACTTAAGAGTGGATAGCATACTCGTCATAATTCTGGAACGGACCTCGTCTCTTAAAGGTAACGGAAAAGCGAGCACCTTTCTATCAGTGGCGCTCAAGATCAACTCTGATTCTCTTTCCGTAATCACTTCATGTTCTATGAGTCGTTCTATTACATCTGACGCTTTTGTTTGGGAAACCTCAGGCTGTATCAGATACAGGATTTCATCGATCAGCTGGGCGTGCGTCACATGCTGGATACGGCGGATACGAATATATCCACCGCCTCCCCGTTTACTCTCAACTATATACCCTTTTTCCACAGTGAAACGGGTTTTAATCACGTAATTGATTTGAGAAGGAACGCATTGAAATTTTTCAGCTAAATCGCTGCGTTTGATTTCAATGATCTGATGCGGGTTATCTTTTAAAATCTTCTTCAGATATTCTTCGATGACGTCAGATATATTCCGCATAGCCCTCCTCCTCTTCTGACTTTGACTATCTTTGACTTTAATTTTATTATACTCAAAATTAATTATCGTTCAACTATTTTGTTCACATCTCTATGCTTCCCTTTTTTCACTGATGCTAAAACCCCTGGCCACTGTAATCCGAAACCTTTCAGAAAAATAAACGACATCCATTCAATTAGCAAAAATGAGTGCAAAGTATTTTTCCCGTTCTTAAGAGGAAGATGCATAAAGATAATAAAAGGGCGAAGACACCTGCATCTTACAGGCATCCTCCCCCTTTGTTACGTAGATTTCATTAAAATTTATGGAAAACGGAAATTTCCCCGTCCAACTTCCCTATTTCTTCTAATAATGTAGCCTCATCAATAGTGCTCGACTTGGATAATTCCAATACGATCCGAATATCCTCTTCTTTTTTGATTTCCATTTTATCAATGTCTACTTGCAACCCATCCAGAAGATCCAGCAGATCTTTCACATTTTCCTGACGTTGAACTTCAATATGATAGCTACCTCTGGAACCTTGGCGTAAATACTTTTCCTCTACGTTATTCAACACAATCAAACTGAGGAGAACCAGAACAGTCGTAAGTACGGCAACATCATACATCCCGGCACCTACCACAAGACCAATACCGGCGACCGTCCAAATAGAAGCTGCCGTCGTAAGCCCTCTGATCGTTCCTCCATTCACAATGATTGTCCCAGCCCCAAGAAAACCGATACCACTGATTACGTATGAAGGAATACGAGCCGGATCAAAACGGATATTGTCGTACTTCTGTATATAATCTTCAAACCCATAGAGGGAAAGAAGCATCATAATGCACGCTCCGACTCCTACTAGTATATGAGTTCGAAAGCCTGCAGAATGTCTCTTCAACTCCCTTTCAAAACCGATCATACCCGAGAGAAGGAGAGCGACAATCAAGCGAACAAAAAACATGTCCAGATCATCATCGATGATACTTGTGAAGAATTCCTTAAGTTCCTCCATTCTGCTCCCTCCTTGTCTGCCCCTTAATTTCATACCTTTATAGTCCTTACTATAAACTATGATTTTTTCAACAAATCATTCCTATACAAAAAAGCCCAGAGGGGGTGGCCTCTGGGCTTCGTCAATGTGGCAGCGCCCTACTCTCGCGGGGGGTAACCCCGACTACCATCGGCGCTGAAGAGCTTAACTTCTGTGTTCGGCATGGGAACAGGTGTGACCTCTTCGCTACTACCACCACATCACTTTGAAGGATGAACCTTCAAAACTGGATAAGAAACGTTGACCAACGTTATAGAGAAGATCTCGATGGATTAGTATCCGTCTGCTGCACGTGTCGCCACGCTTCCACACCGGACCTATCAACCTCTTCGTCTCAGAGGCATCTCTACAAAGGGAAATCTCATCTCAAGGGGGGCTTCATGCTTAGA
>NZ_FNEV01000001.1 GCF_900100295.1 Salimicrobium halophilum
CGAAAGCATTTTGTGATACAATAAAATAACTTGTGGAACGGCACCAACAGCCTTCTAAGCTGTAGGTCGTAGGTTCGAATCCTACTTGGGACGCTTAATTAAACGCTGAATCCTTTGTCAGACAAGGGGGTCAGCGTTTTTTAATAATGGGATCTTTCTAGGAATAGAAGATTGTGCGTTTTTCTCAATTCGAAATAGATGTTTGATATAATGAAAAACGGGCATACTTAAATAAATATGAACGCTTGGGAAGGGTGTAATATGGAAAACAACAAAGGAGAAGTCGTGCTGTTTCCGAAATTGAAGGAAAAATTGAGACACGAAGGACTGGAAGCTGTCAGGCATCACAAGTATGAAGAAGCGATCCAGTCGCTCGAGACACTGCTTCAGCATGAAGAAGCCGATGATGAAGTGACGACCGGCCTTCTCATTGCCTGGGTCGGTGTAGGCGAGTATCAGAAAGCCGAAGAGGTTTGTCTCGATCGGATGAAGTTTTCCGAGGGGAATTATTTTCAGTATCTACATATATACATAACGATTTTGTTCCATGATGGAAAGTATAAGGAATTGATGAGTCTCGTTGAAGAAGTGCTGGACCGTGAGGATGTACCGCATGATGTAAGGACGCAACTGTGGCAGATGTATAAAGTGAGCAAGGATATCGAAGACAATCATAAGAAGGAAGAAGAACGTTCTCTTTTTCAGGAATTACAGGAGGCTCTCGAGCAGGGGAACTTACATAGCCAGTGGAATCTCATAAAGAAACTGGAGTCTCATGCTTTAGACGGAAAGCAGGATTTCCTCGAAGATCAGCTGACTAACGAAGAACTTCATCCCGTCATCAAGACGGCGGTGCTGGAATGGTTCCGGCATCAGGAAGTGAAAGGGGAGCTTAAAGTACATAAATTCGGCAAAACGATGACTTTCAAGCCGGAAGAGAATAATGCGCCGGGGAACCACTACATTCTGAAACATATAGAATTCCGTTTATCTTCCATAGAACAGAACCATCCGTCTATGTATGAGTTGATTGCGGTTATGCTTTATCGTTACATATATGTCCGTTACCCATTTCTTCCGACAGAGAAAGAAGTGCCACTGATCATCCAGGCACTCAAAGCGATCGGTTATGAGTATTTGCAATTGGAGCAGGCACCTAATAAAATAGAAGCGGAAATCGAGTCATACAAACAGGACATTGAAGTCGCAAATCAGCAATACCGGGCGATTACAGGCGAATGAGAGATTTGTGGCCGCTATTGTTGAAACGCGGTAACTTTATGTTATAATGTAATGGTTGTAAATTAGATTCGTATACATGTATATCCAAGAATCATGTAAATAATGAAAACAAGACGTTGGAGGGACTTTCTATGTCAGCGAAATGGGAAAAGAAAGAAGGCAATCAGGGGACTCTTACAGTAGAAGTATCTGCTGAAGAATTCGATAAGGCGCTAGATCAAGCGTTCAAAAAAGTGGTAAAGCAGGTGCAGGTACCTGGTTTCCGTAAAGGGAAAGTACCACGTAAAATCTTCGAAGGCCGCTTCGGTGTAGAAGCACTTTATCAGGATGCTCTTGATATCATCCTTCCGGAAAAATACACAGAAGCTGTCCAGGAAACAGGCATCGAACCTGTAGATCAGCCTGATGTAGACGTGGATCAGATCGAAAAAGGCCAGCCACTTATCTTCACAGCGGACGTTACAGTCAAGCCGGAAGTAGAGCTTGGCGAGTACAAAGGTCTTGAAGTAGAAGACGCGGACACGAACGTTACAGACGAAGATGTCGAAGAAGAGCTTAAGCGTCAGCAGGAGAACCAGGCGGAGCTTGTCGTCAAAGAAGAAGGCGAAATCGAAAATGGCGATACAGTCGTCATGGATTTCGAAGGCTTCGTTGATGGAGAAGCGTTCGAAGGTGGACAAGCAGATAACTATTCTCTGGAAATCGGATCCGGTACATTCATTCCAGGTTTCGAAGAACAGCTTCTAGGCAAAAAAGCCGGTGACGAAACGCAGGTGACGGTAACATTCCCTGAAGATTATCATGCAGAAGAGCTTGCCGGTAAAGAAGCGACATTCGAAGTGAAGATCCATGAAGTGAAAGGAAAAGAACTTCCTGAGCTTGATGATGAATTCGCGAAAGATGTCGACGAAGAAGTGGAATCTCTTGATGAACTCAAGAAGAAGACACGCGAGAACCTCGAGCAGCAGAAGCAACAGGAAGCTGAAAACCAGAAGCGTGAAACACTTGTAAACAAAGCGAGCGATAACGCATCTGTAGAAATCCCTGACGCAATGGTAGATTCCGAGCTTGATCGTATGATCAGCGAATTCGAACAGCGTCTGCAAATGCAGGGGATGACAAAAGAGATGTACTTCCAGTTCACAGGGCAGGACGATAACCAGCTTCGCGAGCAAATGAAGGAAGATGCACAGAAGCGAGTGAAAACGAACATGACGCTTGAAGCGATCGCCCAAGCGGAAAATGTCGAAATCACGGAAGAAGATGTCGACAAAGAACTTGAGAACATGGCTTCCATGTATCAGACAGACATTGCCAACCTGAAACAGATGCTTGGTGGAAACACAGACATGGTCAAAGATGATCTGAAAATCCAAAAAGCGATTGACGTTCTGGAGCAGAACAGCAAAACGGTATAACTTATAATAAACAAGGTGGGGGCTCTCCCACCTTGTTTTCTCATATCGTTTGCAATTTCAGAAAGAAACGTCATACTATAAATACAGTGCGCTACCCGAACATACATATAAGATATACAGCTTAGCGTTTGACTTATTTTCCTGCTCTCTACATAATAATAAGTGATGCAAGGTAAGAAATAATTGCCTATTACTTTTTTATTCTCGAGTTATTTGGTATGATAAGCGAAAGAAAGTGCGGATAGCCTTGGCATCATTTCGGAAAGGGTGACAGTAATGTTTAAATTTAATGAAGAGAAAGGCCAGCTTAAGTGCTCGTTTTGTGGCAAGAGCCAGGATCAGGTACGTAAGCTTGTAGCCGGACCTGGTGTATATATTTGTGACGAGTGTATTGAACTTTGTACAGAAATCGTAGAAGAGGAACTCGGAAACGAAGAGGAAACGGAATTCAAAGAAGTTCCTAAGCCTCAGGAAATCCGTACGATTCTCAATGATTACGTAATTGGTCAGGAGCAGGCGAAGAAGAACTTGTCGGTTGCTGTATATAACCATTATAAACGTATCAATACGACAACTTCGAAGAATGATGAAGTGGAACTCGCGAAGAGTAACATCCTTATGCTCGGACCGACCGGTAGCGGTAAGACGCTTCTTGCACAGACTCTGGCAAGAATACTGAACGTTCCTTTCGCTATCGCTGATGCTACTTCCCTTACGGAAGCCGGTTATGTCGGTGAAGACGTAGAGAATATCATCCTTAAGCTTATTCAAGCTGCGGATTATGATGTAGAAAAAGCGGAGAAAGGTATCATTTATATCGATGAGATCGATAAAGTGGCCCGTAAATCCGAGAACCCGTCCATTACCCGGGACGTCTCCGGAGAAGGTGTCCAGCAGGCGCTTCTCAAGATTCTTGAAGGAACTCAGGCTAGCGTACCTCCACAAGGTGGACGTAAGCATCCTCATCAAGAATTCATCCAGATCGATACGACGAACATCCTGTTCATCGTAGGTGGAGCGTTTGATGGTATCGATCAGATCATCAAACGTCGTCTGGGACGTAAAGTCATCGGTTTCGGCTCGGAACAGTCCAAGTCTGATGCGGAGAAGCAGGAACTTCTTACAAAAGTGCTTCCTGAAGACTTGCTCAGCTACGGGTTGATTCCTGAATTCATCGGACGTCTTCCGGTCATCGGAAGTCTCGAGCAGCTGGATGAAGATGCGCTCGTAGATATCCTTACACAGCCGAAGAACGCGCTTGTGAAGCAATATCAGAAGCTTCTTGATATCGATAATGTGGAGCTTGAATTCGAAGATGAGGCGCTACGTGAAATTTCCCGTCTCGCTATCGAACGTAAGACCGGTGCCCGTGGTCTTCGTTCCATCATCGAAGGCATCATGCTCGATGTCATGTTCGATCTTCCTTCAAGAGATGATATCGAGAAATGTGTCATAACAAAAGAAACGGTACAGATGGAAGGCGGCCGTCCTCGTCTCATCTTGACGGATGGTACGGTGGAAGAACCGAAAAGTCCAAAAAGTGCCTGAGTCCTCAGGTGATAAAGAGCTTAGCCGCGCTAGAGTAAGCGCGGCTTCTCTTTTACCTTTTTTTCTGGAAATAGCTACATCACGGATACATAATCTTAGAAACGATTAATAACAATAGGAAGAGAAAGTCGGAGGTGCACGTAATGGCAGATAAACAGTTGATAACCTATCCTCTTTTGCCGCTCAGAGGATTGCTTGTCTATCCTTCCATGGTCCTTCACCTGGATGTGGGACGGGAGAAATCCGTAAGAGCTCTTGAAGAAGCGATGCTTGACGATAATCATGTTATGTTAATTGCACAAAAAGAAACGAATATTGATGAACCCCAAAGTGAAGATTTGTTCGACATCGGTACCATAGCTCTTGTAAAACAAATGGTCAAACTTCCGAATGGTACCCACCGCGTGCTCGTGGAAGGTGTAGACAGAGCAGAAGTGGAAGGTATCAAAGAAAATGACGAGTTCTTCGAAGCGGTCGTTGCCAAGTTGGAGGACGTACATGGGGATCAGAATGAAGAAGAGGCACTTATGCGTACGCTATTGGAACAATTCGAGAAGTACGTGAAAATCTCGAAGAAAGTGACTCAGGAAACGTATAACACCCTTTCAGATATCGATGATCCTTCCCATCTTGCTGACATGGTCGCTTCCCATCTGCCCATCAAAGTAAAAGAGAAGCAGGAAATCCTCGAGATCTATGAAGTGAAGCAGCGTCTTCAGCGGATTATCGACATCATCGGTAATGAAAGAGAAGTATTGCAGATCGAACAGAAAATCGGCCAGCGAGTGAAGAAGTCGATGGAACGGACCCAGAAGGAATACTATCTTCGTGAACAGATGAAGGCTATTCAGAATGAGCTCGGAGATAAAGACGGAAAATCCGGGGAAGTGGCTGAACTCAAAGAAAAGATCGAGAATGCGAATATGCCGGAAAGAGTGGAGCTCGTCGCTCTCAAAGAACTGAGAAGGTACGAAAAGATACCTCAAAGCTCAGCCGAGAGCTCCGTCATCCGTAACTACATCGAATGGCTCGTCGTACTGCCGTGGACGACGGAAACGGAAGATAACCTGGACGTCCCTCATGCGGAAAAGATTCTGGATGAAGACCACTACGGTCTTGAACAGGTGAAGGAACGCGTCCTTGAATACCTGGCTGTGCAGCAGTTGACTCAGTCCATCAAGGGGCCGATTCTTTGTCTGGTCGGCCCACCAGGGGTCGGGAAAACGTCTCTGGCGAAATCCATTGCTAGAGCAGTCAACCGGAACTTCGTGCGTATTTCTTTGGGTGGTGTACGGGATGAAGCGGAAATCCGCGGTCATAGACGTACATACATCGGAGCGATGCCGGGACGGATCATTCAGGGAATGAAGCGTGGGGAGACGATCAATCCCGTATTTCTTCTGGATGAAATAGATAAGATGGCAAGCGACTTCAGAGGAGACCCTTCCTCTGCGATGCTTGAAGTCCTCGATCCTGAACAGAACTCTACGTTCAGCGACCATTTCATCGAAGAAACGTATGACCTGTCCAATGTGCTATTCATAGCGACGGCCAATACCATGTCGACGATACCCGGGCCGCTGATGGACCGTATGGAAGTCATACAGATTGCAGGATATACCGAGGTCGAGAAGCTGCATATCGCGAAGGAGCACCTCCTGAACAAACAGATCAAGGAGAACGGACTGAAGAAGAGTCAGATCCAGGTCCGCGATGATGCGCTGTTGAAACTGATCCGCCGTTATACGAAAGAAGCAGGTGTGCGTGGCCTGGAGAGAGAGATCGCTAATATCTGTCGTAAGGCTGCTAAAGTCATCGTTTCCGGAGAGAAGAAGCGGGTGATTGTAACCGAGAAGATGGTGGAAGAACTGATCGGTCGTCCTAAGTTCCGCTATGGTCAGGCAGAGCTTGAAGATCAGGTCGGAGCCGCTACAGGTCTCGCTTATACAGCCGCCGGCGGTGACACCCTATCCATCGAAGTTTCCATTTCCCCTGGTAAAGGGAATCTGACGCTTACCGGGAAACTTGGAGACGTGATGAAAGAGTCGGCTCAGGCAGCATTCAGTTACATCCGCTCTCGGGCAGATGAGCTGAAGATCGATCATGATTTCGTCGAGAAGAACGATATCCATATCCACGTTCCGGCAGGGGCTACGCCGAAAGATGGACCTTCCGCAGGTATTACGATGGCGACGGCTCTCGTTTCTGCGTTGACAGGCAGAGCTGTATCCCGGGAAGTGGGGATGACGGGAGAAATCACGCTTCGTGGACGTGTGTTGCCGATCGGTGGCCTGAAGCAGAAAGCATTGAGTGCCCACCGTGCCGGATTGACTAAGATCATCATCCCTGCAGAAAACAACAAAGACCTTGAGGATATTCCTGATAGTGTAAGGGAAGGGCTGACCTTCATTCCTGTCAAACACTTGGATGAAGTCCTGGAGGTAGCATTGATAGGTGAGACGAATGAGAGTTCATAGTGCAGATATCGTGATAAGTGCCGTAAGTAAAAAGCAGTATCCGACGGATCAGATTCCTGAGATCGCTCTAGCGGGGCGATCCAATGTCGGAAAATCGTCGTTCATCAATAATATGATTCAGCGTAAGAATCTGGCTCGTACCTCCCAGAAGCCTGGAAAAACGCAGACGCTCAACTTCTATATCATCAATGATGCGTTTCATTTCGTGGACGTTCCTGGTTACGGCTATGCGAAAGTATCCAAGAAGGAGCGTGCCAAGTGGGGGAAGATGATGGATGAGTACTTCGGGGAGCGGGAGCAGCTTGTTTCCGCTGTGCTCGTCGTAGATCTGAGACATGAACCGACAGACGAAGACTGTATGATGTACGATTACTTCAAATATTACGATCTGCCGGTGACCATCATCGCGACGAAGATGGACAAGGTGAAAAAAGGGAAACGACCGGCTCAGGAAAAGCTGATCCGGGAAGTGCTCGAAGTGGAAGAGGAAGATCCGCTCATCCTTTTCTCTGCGGAAACCGGAGAAGGTAAAGATGAAGCTTGGAAGTCCCTACGCTCGCATTTGAAAATGTAGCAGAAACTCCTCTCTCTACGGGAGGGGTTTTCTCTTTATTTGGAAAGGAGAGGAAAGCGTGTCACAAATCATCAACGTCGAAAAGTTGAACAAGTCGTTCGGAGACTTACACGTATTGAAAGACATCGACTTCGAAGTCCAGGAAGGGGAAGTGGTCGTTCTGATCGGCGCCAGCGGGTCAGGGAAGAGTACGCTACTGCGCTGCCTGAACTTCCTCGAGATGAAAGACAGTGGGGATATTTCTCTCCATGGAAGCCTGGTGGATAGCAGAAAAGATAAATTGAATGAAGTAAGACAGAATATAGGGATGGTGTTTCAGCATTTTCATCTGTTTCCGCATAAAACGGTGCTGGAGAACATCATGGAAGCGCCTGTGCAGGTAAAGAAGCTGAATAAAAAGCAGGCGAAAGAAACGGCGGAAGATCTCTTGAATAAAGTGGGACTTGAAGACAAAGGGAATGTCTTCCCGAGTCGTTTGTCAGGAGGACAGAAGCAGCGCGTGGCTATCGCAAGAGCACTGGCGATGAATCCTTCCATCATGCTCTTTGACGAACCGACATCAGCGCTTGACCCTGAACTCGTAGGTGAAGTGCTTCATACAATGAAGACGCTCGCGAAGGAGGGGATGACGATGGTCGTCGTCACCCATGAGATGCGTTTCGCAAAAGAAGTGGCAGATCGTGTCGTTTACATGCATGACGGCAGAGTCGTGGAAGAGGGAACTCCAGAGGAAATATTCGAGAACCCGAAAGAAGAACGCACGAAACAATTCCTGCAATCCATGTACGTTTAGACAGCCGACTCACGGCTGTCTTATTTTTGTTGATAGAAGTAGTAGCCTGCTAGCAGCAGGAATAGAATGCTGTAATAGGTTTCTATGTACCGGATGATCGTGGGAACGAAAAAGAACAACGATTCAATCGCAGGAATGAATAGAATGCCCAGGCCGATCGCTATAGGAATGATTGCGATCTTCTGTTTTCTTGCAAGAGCCAGAGCAACCCCGATGTAGATGATATACACCCCCCAGTGCGTGGGCCATATCCCTATGTTTGCTTCCGTATAGTTCTGCCATAAAACGAGAAGAAGGAAAGAGGAGAAAAATGCCAGGATTTCATCTCTTGCCCGTCTCGCGTGAATGAATAATCCAATAAAAAGAAAGAGTAGCAAAGACCCGTTGATTCCCCAATTCTGTATGACCGGAATGGGGATCTGCTCCAGGAAAAAATGGAGCCCGACTGCAGATAATATGATGGCCAGTAGAAAATAATACCGTTTCATGAGAAGAACCTCTCTTCCTGAAGTGTAATTTTCTTGTGAAATGGGAATGCTTTTGATATATTACATACAGAGCTTATTTAAATTAATTCTAATCTGATAGTGAATTTTTTGAATCTTCCCTACCATCGTATCATAACACCTTCATATTCTGTTCAAAAAATTGGTCTAACAACGACGAATATTCGTGTTATAATAGTAGGGATGAACTTGTGATAAGGTACGGGAAACATGATGGGGGTATATGTTATGCATATGTTAGCTGTAAGTATAAACTACCGCACCGCCCCTCTTGCTGTCCGGGAAAAATTAACGTTTTCTGAAGCGGATCATGCTGAAGCGATGAAAGCTTTGAATAACCAGAAAAGCATTCTGGAAAACGTCATATTATCCACCTGTAACCGCACAGAAATCTATGTAGTGGCGGACCAGTTACATACGGGACGTTATTACATCAAAGACTTTCTGGAGCAGTGGTTCGGGCTAGAGAAGCAGGAGTTCTCGCCGCATCTGATTGTATATGAAGCAGACGGCGCAATGGAACATTTGATGAGGGTTACGGCAGGCCTGGATTCTATGGTTTTGGGGGAAACCCAGATTCTCGGGCAAGTGAAGCAGGCTTTTCAATCATCTCAAGACTCCGGGACAACCGGTACAGTCTTCAATCAATTGTTCAAGCAGGCGATCACTATGGCCAAGAGAGGTCATAAGGACACGGGAATCGGGGAAAATGCCGTTTCCGTAAGTTATGCAGCGGTTGAACTATCGAAGAAAATCTTCGGTGAATTAAAAGATAAGCACGTAGCGATCATCGGTGCTGGGAAAATGGGTGAACTGGCTGCGAAGAACCTTCACGGTTTCGGCGTAGGTGAGGTTACGGTACTGAACCGCACGCTTGAAAAAGCAGAGACAGTAGCCGAACAGTTTTCCGGCAAAGCAGGGACGATGGCTTCTCTCGATGAGCTTCTTCAGCGCGCGGATATCGTGATCAGTTCTACAGGTTCTGATCAGTACGTCGTCACCAAAGAGATGGTGGACAGAGCGCATAAGAGAAGAAAGGGGAAACCTTTATTCTTTGTGGATATTGCTGTGCCGCGCGATCTGGATCCTGCCATTGCAGATCTTGAAAGCATGTTTCTTTATGATATCGATGACCTGCAGGGAATCGTGGATGAGAACCTCGCCGAAAGGAAAAAGGCTGCTGAAGCGATCGAACTGATCATCGAACAGGAAATCGTCGAATTCAAAGAATGGTTGCAGACCCTCGGCGTTGTTCCGGTAATTTCCGCTCTTCGCCAAAAAGCACTCGGCATTCAGGCAGAAACGATGGAAAGCATCGAACGCAAGCTTCCTGAATTGACTGACCGTGAAAAAAAAGTTTTGAACAAACACACGAAGAGTATCGTGAACCAGCTTCTCAAAGAACCGATTACGCAGGCGAAAGAGCTTGCCAATGAACCTGGAGCAGAAGAATCTCTCCAATTGCTCACACAAATCTTCGGTATCGAGGAAGAAGTGGAACAGCAAATAAAAAAGCAGGAAGAGAAAAATAACCACGCCGCAAAGGTCGATGAGGAAGGGACGTTGTCCTTTCCCGCGTTACAACAGATGACACAGGCATAAAAGGTGGACAACCTATGACACTGGACCTTAAGTGGATTTATGAACTTATCATTTTACTGTATGGCCTGAGTCTGACCGGCTATTTCATAGATTTTATCCAGGGAGACCGGAGAGCGAATAGAATCGCTTTCTGGTTGCTTGGAATCGTCTGGATTTTACAGACATTCTTTTTGTTATCGCAGATTTTTATCAGGGATGATTTTCCTGTCATGACCGTTTATGACGGTCTTTATTTTTATGCCTGGATTCTTGTCACCTTTTCTCTCGTACTTAACAAACTGTTCCGTATCGATTTCATCATATTCTTCACGAATGTGATCGGATTTTCGGTCATGATCATCCATCTGATGAGCAGGGCGTCGAATAGTATGGGACGCGGAGGGGTCGAACTCGTCAATGAAATGCTGGTCGTACACATTTCGCTTGCTATCATTTCATACGGATTCTTCACCCTTTCTTTTATTTTCTCTGTTCTTTATCTATTGCAGTACCGCTGGTTGAAAAGCAAGAAATGGCGGAATCGCTTAGTGCGCTTAGGGGATTTGGCGAAGCTTGAAAAGTTATCGTACTTATTCATCGTGCTCGCGGTCCCGCTTCTGCTGATCGCTATTGTACTGGGCGTCGTCTGGGGATACGTCTCCGAAGATGTCTTTTACTGGATGGATTTCAAAACAGTCGGCTCGATAATCGTCTTCATCGTTTATATGATCTGGCTGTTTCTGAAAGTGGTGCAGGGATACCAGGGAAGACTTATTTCCATTTTCAACGTAGGAGCGTTCATGCTTCTATTGATCAACTTTTTTCTATTCAGTTCGTTATCGAACTTTCATTTTTAACTTTTTAGGAGGACTATTATGCGTAAAATCGTTATCGGATCAAGAAAGAGTCAATTAGCTATCAAACAGACGGAATGGGTGATTGATCAACTCAAGCGTATAGATCCTTCTTATGAATTCGAAATCAAACGTATCTCTACGAGAGGCGATGAAATTCTGAACGTGACGCTATCGAAAGTCGGCGGCAAAGGGCTTTTCATCAAAGAGATCGAAAATGCTATGTTCGATAAGGATATCGATATGGCGGTTCATAGTATGAAGGATATGCCCGCTGTCGTGACAGAAGGGTTGTCGCTTGCATCTGTGCCGCTCCGTGAAGATCATAGAGATGCGTTCGTTTCGAATGATCACGTCACCTTGAAAGATCTGCCGGAGGGTGCCATCGTCGGTACCAGCAGTTTGAGACGTTCCGCGCAGATCAAAGCCGTACGCCCGGACGTTGAGGTGAAATGGATTCGCGGAAACATCGATACCCGCTCGCGCAAACTGAGAGAAGAGGACTTCGACGCGATCGTTCTCGCTGCTGCCGGCTTGAAACGTATGGGCTGGACCGAAGAAGTCGTTACTGAATTCCTCGAACCGGATGTATGCGTGCCGGCTGTAGGCCAGGGAGCGCTCGCTATCCAGTGTCGTGATGAGGATGAAGAACTGAGAAACCTAGTGGCTCAGCTGAATCATGAGTATACAGAAGCGACCGTTGCTGCTGAACGTAAGTTTCTTCATGACCTGAACGGTGGGTGTCAGGTACCGATCGGAGGCTATGCGTACCGTGAAGGGGACGAATTTACTCTCTCGGCACTCGTCGGAACGCCGGACGGGGAAACCATTCTGCATGAAATCGTTTCAGGCAAGGATGCGATCGAGGTCGGTAAAGTTGCAGCGGATCTTCTGAGAGAGCGGGGAGCTGCGAAAATCATCGAAGATGCGAAAGAGGAGTATGACCAGTAATGTCCATGCTGCTCGGCAAAAGAGTGCTGATTACCCGGGCGGAGGAACAGTCGGGTAGCTTGAAGGAACGACTGGAAAGCAGAGGGGCAAAGACGCTGGTCGTCCCTCTGCTTACTTTTGTTAAAAGAAGAGATGCTCGCAATGCTCAAATTTTGAGCCAGCTTGATCAGTATGATTGGGTGATCATCACCAGTACAAACGGCGTGAGGTTCTATAAAGAATTAGTTGAGGAGTACATAGGCTACTTTCCGCCTCATTTAACCTATGCCGCAGTCGGGAAGAAAACGGAACATGCGTTGAAGAAGGAAGGGCTCCATGTAGCGTTTGTGCCTTCTGAATTTACAGCGGAGGCACTGGTGGAAGAATGGTTGCCGAAACTGCATGAGGGCGAAAGGGTGCTGCACATCCGGGGAAATCGCTCAAGAGTTACCTTGCCTGAAGGAATGAAGAAGCAGCGTATTTCTTTCGATTCCATGACTGCGTATGATACGTTAATAGTTGAAGAGAATGGAAGCCGTTTGAGAGAAGTGTTCGAACATGGGGGAGTTGATGCTCTTACCTTTTTCAGTCCATCTCAAGTAGAAGCTTTCCTTGAACTGATCGGAAATCATTTCGAAGAAGCACTTCGAATCCCTTGTTTCTGTATCGGACCGACGACAGAAAAACGTGCATCAGAAGCGGGGTTCCAAGAAGTCTACACCCCTTCGATTTATACAGCAGAAGCTCTTGTCGACAAAATGGAAGAGCATTTCAAAGAGAGAGGATGACCCTGACATGACCAATGATTTCAAGAGACACAGAAGGCTCAGACAGACGCCTTCGATACGTTCTATGATAAGAGAGACCCATCTGAATCCTGAAGATTTCATTTTCCCTCTATTCGTCATAGAGGGGGCGAAAGACAACAATGACGTCCGGTCGATGCCAGGCGTGTACCAGGTGGCCTACGACAATCTGAAAGAAGAGATTGATGAAATCGTTGGACTCGGACTTACCTCGGTTATCGTATTCGGTGTACCGGAAGAGAAAGACCCATACGGAAAAGAAGCGTACCATGATCACGGCATCGTCCAGGAGTCGATCCGTTTCATCAAAGAGTACGCTCCGGAATTGACGGTCGTCGCGGACACCTGTCTTTGTCAATACACAGACCATGGTCACTGCGGCGTGATAAGAGATGGCGTCATCGAAAATGATATGTCTCTGGAACTTCTCGCTAAGACGGCCGTCACTCAGGCAAAAGCTGGTGCAGACATCATCGCACCATCGAACATGATGGATGGCTTCGTCGCGTACATCAGAAAAGCACTCGATGAAGAAGGATATCCGAACATTCCTATCATGTCTTATGCCGTCAAATATGCCTCTGCGTTTTACGGACCATTCCGGGATGCTGCTCACAGTGCCCCGCAATTCGGAGATCGCAAAGCGTATCAGATGGATCCTGCGAATCGTCTTGAGGCGAAAAGAGAAGTCGCATCGGACCTTGAGGAGGGTGCGGACTTCCTTATCGTGAAGCCGGCGCTCAGTTACCTTGATATCATGCGGGAGACGAGAGATAATTCAAACGTTCCGATCGTCGCTTATAACGTAAGCGGAGAATATTCGATGATCAAAGCGGCGGCCAAGGAAGGTTGGGTGGATGAGAAAGCGATCGTGACAGAGAAACTTCTCTCCATGAAGCGTGCCGGTGCAGATTTGATCGTAACGTATCATGCCAAAGATATGGCAAGATGGCTGAAAGAATCCTGATGAAGGTGGTGGCACAATGAAGAATTTCGATAAATCCATTGAACAATTCAAAACAGCAGAACAAGTGATGCCGGGCGGGGTGAATTCTCCGGTCCGTGCTTTCAATTCCGTGAAGATGGATCCGATTTTCATGGAAAAGGGAAAAGGATCGAAAATTACGGATATCGATGGCAATGAATATGTCGATTACGTCCTGAGCTGGGGGCCGCTCATCTTGGGGCATGCGAATGAACAGGTTGTCCAGTCATTGCAGGAAACGACGGCGAACGGGACAAGCTTCGGCACACCTACCGTGATGGAAAACAAACTTGCAGAGCTCGTCATCGACCGCGTCCCATCGATTGAAATGGTGCGCATGGTGAACTCCGGGACGGAAGCTACGATGAGTGCATTGCGTGCGGCACGTGGCTATACCGGAAGAAACAAAATCCTTAAATTCGTAGGGAACTACCACGGTCACGGTGATTCTCTATTGATCAAAGCCGGTTCCGGCGTTGCGACCCTAGGTCTGCCTGACTCTCCAGGCGTACCGGCATCTACGGCTGAAACGACGATCACCGTTCCTTATAACGACATGGAAAGCGTACGTTACGCATTTGAACAGTACGGAGACGATCTGGCTGCCGTCATCGTAGAGCCTGTTTCCGGGAACATGGGTGTCGTACCTCCGAGAAATGAATTTCTTCAGGAACTCAGAAATATCACATCCGAGCATGGCACCGTCCTCATTTTCGACGAAGTGATGACCGGCTTCCGCGTCGGCTACAACAGTGCGCAAGGCCATTTCGGTGTGACCCCTGATATGACTTGCCTAGGAAAAGTCATCGGTGGTGGTCTTCCGGTAGGCGCTTACGGCGGCAAACGTGAAATCATGGAAACTGTCGCTCCGACCGGCGATGTGTATCAAGCCGGTACTCTATCCGGAAACCCGCTTGCTATGACAGCCGGGTATGAAACGTTGAAGCAGATGACCGAAGAAGAATACATTGCGATCGAGAAGAAGGTCGACCGCCTAATTGAAGGATATAAGGAAGCGGCAGAAGAGAACGACATCCCGCTTGCCGTCAATCGTGCAGGATCGATGGTCGGTGTCTTCTTCAACGAAAACGACGTCATCGATTTCGAAACGGCTTCGAACTCTGATACGGACCGCTTCGCTGCTTACTATCAGGGAATGATCGAGGAAGGGATTTTCTTGCCTCCATCCCAATTCGAAGGGTTGTTCCTATCTACAGCTCATACCGATGAAGATATCGAGAAGACGATCGAAGCTGCGAAAAAAGTATTCGCCAAACTGAAATAAAGTGTCAGCCGGGGTTCCTTAGATAAGGAATCCCGGCTTTTTTCGTGGCGAGCTCCTTTATGTTTCATATCTTCCTTTTTACTTTCATAGAATATAAAGACTATGAATGTTCTATCCGGTATGTGATGGAACGAAAACAGGGAGGAAAAAACTTGGCTAACAACTATCACATTTTTATCGATGAATCTTTGGCATTTCCATCAGGTACAGGAGCAGAAGAGCTGGTGGCCATCTCTATTCAGCCGGAAGTGAGCGTGGACTATAGTGAAGAGCGTTGTAAGATTGAGGGAAAAGTAGTGTTGCAGGGGGAGTTCGTTCCTGTTTCTTTGGAAGAAGACTACGAGAGGCGAGCGCTTCCGGAGTTATCCTTCGTCGAAGGCAGTCACTTCGAACACCATATTCCTTTGGAGATTGATATACCTATGGAGAAAGTGGAAGAACGTGAAGAAGTGAATGTAGATATCCACGCGTTCGACTATGAATTGCCGGAGCCAGGCAGAATCGTTTTCCATTCCGATTTCGAAGTGAGCGGCGTCAAAGCAGAAGAGAAACAGGAACCGCCACAAGAGACGATAGAAAACTGGAGTACTCCTACTTACTACGAGCGTAGTCTTCAAAAGGAAGAAGTTTTGGACGAGGAAGTGGAAGAGGAAACGGAAGAAGAGATTCCCTGGGAAGAGACGACCATTCTTGAAGCGGATGAACCTGAAGAGAAAGCTATGCCTGTCCGGGTAGAAAAGAAAGAACCCGTAGAGGAACTGGAACCTGAACCGGAGGATGTAGAAGTGAATGCACCACCCCGGGATGAAAACGCAATGGAGATGGAAGAGGGCGAGGTCCCGGTAATGGAAGAGACTGATGAAAAGGATGAAAATGAAGAAAAAGAAGGGAAGTGGCAGGATATTTTCACGACGGTTTTTCAGAAGCGGGAAACAAGTTATTCGAAAATGAAGTTATATATTGTACAGGGCGAGGAAACACTGGAAACCATTGCCGAAGATTACGAAGTACCTGTCAAAGATCTGAAAAAGTGGAACAAGCAAAAAGAAACGCTTGAAGCAGGAGATATCATCTATATTTTTTCGTGACTTAGATCCATTTGAAATAAAAAGCGAGATAGAGACAGACGAATACACCCGTCAGGAAAACATCAAGGGTAGTAGGGACGATGAGCGTGCGGATGATCTGATAGATCGTGATCGGCAAGAGGGCTTTTTCCAACTTGAATAAGCCGTGGCGGCACCAGGGAGGAAGACGGTACCTATACATTCTGCTCATAATTAGGCTCCTTTCAACTTTTCGTTGACTAGACCTGCCATGTTTCTATACAATATGTAATATAACGTGAATATGTGAACTGCAAAGATGGAGAAGAGTATGTCTATATGTTTCTTAGAGAGGAAAACGGATGCTGGAAGTTTTCTAAACCCCTGTAGACAGAAGGTAGCTCTATTAGCAGCTTTTCTGAACGAGTAGTAGGAAAAGCCGGCCCCGGACCGTTATGACCGAATGAAGTGTACAGAGTCATTCTGTAAATTAAGGTGGTACCACGGAATCGAACCCTTTCGTCCTTAGCTGGAGGAAAGGGTTTTTTGTATGGAAAAAGAGGAGGGTGTCTGAATGAAAGATATAGAAATGTCTACGAAATACGATCCGAATGAAGTCGAGAAGGATCGTTATCAGTTCTGGATCGACGGAAAATACTTCGAAGCAGAAGGCGCAGGCGAGAAGGAGCCGTATACGGTTGTCATCCCGCCGCCGAACGTAACAGGGAAGCTCCACCTGGGGCATGCCTGGGATACGACACTTCAGGATATCATTACGCGCGTGAAGCGTATGCAGGGCTATGATGTGCTGTGGCTTCCGGGTATGGACCACGCCGGAATCGCTACGCAGGCGAAAGTGGAAGCGAAATTGAAGGAGCAGGGCACGTCCCGCTACGACCTCGGCCGGGAACAGTTCCTCGAGAAGTCGTGGGAATGGAAAGAGGAGTATGCCGACTTCATCCGTTCCCAGTGGGAAAAGCTCGGACTCGGTCTTGATTACTCCAGAGAACGGTTCACGCTCGATAGCGGCTTGTCGGATGCAGTGAAAGAAGTGTTCGTCCGCCTTTATGAAAAGGATCTCATTTACAGAGGCCAATATATCATCAACTGGGACCCTGATACGCAGACGGCTCTGTCTGATATCGAAGTGGAATATAAAGACGTGCAGGGTGCTTTCTATCATATGAAATATCCGTTGAAGGATGAGGAAGGTACGATTGCGATTGCAACGACCCGACCGGAAACGATGCTAGGAGATACGGCAATCGCTGTGCATCCGGAAGATGAGCGCTACAAGCATTTGATCGGTAAAAAAGCCGTCCTTCCGGTCATCGGCAGAGAACTCGACATCGTCGCTGATGACTATGTGGATCAGGAGTTCGGTTCCGGTGCTGTGAAGATCACACCGGCTCACGATCCGAATGACTTCGAAATCGGAAACCGTCATGATCTGGAGCGTGTCCTCGTCATGAACGAAGATGGCACGATGAATGAGAATGCCGGTAAGTATCAGGGCATGGATCGTTTCGCTTGCCGTAAGCAGCTCGTGAAAGATCTTCAGGAAGAAGGCGTGCTGTTCGAGATCGAAGAACATATGCATTCCGTCGGTCACTCAGAACGCAGCGGTGCTGTCGTGGAGCCGTACTTGTCTACACAGTGGTTCGTCAACATGGAGCCGCTCGCAAAGACGGCGGTCGACCAGCAGAAAACAGACGACAAGGTGAATTTCGTTCCTGACCGTTTCGAGAAGACATACTTGAACTGGATGGAGAATATCCGTGACTGGTGTATTTCGAGACAGCTATGGTGGGGACATCGTATTCCTGCCTGGTATCACAAAGAGACCGGCGAAGTATATGTCGGAAAAGAGGCGCCGGAAGACGTAGAGAACTGGAAACAGGATGAAGATGTGCTCGATACGTGGTTCTCTTCCGCGCTGTGGCCTTTCTCCACAATGGGATGGCCCGACGAGGACAATGAAGATTTCAAACGTTACTTCCCGACCAACGCTCTTGTTACGGGATATGACATCATCTTCTTCTGGGTCAGCCGCATGATTTTCCAATCGATCGAATTCACCGACCGCCGTCCGTTTGAGGATGTATTGATCCATGGACTCGTTCGTGACGGTGAAGGTCGGAAGATGAGTAAATCCCTCGGTAACGGTGTGGATCCGATGGATGTCATCGATAAATACGGAGCAGATTCTCTTCGTTACCTGCTTTCTACAAGCTCCGCTCCAGGTCAGGATATGCGTTTTACCTGGGAGAAAGTAGAGGCTACGTGGAACTTCGCCAATAAAATCTGGAACGCTTCCCGTTTCGCATTGATGAATATGGGAGAGCTCCGTTATGAAGATATCGATATAACGAAGAATAGATCGGTCGCCGATGACTGGATTCTGACCAGATTGAACGAAACCATCGAGAAAGTGACGAAGAACGTCGATCATTATGACTTCGGGGAAGCAGGACGTCACCTTTATAACTTCATCTGGGATGACTTCTGTGATTGGTATATCGAAATGGCGAAGCTTCCTTTATACAGCGAAGATGAAGAGCGGATCCATACGACGCGTTCGGTTCTAGCTTACACGCTCGACCGTACGATGCGCATGCTACATCCGTTCATGCCGTTCCTTACAGAAGAAATCTGGCAGCACCTTCCTCATAAGGGAGAGTCGATTACGGTAAGCGAATGGCCGGTAGCTGATGCCACGCTCGACAATAAGCAGGCGGTTACAGAGATGGAGCGTCTTGTATCCATCATCCGCTCTGTACGTAACATTCGAGCTGAAGTGGATACGCCGATGTCCAAGCAGATCAAGCTGATTATCCAGGCAGAAAGCGAAGATGTCGTGAAAGAACTCGAAGGGAACCGCAACTACCTCGAGAAGTTCTGTAACCCGAGTGAACTTACGATCGCTACTGAGGTCGATGTTCCAGATAAAGCGATGTCCTCTGTGGTCACTGGTGCGTCCCTCTACTTGCCTCTGGAAGGGTTGATGAACCTTGAGGATGAAATCGCACGCCTGGAGAAAGAGCGCGAGAAATGGGACAAAGAAGTGAAGCTTGTCCAGGGCAAACTGTCGAATGAAAGGTTCGTCGAAAAAGCTCCTGCCCATATTGTCGATGCCGAGAAAGAAAAAGAAGCGGATTATCTAGACAAACGGGCGAAAGTGGAAGCACGAATCGAAGAACTGAAGGCGTAAGGAAAGTAGTATAGATGTTAGTCAAAAAGGGCACCGGCTTTAGAGGTGCTCTTTTTAATAGGAAGGGGTAGACGATGAATAAGACGGATGCGCTCGACTGGATTCACAGCCGGAGCAAATTCAAGATCAAACCGGGACTGGAACGGATGGAGTGGATGGCCGACAAACTGGGGCATCCGGAAAAGAAAGTACCGGCTATACACGTGGCAGGCACGAATGGGAAAGGGTCGACTACATCTTTTTTGCGGAACCTGCTCCAAAAGCAAGGCTACGTGACAGGGACCTTCACTTCCCCTTATATTACGCATTTCAATGAGCGGATCAGTATAAACGGGGGTCCGATTTCTGATGAAGACCTTATACATATGGTCGAGAAAGTGAAACCGCTGGTGGAAGAAGCGACAGAACTTCCGATCGGAGAACCGACGGAATTCGAAGTAATCACGATGATGAGCTTTCTGTACTTTGAGGAGCAAGCGGTGGACGTCATGGTGATTGAAACAGGCCTCGGAGGGCTGTACGATTCGACGAACATCATTACTCCCGCTCTTTCAATCATTACGAATATAGGACTCGACCATCAGGATATTCTCGGGGAAAGTTACTCTGAGATTGCCACGCAGAAAGCCGGAATCATTAAAGAGGGTGTGCCTGTCGTAAGCGGAGTGGAACAACCAGAAGCTAGAGCGGTGATAGTAGAGACAGCAGAAAAATTTTTGGCATCCCTTTATCAATTAAATGAAGACTTTTTTGTGAAGAGTGAAGAAGCTGCTACTTTTGTGTATCAGTTTCAAACAGAGGAGCACTATGAGCTCACGATGATCGGGGAGCATCAAAAGAAGAACGCTTCTCTTGCTGTTACAGCCATCGAGCTTCTGAAAAAGCAAGGATGGAACATGGATCGGACGCTTTACGCCCAAGCACTCTTTGAAACGAAATGGCCGGGGAGGATGGAAGTGATCCGGGAAGAACCACTTACGCTGCTCGATGGGGCGCATAACTTTGAAGGTACGATCGCTCTTGTGGAAACGTTGAAAAAACAATACGCAGACAAGCGGATCCTTGTCATTTATGGTGCCATTCACGGAAAACCGGTCAAGGAAATGATCGGATTGATACGTGAAGTGGCAGAAGAAATTGCTGTCGTTTCTTTCGAATTTCCGAAAGCACTTCAGAAACAAGATTATCATTTCATAGATGCTTCTCTCACGTATTATACGAGGGGAAAAGACGCTTATGAGGCGTTTCGACAATCGTATAGGAAAAACGACATCATCCTATGTACCGGGTCTCTTTATTTTATTTCCGAAATAAGGAAATATATTGAACCCTATGATGGATTATGATAGATTATAATTATCTGACAAATTCAAAAATGAGAGAGGGAGCGTTGAACGATGGAACGGAAAAAGCAGATCTTCATCTGGATCACCTGGGTAGTCGTTTGGCCTGCCTCTTTTTTGTTTATTTATAACTACACAGATCCCGTATTTAATCCTGATGTGATATGGTTTGCGGTTCTTGCTTCAGCGGTAGCTTTTTTTCCGATTATCATCGGGGATAGACCCATCTTTTTTACATACGGTATATCTTTTGCGGTTTTCTTAAGTGAAGGGTTGTTCTATGAGATCATCCTGACACAGCTCGGACTGTTCATGCTGATGTGGAAGATACGTGTGCCGAAAGAACAATTGTACCGTCTGCCGTTGAATATGCTGATGTTCCTGTTCGTGTCTACCGGAGCCGCTTTCGTCTATTATCAGCTTGGCGGTGTCCATGGAGCGGCAGTGCTCGAAACGCCTCAGGCAGTCGGTGCGGTTCTTGGATATGCCTTAGTGCAGATTGGATTGAACCAGGGATCTATAAAAATGATAAGCAAGTGGCTGTACGGTAAAAGAGAGCCGTGGGTGACCCTCGGCGACATTTGGGAGTATTTCACAAGCCTGGCGATTCTCCCGCTCGGCTTCCTGCTTTTTGTACTATACGTTGATATCGGGGTCCAGGCTTTAGGACTTCTCGGTGTACCGCTTCTGATCGTATCTGCCATATTGAGATATCTGCACCATAGCCGTCTCATGAATGGGTATTTGAGGAAATCCGGTGAAATCGGACAGGAACTTGCCTCTTTTCAAAGAGTCGAAGAGGTGCTCGATATATTCACAGAGCGGGTGAAACCGCTATTTGATGCGGATCAGGTGTACATATTGGATATACCTGAAAAAGGAAAGATGACTCTTATCCGGGAAGTCGGTAACACAGGAATTACGAACAAATCCAGTCGTGACGTTACAGGTATACCGAGCATCAGCAGGGAAACGTGGCGAAGCCGGAAAGGGACCATTTTCCCTGATCACCGCTCCTGGAAGAACTACGCTGATATTTATAAAAAGTCTGAAATGGAGAGCGTCATGACTGTACCGATGTTCCGTTTCGGTCAGATTGTCGGCGTGATTACGTTATTCTCTTCAAGGAAACGGAAGTACAGCCAGGCGCAATTCCAACTTTTGAAAATCCTCAGCAATTTTCTTGCGGTAGCCATTGAGAATGCACGTGTCTATGAACGTCTCAAAAATAAGGAAGAACGATGTGGTCTGACGGGTGCGTTCAATTATCGCTACCTGGAAAAATTGATGAACAGTTATCAGGAGTCTTCGGTATTTTCGTTCATTATGATAGACATCGATTATTTCAAATGGGTGAATGATACGTATGGGCATGAAAGTGGCAATGAAATCCTGGTGCAGTTCGCCAGGCGCCTCGAAGACTCTCTTGATAAATCTTCGACCGTCGCAAGGTATGGCGGGGAAGAGTTCGTCGTCGTTTTGGAGAACATCTCCAAAGAAGAAGCGGAAGAAAAAGCAGAGTTCATTCGAAGAGTTATCACGGACGAACCTTTCGTCGTGTACAAACATATAAAAGCTGAGAAAGAACCGCTGGAAGTGGATCTCACGGCAAGCATCGGAGTAGCGACGTATCCAATTCACGGAGATCATCCTGCAGATGTTATGCAGAAAGCGGATCAGGCTATGTATACAGGAGCGAAGCAGCAGGGCCGGGATAGGGTGGCTGTTGTGGAAGCATAAAAGACTCGTGCAAAATTTGCGCGAGCCTTTTATTTATTCGCCAACTTATAACTAAGTGTGTTACTTACAGCCATTAAAGTTGTTTCGATTATCTTTAATTTTAACCTGTTGACCAACAGCTCCTATAGTAGAAATATTACCAGTGGCGCATATAGTTCCACTTCCGCTTACAGATCCATAAATAGAAATGTCACCTTCAGAAGTGATTGTTCCGTCTACTAAAAAGGATCCATCCAAGTCGATGCTATCCTCTGCGTAGAGTGTGGAATTCGAACGAAGAGTCATAGATCCACTTCCATTCATCACACCACCACTTGTAAGGGAAGCATTATTCTGTAATGTGAATCCTCCGTCCAGGTTCATAGTACCCCCGGATTGAATTGATGCCCCATTCAAGGTGCCTCCACTGTTCAAATAAATATCTTCTACAGCCTCAATCCGGTTCGTATTATTGCTTAAATTCACACTCCCGTTGGCGAAGAAGTAGCCGTTTGTCTTTAACTTTGCCTGAGATCTTAATATTGTTTTTCCATCAACTCGTATGCTACCTCTTGTATCAATGATTCCGGAGTTCGGAACACTTATATTTCCCCGGAAATAAGTGTTGAAAGCATCGAAAGAAGACTGGGTTCTAATGGTGACATCATCTCTGAATAGAGCATTCCCGCCTGCTTTTACTGAGTTATTATTGTTCCATATTGATTCGTGGTTAACATACATACTTTCTTCAATCGTTACGTTGTGGTTGTTCAAATACATATTATCGTACTTTGCCCAGAAATTTTCTTCGAAAGTATTTTGTCCTTGATAGTTCCTGGGGAAACGGGAATCGAGAATTGTATTTTCAGTAAGTGTGTATTCGTTGTTGCTGTCAGGATGTCCTTCTACCCATCCATTAATATTTGCAGGATCAAGAGCTTCAAATTCCTCCTGTGTTGTGAATATTTCATAAGCAGGTGGCTCAGGAGAAGGGTCTTCGTCATCTCCACCACTCCCTGGGCTATTGGGGTCATCTTCCTCAGGGGTTTCTATCGTATAATTTCTATTTGGGTCTGCGAGCCCCGGAATTACGCTAGAAATTTCATAAATAGATGTTCCTTCTTTTGTTGTGATAGACATAGAAACAACCAACGTTTCAGAAACTTCTGAGGTGAAACTCGAACCACTATTTGAAGGGAATAACGATTTTTCGACAGTTTCCTCACTATCAGAACGGTTTTCTGCATGAAATTCAGTTATAATAATATCATCTTTTGTTAGAACGTCCTTCCCGTTTACAAGTAGGGATTCTTCCTCAGGAACCTGTAACTCCACGTCTTCCACTTGTGCCTTTTCTCTTATAGAGGTTAAGATGATATTAGCTTCCTGTTTTAAAGAAATGTCATTTTCAGCTATGAGATTCGCACTGAACATTCCAGTCAAAAGCCGGAAAGAGATGACGCCGATAATACCTATTAGTGCAATGGCGGCGAGTAACTCGACCAGAGTAATGCCTTTATCGTTAGATAATCGATACATATATATAAATCTCCTCTATAGCAAAGGTAGTGATGCGATGTGAAAAATGACAAAGGACTGACATTGATTGAAATATTGGCAGCTATCACGCTTTTTGGGGTGATCATTTCTGTATTTCTCTCTTTATTCAGTGATCAACTCGTTCTTTCCAATCGAGTGGAAAATGAATTGGATGCTATACACGTAGCAGAGCTTGCTTCTGATACAGTGTTGGCTAACTCTGATATAAGGCAGGATATTAGAAATAATGCTGAGTCCTGTAAAGTGAGGGAAGAAGCTGGAATAGTTCCATTAGATGCTATAACGGTTGATTCCCCTGATTACGAAACAGGACCTGAGTCTTACGTGAATTATACCACGTCTGGGGGACAGGCGTATAATCTTCTACTGAAATCTCATTGTTTAGAGGATCATGAGTCTGAACTATACCCTGTATCTATTGAGGTGTATCGTTTATCCGGTGACAACTATCAATTTTTGACTGAAACCTACCGATATATTAAGGGGGAGAGTGCTTATGAATAATGAGAAAGGAATAGCACTCGTCACGGTATTATTGACTATTGTAGTAACCATGTTGCTACTAGGTACTCTTGCGTCAATTATCCTATCTACTGGAGCACAGACCCAACGTTCCCAAGAAAGTATTCAGGCAGATAGTCTTGCAATGATGGGGCAGGAATATATCACATCAAGCTTCGAATCTGTGAAAGATGAAGCTTCTTCTCAGATTAATGAAAATCAAACAGTCAGTACGATTATCCAGCAGTGGGCTGGCAACCATTCGATTACCGAGAGAAGTCTCGGTGAAGGAGAATACATTGTTACTCTCGAGAATACTTCAGGAGCCCCTTTGACTTATCAATATGAAGCTAAGGGAATCGTAGATGGCCAGGAAGAGATAATTGCGGGAGTCCTTTCCATTTCTGAAAAAATAGTAGAAAGTAATTGGGAAGATAACATAATAGACGAAAAAGAAAATCTTGAAAATGTATTGAATTCTGAAGATGCAACAAACATTTGTGAAAAGCGAGGGAAAGGACGAGGGAATGGTAATTCGAATGGTGGTAAAATCGAAACCTTCGAACCCGGGGATTACAGAATTAAAGCAGAATCATGTAATGGGAGCTCCAGTATAAAAGACCCTATATTCGAAGAGAGAAGTAGAGTTTGGTTAGAAGATACCTTTATTATGAATGGAAGTAATACAATAACTATTAATGGATTTGCGTTTTTCGATCTAACGAGTTTGTCCATGAATGGTGGAAACATCATAAAAGTAAACGGAGACGTGTTTGTTGGCACAGATAAATTCATTGTCGATAAAAAGACGGCTAAAGCAACGATAGCCATTGACGGGAACGCATATTTTGATAACCCGGAGGCATCTGTTATCGGAGATCTGAATATATGTGTGACTGGTAATACAAACGCAGATAATATACCAAGTTGTCAGGGGGGATAGGTCAATGGGCAGTCTAATCGGATTCATAATCGGAGCTATGATCGTGACCGTACTTTTATTTTTCATTGATTTCGGGTTCACTATTATGAACAAAATTATATTGCTGGTTGCGGCTGTCGCGATTACCGGTTTCACCCTTTTGGCATCTGTAACCTTTCCTGTGCTGATTGCTTTATTATTTGCAGCCGTCATGATATTTGCTGTTTACACATTGGTCCTCAGAAAAATGATGGAGGGTGACTATCAGGAGCAGGAAGATATACACTTTCCATCAGAGAAACCAGTGGATTACGAAAACGACGCTTCCCTGGTTAAAGTAGAAGAACCGGAGGAAGTTGTCGATGTACCTCCCGCACCTGAACCCTTCGAAAAACCATTGAAAGAAGATACTTATGAGGAACCTGAGGAAGTAATTCTCGATGAACTTGAATACGAAATGGAAGATATCCAGTTTGAAAAGCACGAACCGGAAACTCCTCCAACTATCGAAGACATAGATTTGGAAGAAGAACTTTTGGCCGCCAGAGGGAAACAGAAACAAGACCGAGAATTTTCCTCACAGGAAGAAGAACCGGAAAGCAGCTCGAGAAATATAGAAGACGCGTTCGAACTTGAAGATATCAAGCCGGTAGAGGAGCAGGAGGTGGATCGATGAGTAATGAAAAAATCCTTGGATTGTTCAGTGGCATGGTTGCTATCTTACTGGTTTTCAGCTATGGGGGAAATCTCGCCTGGTCAGCTGCCGTTGAAAACACTGGTGAGTTGCCGTCTTCTGTATCAGTAGGAGGGACGGATGTCAGTGGTATGAACTCGGAAAAAGCTTCAGAGCTTCTTGAAGCGGAAGTAGCCGGTTGGTCGGATCGTTCTTATATCCGGCTGAACACAGGGAGTGGATCTTTGGAGATTCCTATTTCGATGATTGATTTTCAGATCGAAGAAACGGTAGAACAAATCTCTTCAAGTGGCCAATATGAGTGGAAAGTTGCTCTTAGCAACGACTTCGAAAGCAGTATACAAGAAAAGCTTCCGGAAACATTGACCCCTCACTTCCAGATGGAGCAATTTAAAGATCAGGTGAAATTCGAGGCGTCCCGTTTGCCGGAAGAAGCTCTTGAATATAATGCTTATTCTTTTGTTCCGGAGAACACAGAGGAGCTTTTTGAAGAGGTGGCGTCCTACTCGATTTCCCTGAGTGAAACAGAAGATGTGGAAAGTCTCATCAATCGTATCGGGGATTGGCGGGTCCCTGGAAAATCGACCGTATCTCTACTGGAACAGGTAGGGGATATCGCGGAATCCATGGAAGAGAAAGCTTTAAGTCAGACAGCCACAGCCATTTATGGATCCTTACTTGAGACGCCGTTTCTTACAGAAGAAAGGCATATCAGTTTGCGTCTCCCGGACTATGCAGAGCTTGGAAAAGAAGCTGCGGTCGACTGGAAAGGAAAAGAGGATCTACAGTTTACGAATACGACTTCCATGGGATATTACGTTCATCTAGAGCTTGATGGGGCAAACCTTCAAGCAGTATGGACAGGCTATCCATTCACGGAAAATATAAGGACAGTAGTATCTCAGGCAGGAGAAGTCGAACCGAGGAAGACGATCCGCTACTCGACCTCTGTCACTCCAGGAGATGAAGTTCTTATCGAAGAAGGAAAAGACGGAAGAGTCGTCGAGGTTTATAAGGAACAGGCAGGAGAAGAGGAACGACAATTGCTAACGGAGGACTATTACCCTCCGGTAGATACGGTTGTCGAAAGATATCCTGTTTCGTTGCTGAGTTCCGATGAAAACTCGAGCGGAACTGGTGTAGACGGAGGAGAGGGAGATGTAGGTTCTTCAACACCAGCGATCAATGATGAGGATAGTGAAGATCAGGGGCAAGATGAATCAGAAGCTGATTCGCAAAATGGACAAGGTAGCAATAACGATTCGGGAGAAAGTGAGGAGAATGAAGAAGAAGGCCCCGACACTGATGGTAATGATGGGTCTTCCCCTCCATCTCTTTGGGAACCAGGCAATGATAAAAAATAACCAGTAATTAACGAGCGGGCGTGTTTTTGAAGGAAGAGGTGATTGGGTGGTAGAACGAAGAAGACTCGGGGATATACTGAAACAATCGGGGCTGATCACGGAAGAGCAGATCAAGGAAGCACTGGAGTTGAAAAGGCAGGATCAGAAACTCGGAGACGTTCTTCTTGAGCGTGGACTGATCACCGAGCAGCAGCTGATTCAGGTGTTGGAAATCCAGCTCGGGGTACCTAGAATTTCTTTGTATCAGTATCCGATTGATGATTCCCTGCTTAACCTGGTATCGAAAGAGTTTGCGATCAGAAACCTTGTGATGCCGCTGAAACAACAGGGTGAGAAGCTGATCCTCGCTATGAATGATCCGATGGACTATTATACAATTGAAGATTTGCAGATGGCTACAGGCTTCCAGATCGATCCGGTCATCGCAACGAGAGATGAAATTGTTCAGACCATCAACAAACAGTACAACCTGAAAGAGTCAGAGGAAGAACCGGAAGCGGATCCCGACAGTGCTCCTGCGATCAAGACGGTGGACCAGCTTCTGCAGGCCGGGGTACAGTTGAAGGCCAGTGACATTCACGTAGATCCTCAGGAAGGGAAAGTGCTGGTACGCTACCGGATCGATGGAATGCTGCGTACGGAACGGTCGCTTCCGAAACGTATCCAGAATTCCCTGATTGCCAGGGTGAAAATCATGGCCAACTTGAACATAACGGAGAATCGTCTTCCTCAGGATGGTCGTATCAAAACGAGTGTGGGATCGACACCTGTCGATTTGCGTATATCCATTATGCCTACTGTGTACGGGGAGAAAATCGTTATCCGTATTCTTGACCTGGGTAGCGTATTGAATCGTCTGACAGAACTCGGGTTCAATAAAATCAACTACCGTCGTTATCTGGATTTAGTGGAAAGAAGTTCCGGGTTGATTTTGCTGACGGGTCCTACCGGCTCAGGTAAATCGTCTACGTTATATGCTTCCTTGAATCATCTGAACACGGATGAGAAGAATATCGTTACGATTGAAGACCCGGTCGAATATCAGCTCGAAGGGATCAACCAGGTCCAGGTGAACAATCGTGTCGGATTGACGTTTTCCCATGGATTGAGGTCGATTCTGCGTCAGGACCCTGATATTGTCATGGTCGGGGAAATCCGTGATTCCGAAACGGCAGAAATAGCGGTACGTGCGTCTTTGACCGGTCACCTTGTATTTTCAACCCTGCATACGAATAGTGCGATCGATTCCATCCCCCGTTTGATCGACATGGATATCGAACCGTATCTCGTTGTATCCTCTCTTGCCGGAATCGTTGCCCAACGGCTTGTGCGCAGAATCTGCAACGACTGTAAAGAGAAGCAGGCACCGACGGAAATGGAAGCGGAACAATTTGAGAAGCGCGGCCTTAGCATCGATCACGTTTATCGTGGAAAAGGTTGCGAAACGTGTCACTACAGTGGATATCGCGGGCGAATGGCGATCCAGGAAGTTCTCGTGGTGGATGATGAAATACGCACGCTTATGATGAACAACCGTTCCACAACAGAGATAAGGAAATATGCCTGGGACCGGGACATGATTTTCCTCCTTGATGATGGGTTACTTAAAGTAAAGCAGGGTGCGACGACGATCGAAGAAATATTAAGAGTAGCGTTGAGTGAATAGGAGGGATGACCTTGAAGGAAAAAATAGAACAGTTGATGAAGGCGGCCCACCAGTTAGAAGCCTCTGACATCCACCTAACTGTGGGTGTTCCTCCCATTTTCCGGTTGCACGGAAAGCTGAAGCAATATGGAAAAGAGTCGTTGAAACCGGAAGATACGGAAGGCATGGTGCGTGCGATTCTTCCTGAGGGGCTTCAGGAAAAGATGGACAGAGAAGGCGAAATCGATTTTTCATACGGCATCCCCGGAGTATCTAGATTCCGTGTGAATGCTTATAAGCAGCGAGGCTGTATTTCTATGGCCGTTCGTATCATCCCGACGCGTATCCCTTCGATCGATGAATTGAACATGCCTTCGATCCTGAAAGATATTGCGGAAAAAGATCAGGGGCTGGTGCTGGTCACAGGACCGACCGGAAGCGGGAAAAGCACGACGCTCGCAAGCATGATCGATTATATGAATCAACAGTTTCCGAGACATATCATCACCCTGGAAGACCCGATAGAATATTTACATAAACATCGCTATTCCATTATCGATCAGCGCGAGGTAGGCTTTGATACGAGCAATTTCGCGAATGGTCTCAGGGCCTGTTTGCGTCAGGACCCCGACGTCATTCTCGTAGGGGAAATGCGGGACCTCGAAACGATTTCCACAGCGATCACCGCTGCGGAGACCGGTCACTTAGTGCTGGGGACGCTTCATACGAGAGATGCGGCACAGACGATCGATCGTATTATTGATGTATTCCCCCCTTCCCAGCAGTCCCAGATCAGAGTGCAGGTTGCAGGGATACTCGAAGCGGTAATATCTCAGCGACTGTTCGTTACGAAAGATGGAAAGGGACGAAGAGCGGCTACGGAAATCCTGAATAACACTTCAGCGGTCAAGAACCTAATTCGTAATGATAAGATCCATCAGCTGCAGAACGTGATGCAGACGTCGAAAAAAGACGGGATGCACACCCTTCAGATGTCGATTCAGGACCTCGTTCAAGAAGGGGTCATCGACGAATCGAAGATGAGCGAAGAAAGCCAGGAATCTTAGATGGCCTACTTCAAATATCAGGGACGAAATAGAACAGGGAAGATTGTCCGGGGAAGAAAGAAAGCGGAGAGTGAGCGGGAAGTCCGCGAGAAATTAGGGAACGAAGGTATCTATATCAGGCAACTCGAGAAACTCGATAGCCTTCTATACAAAGAGATCAATCTCGGGAAACGGGTGAAGAATCAGCATTTCGTGCTTTACTTACGTCAGTTTTCCACCCTGATCCAGGCTGGAGTCTCTCTGGTAGAAGCTACAGAGATCCTGATCGAACAGACTTCCAACCGTACATTGAAAGACACGTTGCAGATGATTCAGCGGGATATCGAAGGTGGTATGCCATTCTCAGATGCAGCTGCAAAACATGATAAGGTCTTCCCGCCGATGTTCATTCAAATGATGAGAGCCGGGGAATTGAGCGGTAACCTGGATGAAGCGCTGGAACGGATGGCCAATTATTACGAGAAGCAGTATGAGTTGAGGCAGAAAATCTATTCAGCCCTTACGTACCCTGCCGTAGTCGGAGTGATTGCGTTTGCAATTGTCGTGTTCATGCTGACGTTCATCGTGCCAAGATTCGCATCAATGTTTCAGTCGTTCGGCAGTGAGGTTCCTCCGCTCACACAGTTCATTCTCTCGGTCGGTGATCTATTCGGCTCCATCTGGTGGCTGATCATCTTTCTTCCGCTTCTGGTGATGCTCGCTCTGAAGCTGTTGGAGAGGAATGTGACAGCTGCCTATTACATGGATTATGCGAAAATGAAAATGCCGATTTTCGGCCCGATTGTCCAGAAAGCGGTTCATGCCCGGATGGCGCGGACCCTCAGTTCTCTGTTCCAAAGTTCTGTACCGGTGCTCCAGTCTGTGGAAATGGTGCAGCGTGTCGTACAGAATAAAGTGATCGAGGAGAAATTGAAAGAGGTGTATACGTCCCTGGAACGGGGAGAATCTATGGCGACGCCACTAAAGAATCACTGGGCATTTCCGGTACTTGTGACTCAGATGATAACCGTAGGGGAGAAAACAGGGACCCTGGATCAAATGTTCGAGAAAGTAGCCATTTTTTATGAAAATGAAATCGATCACGTGACCGATCGGATCAAGACGTTGATCGAACCAGTGATGATTGTGGTACTCTCCGTCATCGTCGGGGTCATCATTCTCGCGATTGCTGTGCCGATGTTCAGCCTTTTCGAGGAGATACAGTAGTAGACACAGGTGAAATTGTTCATTATAATGGGTTTAGGACTAAAGGAATCGTGGAAACTTCTCTCTAGGAGGCAGCGATGGGACTTCCGTACGTGGGCACTTGGAAGTTCAGGAGCCAGTAGTGCAACCGGCCAGGGAACCTTGACTGGTTTTCTGGTTTTTTTAGTGACAATGATCGGATATGGACATTGTCAAAATAAAGGAGAAAAGGGGATAGCAACATGAAGAAGTTCAGAAAGATTTTGAAGGACGCTAAAGGATTTACGCTGGTAGAATTGCTTGCCGTTATCGTTATTTTGGGAATTATAGCAGCGATTGCTGTACCGAGTATCACAGGACTGATTGATAGATCGGAAAGAGATGCTACCGTAGCTAATGCTGAACAGATGATTGAAGCTGCTAGACTAATGGTCACACAAGAGAATGTACCTGCTGGAACTACCATTAACTTGAGTGGTACTCACGACCCTGAGAATGGTGACTATGCATTAATAGAAGGCGGTTTTATTGAAGAGGGTTTAGAAGACACTGAAGGGAACTCTTACAATGAAGGGGCAGTAAGATACGCTCCAAATGCATCAGGCTCTTCTCCTTATTATGTGTATTTGGATGGAACATCATTCTCTATAGGCTCTAGTAGTAGTACTGCTGATATGGTGAATGCTGCCAATTTAGATAGGTCATCAGTAAATGAATAAAGTAGATCGTCCCTCTTATCTTGGAGGGGCTTTTCTATACATAACGAAAAGACGGTGAACACATGACGGCAATCTTCTTTCTATTCGGATTAATCTTCGGATCTTTTTTCAACGTAGTAGGCTTACGGGTTCCTGATCGTTCCCTCTTCTCAGAAGAACGATCCTATTGCCCCAACTGCCACAAAAAACTTCAATGGTACGAGCTCATTCCGGTGCTTTCCTGGCTGTTTCTTCGAGGTCGATGTTCCGGGTGCAAAGCTGCCATTTCCCCGATGTATCCACTGATGGAGCTGTTTTCCGGTGGTTTTTTCGCTTTCTCTTTCTGGTACCACGGCTGGTCGCTACCTCTTATCTATGCTCTTTTGCTCGGATCCCTCACACATATCCTCATCGTCTCCGATATAAAATACATGGTACTTCCTACACCTATCATTCTTTTCTTCCTTGCTTTGTTTGCCGTTTATTTTCTGTTCGACTATCCGGAACCTTTATGGTCACCACTTGTCGGCGGGCTACTCGGAGCAGGGATGACGGCGCTTGTCATTCTGATCAGTAAGGGCGGCATGGGCGGAGGAGATATGAAGTTATTCGGGCTGCTGGGATTCGTGATGGGTGTGAAAGCGTTGTTGCTGACGTTTTTCCTGTCCGCCTTTTTCGGTGCGATTGTCGGGGGAGGGCTGCTGGTGACGAAAGTGATTTCCCGGAAGCAGCCGATTCCGTTTGGACCTTTTATTTTAATCAGTGCCTGTATCACTCATTTTTCTGGTACGATGATAATAGATTGGTATCTTGGAAGCTTTTGAGGAGAGAGACCTATGTTCCGAAATAAAAAAGTATTATATCTCAGTATCAAAAACCATGTGATCCGCTACGGTACGGGCGGAGAAGGGACAATCGACCATTACGGGGAAGTTCGTCTTCCATCGTCCGTCTTAGAAGAGGGAGTCGTTTATGACCCGAGGCGCCTCCAGTTATTCTTCGAAGACATCATCGACGAGCATGGGCTTAAGCGAGCGACGACGATTGTCCAGCTGCTTGATCAGCATGTGCTTGTCCGCACGGTAGACATCCCGGATTTTGTGCCTGCCGAAGAGACAAAGGGATACATATACAGCCAGCTTGGCGAGACGATTCATTTGCCCTACGAAGATCCGGTCATTGATGTTGCTCCCATCGAGGGGACTTCCTCCGTTCTTCTGTTCGCTTACCCTTCACCCAACGTCAATCAGTTGGAAGAAGTGCTGAAAAAAGCGAAACTGAAAGTAGCAGCGGCGGATGTCTCTTTCCTTTCCCTTTATCGGTGTTATGAGCATACCAGGGTGCCGGAAAAAGAAGAGCATCTTCTCTTTGTGGACTGGAACGTGGATGGTGTTTCTGTGACCGCCTATCATCAGGATACTCCGAGGTTCTCCCGATTCATGAAATCCGATTTACCTACTTCTCTCTGGGAGGTGCACGAGCGGAAGGGGCAAGTAGTGTTTGAGCCCAAACATGACGAGCGGGTATTCGTAGATGATTACATCCAGACGCAGATCGCCGAGCTGAACAAACTGATGAACTTTTACAGATATTCCGTCAGTAAGAATCAGCAACCAGTAACAGGGGTTGTACTGAGTGGAGACTTTCCCGAACTCGGGAACGTGCGGGAGGAAGCGGACAAACAGCTGGCCGTCCCCGTCGAGTACTTGTCCGGTGACGTGCTCGAGAATGGTGCTCCTTTCAAATACGCGGATGTGACAGGACTTTCTTACAGATATAGAAGATAAGGGGGGAGACGATGGCAGCTGTTCAGATCAATCTATTAGAAGAGAGAGAACAAAAAAACGGAACCCCCTACCTTCTGGTTGTGGGCGCTGTAGTGCTCGTTCTCCTTTTATGTCTGGTTTTCTGGTGGCAAGCACAGGGAGTGCAGGAAGAAACGAGTCAGTTAGAGGCGGAACTCGCCGAGCTTTCGGAAACGGAAACAGAACTTTCCACTTCGACCGATCAGATCGGTACAGAGAGACAACAGCTCCAGGAAGCCGTGAATCAACTTCAAGGGGAGTACTCCTCCGTAACAGAATTGGTGCGGGAAATGGTCGCTTTACTGCCGGAGAGAGGGTACATAGAATACTTTGCGCTTGAAGAAAGCAATGTCATCACCATGGACGTAAGACTTGATAACCTTCAGGAGACAGCTGCCTATCTCGATCTTCTCGATGAATATGAGAGAACCTCGGAAGTTCAGCTGCTTGGAGTAACGGGGGAAGAGGCTGACGCGGCGGTCGATCCTTTCGACTACCGAGCCCCGTATCTAGCTTCCTATAGTATTGAACTGCCTGGAGCAGTGGATGTCGATGCGGAAGAGGAGGAAGTCCAGGATGACATTTTATTGGAACCGTAATCAGTCGATGCTGCTCGGAGTACTGGTGGCAGTGGTTGTTGTGGTAGGCTTTCTTCTTTATACGATGTGGCTTTCTCCCTTGACTGAAGAAAAAGAATCCCTGGATAATCAGGTCGCTACCAAAGAGAATGCCGTCGAGATTTTACGGGAAGATTCCGGTAGCGATGCCATTTCGGAGCTGGAATCGAAACAGTTGCAGAATATCCTTCCCGTGGAGAAACAAGAGGATCAGTTCCTCTTGATGCTTGAGAGAGCGGAAGCTGCTTCGCGGACGTCTATACAGTCGATCGCCCGTGTGGATGGATCCGCTCCTGCGGAAGAGACGGAAGATCCTGGTGTGCAGCCGTTGACCTACGAACTGGAGATGGTATCAGAGACGTTCGGAGATCTTATGCAGTTCTTATCCAATCTTGAGGGTATGGAACGTTATTCATTGATCCAATCGATCACTTTTGACAGTTCCGCTGTAGAAGAGGGGAGCGGGGAAGTTCTGTATTATTTTGTGCGTGTTTCCACCTACCATTACCCGACGCTTGAAGCACTGGAACCGGAAGCTCCGAGTTATAACTACGGAGATCCCTCAGGAAAAGTGACACCTTTTGAAACAGAATGATTTGTCGAAACTCTCTATCATAATTCGATCTATTTTTTTCTCGCCCTGTGCTAGTTTTATAGCATGGGGTGATTTCATATGAAGAAAAAGCATAAGATTTTCTCGAAGAAAAGATCGCGTCCCTTCTCCTGGAAATCCACGCTCGTCTCCGTCGGTGCGGCGTTTCTTCTCAGTCTCGGTATGGGGCTTTTATTGATGAGGTTGTTCGTAAGCGTCGACCCATCTTCATCGGGGGTTGAGAATGATGATAAGGAAGTGTCGATGGCTCAAGAGAAAAAGGCAGAAACGGTGAAGGTGGAGGCGGACGTATTTGTCATACAAACTGGCGCTTTCAGTACGGAAGAAGAAGCGAACGGATGGAAAGACAAACTTGTATCAGCCGGTACTCCTGCTCTTGTGTGGAATCGCGGGGAGTATTATTACCTGTTCATCGGACAGGCTCCATCCAAAGAGGAAGCCCAGGCGATAGCTGCCGGAATTGATAAGGAGACGTATGTGAAAGAATGGAACGTAACCGGGGAAATGAAGACGGATCAGCCGGAGAAAGCGAAAGAACTGGTCAGGCAAGTGGAAAACGGAAAAATCCCGGGTAGCGAAGATGCAGAAGCTGTATGGGGAGAGGACTATGATATTCCGCAGCCAGCAGACGAACTTGGGATTTTAGCATGGCTGCATTTTTTTGAAAAACAGCTCTTTTCCTGAGTTCATGAAAGGGAAACTCGTGAAAAATACAAACATGTACAGTAAGGGTTCAAAAATCAGGCGAAGAAAGAGAAGAAATTCTCTATTTTCGGCATTTGGAGAAAGGGAAGAGCTCGGGTACAATGACGGTACTTCGACGTGCACGGAGGAGAATAGGAATAAAGGAGAACGGTCTTGAATAAAGTTACTCATATAAGAGGAGAAGGTCCGAGAGAAAAGCTGGTGACGTACGGAGCAGACCGATTGACGATGAATGAACTGCTGGCGGTGCTTTTATCCAAAGGAACGAAAGGGATGCCCATCGACCGCCTCTCGCATGAGATTCTCGTATACTTGCAGGGGACCGAAGGGTTGAGAGAAGCGACGGTTGATGATCTGACGACGATAGAGGGGGTAGGCCCGGCGAAAGCAGTCCAACTCATAGCGGCTATGGAGCTTGGCAGACGGGTCCATTATGAAAAACGGGAGGAAGGGTTCCTCATCCGGAGTCCTGAAGACGGGGCGGAATACGTCATGGAAGAAATGAGGCACCTGAAGCAGGAGCATTTCGTAGCTTTGTTCCTGGACGTCAAAAATAGAGTGATCTCGAAACGTACCGTTTTTGTAGGTAGTTTGAATAGCTCAATAGTACATCCCAGGGAATTATTTAAAGAAGCGGTGAAACGTTCAGCAGCTTCTATCGTATGTGTGCATAACCACCCTTCCGGAGATCCTTCTCCTTCCCAGGAAGACATACAAGTTACGAAACGGTTGTCCGAATGCGGAAAGTTGCTTGGTATTGAATTATTGGACCATTTGGTCATCGGAGACAGTACGTTCATTTCACTGAAAGAAAAAGGATATCTCTGAACTTGTACCACTATCTATTTTAATTATTTTCTCGTATAATTAAATAAGCGTGATTTCAAGCGCCATATTATAAGGGTTTCCTTATGATTGGCGCTTGTTCTTATCGAGTCGTTTTACAGAAAGGGAGATATGAATTGGGTTTGTTTGGATTATCACAAGATCTCGGGATTGATCTGGGAACAGCGAATACATTGGTTTTCATGAAAAATAAAGGCGTCATCGTACGTGAACCATCTGTGGTTGCGAGAAATGCAAATAACGGGAACATTGAAGCGGTAGGGCAGGATGCCTATCATATGATCGGCAGAACACCTGGGAATATCCGGGTCGTACGTCCTATGAAAGACGGAGTCATCGCTGATTATGAAACGACAGCTGAAATGATCAAATACTATATGCAGAAGGCTTTGAAGACCGGTTCTTCCTTCAGCAGTAAGCCGAATGTGATCGTATGCGTTCCGTCCGGTATTACGATGGTGGAAGAAAGAGCGGTCATCGATGCTACGAAGCAGGCTGGAGCGAAAGAAGCGTATCCGATTGCAGAACCTTTCGCAGCAGCGGTAGGAGCCGGTCTTCCAGTATGGGAGCCGACCGGAAGTATGATCGTCGATGTCGGTGGCGGAACGACAGAGGTCGCTATCATCTCGCTTGGCGGGATTGTTACCAGCCAGTCGATCCGGGTAGCCGGAGATGAAATGGATGAATCGATTTCGAACCATATCCGTAAGAAATATAATTTGATGATCGGGGAAAGAACAGCGGAAGAAATCAAGTTTACGATCGGCAGAGCCCAACCTTTAGAGAAGGTGGATGAGATGGAAATACGGGGAAGGGACCTGTTGACCGGGTTGCCGAAGACGATCACCATCTATTCTGATGAGATCATCGAAGCCCTTTCCGATACGGTGGAATCGATCGTGGAGACGGTGAAACTTACGCTTGAGACGACACCTCCGGAATTATCTGCGGATATCATGGAGCGGGGAATCGTCCTTGCCGGCGGTGGAGCGTTGCTGAAAGATTTGGATAAAGTCATCAGTGAAGAGACGAACATGCCCGTCTTCATAGCCGATGAGCCGCTTGATTGTGTCGCCAACGGTACCGGCAAGTCTCTTGAGTACATGAATCATTTCAAATCCCAGCCGAACGTAGCCAGCCGAAGTCAAAGGGAATAGGGAAAAGAAACCATGCCTTCTTTTTTCAGAAGAAAAATACTTATATCTATACTCGTAGCATTCATCGTTATCGTGACACTGATCGGTTTTTCCATGCGGGACAGGGAAGAAGTGACAGTGCCGGAACAATTCATACTGGATACGGCAGGCTGGGTACAAACGATTTTCAATACACCGATCCAGTGGGTGAATGATTCGATCGAAACGTTCCAGGATGTGTTTCGGGTGTATGAACAGAATGAAGTACTGAAAGGAAGATTGGCTGAGTATGAAGGGCTGATCGTAGAGAATCAGGAACTGGAGAAAGAGAATGAAGAGCTCAGAGGTACGATCGGGAAGTCCGAGGGGCTGTCCGAATATTCTCCTGTGCAGGCGACGGTGATAGCCAGGAGTTCGGAGCGGTGGTTCGAACAGGTGACGGTGAACCGCGGTGCAGAGCATGGCGTGGAGAAAGATATGGCCGTTATTACGAAAGACGGTCTGATCGGGAAAGTCCAGTCCACGGCCGCTTTCCATTCGACGGTGAAGCTTCTGAGCGGCTTTGATATATCCAATAAGATTTCATCATGGGTCGTACGGGAAGAAGGGGACAACGTCTTCGGTCTTATCGAAGGATATGATGAAGAATCGGGACGTCTCGTTCTCGGAGGGATCAACCTTGAAGCACAGCTCAATGAAGGAGATCAGGTGATTTCTTCCGGGCTCGGAGGCGTTTTCCCGAGTCGACTTCAGATCGGAAGTGTGGATGAAGTGCGGAATGACGAATACGGGCTGACGAAGACGGCTCTGATTGAACCTGCAGCAAACCTTTATGAAATCAATCATGTCATTATCGCCCGCCGTAGTGAACAGACGGTCGATACAGGGAGAGCGGGAGACGAAGAATCATGAAACACGTATGGCTCTGTCTCCTCGCTTTGTTATTGATTGCACTTGAAGGAATGGCGATGAATCTGCTTCCGTCTTCGTTATTGTACGGGGAATGGCAGATTGTTCCGCACTGGACGCTTCTTTTCGTGCTGCTGTTGTCCATTTATTATGACTCGAATGAAACCTATCAATCTTTGTGGTATGCCCTCGGTACCGGTTTGTTCGTGGATATTGTATATACGGATGTCATCGGCATCCATATGATGGTGTATGTGTTGGTGGTCTATATCGTACATGGGCTGAATAAGCTGCTTCAGTCCAATGTCCTTGTCGTGACGCTCCTCGTCTTATTCGGGGTCGTAACAGGAGATACGCTTCTATATATAATCTATTCATTTTTGAATATAGCGGAAATGGACTGGGGTACTTATGCGATGCAACGATTGCTACCCACTATGATCGGGAATGTCGTATTTTTCCTCTTCACTTTTGTATTCCTGAAATACTTGATGCAGAAGTTGGCTGATGACAACTAGTATACGGGGTAAGGAGAGAATCATCATGGACCATAAACAAAAAGTAATGATTAAAGGGACCCGGGATGGTCTGACTTTACAACTCGATGATCAGTGCACCTTCGAAGATCTCATCGAAGAATTGGAGGGGAAACTCTCTGAAAATCTCGTTTCTGAAGAAGAGCCGCTCATTCGCGTGTCCATCCAGCTCGGATATCGGTATATAACTCCCGACCAGGAAGAGGTGCTGAAGGAAATGATCCGGGAGAAACAGCACCTCGTCGTCGAAGAAATAGATTCGAAAGTCATGACGAAAGAGGCGGCGATGGAGTGGGAACAGGACCGTTCGGTGAATCCTGTGAGCCAGACGATTCGTTCCGGTCAGGTCATCGACGTCAAAGGGGATCTGTTACTTATAGGAGACGTGAACCCTGGAGGTACTGTCCGCGCCACTGGCAATATATTTATTCTGGGTAAATTGTTCGGGGTGGCTCATGCCGGATCGAGCGGGTGGAAAGGCGCTGTCATTGCAGCTTCTTATATGGAGCCCACCCAACTCCGCATTTCCGATAAAATCAGCCGCTCTCCGGATCAGGAGGAAGTTGAAGGCGTTTATATGGAATGTGGATTTATCGATGAAAAAGAGGAAAATATCCGAATAGATCGAATACAGAAAGTAGTGAAGTGGCGTCCGGAACTCGTAAGTTTGGAAAGGAGAATGAATCATGGGTGAAGCAATTGTCATTACTTCCGGTAAGGGAGGCGTAGGTAAAACGACGACGACCGCCAATCTTGGAACGGCTCTTGCTCTTCAGGGGAAGAATGTCTGTCTGGTGGACACGGACATCGGACTTAGAAACCTCGATGTGGTGATGGGCCTTGAGAACAGAATCATTTACGACATAGTCGATGTGATTCAGGAAAGGTGTCGGACAAAGCAGGCGCTGATCACAGATAAACGCTTTGATTGTCTACACGTGTTGCCGGCAGCACAGACATCCGACAAGTCAGAAGTCACTCAGGAAGGCATGAAGCAGATCGTTTCAGAATTGAAACAGGATTACGATTACATACTGATTGATTGTCCCGCCGGGATCGAGCAAGGATATAAGAATGCTGTGGCCGGAGCGGACCGTGCCATCGTGGTGACTACTCCTGAGAAGTCAAGCGTACGCGATGCAGATAGAATCATCGGGCTTCTTGAAAAAGAAGAAATCGAACCGCCGTCCCTCATTATTAACAGGATCCGCTCCCACATGATGGAGAACGGGGATATGATGGACGTAGAGGACATCATTTCGATTCTGGCCATCGACCTTCTCGGCATCGTCGTGGATGATGAAGCGGTGATCACCGGGTCAAACCGTGGGGAACCGGTAGCATTGAAACCTGACACGAAAGCGGCAATCGGATACCGGAACATCGCCAGAAGGATACTCGGGGAATCGGTACCGCTTATGAATTTAGAAGAAGAGAAAGTGACGTTTATGACCAAAATCAAGCGTTTGTTAGGAATGGGGAGCTGACCGTTATCTTTAAGATAGCGGTCTTTTTTATGGAAAAATCAGGGGTGGAACTGCATTTGTTCTACTTCCTGCGGCCCGTACATAAAATGAAAAAAACGGTTCTGTGATCTGCCCACTTCAGGAAAAGTCATGGAACTCGGAATGCGGGTGGTGAAGTAATGAAGGATCTCGAAAGAATCAGGAATAATATAAGAAGAAGAAAAGGAAAGAACACGGGGAAAATCCAATCTCCTGAACCGCTGCCGGATGAAGAACGATATGGTCTGCCCGGACAACCTCCTGTACGGAATATACAGGAAGGGGAGCAGGCTCCATTGAAGCGGTGGGTACTGCAAATAACGGTTTCCGCTGTCATTTTTTCCGGTGTCACCTTCATGTATCATGGTCCCCTGGAACCTCCAAAAACGATGGAGGCCTTTATGACGAAGCAGTTAAAGGACGAGTTCCCTTTTGCGAAAGTTACAGCCGTCTATCAGAATCGACTCGGTAAGGTTTTCCCTTCCGTCGAAGAAGAGGAAGTTACTTCTTCCCCTTTCCCTCTTAATGGAAGTGTCGAGGTAAGCGGGAATGGAGTGGAAATCACCCCGCAACAAGGAGGAAGCGTGACTGCCGTGAAGGAAGGGACGGTAGTGTTTGCCGGAAAGAAACCGGAGACGGGGCCGACGGTGATCGTTCAGCACGCAGACGGAACGAACAGCGTTTATGGGAACCTCGAGAAGGTTCAGGCTCATCTTTACCAATATGTAGAACAGGGAGAAGCGATTGCTGAAGTGGAGGAGGGGCTGTTTTTCGCCAGGAAAAGAGGAGAGGTTTTCCTGAATCCCTACGAAGTCATAGAAGTCAATGAAGACTATTAAAGGAAAAGTGGCGCTGCATCCGCTTTTTTTCCTTCTCACTTTCACGGCGTTTGTCACCGGTCATTTTCTCTTTTTCATTTCTGTTCTTCTCATCATTATTATTCATGAGCTGGGTCATGTAGCGGTAGCCCGGCTTTTTGAGTGGAAGATCGAGAAAGTGGAGTTGTGGTTGTTCGGGGCTACGATGGTAAGTGATGATTTCTTTTTCCGGCCGTGGCATGAGAAGGTGCTGGTCACTATTGCCGGTCCCCTTCAGCACCTCTGGATCGGCATGCTTATCCCCCATCTTGGTCTTGGGGGAGCATGGGAAGAGACGCTTCTCTTTTATAACACGTGGCTAGCTGTGTTCAATCTGCTTCCGATCTGGCCTCTCGACGGTGGAAAACTTATGTGGATTCTCCTCAGCAGTCTGCTCTCTTTCTGGACAAGTTTTCGCACGGTTCTCCTTGGGACGGGGGTGGTGATGGTGCTATTCCTCATCTGTTTTCCATTCTTCTTCACCATCGCTTTGTTCTTCGTTTTTCTCGGGAAAGAAATCTATGAGCAGTGGAAACACCAGTATTATCTGCACGTGAGGTTTCTTTTCTATTGTTTGAAACGAGAGACGGCCAAAGAGAAATGGATGGATATCCCCCCTGATACAAAAGTGAAGGAAGGACTCAAGAAGCTGAGACTGGGAAGAGGGATGGTATTCAAGAGCGGTTCGGAAGTTATTCGGGAGAAAGAATGCATACGAAGCTATTTCGATCATCCTACGTTACGTTTTCTCGATTTACACAATCGGTGATTTTTTATTGCTTTTTATTATGCAATTTAGTAGAATTTTCAACGGGCTTGAAAAGAGGTCTCAAGCGGTCTTACCGTCGTTCAGTTGTTTATTGACAACATGTTTCTGGTTATGATAACATTAGTTTGTTATTCTTGTAGCACTCCACTGCTACAACCGCTCAGGACAGGTCATAAACCATGTAAATGGTACCTGGATGGCGAGTCTTAGTTTAATGAGGAGGTGCACGTATGTACGCAATTATCGAAACTGGTGGAAAACAGGTCAAAGTAGAGCAAGGCCAAGAAGTTTACGTTGAAAAACTTGACGCGGCTGATGGCGAAACAGTAACTTTCGACAAAGTATTGTTCGTCGGCGGAGACGACACGAAAGTGGGCGCTCCTTACGTTGATGGTGCTTCTGTAACGGCAAAAGTTGACAAACATGGTCGTCAGAAGAAGATCACTGTTTTCAAATACAAGCCGAAGAAGAACTACAAGCGTAAGCAAGGTCATCGTCAACCTTATACAAAAGTCGTCATTGATAAAATCGACGCGTAAGGTGTTGACCTATGATTACAGCTAATTTCTTTTCCTCGGGAGAGCGAATCCTTGGGTATGAAATTTCCGGACATGCTGAGAGTGGCCCTTATGGCCAGGATCTAGTATGCGCAGCGGTCTCAGGTGTTACCTTCGGTGCAACGAATGCGCTGATGGAAGTGGCGGACTGTGATCCGGAAATCGAACAAGGAGGAGAGGGAGGCTATTTGAAAGTCACCCTGACCGGGGAAGACAGAACAAAGGAACAAGCACAAACTCTTCTGGAGGGACTGCTGATATCCTTACGAACCATTGAACAGGATAATTCCCAATATATAACAATCAAAACTTGAAGGAGGTGGAAGCCATGCTACGTCTAGATCTACAGTTTTTCTCTCAGAAAAAAGGTCAAGGAAGCTCTAAAAACGGACGTGACTCTGAGTCTAAGCGTCTGGGAGCGAAGCGTGCTGATGGTCAATCAGTAACTAGCGGTTCCATTCTTTACCGTCAACGCGGCACTAAGATTTACCCAGGTACAAACGTGGGAATCGGTGGCGATGACACACTTTTCGCGAAAGCTGATGGGGTTGTTAAATTCGAACGTTACGGTCGTAACCGTAAAAAAGTCAGTGTTTACCCTGCAGCACAAGAAGCGTAAACGATAATAGAAAGATAAAGCCACGCCGTGCTTGCCGCATGGACGTGGCTTTTCTTCATATTGAAGCAAAAAAAGCTTCCTTCTTTTTTCCTGAATTAGAACCACTGTCCATTTTTTGCTATACTTTTCTTATCACAGGAAAAGGGTGGATGTGTTGTGAGAGATGAAGAATGGATAGAACTATTGAGTGGGAGGCGCCATGATTGGATGAATCAAGTTCAACTTCTGAAAGGGTACGTGGCGATGGGGAAGACGGATAAACTGAAAGCGGTCTTGAAGAACGTGGAGACGACGGCGATAGAGGAACGCAAGCTTTTCGCCAGTGGAGCGCAGGCTTTCGCTTTCTGGCTTTTGTCTTTCAATTCGACCTACGACTCTTTTCGTTTGCAGTACCGTTTGGAAGCTGAGGTTGATTTATCGAATGATGACGAGTGGTTAGTCTCGCATGCGCATGATATAATGGACTATCTGTCAGTAAGAACAGAAGAGTGGGAACTATATGAGGGAGAGCTCCTCATAAAGGAAAATAGCCTGAGGTGGACATGGAAAGGCGTGTTCAAGCCCGGGAGAACAGAAGAAGACATCGGTACCGTATCCGAGTCAGAGAATGAAGTAACGATTACGAAGGATTGGAATAAATGAGGTGAAGATATGTTCGTAGATCAGGTAACGATATACGTAAAAGCGGGCGACGGAGGAAATGGTCTTGTCGCTTATCGCAGAGAGAAATATGTCCCGAGAGGCGGACCTGCCGGAGGAGACGGTGGAAAAGGCGGAGACGTCGTTTTTGAAGTCGACGAAGGACTGAATACGTTGATGGATTTCCGTTATCAGCGTCATTTCAAGGCTAAGCGCGGGGAAAACGGAATGAACCAGAAGAAACACGGAAAGAATTCGGAAGACCTGGTCGTACCGGTACCTCCTGGAACGACCGTTCGGAACGCGGAAACCGGAGATTTGATTGCAGACTTGCTGGAACATAAACAGCGGGCTGTCATAGCTGCCGGTGGCCGAGGCGGTCGTGGAAACGCCAAATTTGCGACGGCGAGAAACCGGGCTCCGGAGATTTCCGAAAATGGAACGCTAGGCGAGGAGCTGGACGTTCAGCTTGAGCTGAAACTTCTTGCTGATGTCGGCCTTGTAGGGTTTCCTAGTGTCGGAAAGTCGACGTTCTTGTCCACGGTGACTGCTGCGAAACCGAAAGTGGCGGATTACCATTTTACGACGCTTAATCCGAATTTGGGTGTCGTGGAAACGAAAGATGGGCGTAGCTTTGTCATGGCGGATCTTCCCGGTCTGATTGAAGGAGCGCATGAAGGTGTAGGTCTGGGCCACCAGTTCCTGCGTCACGTAGAGAGGACACGGGTGCTGTTGCACGTCATCGATATGTCCGGTATGGAAGGCCGTGATCCTTACGAAGATTACGTAGCCATCAATCATGAGCTGGCTTCTTATGACGAGCGTTTGCAGCACAAGCCCCAGATTATCGTAGCGAATAAAATGGACTTGCCGGGAGCCGAAGAGAATCTCGAGTCATTCCGAGAGAAGACGGAAGAAGAGGATCTTGTGATTTATCCGCTCTCTACCATAACGAGAGCGGGAATCGACGAAATCCTTTATGCCGTGGCGGACGAATTGGACCGCATTCCGAAACAGGTGGAAGACGAAGAGCCGACAGAGGACCGTGTCCTTTACAAGTATGAAAAAGAAGCACCTGCGTTCCATATAACAAGAGCAGACGACGGAGCCTATGTGCTATACGGAGAGAAGATCGAATCCGTGTTCCGTCGGACGAATTTCGATCACGACCAGGCTGTGAACCGCTTCGCTCAACAAATGCGTAGCATGGGTGTCGACGATGCTCTCCGGAAGCGGGGAGCAGAGAACGGAGATACGATCCGCCTGCTCGATTTCGAGTTTGAATTCGTAGACGGGTAAGAGGGGGCAGACAGCATGGCAGACTATAGTGAAAAATTTTATCTAGTACGCAGTGATATTCTCCCGGAAGCGATGAAGAAGACTCTGGACGCCAAACGAATGCTCGACCGGGGGAAAGCTGCCTCTGTCTACGAAGCCGTTAACCAGGTCGGTTTGTCACGAAGTGCTTTTTATAAATACAAAGATGCCGTGTACCCGTTCCAGCAAATGGTGAAAGAGCAGATCGTCACGCTCTTTTTCCATCTGGAGGATCAGAAGGGGAGTCTCTCGCAACTTCTTTCCGTCGCTGCAGAATTCGGGTGTAATGTTCTGACCATTCACCAGACGATTCCGATCCAGGGAAAGGCGAACGTAACCCTGTCGCTGAACACTACGGGAATGAACGCGGGAATGAACCGTTTACTGCAACAATTGCAGGATCTTGAATTTTTTGATAATGTAGAAGTATTAAGTTCTGGTGCGTAAGACGGAGGGATCAATGATGACAACACAAAGAATAGGCTATTTAGGACCCAAAGGTACATTCACGAAGATGGCGGTGGATTCATTATTCGAAGGCGGGGAATTCGTCAGTTACGAGACCATTCCCGCTTGTCTGGACGCTGTCGAGAATGGAGAAATCGATACGGGCGTCGTTCCGCTAGAGAATGCGATCGAAGGCTCGGTCCACTTGACCATCGATTATCTGATTCACCAGGTCAATCAGGCGATTATCGCGGAACTGACCGTGCCGATCCGCCAGCACCTGCTGACGCATCCGGATTACCACGGAGAAGAGATCACCGAAATCCATTCGCATAGCCACGCGATTGCACAGTGCCATCAGTTTCTGCATAAGCATTATCCGAACGCGGAAATTTTTTATACGGCTTCTACAGGGCGTGCTGCGGAAGTTGTGAAAGAGAAAGGCCCTCACGCAGCGGCCATCGGGAATCACCTGGCTGCTGAGATGAACGGTCTTGATATCAAGGAAAGCAACATCCATGATTACGATAACAACCATACGCGGTTCGCCGTTGTACAGAAAGAGCCGAAAACTCTTCAAGTAAAGGATCATCCGGTCGAGAAGCACAAAACGACTGTCATGGTGACCTTGCCTCAGGACTACGTAGGGGCTTTGCATCAGGTGTTGGCGGCTTTCGCCTGGAGAAAGATGAACCTTTCGAAAATCGAATCGAGACCGATGAAAACCGGACTCGGGAATTATTTCTTCCTCGTGGATGTGGACCAGCCCTATGATCAGATATTGTTCCCCGGGGTACAGCAGGAGCTTGAAGCTCTTGGCTGTAAGCTCAAGGTGCTCGGGACGTATCCTAGTTATGAAATAGATGTTCCGGCCCCGGTCACGAAGTAACGCAGGCGCACCTTGAACGGGTGCGTCTTTTCTGTGCGTTTTCATCAATTTTTCTTTCTTCGGTGCATACAGTAGTAATGTATGTTAGGAAGAGAGGAGCTGTTTTAGTGAGGATCCACATCGTCCAGAAGGGTGATACGTTGTGGCAGATCGCGAACAAATACAACGTAGACCTCGAAGTGCTGAAGCAGATGAACGCACATTTGTCTGATCCGGATGTACTCATGCCGGGAATGAAGATTCAGTTGCCGGCAGAAATGCAGAAGAAAGAACAGTGGAAACAGGCCCCGAAAGAACACATGAAGAAAGATATGGACTATCCTGAGATGGGGAAAAAGAAAGAAGATATCCCGCCACCTCCCGAGATGCCCATGCCGACCATCGATCAGCAGATGCAGGACTATTATAAAAAACACCACTGTCCTCCACCGGTGAAAGGGGAGCCACAAGCATTCATTTGTTATCCTATCCCTCTCCCGAAAGAACATAAACATTATCCTGATAAACCACCCTGTTACCCATACCCGCGCCCGAGAAGATAATGGCTCTGGTCTCCGGATCGCTACAAAAGCGGTTCGGACTTTTTTTGTGCTGCTTCCTGCCGTTCTGACTTTTCGAATGGTTCCGGGGTATGCTAATATTAATTACTATATGAATGGAGGGAAGAGTATGAAGCAAGAAATAGAAAAACTGACGACTTGGCTCCAGCAGAAAGTGGAGGAAGCAGGAGCGGGCGGATTACTTGTCGGACTCAGTGGTGGCATTGATTCTGCAGTAGTCGCCAACCTTATCAAAAGGGCATGCCCGGATGATTCCCTCGGAGTGATCATGCCTTGCAAAAGTGAAGGGGAAGATGAACGTCATGCGAAGGAGGCGGCTGAGGCCTGTGGATTGAAAACGGTCAAGATCGACCTTACAGAGACGCATGAAACTCTGTTCCCTACTATCCAAAACCAGTTGCAGGAAGCCGGGTTGTATGAAGAGGAGGCTCAGCAGCTTGCTGATGCAAACTTGCGGGCGCGTCTCAGAATGAGTACTCTTTATACTGTCGGAACCAATCAGAAATATCTGGTTACCGGGACGGATAACGCTGCTGAATGGCATACAGGTTATTTCACGAAGCACGGCGATGGCGGAGTCGATCTCGTTCCTCTCGTCCATTACACAAAAGGGGAAGTGCGTGAAATGGCTGAATACCTCGGCGTTCCTGATTCCATCATCAACAAACAGCCGAGTGCCGGGCTCTGGCAAGGTCAGACGGATGAAAATGAGATGGGCACCTCGTATGAAATGATCGATCGTTATCTGAAAGGGGAAACGATTCCGGAGAAGGATAAGAACATTATCGATTCTCTACATAATCGTTCGCATCACAAACGTCAGATGCCCGCGTCTCCTCCTGAAGAATAATCGAATAGAAAGGCCTTCTTTTTCAAAAACTTAGGAAAAGGAGGTCTTTCTTTATGAAAAAATATTTTACGATACTGGTGCTCCTCATTATCGCTGGGTGCGGGGCCGAGGACGGGGCTAATCCTCAAGATATCGATGTTTCTCCTACGAAGCAGAAGACTATAGAGGAAAGAAAGAAAAATCATACGGAGAAAAGCAGCGACAATCGATTCCAGAACAAGGAAGCATTAGCGATCGCTGAAGAAGTGAACCGGATGAAAGAGGTTGCCACTGCCCAGGTATTTTTCAGTGATGATTTCGTACATGTCGCTGTAGCGTTGAATGTAAGGGACGTACGCGACCAGGATGTAGCAGATAAAGTGAGAGCGGTCGTAGAACCATCCACCACCCTGCCTGTGAAAGTGTACACCAATCGCAGCTATAAAGAACGAATGGATAACTTAGCGGAACGTCAGAGACCTGGGCAAATCGGACACGCAATCGAACAATTTTTCCGGTCCCTCGGGGAGTGAACGATTTTGACACAGATTCGAACTTTGGTATAGTGATAAAAGGAAAAACTTGCTTTGGAGAGGAGAATGTCCGATGGCAGGCCATTCAAAATGGAGTAACATCAAACACCGTAAGGGCGCACAGGATGCCAAGCGTGGAAAACTGTTCCAAAAACTGGCGCGTCAGATTTTCGTTGCTGCAAAACAAGGGGATCCGGATCCTGAAATGAACCCGGACCTGCGTCTTGCTATTGAGAAAGCCAGATCCAACAACATGCCGAAAGATAATATCGATCGCGCTGTGAAAAAAGCGACCGGGGATCTCGAAGGCGAAAGCTATGAAGAGATCGTTTATGAAGGTTATGGACCTGGCGGCGTTGCCGTAATGGTGAACGTTCTTACCGATAACAAAAACAGAACGGCTCCTGAGGTTCGCCATGCTTTCAGTAAACACGGAGGAAACCTTGGGGAGAACGGATGCGTTTCCTTCATGTTCGATAGAAAAGGATTTATTACGATTGACCGCTCTCAGACAGAGGTAGAAGAAGATGATATCATGCTTGAAGCGATCGAAGCAGGAGCGGATGAACTGGAGACGACCGATGATTTCTTTGAAATCTATACAGAGCCTGAGAACTTCCAGGACGTAAAGAAAGCATTGGGGGAGTATCCGCTTCAGACTGCTGAAGTGACGATGATTCCACAGACGTATACGCCTCTTGATGAGGAAGGTGTCGAAAAGATGTTGAAGTTGATCGATATGCTCGAAGACAACGACGACGTGCAGGATATTTATCACAATCTCGATGCTGATCAAGAAGTGTTGGAAAAGTTATCCTGATTGAGAAGCCCGCAGAGATGCGGGTTTTTTTATGGCTTTGGCTTGTTTGATCGGTTTTGAACCGTACAGGACACGTTTCGCTTGATGAGTGTACCGCAATTAACCGTTTAGGTACGTTCAGAACTGTTAGCACGTTGTGAACGGTTCGTTTTGTCATTAATGAACCGTTCAGAGAAAAGTTTAACGGACGAATGTACCGGAAAAGTCTGAAGACGCATTTTTTCGATTGGTCTTTCTAACGGGCTTCTCCGCATTTCACCGTGATCCAGTTGCACCTCGTAGCCCTTAGCGACATAAGCAAAAACCATCTGAAAGAAGAAAGGGCACTTCTTTAAGGTGGTTTTTGCTTACGCGAGAAGGGCTGAACACGAGGCTCCACATTTCACTCCGATCTAGCTGTGAAGCCCAGAAGTCCATAATATAAGTAGCCAACCCTGTTTCGGGTAAGATCGCCCGAAGCCAGGCTCGTCTACTTATATTAGAACTTCTGAACGGGCTTCTCCGCTTTTCACTAATACGAACAGGTGTATGTATGTTACAATAACTTAGAGTAAGATAGGAATGGAGAGAAGTGAATGATTGCTTATATAAACGGATTGTTGACATCGATCGAAGAAGAATCCATTATTGTAGAGGTTCAAGGTATTGGCTATGAAATTTTCTGTGCCAACCCTTTTTATTTTGAGCCCAGCATGAATAAAGAATTAAAAGTTCATACATACCATCACGTGAGAGAAGATGCCCAGATTCTTTTCGGATTCGCTAAGAAAGAAGACAAGTACTTGTTCTCGAAGCTCTTGAATGTCTCGGGTATTGGTCCGAAAGGGGCGCTCGCCATTCTAGCGGGTGTCAGTGTGGCCGATTTCGTTGGAGCCATCGAACGCGAAGATGATAAGTACTTGACGAAGTTCCCGGGTGTCGGGAAGAAGACAGCCAGACAGATGATTCTCGATCTGAAAGGGAAACTGGTCGACTGGATTCCGGATGAAGAGAATGAAGCTACGATTTTCTATACAGAAGCGAGAGCGGATCAATCCCTTGTCGCAGAAGCGTTAGAGGCGCTAGAAGCTCTTGGCTATTCAGACAAAGAGCTGCAAGTTATCAAACCGGAGCTGCACAAAGTAGAGGCGGATAAAGTCGATGACTACGTCCGGCATGGGCTTCAGCTACTTTTGAAAGCATAGAAAGGAGGGATAAGGATGGAAGAGAGGATCATCTCAGGAGAACAACAGGGAAGAGAAGAGGATATGGAACAGAGTCTCAGGCCGGAGTTTATATCCCAGTACATCGGACAGGAAAAGACGAAGCAGAACCTGAGGATTTTCATCGAGGCTGCAAAGATGCGCGAAGAGCCGCTTGACCATACGTTGTTATACGGGCCTCCGGGGCTCGGAAAGACGACGCTTGCCTCGATCATCGCTAATGAAATGGGCGTGCAATTCCGGACGACTTCAGGTCCTGCCGTGGAGAGAGCCGGTGATCTTGCGGCTATCCTATCTTCCCTCGAAGCAGGAGATGTGCTTTTCATTGATGAGATTCATCGTCTGCCGCGTTCGGTGGAAGAAGTGCTGTATCCGGCAATGGAAGACTTCTGTCTGGACATTGTGGTAGGGTCGGGTCCAAGTGCCCGGTCGGTACGTCTTGATCTCCCTCCGTTCACGCTTGTCGGTGCGACGACAAGAGCCGGGTTGCTATCTGCTCCGCTAAGAGACAGGTTCGGAGTCCATGGACGTCTCGAATTCTACGAAACAGAGGCGCTCGCGGAAATCATCAGAAGGACCGCAGAGATCTTCGGGGTCTCCATCGATCAGGAAGCTTCCGAAGAAGTGGCCAGTCGTTCCCGAGGGACACCGCGTATCGCCAACCGTCTCTTGAAAAGGGTGAGGGATATCGCCCAGGTGAAGGGAGAAGCCGAAATCTCTCTTGCTACCACGCAGGAAGCCCTCGGAATGCTCCAGGTCGATGAAGACGGTCTGGACCATATCGACCATAAGCTGCTGCTTGCCTTGATCGACTCATTCCGGGGAGGCCCGGTCGGAGTGGATACGATGGCAGCGACGATCGGGGAGGAATCCCAGACCATTGAAGATGTGTATGAACCTTTCCTGTTACAAAAAGGGTTCATTCAGCGTACGCCAAGAGGTCGTGTAGCCACTCCGAAAACATATAGTCATTTTGACCGGGAGGTACCGGGACTGTGACTGAATTCAGTAAACTTTTTATCGTAATCGGCATCATTTTCCTGCTGATCGGACTGATAGGGACGTTCATCGGCAAACTTCCTGGAGATATCAGCTTCAAGAAGGGGAATGTAAGCTTTTACTTTCCGATTATGACCTCGATTGTTGTAAGTATTGTGTTATCCCTGATTTTTTATATAGTAAGCAGATTGAAGTGAGGATGAAGAATAATGACGATGGATATCAATCACTACGATTTTGACCTGCCGGAAGAACTGATTGCCCAGACTCCATTGAAAAACCGGGATGCTTCCAGGCTGATGGTCATGGATACGAAAAAGAGAGAAATCGAACATCGGGTGTTCTCGGATATCAGAGAATACATCCACCCCGGTGACTGCCTCGTGTTGAATGACACGAAAGTTCTCCCTGCACGTCTGTATGGAGTCAAAGAAGAGACGGGCGGTAAGGTGGAAGTTCTACTTCTCCATCAGCATGAAGGAGATACATGGGAAGTGCTGATGAAGCCGGCGAAAAAAGTGAAAGAGGGAACGGTTCTGACATTCGGCGACGGACGTCTGAAAGCCGTTTGTACAAAAGAGCTGGAGCACGGAGGTAGACTCGTCGAATTCTCGTATGAAGGCATTTTTCTCGAGGTGTTGGAGTCTTTAGGAGAGATGCCACTTCCTCCGTACATCACAGAGCAGTTGGAAGACCGCGACCGGTATCAGACGGTGTATGCAAAAGAAGAGGGTTCTGCAGCTGCTCCCACCGCAGGTCTCCACTTTACGGAAGACCTTATGCAAGAACTGCAGGATAATGGTGTCGAGCTGATTTATTTGACGCTTCATGTCGGGCTTGGGACATTCCGTCCGGTAAGTGTGGATAACGTTGAAGACCATGATATGCATGCGGAATTCTACACCCTGAGTGAAGAGTCTGCGGACCGATTGAATAAGGTGAAGGAAAAAGGAGGCAGAATCATATCTGTCGGAACTACTTCCACACGTACGCTTGAGACGATTTACCGTGGTAATGATCGATTCGTCGCAGAGAGAGGATGGACCGATATTTTCATTTATCCTCCTCAAGAGGTGGAATCGATTGATGGGCTGATTACTAATTTTCATCTGCCGAAATCTACGCTGATCATGCTGGTCAGCGCCATAGCCGGCAGAGACTTTATCCTCGAAGCGTACAATCGTGCCGTGACGGAACGGTACCGCTTTTTCAGCTTCGGAGATGCAATGTTAATTTTAAAGTAGGAGTGGAAGATATAAATGGCAATTACGTATGAACATATAAAAACTTGTAGACAGACAGGAGCGAGGCTCGGGAAGGTCCATACTCCTCACGGGACGTTCGATACTCCTGCCTTTATGCCGGTCGGAACGCTGGCAACGGTGAAAACGATGAGCCCGGAAGAACTGGAGTCGATGGGCGCCGGTATGATCCTTTCGAATACGTATCACCTCTGGTTACGTCCGGGATCCGATATCGTGGAAGAAGCCGGTGGACTGCATAAATTCATGAACTGGAACGGTTCGATTCTGACGGATTCCGGAGGTTTTCAGGTATTCAGCCTGAGTGATCTTCGTAAGATTAAAGAAGAAGGGGTCCATTTCCGTAACCATATCAGTGGAGAGAAGTTATTTCTTTCTCCGGAGAAAGCGATGCACATTCAGAACCAGCTTGGTGCCGATATTATGATGGCTTTTGATGAGTGTCCTCCATACCCTGCTGAACACAAGTATATGAAGGATTCGGTGGAACGGACGAGCCGCTGGGCGGAGCGTTGCCTCACCGCACATAAACGGCCCCATGATCAGGGTCTTTTCGGTATTGTGCAGGGCGGAGAATACGAAGACCTTCGAAAGCAAAGTGCCAGAGATCTTACATCCCTCGATTTCCCCGGTTATGCAATCGGTGGACTTTCCGTAGGGGAGCCGAAAGACGTCATGAACCGCGTTCTTGAATACACGACGCCTCTACTTCCGACGGACAAACCTCGCTACCTTATGGGAGTCGGATCGCCTGACTCACTGGTTGACGGTGCCCTGCGGGGAGTAGACATGTTTGATTGTGTGTTGCCGACACGAATCGCCAGGAATGGCACGTGTATGACTTCGAATGGCCGTCTCGTTGTCAGAAATGCAAAATTTGCCCGTGATTTCCGACCACTCGATGAAAATTGTGATTGTCACACGTGCCGGAATTACTCCAGGGCCTACATTCGTCACCTCGTGAAGGCGAATGAAACGTTCGGGATCAGACTTACTACTTATCATAATCTTTATTTTCTGTTAAACTTGATGGGGCAAGTGCGAGAAGCCATTAAAGAGGACAGGCTCGGAGATTTCCGGGAAGAATTCTTTGAACAATATGGTTTCAACAAGCCAGACGCGAAAAACTTTTAGAGGGGGAAGATTCGAGGATGGAAACACTAGTAGGGCTTTTACCTATCATCCTGATGTTTGTCATCTTTTACTTCTTGCTGATTCGTCCACAACAGAAGAAGCAGAAGCAGGTACAACAGATGCAATCAGAACTGCAGAAAGGTGATGAAATCATCACTATCGGTGGGATGCATGGTACGATTCATGCCATCGACGAAGGAACTGTCGTAATCACGGTGAACGACGGAACGAGCATGAAATTCGACCGTTCTTCCGTACGCGAAAAAAAGAATGACTAAGTAATAAATGACAGTAGAAGTCTGTAGAAAAACGGTATGTTTTTCTGCAGGCTTTTTCTATTGCATTAGGAAAACTGCGCAAGGTCTGTATGAAAGGCTGAACGGTTGAATATAGTGAAGCAAAAGGACAAACAGGGGGATAACCATGGAATCACTATTTACCATCCTAATATTTGCTGCCGTTTATGCTTTTGTAATTATGGAAATGTGGAACCGTGCGGCTGTCGCTTTGACAGGTGCACTTCTTCTGATCATCGTTCAGATCATGAGTTGGGAAGAAGCCATGGACATGGTGGAGTGGGAAACGATCATATTATTATTCTCCATGATGGTCCTTGTCGGTGTGGTGAAGCATACGGGGGTTTTCGACTACTTCGCTGTCCGCCTTGCGGAACTTGTAGGAGGCAAGGCTATCCCTCTTTTGATGGTGTCAGGGTTATTTACAGCTGTAGGTTCTGCCTTCCTCGATAATGTGACTACTGTCCTTTTGTACACCCCGATTTTACTGACGTTGACCAGACGCCTCGATCTTCCCGCATTCCCTTTCCTTGTTACGACGATCTTATCTGCGAATATCGGAGGAGCTGCGACGCTTGTCGGAGATCCACCCAATATCATGATCGGGCAGGCAGTGGAGCGATTTTCCTTCATTAGCTTCCTTTCGCATCTTGCTCCAGTTGTAATTGTCATTCTATTGATTGTCTTTTTCCTTTTGTATATGATGTTCCGTTCTTCGCTCAGTGGCAAAGAATCGGAGAAATTATACCGATCCATGGACTCTCCCGGAGAGTATTTGGCAGACCATGCCTTTGTAGTAAAGGCGTCCGGCACCCTGCTTCTTACTATATGTTCCTTTCTTCTTCATCCTTTTCTCCCCATCGACCTGACCTCCCTTGCTATGGCCGGCGCTCTGCTTATGCTTCTCGTCTCTCATCCATATATGGAGACAGGAAAGGTGTTCGAGAAAATAGAATGGGAAACGCTGTTCTTCTTCCTCGGTCTATTCGTGCTGGTCGGAGGACTTGAAAAAACGGGGCTCCTCGATCGACTGGCGCTGACAGTCATGGAAACCTCGAAGGAAGATGTAGCTCTTACGTCCATGGCGGTATTATGGTCCTCCGGAATCCTCTCCGGGTTGATCGATAATATCCCTTTCGTGGCAGCAATGATTCCGGTGGTTCAGGAAATGGCCGATCTCGGGTTTGACCAGATCGATGTTGTGTGGTGGTCTCTGGCGCTCGGTGCCTGTCTTGGAGGTAATGCAACGCTTATCGGTTCTTCCTGTAATATGGTCGTGGCAGGAATCGCGGCCAATTACCGGACGCCGTTACCATTTCTCCGTTATATGAAGTATGGGATGCTTTTTACGCTTCTTTCGCTCATTATAGCGACCGTTTACGTATTTTTCCGCTATCTCCAGGGGTAATTTTACCGGTTCAGGAAAAGAATAAGCGTAACGTCGTTGATGGAGGAGAGCGTGTATGATTATACAACTGGTGAGCGCCACTTTTTTGACATATGTATTCGTCCTTCTGGTCTTTCGTCTGATGGGAAAGAGAGAGATAGGGGAGCTCAGTGTAATGGACCTCGTAGTATTCATTATGATTGCAGAAATCGCTATTATTCTTATTGAAGAACCTGCGGAGTCGATGGTGAAGGCCATCGTACCAATGATCACTTTACTGCTTATCCAAAGAGGGAGCGCTCTTCTGTCTCTGAAAAGCGAGAAATTCCGTCAGTGGTTTGACGGGAAGCCGGCGTTCATTATCGAAGACGGTAAAGTGAACGAGAAGGTCATGAGAGAGCAGCGCTACAATTTCAACGATTTGTTCGTTCAATTAAGAGAAAAAGGAGTCCAGCACCTGGCGGATGTTTCCTTCGCCGTGCTGGAACCTTCAGGGAAGCTTTCTGTTTTCGAAAAAGATGAACAAGGGAATTCGGGTTTTGCTTATCTATTGATATGTGACGGGAAGATCCTTAAAGATGGATTGAAAAAAGCAAGCGTCACAAAAGAGTGGCTGATGAACCAACTAAGAGATCGCGGTATAATGAGCGAAGAGGACGTATCGATTTGTACAATCGCGGAAGACAAGGAGTTGTATATCGACAGGAAGTGAAGGGTCACTTTTTGACAAAGAGACGCCATTCATCTTTCTTTACTAATCCAAGCATTACAGAAAGAGGGATGTAAATAAGACTCACGGTTGCAATGGACAGGAAAAGAGCAATGGGAGAACCAGGGAGAGCATTCGTTGTGACGTACCCGACCGCAAAAGAAAGGGACAGGAGGACAAGGAATGCCCCTGCTTGTTTGCCTGTCATGATGTGATAACGGTGCCTGTACATAGTGAGCATGTGGAGACCGGTGACCAGCACGACGCCGAGTACCATCGCAATAACGACACCTGAAAAGCCGATGGACGTAGTAAGGAGTAGAAGGATGCTGTACTTCAAGAGATTCCCGAATAATGAGTTCATCATCGCTTCCTTAGCAAAATCGAGTGCCTGGAGAGCTGCCTGTAGTGGACTCTGCATGTAATGCAGCAGAAAGAAAGGAGCCATCAACTTAAGCATCTCATCTCCTGAAGTCGTGTTATAAAGAAGAGATAGAATAGATGTCGGGTGAATGAGGAGAAGGATCGTCGCAAATCCTCCGGATAGCAGAGACAGACGGATCGCTTGTTGAACCCGATGATTGACAAGCCCCCGGTCCCCTGATGCATGAGCCTCACTCAAAGCCGGTATGAGAGCGGTGGACAGCCCGTGTGTAAAGAAGGCCGGCATCATGAGAAGAGGCAGAATGAATCCTGTCAGCTGTCCGTATAACTGTGAGACTTCGATAGTCGTGTATCCGAAAAGCGTCAGGCCTTGAGCTACGACAATCGGTTCCAAAAAGTAAGTGGAAGAACCGATCGCCCGGTTCCCGGAAGCGGGAAGAGCTATATTCAACAAAGGCCTTGCAATACTTTGAGTTTTCTCGTCTGCCACAGCGGGATTATAATCTTTTCGGAAATAATAGATCATACATACTAATGAGACGATTTCTCCGATCACTGCCCCGATCATGACACCTGCTGCTGCTGTAACAAGCCCGTAAGCAAGAAGGGGGGGAGTAAAGATGAAAATGAAACCGATACGAACAACCTGCTCGAGTACTTGGGTGTAGGCTTGCGGTTTCATATTCTGTCTTCCCTGGAAATATCCTTTGATGACAGAACTTACCGCAATTACAGGGATAGCTGGAATAATGGCGCGGAGAACCATAGTCACCCGCCCGTCCTGAAGCAGGACATCTGCGATGAACGGCGAAATAAACCATAACCCTACTCCTGTCACAATGCTCATGACTCCTGTCACCCACAGGGAGAATACCAGCGTAGGTTTGATGAGTTCCTCTTTTCCCGAGGTTTCCAGTTCGGATATTCGTTTCGCTATAGCGATCGGGAGTCCGACCTGGGTGATGGTAAAGACGAGCACCAGGGTAGGAAGAGCCATCATATAGATGCCTACCCCTTCTTCACCGAGGATGCGCGCAGTGACAATTCTGTTAACAAAGCCGAAAATCCGGGTAATAAGCCCCGCTATGATAAGGAGGAGTGCCCCTTTCAGGAAAGTTTGTTTTGACATTATCGTCCATTCACCTTCTCAAAGAAATAAAATTCCGCTACAATGGATTATATGCTTGTACATAAATAAACAATGACTCTTCATTAGAAAAGGAGTTCGGTTTTTATGGAAGAAAAGCACGTGCAGGAATGGAGGAGTTATATCGATCCTGCTTTAGAGAGTAAAAAGCAGGAATTTTTACTGCTTGGTTATTCCACTGCCACGAAAGAAGAGATATGGAATTGCCTGAACAAAAAAGTATGGAAGAAAAATAAACAGAAACGTCTTCATGCTGTCGTCCAGGACGTGTTCCGGCTCCAGCCACATACGTATCTAAGTTACGTAGCCAACCAGATTTATCAGAATGATGACTTGAAAGCGAGCCTTGAGGCAGTGACGAAAGGTTTCTAGGCGCAGGTACAACAAGGGGGAACGAACGGAATGAAAAAAAGAGGTCGAATAGTCGCCTTTTTTCTAATAGTAGCGCTTCTGGCTTCTATGATTGGGACGACCGTCACAGGAATTGCGAAAGATATCAAACTCGGATTGGATCTGCAGGGAGGATTCGAGATCCTCTATGAAGTGGATCCGATCAATGAAGAACAGGAAGTGAACAGACAGGTACTCGAGGCTACGGTCCAGTCTCTGACCCAGCGTGTAGACTCGCTAGGTATCAGTGAGGCGAACATCAATATCGAAGAGCCGGACCGGATCAGAGTGCAACTCGCTGGTGTCGAGAATCAGCAGGAAGCAAGGGAACTGCTGTCGACGACGGCTGAATTGTCGTTCCGCGACGTAGAGGGGGAAGAGTATCTCGATGGTAGTGATATTGTCGAAGGTAGCGCTCAACAGTCCTTTGATGCGAACACGAACCAGCCTGTCGTCACTGTGAAGATGGAAAGTGCACAGGAATTCTATGAGGTTTCGGATACGATTACAAGCATGGAACAGGATCCGAACACCCCTTACAATGATCGGATGATGGTCATCTGGCTCGACTATGCAGAGCTTGATACGACGTTCCCGGAGGAATACGGGAAAGAAGATCCCGCTTATATTTCTGCTCTCGGGTTCAATAATGACGAACCGATCCGAAGTACAGACGTACAGATTGACGGGAACTTCACCGTCGAGTCTGCGAAACAACTAGCAGATATGCTTAACTCCGGTTCTTTGCCGGTGAACCTTGAAGAAATGTATTCGACATCCGTCGGAGCCCAGTTCGGGGAGCAGGCGATGAACAAAACGATCATCGCCGGAGCTATCGGTATAGCACTCATCTTCCTTTATATGATTGCGTATTACCGCTTCCCGGGAATCATCGCAACCGTCACATTGACGGTGTACATTTATCTCATCCTTCTTGTGTTCGAATTGTTGAATGGTGTGCTTACCCTTCCGGGGATCGCTGCCCTTATTCTGGGTGTGGGTATGGCGGTGGACGCCAATATCATCACCTATGAACGGATCAAAGAAGAACTGAAGGCTGGAAAGACGGTCATGTCCGCCTTCAAAGCCGGTAATAAAAGGTCTCTCGCAACGATTCTGGATGCGAACATCACTACGATGATCGCGGCCGCTGTTCTGTTCATATTCGGAACGAGTTCAGTCAAAGGGTTTGCGACGATGCTGATCATAAGTATTCTCGTCAGCTTCATCACGGCCGTATTCGGTTCGCGTTTATTCTTGAGTCTTTGGGTGAAGAGCCGTTTCCTTAATAAGCGACCGAAGTGGTTCGGTGTGAAACCGGAAGATATCCAGGACATCGATGATACGACGCCTGTCAACACGACGTGGAAGGGAAGAACTTTCAATTTTGCAGCGATGCGTAAACGTTTCTTCGCCGTTTCCATCGTACTGATCGGTGCCGGGGCCATCGCTCTGATGATTTTCAAGTTGAATCTAGGTATCGACTTTACGAGTGGTTCGAGAGTATCTATTCTCTCCGATGGGAACATCCAGGCGTCACAGGTAGAAGAAACGCTCGAAGAAGATTTCGGTGTAACCGCCAAACAGGTGGTCATATCCGGAGATAATGATGAGATTGCCGTCGCCCGATTCGAGACGGTACTATCGAAGGACAAGGTCGCTGAAATCCAGAACTATTACGAAGAAGAGTATGGGAACACGCCTAACGTCAGTACGGTTTCGCCGATCGTCGGTCAGGAGCTTGCGAAAAACGCGGCGCTTGCTGTGTTGTATGCGTCGATCGGAATCATCATTTATGTGACGATCCGCTTCGAGTTCTATTTTGCACTTACGGCGATCCTTGCACTGCTGCACGATGCGTTCTTCATCATTGCATTGTTCAGCATTACAAGACTTGAGTTCGATATCACAATCATTGCCGCTATACTGACGATTGTCGGGTATTCGGTCAATGATACGATCGTAACCTTTGACCGGATCCGTGAGAACCTGCGTCTGAAACGGAAGGTCAAATCGTTCGGTGAACTCGCAGAAGTCGTCAACTCCAGTCTGATGCAGACACTCGCCCGAAGTTTCAATACAGTCATAACGGTTGTGTTTGCGGCATTGATGCTTTTCTTATTCGGTGCCTCCTCGATAACGAACTTCGGTTTCGCACTTGTCGTAGGGCTTGCTGCAGGTACGTATTCGTCCCTGTTCATCGCTTCCCAGATATGGCTTGTCATGAGAGGGCGCTCCATCAATGAAAAACCGATTGAGTATTCTACGAAGAAGAAAACCGGAGGCCCGCAAGTATAATTCAACAGTCGCTCTCTTTCAGGGGGCGGCTTTTATTTTTGCTTCCTTTCGTTCCGGATGGCAAAAACTGTGTTCATAGATTGAAGGGCACGTTGGTCGGGTATATATAAGTAAAAGGAGGCTGTGCAGATGAAAGGGCAATCTTATATTATTTTAGCGATCGTCTTTGCATTACTTGTGGCAATCTTTGCAGTTATTAACGTAGATCCGGTGCAGGTCAATTATCTATTCGGCTCCGGAGAAGCGCCTCTGATTCTTGTCATACTCATTTCTGTTCTGATGGGCGGAGTCATCACTGCTTCTGTTGGAGCACTTCGATATTTTCGTCTGAAGCGGGATTATAAGAATCTGGAGAAGAAACAGGACACGAACCAGTCTGCTGTGGCAGAAGGGAAACAGAACGAAGAGGAAAACTCTGCAGAACGACAAACAGTGGAATAAGGTTGTTTGCACCCCATGGCCTTTAGTATAATAAATAGGTCAGGGGTGTCGTTTATGTTAAAAAGTAAAATGAAATGGGACTTTACATATAGTTCTGGTCATACAGATGATGACCTTATCCATGAGTTGCTCCGTCAGCGGGGGATCCACACGGAGGAAGAGCAGGAGAAATTTTTGAACCCTTCTCTCTCTGAGCTTCATGATCCTTTCCTGATCAATGGAATGCGGAAAGCTGTGAACCGGGTGAAGGAAGCCATTCATCTGGGCGAATCGATCCTCGTTTTCGGCGACTATGATGCGGACGGGGTCAGTTCTACCGCGCTGATGATGGAATGTCTTACATCCATGGGAGCAAACTGTGACTTTTATATACCGAATCGTTTCACGGAAGGGTATGGGCCGAATGAACAAGCGTTTCGCCTGGCTCATCAGCAGGGGTATTCGATCATAATTACGGTGGATACCGGAATCGCTGCTGTTCACGAAGCGGAAGTGGCAAGAGAACTTGGGATCGATCTGATCATCACCGATCACCATGAAATACAGAAGGAACTGCCGGATGCTTATACGATTCTTCATCCGAAGACGTCGGTGCAGTATCCGTTTCATGAACTGGCGGGAGTCGGGGTGGCTTTCAAATTCGCTCATGCTCTTCAAGGCGAATATCCGGAACATTTGCTCGATCTCGTAGCACTCGGTACCGTAGCCGATCTCGTTCCCTTGCAGGAAGAGAACCGGGTTCTCGTCACCTATGGACTGGAAGCTTTGTCCAGGACGAAACGACCGGGCCTTCAGGCAATGAAAAAGCTGAATAATATCGAAGGATACGTGGACGAAGAAGCTGTAGGTTTTATGATCGGGCCGCGTATGAATGCCGTCGGTCGCCTTCAGGATGCATCGCCTGCGGTGGATCTCCTGATTACCGAAGACCAGACAGAAGCGGAAGAACTTGCTGAATTTGTGCAGGAATTGAATAAAGAACGTCAGAAAATCGTACAGGATATCGCTGCAGAAGCTGAATCTATGTTGGATGCTTCATCCGAAGACGAAGTGATTATAGTAGCTAAAGAAGGCTGGAACCCGGGGGTCCTTGGTATTGTAGCTTCGAAGCTTGTACGGAAATTCGATAGACCTGCAATCGTCCTGGCTATTGATGAAGAGAAGCAGGAAGCGAAAGGCTCTGCAAGAAGTATCGATGCTTACGATATGTTCGAAAATTGCATGCAAGTAAGAGACCTGTTCCTGCATTTCGGTGGACACGCGCAGGCGGCCGGGATGACTCTGTCGTTAGAAAATGTGGATACGTTGAGAGAGGAATTGTGCCGCTTGGCGAGAGAGAAACTATCCGACGACGATTATCAGCAGTCGCTCGGCGTGACGATGAGTCTTTCTCTCGAAGAAGTGACCATCAAACAGATAGAATTAATCAATCAGCTGAGACCGTTCGGGATGGCCAATCCGAAACCATATTTCCACCTGAAGTCGAAAGCTAAAGAAGTACGTCTGATCGGCAGTAAGAAGAATCATCTCAAGTTCACGCTCGAAGATGAGGGGACCCGTCTTGATGCGATTGCTTTCGGTCAGGGAGAGGCGTATCCACTGATCGCCCCGCAATCTCCGATAGAATTTGTGGGACAGCTCAGTATCAATGAATGGAATGGAATGAGGAAGCCCCAGCTGATGGTCGAGGACCTGGCAGTGAATAAATGGCAAATGTTTGATATAAGAGGGTCCAAACACCTGAATAAACATTTTCAGAAGCCAGCGGATGATATTGCCTGCGTGACATTCAGCGAAGCGGTGAACGATCCGGACGGTTTGCCGGTATTTTCATTCATGGATGAAGAGGTGAAAGGTTATCCATCGCTCGTTGTGCTCGACCTGCCGGAGAGTCTGGAGCAGATGAAAGAGTTGCTATCTTCTGCAGATGTAGAACGATTGTACATGGCTTATTCATTGAAAGAGGATGCGTTCATGCAGACGCTTCCGACGAGGGATCACTTCAAATACTTCTACGGCATGCTGAAGAAGAAGGGAACGTTCGACCTTGAGAAAGATGCTGTTCTGCTTTCCAGGCATAAGGGTTGGCGGGTAGAATCGATTAAATTCATTTGTAACGTGTTTTTTGACCTCGATTTTGTTACAATGAAAGATGGTTATTTGCGCGTCAATGAGCAACCTGAGCAAAAAGATCTGACGGAATCCCGTACTTTTCAGAAGCGCCAGGAACAGATTGAAGTGGAAAAAACGCTATATTATTCGACATATAGAGAATTGAGAGAGTGGATAGAGACCCAGATGGAAAACACAGGGTCTCCAGTCAAGGAGGAAATAGGACATGGATTATAAAGAGCATATAGCAATAGTTGAAGATTGGCCGAAAGAAGGGGTGCAGTTCAAGGATATCACCCCTCTTATGGATAACGGTCCGGCATTCAAATCAGCCGTGGATGACATCGTAGAGTATGCCAAAAAACGCGATATCGATATCGTCGTCGGGCCTGAAGCCCGCGGTTTCATCGTAGGTTGCCCGGTCTCCTACGCTCTAGAAATCGGATTTGCTCCTGTGCGTAAAGAAGGGAAACTACCAAGGGAAACGATCAAAGTCGATTACGGTCTCGAGTACGGGGATGACGTTCTGACGATCCATAAAGATGCCATCAAACCAGGCCAACGAGTACTGATCATCGACGATCTTCTTGCTACGGGTGGTACTATTGAAGCCACAATCGACCTTGTGGAACAACTGGGCGGAGAAGTTGCCGGTTGTGCTTTCCTTATCGAACTGAAGTACTTGAATGGCCGGGATAAGCTAGAGGATTATGATATTCTGACACTGATGGAGTATGAATAAAAGAGTGCCCGAAAAGGGCGCTCTTTTCCTATAATATCTTTACAGCGTACGGGTTATTTGGAACAGGAAGATAGCATATAGAAATCAGGGTGATTGTTATGGCGAAAGACAATGTATTAACTGCCGAAGAAGTGATCGACGGGGCACGACATTATTTGAATGGGGACGACTTGGACTTTATCCGTAAAGCTTATGAATACGCGGCCTGGGCACACCGTGATCAATACAGGAAATCAGGCGAACCGTATATCATACATCCGGTACAGGTAGCGGGTATTCTGGTCAACCTTGAACTGGACCCGGAAACGATTGCTAGTGGGTTTCTCCATGATACGGTAGAAGATACGGATGTCACAGTTGAGGACTTGAAAAAAGCATTCAATGAAGAAGTTGCTATGCTTGTCGATGGAGTTACCAAACTCGGGAAAATCAAATATAAATCCAAAGAAGAACAGCAGGCCGAGAACCACAGGAAGATGTTTGTAGCTATGGCGAAGGACATCCGGGTCATCCTTATCAAATTGGCTGATCGTCTGCATAATATGCGAACGCTGAAACATCTCCCTGCGGAGAAGCAGCGGCGTATTTCAAATGAAACGCTTGAAATTTTCGCTCCGCTTGCTCACAGACTCGGAATCTCCACCATCAAATGGGAATTGGAGGATACTGCTCTTCGTTACTTGAACCCTCAACAATACTACCGGATCGTTCATCTGATGAAACAGAAGAGGAATGAGCGGGAGCATTACGTTGATGAGGTCATTAATGAAATACGCTCGGAGCTCGATCAGGTGAATATCGGTGCAGATCTGCACGGAAGACCGAAACACCTTTACAGCATATATAAGAAGATGGTGCTTCAGAACAAACAATTCAATGAAATATATGACTTGCTGGCTGTCCGCATTCTCGTAAATAGTATCAAAGATTGTTATGCAGTGCTTGGTATTATTCATACGTGCTGGAAGCCTATGCCGGGTCGCTTCAAAGATTATATCGCTATGCCGAAGCCGAACCTTTATCAATCCCTTCATACAACGGTCATCGGTCCGAAAGGGGATCCCCTGGAAGTGCAGATCAGAACCCATGAAATGCATGAGATCGCCGAGTACGGGATAGCTGCGCATTGGGCGTATAAAGAAGGGAAACAGGCGAGCGGTACCCAGACCTTCGAAGAGAAGCTATCCTGGTTCCGGGAGATTATGGAGTGGCAGAGCGAGACGCATGATGCAGAAGAATTCATGGAGTCTCTGAAGATGGATCTTTTCTCCGACATGGTTTATGTCTTCACTCCTAAAGGAGACGTCATTGAACTTCCGTCCGGTTCCAATCCTTTGGATTTCGCTTACCGGATCCACACGGAAATCGGAAATCAGACAATCGGAGCTAAGGTGAACGGAAAGATGGAGCCGCTCGATTACGTCATGAAGACAGGTGATATCGTCGAAGTGATGACATCGAAGCATTCATATGGCCCATCAGAGGACTGGGTGAATATCGCTCAGACCTCCCAGGCGAAGAATAAAATCAAGCAATTCTTCAAGAAACAGCGCAAAGACGAGAATGTCTCGAAAGGTAGAGAGGCCGTGGATCGCGAAATCAAAAATCTCGATCTGTCACCGAAAGAAGTGCTGACGCCTGATAACATCCAACGCGTGCTGGATAAGTTCAACTTCTCATCCGTCGAAGATATGTACGCAGCGGTCGGTTATCAGGGAATCACCGCTATTCAGGTGGCCAATCGTCTGACGGAAAAGATACGTAGACAGAAAGAGAAACAGGAAGCTCTCGAGGACACCGTCGCTAATGTGAATAAGAAAGATGTCAAGAAGCAGCCGAACGTCAAGAAGGACTCAGGTGTCGTCGTCGAAGGAATCGATAACCTGCTCGTCCGACTGGCCAAATGCTGCAGCCCTGTTCCTGGAGACGATATCATCGGGTATATCACGAAAGGGAGAGGCGTCTCCGTACACAGAACCGATTGTCCGAATGTGAACACGGAAGAGGCTCAAGACCGTCTTCTTCCGGTGAAATGGGAAACGGATGAACAGAACAGCAAGCAGTATCACGTAGACCTCGAGATATGGGGGTACGACAGAAGAGGCCTCTTGAACGAAGTGTTGCAGGCCGTGAATGAAACGAAGACAAACATTACAGCAGTTTCGGGCAAGTCCGATCGGAATAAGATGGCTACCATCCACATTACGATTCTGATCCAAAACACCGATCACTTACGAAAAATCGTCGATCGTATCAAACAGATCCAGGAAGTTTATACGGTCCGTCGAGTCATGCAGTAGGAGGGATGAGGGATGCGAGCAGTCGTACAACGTACAACCGGTGCATCAGTGACGGTAGAAAGTGGCACCACAGGAAGTGTGAAAAAGGGCCTCGTCGTTCTGCTTGGTGTGACTCATGATGACACCGAAGAAGATGCCGCTTATCTGGCAAAAAAAATTCCTCACCTGCGAATTTTTGAAGATGAAGAAGGGAAAATGAACCTTTCAGCAGTGGATGTAGGCGGAGAAGTGCTTTCTATCTCTCAATTCACGCTGTACGGAGACTGCCGGAAAGGGCGTAGACCCAATTTCATGCAGGCGGCTAAGCCTGATTACGCCAATGAGCTTTACGAAACGTTCAATGATCACGTTCGCCGTCAGGGAATTGATGTAGCTACAGGAGCTTTCGGAGAAATGATGACCGTCGATTTGATCAATGACGGGCCGGTCACGCTCATTCTTGATAGCAAAGAACGATGATTTCTTGACATAATCCGCATGCGGCTATATGATAGTAATCAATTCATTCAAGGAAAAACCTTCGAGGAAAAAAGTAGTCGATCCCCACATAGACAGAGAGGAAGTGCCATGGCTGGAAGCACTTTTGTATGATGCATCGATGAAAGACGTTTCCTAGGTGCCGTGTCGAACCTTAAGTAGTAGGCATGGACGTACGTCTGCGTTAAAGACTTGTGAGTGGAAGTGTAAACTTTAACAAGGGTGGCACCGCGGGAAATCCCGTCCCTTTTTCTGTAAGAATACGGAAAAAGAGACGGGGTTTTTTATGTCGATTTTCAAAAAGAAGCTTCATTCAACAGAAATAAAGGAGGAATTGATATGGCAATGAACGCGCCACGAGGCACGCAGGATATCCTGCCTGGTACCGTTGAAAAATGGCAATATATCGAAGAGACACTGAGAGATTTATCTCATCGTTTCCATTATAAAGAGATTCGGACGCCAATATTCGAACATACAGAACTGTTTCAGCGAGGAGTAGGGGATTCTACGGATATTGTACAAAAAGAAATGTATACATTCGAAGACCGGGGAGGACGCAGTATTACTCTGAGACCCGAGGGTACGGCTTCAGTTGTCCGGTCCTTTGTTCAAAATAAACTTTATGGCCTTGCGAATCAGCCGACGAAACTGTTTTATTTCGGACCGATGTTCCGCTATGAACGCCCGCAACAGGGAAGGTATCGTCAATTCATCCAATTCGGCATGGAAGCGCTTGGAAGTGAAGACCCTGCTGTAGATGCGGAAGTGCTTTCTTTCGCAATGAAAGCCTATGAAGAACTCGGATTGAAATCGCTCAAACTCGTATTGAATAGCCTGGGAGATCAGGTAAGTCGGGAAGCGCATCGTCAGGCTCTCGTCGATCACTTCTCTCCACATAAGGAAGAATTATGCGGAGATTGCCAATTGCGTCTCGAGCAGAACCCGCTCCGAGTACTCGACTGTAAGAAAGACAAAGATCACCCTGCGATGGAAACGGCTCCTTCGATTTTAGAGTACCTGAACGAATTTTCTGAAACGTACTTTGATCAAGTGAAGCGTTACCTCGATGCTATGGGGATTGATTATGAAGTGGATCCGAATCTCGTGCGTGGTCTTGATTATTACAACCACACCGCATTTGAAATCATGAGTGAAGCGGAAGGGTTCGGCGCTATCACTACATTAAGCGGAGGCGGTCGTTACAATGGCCTTGTCGAGGATATCGGCGGACCGGATACTCCGGGGATAGGATTCGCACTGAGTATCGAACGCCTGCTTATGGCCCTTGAAGCGGAAGGAGTGGAACTTCCTGCTGAGGATGCTCTTGATTGCTACGTAATTGCTATGGGGGAGAAAGCTGAACTCGAAGCAGTGAAACTTGTGGATCAGCTGCGCTCGAACGGCTTACAGGTGGATAAAGATTACCTGCAGAAGAAAATGAAGGCACAGTTCAAAGCTGCAGATCGTTTGAAAGCGAAGAAGGTCGTCATTCTCGGAGACCGTGAAATAGAAGAAGGTGTAGGAAACGTCAAAGATATGACTAGCGGAGAACAGAAGGAAGTCAAGCTTGAGGAAATCGTTAATGAACTGAAAGTGGAGAAGGAGGAGTAAGGAATGGAACGAACGGCTTGTGGAACATTAAGAGAGACGCATAAAGGCGAAAAAGTGTTACTGAAAGGATGGGTACAGAAACGAAGAGACCTCGGAGGATTGATCTTCATCGACTTCCGCGATCGCTCGGGGATTGTACAGGTGGTATTCAACCCGGAAGTTTCCAAAGAAGCGCTGGCTATCGCTGAATCGGTTCGAACGGAATATGTATTGGAAGTCGAAGGGGAAGTCGTTGCTCGCGAAGCAGGGACAGTCAATGAACAGCTTGCAACAGGGGAGATCGAGGTTCTGGCTTCTGACGTCCGCGTCCTTAATAAAGCGAAGACTCCCCCATTCATGATCGAGGATGAAACGGACGTAGCGGAAGATGCCCGTCTGAAACACAGGTATATCGACCTGAGAAGGAAGGAAATGCAGGATACCTTCTATATCCGTCACCAGGCGACGCAAGTGATCCGTAACTTCCTGAACCAGGACGGGTTCCTGGAAATGGAAACGCCTATCCTTACAAAGAGTACACCGGAAGGAGCAAGAGACTATCTCGTCCCGAGCCGCGTTCACGATGGAGGATTCTATGCTCTTCCGCAATCTCCTCAGCTGTTCAAGCAGTTGATCATGATGAGCGGATTTGAAAAGTACTATCAGATCGCACGCTGCTTCCGTGATGAAGACTTGCGGGCCGATCGTCAGCCGGAGTTCACCCAGGTGGATATCGAAGCATCTTTCGTTACAAAAGAAGACATCATGACGATGACCGAACGCATGATGACAGCAGTGATGAAAGAAGTGAAAGGAATCGACATCGAGACACCTTTCCCTCGCCTGTCCTATGAAGAAGCGATGGAGCGTTACGGCTCTGATAAACCGGATACCCGTTTCGGTCTGGAACTTGTAAATATTTCCTCTATTGTTGAAAATAGCGGCTTCCAGGTATTCAAAAATGCTGTAACTTCCGGCGGTCAAGTCAGTGCCATCAACGTAGAAGGCCAAGCGGAGGACTTCTCCCGTAAGGACATCGATAAGCTGACGGAAGATGTGAAAGTCTACGGAGCAAAAGGCCTTGCCTGGCTCAAAGTGAAAGACGGAGAACTCACAGGACCGATCGCGAAATTCTTCGAAGGAGAAGAAGCTTCTTCCTTGAAAGAGGCACTGAATGCGAAGGATGGCGATTTGCTATTGTTCGTGGCGGACAAGACAAGCGTTGTCCACGACAGTCTCGGAGCGTTGAGGCAAAAACTCGCAGATCGTCTCGATCTGATCGATCATTCCACATTCAATTTCCTATGGGTCATCGACTGGCCGCTTTTCGAATATAATGAAGATGACGGTCGTTACTATGCCGCGCACCATCCGTTCACAATGCCGGCTGCAGAAGATGAACAGCACCTTCTGGATCGTCCGGAAACGGTTCAGGCAGAAGCCTATGATATCGTTCTGAACGGGTATGAATTAGGTGGAGGATCTCTTCGTATCCATAAACGTGACCTGCAGGAGAAGATGTTCGAAGCGTTAGGATTCTCTAAAGAAGAAGCGGAAGAGCAGTTCGGATTTCTTATGGAGGCACTGGATTCAGGTGCACCTCCGCATGGAGGCATCGCTTTCGGTCTGGATCGTCTGATCATGATTTTGGCGAATCGAACGAATTTACGGGATACGATTTTATTCCCGAAAACGGCTTCTGCTTCCGACCTCATGACCAACGCACCGGGTGGAGTGGACGAATCACAGCTGGAAGAATTGAGCCTCAAGCTTCAGAAAAAGAAATGATTTGGCTTGATAACCTGACGTATATATGCTATGATTTGGTTACAAAATAAAAGAGATCAATCCTGATGTGTTCGTTGTAAAACTGTACGTTTTGACCGAACATTTATGAGAAGGGAGTCCGGCGTTTCTGCATGGAATGAAAGCCTCGTTGTATTTCATACTTAGAGGACTCAGGAAGTGCAGAACAGGACACCCACCTGCCAGGAGCGGGTTCAAAACTCATGACACAACGGCACAATTGGGATTGATTTTTTATTTGCTGAAACCCGACTTTTTAAGTCGGGTTTTTAGTATGGGATTATTTTTGAAATCTTTTTTTGGGCTAAGTCTGGCAATCAGTTATCACACATTTTCTTAGCGAATAAGTGGAAATAATGGGGCGTATATTTCCCTATGCGACATGTTAAGGGAGTAGTGGTGTGATAAGTATTCCATTCGTTGATTTTTCATACAGATTTCTTCACAAGTGGCTCCGTTTTTGTCTTATACCCCCTGATTTCCTTTGGGATGAAAGAGTTTCCGGATGTATTTCTATGCTGGAAGGTTCCGCCTTTTTCATTATGAATCCAGTTGCGAAGACCAGAAGTCCGTAACATAAGTGGCCGCCTCTGTTTCGGGGAAGAACACCCGAAGCCAGAGCCGGCCACTTATGTTAGAACTTCTAAACGGTCTTCTTCACTTTTTACATAATCTAGTTGCATCACCCAGAAACCCGAGCCATAAGCAAAACAGATCAGAAAAAGGAAAGAGCGTCTTTGTCTGACTGTTTTGCTTATGACTGAGGTTTCTAAACAGTGTGATTCCGCTTTTTTTCATTACATAGGCTGAGCGTTCCCTTCTTCATCTAATCGGAAGAAGGGAGGGTCTTCCTGATCCTCTTCTGTGAAGCGTTCTTTGGCCTGGTCGAGCGCTTTGACGAAGGAACGGTATTCTTCCCGCAATGCTTCCAGGTCTTTCTTCAGTTTTTTATTCTCTTCATGAAGCTTCCTTCCCTCTTCTTCTGAAAAAGTCTTCTGGTCTTTGTTCCAATTCTCTAAAGCTTCTATGATTTCTTGCAGGGAAAGTGCCTCTTTCTCCTGTGTCCTGTTTTCGGTTGGAGTGACAGGGACGAGAGAAGATGCTTTCGCTTCTTTTCTCTTTTTCTCTTTTCTCTGTTTCTTTGCGTTTTCTACCGCTTTGTCATAAAAAGGGCGTACCTCTGCATTCCAACGGAACCCGCATGCCGCAGAGGTACGGTTCAATAAATCCCCCACTTCTTCGAACGCATTCAGTTGAGTACTTCCTTCTCTGATATGTCTTAACACAGTTTCTGCAAGTAATAAATCGTCTTCATGGCTCCAGGCATCCTGTCTTACTTTAGTCATAATAAAACCCCTTTCCACGGAAATAGTTTGAAAGATTTGCTTATAGCATTTCCGTAAGAGAGGGGAACTATACTAGTTATTCTTCTGTTGATTTATTTTTTCGTAGACCTTTTGCAGGGCCTGCTCGTATTTTCCGTTCGTTTTCGGTTCGTAATAAGAACGATGTTTGATCGCATCGGGAAGATACTGTTGATCCACCCACCCCGATGGATAGTTGTGCGGATACTGGTAATCGATACCGCGACCAAGCTTTTCCGCTCCTTTGTAATGGGAGTCTTTCAGATGAGCAGGGACATCCCCACTGGTCCCTTTCTTCACATCGCTGATGGCAGCATCGAGGGCTTTGTAGGCACTGTTGGATTTCGGCGAAAGAGCCAATTCCGTTACAGCTACAGAGAGAGGAATCCGTGCTTCAGGAAAACCGAGGCGCTCTGCCGCTTCTACGGCATGAAGGGCTCGAGGTCCTGCCTGCGGATTGGCGACACCTATATCCTCGTAAGCGATGACGACGAGTCGCCTTGCGATGCTTTCCAGATCTCCTGCTTCTATCAGCCTCGCCAGGTAGTGAAGGGAGGCGTTCACATCACTGCCTCTGATCGATTTCTGAAAAGCGGAGAGGACATCGTAATGGGCATCGCCGTCTTTATCATGCGAAAAGCTTTTCTTCTGCATGCACTCTTCCGCGACTTCCAAATCGATGACAATCACACCATCTTCATTTTCTTTTGTGGAAAAGGCTGCAAGCTCAAGGCCATTCAATGCGCCGCGAAGGTCCCCGTTGGATGAATAGGCGAAGTGATCAAGGGCTTCTGGAGTGATGTCTATCGATAAATGAGCAAGTCCTTCTTCGTGATGGATAGCTCTATGAATTGCCTCTTTTACGTCATCCGGTGTCAGCTTCTCCAGCTCAAAGAGATGAACCCGGCTCCTGATAGCAGGGTTGATGGAATGATAGGGGTTACTAGTCGTACACCCGATCAATGTGAGGGTGTTTTTCTCTACGTGAGGCAGCAGGAAATCCTGTTTCGCTTTGTCTAGCCTGTGCACTTCATCCAGGATGAGTACCATCCCTCCATGCATTTTCGCTTCTTCTACGGCGATTTCCATATCTTTTTTCTTATCTGTGACGGCGTTCAATATCTTATAGGGAAGAGATAAACTTTTTGCGAGTGCTATCGCAAGGGAAGTCTTTCCCGTGCCGGGTGGGCCGAAAAGGATCATGGAAGCCAAACGGTTCGCCTCGATCATCCGATGTAAGGTCTTTCCCTCGCGTGCGAGATGAGTTTGTCCTATAATGTCATTTATGTGTGTGGGTCGCATTCGGAATGCTAACGGTTGCTGGCTCATTGAGACGGCCTCCTAGAAGTCATTTTATACGGTAATCGTAGGGTGTTTCTACAAAAAATGCAAGCACCCCCATCTTCGTGATATAATATCGTGTGGTAAAATAGGAAGAAGGTATACGTATGAAAAATAATCAACGAACAGTAAGAATACAATGGGCGTTCTTCATGATCGGTCTGGTCGTGCTCGCCTTTGGTATTTCCCTTACGATTCAAGGGAAGGCTCTCGGAATCGGACCATGGGACGTTTTCCATTATGGTCTATTCAAGCAGCTAGGTCTAACAATAGGTACATGGTCGATCATCGCCGGCATTCTGATTGTACTCATGACATCCATTTTTTATCGGCAGTGGCCTAAAATAGGGACCATCCTGAACATGGTGCTGATAGGCGTCTTTATAGATATATTCAATTTTCTGCTTGTGGAGCCGGAGACACTGATGATGCAGATCACTGTCTTCGTTACCGGAACGATTATCATGGCGCTTGGTATTGGTATCTATGTAGCGCCGGATCTCGGTGCAGGACCTAGGGACAGCCTCATGCTCATGCTCTCCGATGTACTCGGTTGGAAGGTTTCCACTTCGAGAAATGTCATGGAAGTAACGGTGGCTGTTCTCGGTTGGTTGCTGCAGGGACCTGTAGGGGTCGGAACGGTTTTCATTGCGTTCATGCTCGGAACGATGGTAGGGTACACACTGCCGTTAGCGAAACGTATGCTGAAGTTTTTCATAAAAAAGGGTGATTCAGATGAAAATATCAACCAAAGGCCGCTATGGTCTTACGATAATGATTGAACTGGCGCGGAAATACGGGGAAGGTCCCATTTCTCTGAAACAGATCGCAAGGGATAACGACCTTTCCGAGCATTATCTGGAGCAATTGATCGCTCCTCTTCGTAATGCGAGTCTCGTAAAGAGCGTCCGCGGGGCGTACGGAGGATATATGCTGAAACAGGAACCGGGAAGCATAACCGCCGGTGATGTCATAAGAGTGCTCGAAGGACCGATCACACCGGTAGAAGGAATCGAAGATGAAGAACCTGCCAAGCAGGCCCTCTGGTTACGTATAAGAGATGCAGTGAAAGACGTACTTGATACGACGACACTCGAAGATTTGAAGAACCATTCAGGTGATCAGACTCAGGACGAGTTCATGTTCTATATTTAAGAGGGGGAGGAAGTTACTATGGAAGGCATTTATTTGGATCATGCCGCCACGACGCCCGTGCATGAAGATGTAATCCAGGCGATGATTCCTGCCTACAGAGAGGTTTATGGAAACCCTTCGAGTATTCATCAGTTCGGCCGGAAAGCAAGGAAGATCCTTGATGAAGCGAGAAGGACGATAGCATCTTCCCTCGGTGCCGGTGAGAAAGAGATCATCTTTACAAGTGGTGGTACAGAGGCTGATAATCTCGCAATTTTCGGAGTGACGGAAGCTTCGGAAGGCAGGCACGTCATTACCACATCCATTGAACATCATGCTGTGTTGCATGCGGTACAATCTCTGGAGCAGAAGGGGTACGATATCACGTATATCGATCCGGAACCAGGAGGCGAGATCGATCCTGAAAAAGTGAGAGAGTCCCTGCGCGATGATACGGTGCTCGTTTCTGTGATGACGGTGAATAATGAGACGGGGGTTCGGCAGCCTGTGGAACGGATAGGAGAAATCCTTGAAGACCATGAAGCTCATTTCCACTCGGATGGAGTTCAGGTGCTTGGAATCGAAAATGTCGACGTCAAAGAGATGAATATTGATCTGATGGCCTTTTCTGGACACAAGATCAATGGACCTAAAGGAATCGGCTTCCTGTATGTAAAAGAGGGCGTGCCACTCACTTCCCGTTTATATGGAGGCGAACAGGAAAGAAAACGTCGTGCCGGAACGGAAAATGTGCAGGCGATCAAAGGGCTGGAGACAGCTGTGAAGCTTAAAGATGATACAGGAGAAGATACGGTGCGCCAGTACAGGAAGTTTAAAAGCTTGTTTCTGGATACGTTGCGGAAGGAAGAGGTTTCCTTTGACGTGAATGGGGAAAATGCAGTTCCTTCTATTGTGAACATCAGTTTCACCGGTATGAACGTTGAGACGTTACTTACGAACTTCGACCTTGAAAAAGTAGCGGCTTCGAGTGGTAGTGCCTGTACGGCGGGATCCGTGGAACCTTCTCACGTATTGAGTGCTATGTTTCCGGACGAACCGGAGCGGACGACGAACTCGATTCGCTTCAGTTTCGGTCTGCAAAATACTGAACAGAATGTAGAAGAAGCGGCGAGACGGATTGCCGCAGTCTGCAAACGACTAACGAAGTAGGAGGAAAGAACAATGAAAGAACCGAAAGATACCCGTGTCGTCGTTGGGATGAGTGGCGGTGTCGACTCCTCTGTTGCAGCTCTGCTCCTTAAAGAACAGGGATATGACGTCGTCGGTATTTTCATGAAGAACTGGGATGACACGGACGAAAATGGGGTGTGCACAGCTACGGAGGACTACGAAGATGTCATCCGCGTGTGCAATCAGCTGGACATCCCTTACTATGCGGTGAATTTCGAGAAACAATACTGGGATAAAGTTTTCACGTATTTCCTGGATGAATATAAAGCTGGTCGTACACCGAATCCGGATGTAATGTGCAATAAAGAAATCAAATTCAAAGCTTTTCTCGACCATGCGATGTCTCTCGGAGCGGATTACCTTGCGACGGGGCACTATGCTCAAGTAAGAGACAATGACGGAACTTATGAAATGCTTCGCGGAGTGGATGACAACAAGGATCAGACGTATTTCCTTAATCAATTGGACCAGGATGTCCTGTCTAAAGTCATGTTCCCGCTCGGACATCTTCCTAAGCCGAAAGTGAGAGAGATTGCTCTTGAGAACGGATTGGCGACAGCGAAGAAGAAAGATTCTACGGGGATCTGCTTCATCGGGGAGCGGAACTTCAAGGAATTCCTGAGCGAATATCTTCCCGCCCAACCGGGTGAAATGCAGACGCTTTCAGGAGAAGTGAAAGGGAAGCATGACGGTCTGATGTATTACACATTGGGACAGCGTCAAGGCCTCGGTATCGGTGGAGCCGGTGACCCATGGTTCGTCGTAGGGAAAAACGTCCGCGATAACATTCTTTACGTGGGGCAAGGATTTGAACACGAAGCACTTTATTCTGATGCTTTGGTCGCTTCCGAAGTGAATTGGACGAAAGGGGAAGCGCCGACAGAAGCGTTCTCCTGCACAGCGAAGTTCCGCTATCGCCAGAGTGATTCCAAAGTTACGGTACAGCCTCTCTCTGAAGATAAGATCAGAGTCGTATTTGATGAGCAGGAGCGTGCCGTCACGCCGGGGCAGGCCGTTGTACTATACGACGGAGAAGTGTGCCTCGGAGGAGGAACGATCGACGAAGTGGAGAAGAATGAAAAGCCGATGACCCACGTCGATTGAATCTTATGAACAAGCCATGCGCTATCTATGAGCCATGGCTTGTTTCCTACATACACAGAAATAAAGGAGAGAGAGAGCGATGGATAAGTTACAGCAGGGCATCGATCGGATGCAGGAACAGGAATTTGAAGAAGCGGCTAAATTATTTACAGAAGCGATCGAAGAACAGCCGGAAGAACCGCTCGGATATATCAATTTCGGGAACTTGCTTCTTCACATGCAGGAATATGAACGGGCGGAACGTTTCTTTGAGCGCGCTCTTTCCCTTGATGAGAAAGCAGCGACCGCCTATTACGGTCTCGGGAACGTCTATTACGATCAGGAGAAATTCACGAAAGCCCAGGAGCAGTTTCTTCATGCGATTGAGAACGGGCTGGATGAGGCGGACGTTTATTTCCTTCTTGGGATGACGTTTGTCCAGCAGGATTATCACAAACTGGCTCTTCCTTACCTGGCTCGCGCAGCGGAACTGGCTGTGGAAGATGTAGATATTCAGTTCCAATATGGTCTTTGTCTTGCTCAGAACCACCAGTTCAGAGAAGCAAAGAAAGTGTTGGAGGGTGTACTTCAATTGGCCCCCGAGCATGGAGATGCTTTGTACAACCTTGGAGTCGTAGCTATTTATGAAGAGGACCCACAAACAGCACTTGAGCATTTCAACAAAGCGCTCGAGGTACAGAGTGATCACATGCTAGCCAGTCATGCAAAAGCGGAAGTGGAAAAAGCACTGAATCAGGAATAAGGAGCAGGGCGGATGGATAACGAAAATGTAACGATGGAACCGGAAGAGAAGCCTTATGTGAAAGTGGAATTGAAGCGGATGATTTTCCACAAAGAAGAGGAATCTTTTTCTATCGCCTCCGTAAAAGTGCTTGAAACAACGGAAGATCTCAAAGAGAAAGAACTGGTCGTCAAAGGTTATTTTTCTCCTCTTGAAGAAGGGGAAGCCTATATTCTTTACGGGTATTTCGAAACGCATAAGAAATTCGGGGAACAGTATGTGGTCGAGGGGTATCGACGCGTTATGCCGGAGACCAAAGATGGACTTATAACCTATCTATCCAGCGACTTATTCGAGGGAGTAGGGAAGAAGACCGCTCGACGCATCGTAGATACACTTGGAGAAGGAGCGGTTTCCAGGATTCTGTCAGATAAAAAAGTGCTGGATGAGGTGCCGAAGATGTCCCGCACCATCAAGGATAAGTTATACCAGACACTTCAGGAACATCAAGGGTTCGAACAGGTCATGGTAGAACTTACGAAACACGGGCTCGGACTGAAAACGATTCAGAAAATCTACGGCGCCTTTGGAGATAAGACGCTTGAGATCCTTGAAGAAGACCCCTATCAGTTCGTGTTTACAGTGGAAGGATTCGGCTTCCATCGTGCGGACGAACTGGCGAAGCAGCAAGATCTTACAGATGATCACCCTACGAGGATCCGGGCGGGATGCCTGTATTCTCTGCACCAGAATCTCCAGGCCGGGCATGTCTATCTGCCGCTCGAGACGTGTATCTTAGAGATGGAACAACTATTACAGACATCCGGAAAAGAGACACTGACTTATGAGAAATTGGCAGAAGAAATCACCCATCTTGGAGAAGAAAAGTTCGTATTCATAGAAGAAGATAGAATTTATCTACCTTCGCTATATTTTGCAGAGAATGGATTCACCTCGCAGGTGGATAGAATCATATCGGAAGAAGTGGAAGTCGAATTCACTCAGGCAGACCTTTTGAAGGTTATCGGTGCTATCGAGGAAGAAGAGACGATGAGTTACGGCAAAGAGCAGTTCGAAGCTATCGAAACGGCTCTTAAGCAAAAGATGATGATTATCACCGGTGGCCCGGGCACGGGTAAGACGACAGTCATCAAAGGGCTGTTGCATGCTTATTCCAAATTGATGGATTATTCGCTCGACCCGAAAGACTACACGAAAGATTTCGCTTTTCCTTTTGTGCTTGCTGCTCCGACAGGTCGGGCGGCGAAACGTATGACAGAATCGACGGGTCTTCCGGCGAGCACGATTCACCGTCTTCTTGGGTGGGATGGTCATCAGACCTTCGAGAAAAACCATACGAACCAGCTCGAAGGGAAGTTATTGATCATCGATGAGTTTTCGATGGTGGACATGTGGCTGTCCAATCAGTTGTTCCGTGCGATTCCGTCTGATATGCAAGTGGTTGTGGTCGGAGACGAAGACCAGCTTCCATCGGTCGGTCCCGGTCAGGTGCTCGCGGATCTGTTGGCCTCCAATGTCCTTCCATCGATTCAGCTGAGCGAAGTGTACCGGCAAAAAGAGGGGTCGAAAATCATTCATTTGGCGCACGCCATCAAAAATGATACCTGTACAGCGGAGATGCTTACGAAAGAAAAAGATTTCAACTTCATCCAGGCCCCGGATATGCAACTGAAAGATGTAGTGACGGATATTGTAGCGAAAGCCCACGAGAAGTCCATCGATTTGAGGGACATCCAGGTGCTCGCTCCTATGTACCGTACGGAAACCGGTATCCATGAACTGAATAGGTCCCTCCAGAGCAGGGTCAACCCGAAAAAGAAGAACAAGCGGGAGATGGAATGGAAAGGGAATGTCTTCCGTAAAGGGGATAAGGTGATCCAACTGGTCAATCAGCCGGAAGAGAATGTCTTTAACGGAGATATAGGAGAAGTGGTGGCTATCTTCCGCGCTGAAGAGAATGTGGATCAGGTAGAACAGGTGGTCGTAGAATTCGATGGAAAAGAAGTGACCTATCCGAAGAAAGAACTAGGAAATATCATGCTCGCTTACTGTACCTCCATCCATAAATCGCAGGGTAGCGAATTCTCGATCGTCGTTCTTCCCGTGACTTATCAGTACAACCGCATGTTGAAGAAGAATCTTTTGTATACGGCCGTCACACGAGCGAAGCAGTCACTTATTCTTTGTGGAACTCCACAAGCTTTTCTGAAAGGGATCTCGACAAAGGATACCAATCAGCGTTTCACTTATCTTCAGGAAAAGCTGAGGAAAGAGACGCCGGTCACTTATGATGAGGAAGAGGAAGAAGATGCCATATCCCCGTATGATTTCATGTAAGCTTGCCTATACTGCTTCCTAAAAAGGTTTAGATACCTTTTTCGTGAAGGAGGAACGCACGTGAGCTGTCCGAACTGCATGAGCAGGGAAATCGGCAGAATCGGGGTGAACCGTTTCTATTGCTGGAATTGCTGCATCGAAATCTTTCAGGCCGGAGGAAGATGGAACGTCGCTGAGATCGACTGGGACGGGTCTCTCTGTTCTTTGAACGACTTATTCGACCCGTTGCCTGTACTCAGAAATCGTTGACATGAAGCCTGTTGTTGCTTATAATAACGCTTAGTTCATATGGAAACATGAAGATGGGAAACAGTACATGAAGATCGGCATGAAGAGAGGTGCTTCCGTCAGGCTGGAAGGAGCGCTATGCACAGAGTCATGGAAAGCTATCCCGGAATGCGGGCTAACCCCCGCCGGTCGTAAGGACGCCGTTATACGTCCGATAAGCGATGGTTTTTTCCCATAACCAGGGTGGTACCGCGGTCACGTCCGTCCCTCAGATAGTTAGCTGAGGGGCGTTTTTTATTGTCGATTATGCGGCCGCCTGTTCAATTAGTGATAAGGAGGAGAAAGGGTATGACTTTAACATCAGCAGAAGTGAGACAATTATTTCTCGATTTTTTCAAAGAAAAGAATCACGGGGTAGAGCCGAGTGCTTCCCTTATCCCGCATGAAGATCCTACGTTGCTATGGATCAACAGTGGTGTAGCTACGCTTAAGAAATATTTCGATGGACGAGTCGTCCCGGAGAACCCGAGGATTGTGAATGTCCAGAAATCGATCCGTACCAATGATATAGAGAATGTCGGTTTCACAGCGCGTCACCATACGTTTTTTGAAATGCTCGGAAACTTTTCGATCGGAGACTACTTCAAAGAGGAAGCGATTGAATGGGCCTGGGAGTTCCTTTCCGGTAAAAAATGGATCGGTTTCGATCAGGAGCGATTGTCCGTCACAGTCCACCCACAGGACGATGAAGCATTTGATATCTGGAAGAATAAGATAGGGCTTCCTGAAGAAAGAATTATCCGGATTGAAGAGAACTTCTGGGATATCGGGGAAGGTCCGAGTGGTCCGAACACAGAAATCTTCTATGACCGGGGAGAGGCATACGGTAACGATCCTAAGGATCCTGAAATGTACCCGGGAGGAGAGAACGAACGGTATCTGGAAATCTGGAACCTCGTGTTCTCCCAGTTCAACCACAACCCGGATGATACTTACACGCCTCTACCGAAGAAGAATATAGATACGGGTATGGGACTTGAAAGGATCGTCTCCGTCATTCAGGATACAAGAACGAATTTCGAAACGGATCTGTTTCTTCCCATCATTCGTCAAACGGAAGAAATCTCAGGAAAATCCTATGAAGAAAGTGCCGAGACAAGTGCCGCTTTCAAAGTTATCGCCGATCATATACGCACGGTTGCTTTCTCTATCGGAGACGGTGCACTCCCTTCGAACGAAGGAAGAGGATATGTACTCAGACGACTTCTGCGCCGAGCGGTACGTTTCGCTAAACAGCTCGGAATAGATGAGCCATTCATGTACAAGCTTGTCCCTACGGTCGGAGAGATCATGGGCGATTTCTACCCGGAAGTCGGAAAGAAAAAAGACTTCATTCAGACAGTCATCCAATCCGAAGAAGAACGCTTCCATGAAACATTGAATGATGGGCTTGAGATCCTATCTTCCATCATGAAACGTGAACGGGAGAAAGGCAGCACCGTTTTCCCTGGAGAAGATGTGTTCCGCCTTTACGACACGTACGGATTCCCGAAAGAATTGACCGTAGAATATGTAGAGCATGAAGGATTCACCGTAGACGAGGAAGGTTTCCAAAAAGAGATGCAAGCACAAAGAGAACGTGCGAGAAGTGCCCGTCAAAAGACGGATTCTATGCAAATCCAGGATAGCGTCCTTGGTGATGTTCATACAGAAAGCGAATTTGTCGGTTATGACACGCTTGAAACGAACAGCGTCATCACCGAGATGTTGAAAGAGAAAGAAATGACAGAGGCCGCCCAAAAAGGAGAAACGGTATATATTCTTATGGATCGCACACCCTTCTATGCGGAAAGCGGTGGACAGATAGCTGATAGAGGCTTCATTTCCACGGATAAGGCGACCTTGGAAGTGAGGAATGTCCAGGCTGCTCCGAATGGTCAGAATCTCCATGAAGTCCTCGTGAAAGAAGGAGAAATTGAAAAGGGAGAAGAGGTTACAGCGACGGTGGACCGTCATGCACGGTCATTTATCGTCAAAAACCACACGGCCACGCACCTTCTGCATCAGGCTCTGAAGGATGTGCTCGGGGAGCACGTAAACCAGGCCGGATCTCTTGTGGCAACGGATCGTCTGCGTTTCGACTTTTCCCATTTCGGCAGTGTGACCGAAGATGAATTGAAAGAAATCGAAAAACTTGTAAACGAGAAAGTATGGGAGGCTCTTCCTGTATCGATCGATTATAAGACGCTTGAAGAAGCGAAAGAGCAGGGGGCTATGGCTCTGTTCGGGGAAAAATACAGTGATGAAGTGCGAGTGGTAGGAATCGGCAGCTACAGCCTTGAGCTCTGTGGAGGATGTCACGTCGCGAATACATCTGAAATCGGGTTGTTTAAGGTCCAGTCGGAAACGGGAATAGGGGCAGGAACGCGTCGTATTGAAGCGGTGACTTCTAAATCGGCTTATGAGTTGATGAATGAACGTGAAGCCATTCTCAGAACTGCCGGAGATCTTGTGAAATCCCGTATGGAACAGGTTCCGGAACGTGTACAGGCCCTTCACGCGGAAATCAGAGAGTTGAAAAAAGAGAATGAGTCCCTTACATCGAAATTGTCGAATCTCGAAGCTTCTTCGATTCTTGATGAAGTGAAAGATGTTGGTGGTATATCCGTCCTGTCCAAGCAGGTCGATGCAAAGGATATGAATGCTCTCCGCGCAATGATGGACGACCTTAAGCAACAGATCTCCTCAGGCGTCATTCTTCTCGCTACACCAAACGGAGAAAAAGTTCAGCTCATTGCCGGTGTATCGAAGGATCTTGTGGAGAAAGGCTTCCACGCAGGAAATCTTGTCAAAGGAGCCGCATCCCGTTGCGGTGGCGGCGGTGGCGGACGCCCTGATATGGCACAGGCCGGTGGTAAGGATGTAAACAAGATCGGTGAAGCGCTCGAATATGCTTACGAGTATGTATCCGAGAATCTCTGATTTATTTCTTCCGGAAAGAAGTATATAATAAGAAGTGACTATTAGTGCGAGGTGATGAAGATGAGCTCAATGGATAAGACAATGAGATTCAATTTTTCTGAAGAACCCGATGATCAGAATGTACAGTCGATTTTAATGAACGTGTACGAGGCCCTTCACGAAAAAGGATATAATCCGATCAATCAGATCGTCGGTTACCTTTTATCAGGAGACCCGGCTTATATCCCTCGTCACCAGGACGCACGCAACTTGATCAGAAAGATTGAACGCGATGAACTGATCGAAGAATTAGTGAAGTCGTATCTCGATAAACAAAAAGAGGGTAAGTAATGAAAAAAATCGGCTTGGATGTCGGAGAGAAAACTATAGGTGTCGCCATCTCCGACGCTTTAGGGATGACGGCCCAGGGAATCAAAACGATCCACTGGACCGAAGATGACTATTCGATTGCCCGGGAGGCACTCACTCCCATCATCGAAAAAGAAATGATTACAGAAGCGGTTATCGGTTATCCTAAGAATATGAATGGAACGATTGGACCCAGAGCAGAGCAGAGCGAACGGTTTGCCAAGTGGCTCGAAAAGAACTTTGATCTCACGGTTCATCTATGGGATGAGCGTCTGACGACCATGGCAGCAGAAAGAGTATTGCTGGACGCGGATGTCAGCCGGAATAAGAGAAAAAAAGTCGTCGACAAGATGGCTGCCGTGATGATTCTGCAAGGGTTTCTGGATGCTTCACAATAAGGAGGAATAAACAAATGGCACTTGAAAAAGAAGAAAGAATCGTAATACCGGATGAGAATGGGGAAGAGCATCTGTTCGAGGTATTATTCACGTTTGATGTAGATAAAACCGACCAGTCTTACATTGCAGTCGTACCTGCAGAGCAGAAAGATAACGAGGAAGTAGAGGTTTTCGCTTTCCGTTATGAAGAGAAAGAAGATGACGAAGAGAATCTATCCCTTTACCAGATCGAATCGGATGAAGAATGGGAAATGGTAGAAGAGATGCTGAATACTCTTACGGACGAAGACCTTACGTAAAAGAACGACAGAGTTGCCGGGAGGACCTCCTTTTCTGAAAGGGAGGTCCTCCGGCATTTTTTTGTGGAAAATGTTTCATAATCTAAAAGATTTTCGACACAAGCCTTCAAAATATAGTATAATGTAGCCGGTGAAGGAGGATGTTACGTGTCGGATTCTAAATTTAAAGAAGAGTATGAAAACAATAAAAAAGTTCGTACCGAGGAAGCGGGGACTGTCCGGAAAATCGTTGCAACCGTACTGATTACGTTGACGGTAGTATTGATTGTCGGAGTGGTCGGAGGGTATTTCTATATCTCGAACGCCCTCGAACCGGTGGATGCAGACGACAAAGAACCGGTGAACGTAGAAATCCCTACGGGGTCTACCAATTCTGAAATAGCTTCTATTTTGGAAGAGAATGGGATCATCGCCAATGCTACGATTTTCAGGTTTTATACGAAATTCAATAATGAAACCGGATTTCAGGCAGGGAACTATCAGTTCACACCTTCGATGAAGCTTGATAATATCATTGAATCTCTGCAGAATGGTCAAATCGTCAAGGAACCAGTGAAACGGGTGACGATTCCTGAAGGGTATACCCTAGAACAGATTGCTGAAGTATATGCTGAAGAATTCTCCTTTACGAAAGAAGAGTTTATGAATCAGGTGAATGACGAAGAGTATGTGAAGCAACTGATGGAAAATCACCCTGCGTTGCTGACGGATGCCATCCTGGGTGAAGACATCCGTTATCCATTGGAAGGATATTTGTTCGCGGCTACGTATCCTTTCTATAAAGAAGAAGTGACGGTCAAGGAAATCGTCGAAAAAATGGTTGCGAAGACGGAATCTGTCGTTCTCCCACGCATGGAATCTCTGGAAGAGAAAGGTCTGAACGTCCACGAGGCCGTGACGATGGCGTCCCTTCTCGAAAACGAGGCTAGAACAGCCGAGAGCCGCAGAGAAATCGCTGGCGTGTTCTACAATCGACTTGAAGAGGAAATGCCTCTTCAAACGGATCCTACCGTAGCATATGCTCATGGAGAGCATTTGGAGCGTACGATGTATGATGATTTGGAAATCGAATCGCCATATAACACGTATCATGTAAATGGACTTCCTGTCGGTCCGATTTCGAATTTCAACGAAAACTCGATTGAGGCAGCAGCGACACCGATATCATCCGATTATCTGTATTTCCTTGCTGACAGGGAAGGGAATATACACTATTCGGAGACGTTGGAAGAACACAACAAGAAACGGGAAGAGTATATTACAAACGAATAAGAGATAAGAAAGCGGGAAATCTCTCGCTTTCTTTCTTTTTTTTATGTTAAAATAGTTAAGTTGTAAATGGACAAGAAGATTAAAAAGAGGAAGATGTCTATGAAAAAGGAAACGGATTATCTTCGGATGCTCCTTCCGGATTCGAAAGAAAATATAGGGGACATGGAACAATTCGCAGAGCTCAACCGCATACCTATTATGGAAAAAGAGTCTATGCATTTCATCAAACAGCTGATGCGGATCAAAAAGCCTGCCAGGGTTCTTGAAATCGGAACAGCTATCGGATATTCAGCTATCCAGATGGCTGATGCTCATCCTTCTTCTCATATCGTTTCTATTGAAAGAGACCGGGAGAGGTACGAGGAAGCTGTCAGGAATGCTGAAAGGTCAGGATGTGGAGACAGACTTCATTTTTATCACGGGGATGCGCTCGAAGTCCGGGACCTGGTAGCGAAAGAAGGACCTTTTGATGTATTATTCATTGATGCTGCGAAAGGGCAGTATCAGAAGTTTTTTGAAATCTATGCACCTATGCTTCATCCGGACGCACTGATCTTATCGGATAATGTACTTTTCAAGAATCTGGTGGCCGATCCGGATGAACATGATGGACGGATGAATAAAATAGCTGCAAAAATCCGGGCTTTCAATGAATGGCTCACCGGTCTTGAGGGATATGAAACTTCGATTGTGCCGATAGGAGATGGAGTAGCTATAACTGTAGCAAAGGATCAATGAAACAGAGAGGGGAACGGTTTTTCTATGAGGGATAAACCAATTGTAATCGGAGTAGCTGGAGGATCCGGGTCCGGAAAAACCAGCGTGACGAAATCAATCATTCAGCAATTCACAGAACATTCTATTCTGATGATCGAGCAGGATTATTACTACAAAGATCAGTCTCATCTTCCTTTTGAAGAAAGGCTGAATACAAACTATGACCATCCTTTAGCTTTTGACAATGACCTTCTTATTGATCATCTTAAGCAACTTTTGAACAGGGAGTCAGTGGAAAAACCCGTATACGACTACAAAATGCATACGCGTTCTGATGAAACGATCCACGTGGATGCAAAGGATGTCATCATTCTTGAGGGTATTCTGATTCTTGAGGATGAGAAACTGCGTGATCTCATGGATATCAAAGTATTTGTTGATACAGATGCCGATGTCCGGATCATCAGGAGGCTTCTGAGAGATATCAATGAGCGTGGGAGAACGCTTGATTCAGTGATCGAGCAGTATACCAATGTCGTACGACCGATGCATCTGCAATTTGTAGAACCGACGAAAAGATATGCAGATATCATTATTCCTGAAGGTGGGCAAAACCACGTAGCGATTGATATCATGGCTACGAAGATACAGACGATTCTGCGGGAAAGAGGATTGTTCTCTGAATCTTAGGAAGTGTGAGGAAATTATTTGACTGTTTGCCACATTTTGATAAAGTATAGAGAGATTGACCTGTATTTGAACATGTTACGAGGGGTGTAATGAAATGGCAGAAGAAAAAAGTTTTTATATGACAGAAGAAGGTAAAGATAACCTAGAACAAGAACTGCACGAACTGAAAACTGAGAAAAGAAAAGAAGTAGTAGAGCGTATCAAAATAGCACGTGGTTTCGGGGACCTTTCTGAGAACTCCGAATACGATGCTGCGAAAGATGAGCAGGCTTTCGTCGAAAGTCGGATCCAGCAAATTGAAAATATGCTCAGAAATGCCGTAATCATAGAAAACGATTCGGATAACCCGGATGTTGTAACACTCGGGAAAACCGTGAAGTTCCAGGAGATTCCTGAAGGGGATGAGGAAGAGTACACGATCGTGGGTAGCGCAGAAGCGGATCCATTTGAAGGAAAGATTTCCAATGATTCTCCGATGGCGAAAAGCCTCCTTGGTAAAGAAATCGGAGATAAGGTGACGGTCCAGACGCCTGCCGGAGACCTTGAAGTCAAAATTATAGCCGTATCATAAGCAGGAATTAAGTTTCCTGCTTTTTTGCTATTTCCATTAGTAAACGTCCAGTTGTATAATACAGAGTGAGGAGGGTGAACCAATGGCAGATCAGGAAAACAAATCAAGAGTAAGCAGGAGGAAAGAGAAAAGAAAGAACAAGAAGCTTCTTTCCCTGCTTTCAGGTATCGTCATTGCTCTTCTGTTATTATGGGCAGGAAACAGTGTCATCGGTAATGATGAACCACCTGTGAGCAAAGGCATAGATAAGGCCTCAGAGGAAGAATCCGAAGAAGCGGTCGATTCTGATGAGGATCTCGAACAAAAGGATGAAACTTCTCCAAAAGAAGATAGCGAGACTTCTAATGAAGATGAAACAGAGGAAGAAAAGTCCGAAGACGAAGAATATGTCATAGAAGGAAGCTCGGATGAGAACGTGAGTAGGGTCGTGAAGAAAGACTGGGATACGATTAAAACGGAACAGAACACCGAGGGGCGCCATACAGTATCGTTTGATAGAGGGTCGACAGACTGGAACGAAATCATCCAGGCTGTCTCAGTGGCTACGGAGCTGAAAGAGGATGACATGATCACCTGGAGAATCGAGAATGGTGGCGGTCCTCAACTTGCTTCTGCGGTGGTTTCAGACAGTTCTCAGGAGAACATCTACCGTGTACAAGTCGAGTGGCAGAAAAAAGAAGGCTATAAGCCGGTCCAGTTAGAGATTTTGAAAGATAACCCGTACAATTGATGGAATAAAGGAGCTTTGGGATGACTATAGGAATTATCGGAGCGATGGATCAGGAAATCGCTTATTTGAAAGAAACGATGACTATTGAAGAAGAACGTGTAGTGGCAGGGCAAACCTTCACGAAAGGTACACTCAATGGCAAAAGTGTGGTACTTTTGCTCTCAGGTATAGGAAAAGTGAATGCAGCAATGTCCACGACGATTCTGCATGAACAATTTGATATCGAGTATGTAATTAATACTGGGTCTGCCGGCGGATTTGATCAGACACTCGAAGTGGGTGATATCGTAGTGTCTGAAGCGGTCCTTCATCATGATGTGGATGTCACTGCATTCGATTACGTCCACGGACAGGTACCCGGAATGCCTGAGATGTACCCTGCAGATAAGTCCCTCAAAGAGAAAGCCTTCCAGGCACTTGAGGAGTTCGATGTGAACGGGAAGAAAGGTATCATCGCTTCCGGTGATTCCTTCATGCAGGAAGAAGAACGGATCGCTCATGTACGAAGTCTTTTCCCTGACTTATTGGCGGTGGAAATGGAAGCGGCAGCAGTCGCTCAAGTCTGTTATAAATATGGGACGCCTTTTGTCGTCATCCGTGCCCTCTCTGATATAGCGGGCAAAGAATCGTCGGTATCATTCGACGAATTCCTGGAAAAAGCAGCGTGGAATGCGACAGAATTGATCAAAGCCGTAGTATAAAAAGTAGAGCTCTACTTCCTTTATGGGAAGAAGAGCTCTACTTTTTTGTTCTCTTATAAAACTCCTGGAAAATCTTCAGAAGAGCCCGCTTTTCGATACGGGATACGTAACTTCTGGAGATATTGAGCTTGGATGCGATATCTTTTTGTGTGTGTTCCTTACTATTATTCAGGCCGTATCGATGAACGATGATTTCTTTCTCTCTGGCAGTCAGCAGAGTGAGATACTTCTGCATGTCTTCGATATCCATCATTCTTTGGATTTGTTCCGTTATATCTTCCGTATCCGCCTCGAGGATATCCATCAGCTGAAGTTCATTTCCTTCTTTGTCATGACCGATCGGGTCCTGAAGAGAAATATCCTTTCTCGTTTTCTTTTTGGAGCGAAGGTGCATCAGAATTTCGTTTTCAATACATCTTGCCGCGTAGGTCGCAAGCTTCGTGCCTTTCCCAGAGGAATAACTTTCAATTCCTTTGATAAGTCCTATCGTACCGATGGAGATCAAGTCTTCCGTATCTTCTTTCGTATTTTCGAATTTCTTGACGATATGAGCGACAAGTCGCAAGTTATGTTCAATCAGGATATCGCGTGCTTCCTTGTCGTCATTTTCGAGAAGGGCTAGATAATGTTGCTCTTTCTCCTTGGAGAGGGGGGGAGGGAACGTTTGGTTTTTGATATATGCTATAAAGAGAATGCAGTGTTTCCATATATACCATAATGTAAAAAGAGAACTCATCGGTTCGCACCTCCTCGTCTTATAGTCAGTTGCCTATGATGTAAGCTTATGAGAGGAGATCGTCAAAAGTGCCTGTACGCCCATAAATTCATTCCCTTTAATATAGAATACCTCCGAACTGGATGTTCGGAGGTATATTTTAGAAATATTCATTTCTCACTTGTTGAAGGTTTTCTTATAATCATCCCGGACCGCTTCCTTAGAAAGGGGAACGTCGCTTTTATAAGCAGCCCGTCCAATCATATGAGCAGAAACGGGAGCTGTTATAAGTACGAACAGGATACCTAGCAGGAGTTTCCCACTGATGATGCCGTGTTCTGTAAGCATGAAAAGAAAAGCACCCAGCATCAATCCTGCAACGCCGAGAGTCGAGCTTTTTGTGGCAGCGTGAAGACGTAAGTAGACATTCTTGAAACGCACGACTCCAAGTGCTCCTGACAGGACGAAGAAGGTACCTGAGAGTAAGAAAAATATAATCAGAATGTCAAACAGCAAATTAATCCATGTTCCGCTCAATGATAACACCCTTTTCTATGAATTTCGCCAGGGCGATCGTTCCGATGAATAGCAAAATACCTATCAGCAACACGACATCATTCAATCGGGTGGTTACGACGATGATCGTGACCAGACCGGCAAGAGCCATCAAGGTGATTCCCATGACATCAAGTGCTACGGCCCTGTCAGGGTTCGTAGGTCCTTTGATGACCCGGTAAAGGAGGAGGAAAATGGAGATACCGACCACGACGATAGCAATTTGGGTAGCGATGTCTATCAGCATCCTTGTAATTTCAAGTGCGCTTTCCATCAGCGGGTCACCTCCATAATCGCTTTTTCGAACGTTTCTTTGATTTCATTGATGGATGTTTCGATATCAGGAATGTCCATCGCATGAATATAAAGTGTCTGTTGATCATCACTCACGGCCAGGGAGAGCGTTCCCGGCGTAAGAGAGATGAGATTGGCAAGGATGGTTATTTCCCAGTTACCTTCCACCTCGAGAGGGAGGGCGAAGATGCCCGGGCGGTTGTCCAGGTCCTTTTTATAAACGAACTTCACAACATCGATGGAAGATACGATCAATTCCCTCAGGAAAAGCAGAACAAGCAAAAGCACCTTCCAGACTTTATGGAGATAAAATGGTTCATTGATGAACCTTCTCATAACAAAGAGGAGAAAGATACCAAGAATGTACCCGACGACAAACGTAGTGAATGAATAACTTTCACTGAGGAACATCCACATGATCGCAATAATGATGTTCAATACAATTTGAAATGGCATAGACGTTACTCCTTCAGTACAGATTCGATATAGATTTCAGGGTTCATTACGTACTGGGCGATCGATTCGATACTTGGGTAAAACCATTCCGCTCCTACTCCAAGAACAACAGAAAGTGTCAACAGTAACCCGATGGGCCAGACCATCAGAGACATGGACGGCTTCTGTTCAGGTATCTTCATTATATCAGGTTCTCCCCAGAAACCTTTGATGAAGATACGGATCATGGAAAAGAGAATTCCGAGGCTCGAGATCAGGGCTGCAAGAACGACGAGAATCTCTTCCTGTTCAAGACCTCCCTGAATCAACAGCAATTTACCTATGAATCCGCTGAAAGGAGGAATTCCTGCCAGAACCAGGGTGGAAAGGAAGAACATCCAGCCGAGAACCGGGAAGTGATGGATCATTCCACCCATCTTGTTCAGGTCAGAGGTACCGGCAGCGTATATGATCGCTCCTATAAGGAGGAAAAGAACTGCTTTGATAATCATGTCGTGTACGAGATAATAGATCGATCCTGCGATGGCTGTTTCCGTGAATATACCGATTCCCATGAGCATGAAGCCGACGGCAGGTATAATGTTGTAAGCAATGATCAGTTTGACGTTATTCGTAGATAGGGCCCCTATTACTCCGAATATCATCGTAAAGATGGCCAGGTAAATGAATAATGTATGGGTAAGTGGCACCTCGTGATTAAAGATGAGGGTGAATGTCCTTAGAATGGAATACACGCCCACTTTCGTGAGAAGCGCCCCAAATAATGCTGAAACGACCGCGTTAGGAACAGTATAGGAATTTGGCAACCAATAGTAGAGCGGAAATACAGCCGCTTTCGTAGCGAATACGAAGAACAGTAAAATCGCAATGGTAGTCAAAATGCCCTGCTGTTCCACTTCACCGACTCTTTCAGCAGCCTGCGCCATGTTCACGGTACCCACGACCGAATACAGGAATGCGATCGTTGTGACAAATAGCATAGAAGAGAATAGATTGATCAGGATATACTTCAAGGATTCCCTCAATTGAGCCTTTCCATTTCCGAGCACGATAAGTCCGTAAGAAGCCATCAGAAGGACTTCGAAGAATACGAACAGGTTGAAAAGGTCTCCTGTCAAAAATGCGCCGCTCACTCCGGAAATCAAGAGAAAGAAGAAGCTGTAGAAGTAGAACTCTTCTTGTATCTTTGAAAGGGATTTAGGAGCATAGATGACAGCTGCTACCCCTATGATCGCTGTTGTCATTACCAGAAGAGCAGATAAGGGGTCTGCTACGAGAACGATTCCATATGGTGCTTTCCAGTTACCGAGTTCCAATACGTAAGAACCGTTTCCATTTACCTGCAGTAAAATCATAATGGTGACGGCCAGGTGAATGACTGTTGCAATGAGTGCAAAAATCCTTGCGGCTACCAGTTTTTTATGAAAGAAAGCTACAATAATACCTGCCAGAAATGGCAGGGCTATAGGCAATACTGCTAAGTTACTCATAGTCGTTACCCCTCAGTTGGTCCATATTGTCTGTGTGATTGATTTTTGATGCCCGGTAAGCAAGGACGAGCAAAAGACTGGTTACCCCGAAACTGATTACTATGGATGTAAGAATCAGAGCCTGAGGAAGAGGGTCGGTATAATTTTCGACCCCTTCCGTCAGGATCGGAGGGGCACCGTCCTTCAGTTTACCCATCGTCAGAATCGTCAAGTGAGCCCCGTGTGATACGAGGGCTGTACCGATGACAATACGTAACAATTGTTTTTGGAGGAGGTTGTAGACGCCGGTCATAAAAAGGATACCGGCGAGCACGGACATGATGATTTCCATTCTTATTCCTCCTTCTTATTCTTTATTTTGATCAGACTGTAGATGGCCATAGCCGCAAGACCCAGTACTGCAATTTCAAATAATGTATCAAGGCCACGCATGTCTACAAGGATGACGTTGACGATGTTGTCACCGCCCCCTAGTTTATAAGAGTTATCCACGAAGTAACTCGAGATGACGTCGAACCATTTACTGCTGTGGGATGAAATGGCGACTGTTGTAATCAAAAGACCGAATCCGATCGATACGAGCCAATTGATGAGTTTCCCTCGCCCGGTCTCTCCTCTGTCCGTAAGGTTCGGCAAGTGATAGAACACCAGCAGGAACAGAGCGACAGTCACTGTTTCAACAATCAACTGGGTAAGCGCGAGGTCCGGGGCGCGGTAAATGATGAATAGCATCGCCAGCCCGTACCCGACCACTCCCAGAATGAGGATAGCAGCGATCCGGTTATTAGTGAAAATAGTGCCGAAGGCTGCAATAGCCATCGTCAAGGCTACAATGATTTCTATCGTCGTAACAGGAGCCAGGTTCGATAACTCAAGGGCGAATCCTCCGGTCATAAAGAACAGCGTGAAGCTGACTCCGACGATCGTGATGAGAATAAGTTTCATATAAAGAGCCAGAGAACCCGTCATATAACTTTTGTTCACTTTAGAAGAAAAGACGACGGATTTATCTACCGTGAAATCATAAACTTTGTTCATGCTCAAGACACCAGGAACGAAATTGTATACCGTTTTCCACCTTGGTATGGTAAGAGCAAGAATCGTACCGAAAGCAATCACGGTCAGAGACATGATGAATGGCAGGTTGAACCCATGCCAGAAATAGATCTCTTTCATCGCTTCACCGCCGTACACAGCACTTGCGGCATGGCTGATGAAGGGCTCATTAATGATGAATGGAAACAGCCCGATGGCGACCACAAGCAGCACGAGTACAGCAGGGGAGATCAGCATCCCTACAGGTGCTTCATGAGGCTTCTTCGGCAATTGATCGATATTCGCTTTTCCTCGGAAGGTACCGAAGAAGAAATACATCGAATAGACGAACGTGAATATACTTCCGAACACAGCGAGGTAAGGAATAGCGCTCGTCAGAAAAGCGGCGATCCCTTCGGTGGCACTCAGGTCCAGACTTGCATTGAAAAACATTTCCTTACTATAGAAACCGTTCAGGAATGGCAAAGGGAAGCCTGCCATCGAAAATACGCCGAACATAGCCAGCGTCGCCGTCATCGGAAGATAGTTCATCAAGCCTCCAAGCTTGCGTATATCTCTCGTCCCTGTTTCGTGATCGACGATACCCGCAATCATGAAGAGACTTCCTTTGAAGGTTGCATGGTTCAAGATATGGAAAACCGCCGCAAATATAGCGACTTTCGTTCCGAATCCGATCATTGCCATGATCATTCCGAGCTGACTGATCGTCGAGAAGGCAAGAATCCCTTTCAGATCTGTCTGTCTTACAGCCATATACGAACCCCAGCACAATGTGACGATACCGAAAGAAGAAACGATGATAAAGTACCAGTCAGACGCGGACATCATCGGGGAAAAGCGGGCAACGAGAAATATGCCTGCTTTGACCATGGTAGCGGAATGCAAATAAGCACTGACCGGTGTAGGTGCTTCCATGGCATCCGGCAGCCAGATGTGGAATGGAAACTGGGCTGACTTCGTAAAAGCCCCAAGCAACAACAGAGATAGAATCAGCGGGAAGAATTCATGATTCAGAATCGCTTCGTTATTCGCGATCATTTCCTGGATACTCGTCGTACCGGTGATGGTGTGCATGAATACAAGGGCACCCAATAGACTCAGACCACCGAATACAGTGATCAGCATCGATTTGAGTGCTCCATATCTCGATCCATGTTTATGGTTCCAATAGCCGATCAGCAGGAAGGAGGAAAGTGACGTGAACTCCCAGAAGCTGTACAGCACATAAATATTATCGGATAATACGACACCGAGCATAGACCCCATGAAAATCAGAAAATATACGTAGAAATGACCGAGCTTTTCTGATTTATGTAAATAATAGATGGAATAAAAAGCTACAAGTGTTCCGATTCCTGAAATGAGCATAACGAATAGAAGACTTAGTCCATCCAAATGAAAAACCATATTCATATCAAGGGAAGGAATCCAGCGGTAGCTTCTGGTTACGGGTTCGAAATCTGTGCCGAGAAATCTGGCGAAATAAGTGAATATAACAAGTGGTACAAGTGTTACCACAATGCCTGTGTGAAATTTATCTTTCCATTTACTCAGGAAAGGGATGAAAATAGCAATGATGAATGGTAATAATACAGCTAGTATCATCTAAAAGGTGCCTCCCTCAATCAATCGTCCAATTTTATAATGTCTCCTCAATTGTAATCAAAAACAGGATGATTATTCAACTAATCTTCCTCCGTCATCACTAATCCTACGGGGAATGAGCTGAATTTATATAAATAGGAAGAGACCGATGGTGAGAAGGGAGAATATTTTTATGAAAAAAATGATTATCCGGCTTCTGAGTGGAGGGAGGATAGGGCCCTTACGTAGATCTCTTCTTCCAGAAGTCTGAGGAAATCCTCCGAAAGCTGAAGTCTGCGGGCGTGGTGGTAAGTGTTTATGAGTGCCTGGTCACTAAGATGATCCATATTTGTTTCACCTCTTGTCCATTAATAGGTACATTACGTACTGTACAAGAGTTACATGTAGTGTACAATAGGGTAGTTATCTACAGAGAGTGTTAACAATTTGTGTATAAAATATAAGAAAACGAGTCCTGGACATGCCTTCTGATGTGTATAAAGATATCCACAAAAAATTACGTCGATATTTGATGAACGATTCTCAGGGGAAAAAGCACTTTGAACCTCGGAGAATTTTTGTATATGATTGAGAAGGCATATTTACTGAACGAGGAGTGAGAAGTCCGTGCTGAATGTCTTTACACCGAATCGACATGCGAATAATGTTCTCGAGATAAAACCTGAGGAACTGAAGGAAAGAAATATCAAAGGTATTATTACAGATCTTGATAATACCCTCGTAGCCTGGGATGAACCGGATGCACCGGAGGAGATCATCGAATGGTTCCGGAAAATGGGGGAAGCGGGCATCGAGATAGTGATCGCTTCGAATAATAATGAGAACCGGGTGAAATTATTTTCAGAACCACTGGATAAATCTTTTATCCATAGTGCACGAAAACCTCTAGCCCTGGCCTTCCAGAAAGCCCGCAAAGGGATGGGGCTGAAAAAAGAGGAGATTATAGTCGTAGGAGATCAACTTTTGACCGACGTACTTGGTGGAAACCTTGCGGGTTACTATACTGTGTTAGTGACTCCTATTGTGGAGACGGATGGTTTCTGGACGAGGATAAACAGAAAAATCGAAAACCTTATTAAAAAACGGTTAAAACGAAAAGGAAAGATTTAGAGAGGAGAGAATTAGTATGGATACATTGACCTGTATGGGGTGCGGAGCGGAAATACAGACAAAGGATCCCGAGGCTGCAGGGTATGCCCCGGCATCCGCCCTGGAACGGGAAACAGTCATTTGCAAACGGTGTTTTCGATTGAAGCACTACAATGAAGTTCAGGATGTTAATTACGACGATGATGATTTTCTCGAGATGCTGCACCAGATCAGTGATACAGACAGTCTGATTGTACAGCTTGTTGATATTTTCGATTTCAACGGAAGCCTGATTCCTGGTATGAACAGACTGACCGGCAATAACCCGGTGCTGCTCGTAGGGAACAAGACGGATGTGCTTCCGAAGTCGGTGAATCACAATAAATTGGAGAAATGGTTGCGAAGAGAAGCGAAGCAAGCCGGCTTGAACGTCGAGGATGTCTATTTGATTTCTGCGGCAAAGAATGAAGGGATCGACCGGTTGGCGGAGTCAATCGAATCGAATCGGAAAGGAAAGGATGTGTACGTTGTAGGTACGACCAACGTAGGAAAGTCGACGTTCATCAATGCTTTGATCGATCGATCCGCCGGTGTGAAAAATGCTATAACTACATCTTACTTCCCCGGTACTACGTTAGGGTTCATCGATATCCCGCTTGATGATTCGAGCTCTCTGTTCGATACGCCAGGTGTCATCCAGCGTCACCAGCTGGCCCATTATGTTTCGGACGAGGATCTGAAATTGATTACGCCGCAAAAGGAAATCAAACCCAAAACCTATCAATTGAACGAAGGACAGACCTTGTTCTTCGGAGGGCTGGCACGGATGGACTTTGTGAAAGGAAATCACTCTTCCTTCGTCTGTTATTTATCAAACAGAATTCCACTCCACCGCACAAAGCTGGAGAAAGCAGATGAACTTGCAGAGACGAAAATCGGAGAGATGCTCACACCTCCTGATGAAAAAACGCTCGATAAAATGCCGGAATGGGAGCGACAAACGCTGAAAATTCCGGAAGGCAAACATGACGTCGTCATATCAGGGCTTGGATGGGTCATGATACCCGAAGGTGATGTCACAATCCACATCCATGCACCGAAGAAAGTGAAGATCTCTATCAGAGAATCTCTTATTTAAGCAAAGGGGGAGGCACATGTTACACTTGGGATTGATCGGTTCTCCGCTCGGACATTCGTTATCTCCATGGCTCCATGAGAATTTCATGGAACAGACCGGAGTGGAGGGACAGTACAAATTAATGGAACTTGATCCTGAACAGTTTGATGCGGAAATCAATCAACTGAAAGGCGAAGATATAGACGGTTTCAATATAACGGTCCCGTTCAAAAGAAAGATTATCCCTTACCTGGATAGTATAGAAGAAAAGGCCAGGAAGCTTGGCGCTGTAAATACGGTAGTAGTGACGAATGGGAAGTGGAGAGGATACAACACAGATGGGGCAGGATACCTTGAGTCAGTGAATTCCATCTATCCTGATGTTCCGTCGTCCTCTTCGCGAGTGTTGATCATCGGTAGCGGAGGTGCTGCAAGAGGCGTGGCTTTTGCATTAAGCGAACTGTCTCTGACTATAGATGTTGCGAACCGTACCTCACAAAAAGCTATCGAGCTTCTTGAGGACCTTCCAGAATCGAGCAGGGGAGAGAGTGTATCCCTGAACGAAGCTTCAGAACAACTCGAAATCTATGACTGGGTCATCCAAACGACTTCTGTAGGGATGTCACCCAATGACGGGGAGATCCCTATTGAGATTCGTAACGTGAAACAGGGAGCACTATTCAGTGACATAGTGTATAAGCCGTTGAAAACACAATTCCTTATTCGGGCAGAGGAACAAGGAGCGCGGATCCATTATGGTCACTTGATGCTATTGTATCAAGCGGCCTATGCATTTGAGCTATGGACCGGAGAGAAGTTGGCACCACAGGAATTGATCCGTGGTATGGAATCGAAATTGGAAAGGTGAGAAATGATGTTAACGAGCAAACAGAAAAAGCATTTACGTAAATTATCCCATAATGTACAGCCGATTTTTCAAATCGGAAAAGGCGGCGTCAACAGCAACATGGTTGTGCAAATAAGCGAAGCTCTTGAAAAAAGAGAATTGATTAAAATAAGCATTCTTCAGAATTCCATGGAAGACCCTAAAGGCGCTGCAGAGGAAATCGTAGCGGATACCGGGGCTGAGGTTGTCCAGGTTATTGGTGGAACTATCATTCTTTATAGGGAATCGGATGAGCACAAAGAAATCGAGCTTCCCTGAAGGAGAGAAGCTGAATGAAACACATTGGTCTTTTCGGGGGTACATTCGATCCGCTTCATATCGGCCATATGGTCGTAGCGGAATGTGTAAGAGAGGCGAAGGAGCTGGATGAAATCTGGTTCGTTCCTTCTCACATCCCTCCTCATAAAAAAAATGCATCAGTAAGCAGTGAAGATCGATACCGAATGGTAAAAGAAGCAACAGCATCCAACGATTCATTCAACGTTACCGATGTAGAATTGAAGCGTGAGGGTAAATCCTATACTTTGCAAACGGTACGGGATTTGAAGAATAATCACCCTGATCACCGATTTTCGTTCATCATAGGCGGAGACATGGTAGCTTCTCTCGGGAAATGGCACCGAATCGACGAGTTGATAGAAGAGGTTTCATTTATAGGAGTGAATCGACCTGGAGATACACTTGAAACATCGTATCCTTTATCCACAGTGGAGATTCCTCTTCTTGAAATATCTTCCAGTGAAGTTCGTCACCGTCTCGAAAACGGGAAGACCGTGCGGTATATGGTTCCGGAACCGGTTTATTCTTATATTCAAAGGAAGGGATTATATGGATACTAGTAGAGAAGAACTTAAACGCTTCGTCCGACCCCATCTGACCGAAGAAAGATTCGATCACACGGTACGTGTGACGGATACGGCTCACGAGTTGGCCGAGAGATTCGGTGGAGACGCCCGCAACATTGAAGTGGCGGGGATGTTGCATGACTATGCCAAGTACCGCCCGGAAGAAGAAATGTGTCGGTGGATTGAAGGAAGCGTGGATTTGCCGAAAGATCTACTTAACTATTCACCGGTCCTCTGGCACGGTCCTGTCGGTGTGAAGATGCTTGAAAAAGAATGGGGTCCCCTAGACCGAAGTGTCCAGGCGGCTATCGCTTCTCACACAACAGGGAATGCTATCATGTCCATTTATGATAAGATCTTATTTCTTGCTGACTATATCGAGCCGGGACGGGACTTCCCCGGCGTAGAAAAGGCGAGAAGACTGTCAGAAGAAGATCTTGATAAAGCGTGCTTATATGCACTCGATAATACGATACGTTTTCTTATGAGTAAGAATCAGACTATTTATCCAGATACGTTTCATGCGTACAATTCATTACAGAAGAAACAGGAGGAAGAGAATGGATAGTAAAGAACTAGTGAAAATTGCAGCACAGGCTTGTGATAACAAACGCGCGAATGATATCGTCGTTCTCGATATGGAAGGGGTATCTCTGATCACCGATTATTTCCTCATCTGCGACGGTTCAAATGAAAGACAAGTCCAGGCCATTGCAAAAGAAGTGAAAGAACAGGCAGAAAAACAGGGAATCGAGGTTAAACGGGTGGAAGGTGAGAAATCGGCTCGTTGGATTCTTGTAGACTTGGACGATGTAGTCTGCCATATTTTCCATAAAGACGAACGTCACCACTATAACCTTGAGAAACTGTGGGGCGATGCTGACACATTGCCTTATGAAGGAATCGCAAATTCATGAGTTATGAACACTTAGCTGAGGTGTACGATCGGCTAATGAAAGATGCCCCGTACGAAGAATGGGAAACTTTTTTCCGAAAGGTCCTGGAGCGTGAGCAGACGCAAACTGTGAATGTCCTGGAACTGGGGTGTGGCACCGGTGAAATCACACACCGCCTGGCGGAGTCGGGTTACCGGATGACGGGGGTGGATTTATCACCTGAAATGCTGAGCATTGCGGCTTCGAAACGGAATACTTCGATTCAATGGATTCAGCAGGATATCACGGACCTGCAAGGTTTCTCCGGGTATGATGCGGTCATCAGTTTCTGTGACGTCGTCAATTACATTACAGATTCTGATGGCCTCGCCTCCATGTTCCGTCATACGTCACAGGCCCTAAAGGGTGAGGGACTCTTCGTTTTCGATGTCCAATCTCCGTCGTATGCCCTGGAGCACTTGGCTGGAGAGACGTTTGCTGAAGTATACGATGATCTCAGCTACATCTGGTTCTGTGACAGGGACGGAGATTTGCTGACTCATGATCTGACGTTCTTCACCGAAGACGGCCAAAGGTATCAGCGCTTTGATGAAGAACACCAGCAGCGTATTTATAGTCTTGAAGAAATCAGCAGACTGCTGGTACAAAACGGCTTTCGTATCGCTTCTGTCCATAGTGATTTCTCTTTGGAGGAAGGAACAGAGGGAGACAGAATATTTTTTGTATGTCAGAAGGTGTGAGGCTCTCACACCTTTTTTTGTATAGGGAAAAGAAGGAAAATGACGGGAGATGTCGAATATATTTATGTATCTCCATCCCCCCTTTTTTTAAATGCCTCCATCATCTTTCCTTCACTTGCCCCCCCATGACGAATCGTTTTCTTTCCGGTGAGTAACCAGACGGAGGGAAAGGTATGTACTATATAAAGAAATATTGGTTTCTCGGAATCGTTGGTCTTGTAGTCGCAATAGTCGTGTTCCAGTCGGCTTCGAACGAAGAAGGGACGGTAACGCTTCAGGAAGAGCACCCTTTGGTGAGGGAACCGAAGATGGAGACTTCTTCAACAAAAACGGAGCAGGTAGTCGTAGATATAAAGGGGGCGGTTCATCGCCCGGGTATTTATGAAGGTACTCCGAATATGAGGGTCCATGAAATCGTTTCGCTAGCTGGAGGGTTCACCGACGATGCGGATGAGACGAGTGTGAATCTTGCACAAAAAATAGAAGATGAAATGGTCGTGCTCGTGTCTTTCTTGCAAGTTACGGAAGGTGGAACTTCAGGGGAAGCCACGTCCGACAAAGTCAGGATCAACCATGCGACCCTGGAAGAGATCACTGTGATCAACGGGATAGGACCTTCAAAAGCGGAAGCGATCATCGCTTACAGGGAAGAGAACGGAATGTTCAAAGAGATGGAAGATCTTCTCGAGGTTAGCGGAATCGGGGAGAAGACGTTAGAGAATATGAGAGAGGACATTCAGATCCCCTGAAGCGGGTTGACTTTTCTTGGGTGTACTAGCTAAACTTTTTAGAAAGGATGTGATAGGTATGTCTAGAATTGCGTGGGATCAATATTTTATGGCTCAGGCTCATTTGCTTAAATCGAGAAGCACTTGTGAGCGCCTGGCCGTCGGTGCAGTTATAGTGAGAGATAAACGGATGATCGCCGGAGGTTACAATGGTAGTGTAACAGGTGGCGTCCATTGTATTGATGAGGGGTGTTATGTCGTAGACGGTCACTGTATCAGAACGATCCATGCAGAGATGAATGCACTTTTGCAATGCGCCAAGTTCGGAGTGGCGACAGAAGGTGCGGAAATATATGTGACCCACTTTCCATGCGTTCATTGCACGAAAGCCATTATTCAGGCCGGAATCCGTTCGGTCTATTACAGTGAAGACTACAAAAACCATCCTTATGCTGTGGAAATATTGAAGCAGGCAGGAGTATCTGCTGAGAAAGTACCGTCCACCGTAAGAATCAAGGAATCCGAAGAAGAACAGTCTATCATGGAAGACATGCTCGAGCGGTTGAAAACCCATGATGATCCTCAATATGAAGACTTCAAACGAAAATTGGAACAGCTGGAGAATGGCCGTATTACCTCAAGGTCATGAAGGGGAAACTCCATTTTCCTCTTCTTTCATTTCTCGCGGGGGCCATCTATGCTCATGCCCCTGATTCCTGGGCCTTATTTGCTTTGTGTTTACTTTGGTTTCTCTTCTTCACGAAACTTCGATTTCTCTTCCCCCTTTTATTACTCGGTTTCTTTTTAGGTGTATATGTCTATAGTCCTTCTGAAGTCCCTTCTGTTCCGTCCGATCCCCCTTTTTACGGAGAGATTCTCTCTCCTGCTGTCCAAAATGGAAGGGTAGCATCTTTTCCGATCCAAACATCAGAACATCTCGAATATCAGGTCATCCATTTTGTTGACTACGGGGAGGATTCCTTTTTCACTGGACTTGAAGTTGGAGCCCGTTGCAAACTGATGGCGGAGCATCAAGAATTTCCTGTAGCTACGAATGAAGGTCAATTTGATTTTGCAACCTTCATGAAGAACCAGGGAGTGGAGGGCCAATTCATAATCGAAAAGAGAGAAGATATCTTCTGTGAAGGATCTTCCTGGAAACAAACGTTTTATGAACAGAGAAGCATGCTCATCGATACAATTATGGACAAAAGCGATACTTCCCTGAATCCCTGGATCAATGCTCTGGTATTTGGAGATCAGCAAGGTCTGAAAGACGAGGTGTCGGATCTTTTTCGGGAACTGGGAATGTCGCACATCCTCGCCATATCCGGATTGCACGTAGGGTTATTTGCGGGGATGATTTACACGGTGTTTTACCGTACGGGTCTCGTAACCTCTTCCCAGGTAAGGGTGCTCGTTTTTCTCACGCTACCGCTCTTCGCTTTTGTAGCAGGGGCAGCTCCATCTGTAATGAGGGCATCTCTTATGGCGATTTTTCTGGTGGGGTTGTCCGCTTTGAAGATCAGATCTTCCATGACGGATCTGTTATCTCTCGTGGCCTTCCTGCTTCTTTTCATGAATCCGGACATACTTCATCACCCGGGTTTCCAGTTTTCGTTTGCAGTAACGTTCAGTCTGCTTCTTTCATCCCCTCTTCTCAGCAAAGATACGAATCCCTGGATCATTTCCCTCAGAGTGAGCTTTATTGCTCAATTAGCGATTCTGCCTCTGCAATTGCATTACTTTTATCAATTCAGTCCTCTATCCGTATTTTTCAATTTGATTCTTGTTCCCTATTTTACAATCGTATTCATCCCGTTTATTTTTCTGCTTCTACTTTCGGTGTTTCTTTTACCAGCTTTTGTTTATGAATGGATTTCACGACTTGGAGCAGGAATGCATACGATGGTCATGGATACAGTTGTGAATGTCGGAGGAGCTTTGAATATTCAATGGATCACAGGGATCTTTCCGTATACGTGGTTTCTTCCCTACTATATATGTTTTTTCCTTATGATGATCTTCCTGGTGAATGAAAACAAAAGGAATAGCTTTGTCTCCGGGGTTGCTCTGGTATCCGTGCTGGCGACGTATAGTGCTCTTCCATACCTGAGTGGAACAGGTACAGTCACATTCCTCGATGTAGGCCAGGGAGATAGTGCAGTCATTGAACTTCCCTTTCGTAAAGGGGTCATCATGATAGACGCAGCAGGTCCCCCGGTGTTTCAGGAGAATAAGGAAAAAATCGCGGATACGGTCATTCTTCCTTTTTTGAAATCAAGAGGGATCGCCGGGGTGGATGCTCTTTTTATTACTCATAACGATACCGATCATAATGGGAGCGTTCCCCGACTTGTTGAGAAAGATGCCTTGGATTCACTGTTCATCTCAGCATATGATGAAAGAGAATATGATGGAAAAGCGAGTCGGTTGAGTGGAGGAGATCGCTATGAAATCGGGGGCTATGCTTTCGATATTCTCGGTCCGGAGAGGGATCTGGAGGATAAGAACGATGACTCGTTGATCATTTATACAGAACTCGGTGGGAAGCGCTGGCTGTTTACGGGGGATATCTCTTCAGAAGTGGAGAAAGAAGTGGCGATAAATTACCCAGATCTGACCGTCGACTTCTTGAAAGTGGCTCATCATGGAAGCATAACGTCGACCTCGGATGCATTCATGGATGCCTTCCGCCCAGACGTCGGAGTGATTTCGGCGGGCCGGGATAATCGTTACGGCCATCCGCATGGAGAGGTGCTGGATCGACTGGCCTCTTATGGAACGGAAGTTTGGAGAACGGACCTGCATGGGGCAGTTTCCATTACCTTCTACGATGATCGACTGTTGGAAAAGAAAGGGTTCATGGGCCCCTAGCAGACGGAGTGGCAGGTGAATATTTCCTCAAAAAAAGACTGCATAAGCAGCCTTTTTTGCCATCGATTATTGCCCGAGTACGGAGAAGATGGTTCCGATAAAGAATATAACGAAGAAGAAACCGAAAGAAAAAACAAATCCGAGGCCAGAATCGATGATATCATTGGTTTTCGTCTGAATTTCTTTTTTGAATTCGTTCATGACTCACCCTCCTATATCAATACCAAGTATAAAAGAAACATACGAAAAAATCCAGACTAATGTTGAAATAAGGAAGCAGGAATTAACATCGATAAAGTCACCGGTTTAGGGTGAAGATAGGGATAAGAACATCGCCTCTTCTTTAAGAACCCGGGCTTCAAAGAATGGGGCGTTTATATAAAATCGGCGTCCTTGTTTTTGACAGGTGCAGCATTACTTCTTAAAATGAAGACTATATCTGTATGCAGATACACCACAAGGGCGCCGCCTTTCAATGAGTGAGGTTTTCAGGAAAATGGGAAAGATACATGTATTATACGGAGAAGAGAGATATCTGATCCAGCAGGAAAAGGAAAAAATAATCAGAAGTGAAACGACAGAAGAAGAGCGTGAATTCAATTACAGTACGTACAATCTCGAAGACACTCCGATCGAGGATGTAGTCGCAGATGCTGAAACGCTGCCGTTTTTGGGCGAGAACAAACTTATTGTCGCGGAGAATCCGATTTTCCTCCTCTCTAAACCACCTAAAACGGATATAGAGCATGATGTCGATAGGTTTTTATCTTACATAAATGACCCGGCTCCTTATACGACGATTATTCTGATCATTCCTTATGAGAAGGTGGATGAACGTAAGAAAGTGATGAAAGAACTGAAGAAAAAAGCGAAAGTCCAATCATTCTCTTCCGTAAAGGAATGGAATATGGAAGAGTGGGTGCAAAAGGTGGCGAGGGAACTGAAGATCGAACTTGCCCCGGGGGTAGAAGAACTTGTCATCCAGTCCGTAGGAACCAATCTTTCGGTTTTGAGAAGTGAACTAGAAAAATTAAAGCTATATGCGGAGAACGACTACATCACGAGAGACATAGCAGAAGAATTGTTGTCTTCTTCGCTCGACACTTCCGGCTTGAAACTTGTGGATGCAGTCATTGAGCGGGACCTTTCCAAGGCTATGACCATTTATAAGGAGTTGCTCCGGATGAATGAAGAGCCTATCGCCCTCATCGCTCTCCTCGCCTCCCAGTTCAGAATGATTTCGCAGGTGAAGATCCTGAAGCGTAAAGGATATACAGAGAACCACATGAAAAGTTATATCAAAGCTCATCCCTACGTATTGAAGCTTGCAGGTCAGCGGGAGAAAAAATTCTCCCAGGAAATGCTTGATCATATCATGCTCAGTTTGTCGGAGACGGATAGCCATATGAAGAGCGGTACGATGGAAAAAGAGCTTGCTTTCGAAATGATGCTTTATGAAATCATCGCAGGTTCTCCGAAAAGTGCACCATCCTAGGGGTAGGAGGTGCACTTTTTTTGCATAATAAAAACGACCCGGCAGACGGATCGTTTGTTGGTCATAAAAGAGAACCAGTTATGCGTTTTGTACAAGTTTTGTCAAACGGGATTTTTTACGGTTTCCGTTATTTTCATGGATTGCCCCACGTTTTACGGCCTTATCAATTTTCTGAACCGCTGCAGTAAGCGCTTCACCCGCGTTTTGATCATTGCTTGCTGCAAGTTTCTCTACACGTTTAATAGCTGTACGCATGTCAGATTTGAAAGCTGCGTTCAGTTCGCGAGCTTCTTCGTTGACACGTACACGCTTTTTGGATTGTTTTAGGTTAGCCATTTTTTCACCTCCTAGGTAAAAACAAGTAGCAGAATTGCTTTCGAACAAGAGACATTGTATCAGAGCACGAAGCGTATTTCAATGATATTCATACGCTTCACGCATAAAAAGAAACAACCAGTACAAAGATAGAGAAAAAAGGGTGATTTGGTGGAAGGGATTCGTACCGATTTAGCTGTAGAACAACCGGAAGTGAACCAGGAAGCGATCCGAGGAGTGACGCTCGATTCGGATCAAGTGGAAGGCATCGATAAAACGGAAATAAGGATTACTGCAGAAGCGGAAGAACGAATGAACAGGAAGCCGGGGACGTATGTAACGCTGGAATCAGAAGCCATCAGAAAGCAGGATACGGCGATGCAGCGAAAGCTTACGACTGTTACAGCTTCTGTTCTCAGGCAATTGCTCGTAGAAGAAGGTATAGGTGAAGATGCGCGTGGGTTATTGATCGGGCTTGGTAACCATATGGTAACCCCGGATGCTTTAGGTCCGTTTGTTATGGAAGAAGTACTCGTCACCAGTCATTTATTTGAACTCGAATATGAACAGGTGGCAAACGGCTACAGGTCCGTCTCCGCTTTTGCTCCGGGAGTAATGGGAGTGACCGGAATGGAGACGAGTGACATCATCCATGGAGTCGTGAAAGAAACCGACCCGGACTTCCTTATTGTCATTGATGCCCTGGCTTCCCGGTCTCTCAGCCGCGTAAACGGAGCGATCCAGTTGACGAATACAGGTATCCACCCTGGTTCCGGGGTGAATAATAAGAGGGAAGAAATCAGTAAAGAAGCCTATGGCATACCTGTTTTCTCTATAGGGGTGCCGACGGTAGTAGATGCAGTGACGATCACAAGCGACACGATCGATTATCTACTTAAACATTTCCAGAAGCACTGGGAAGAAAAGGATCGTCCTTCGAATATCCTGGATGTGGCATCGAATCCTTTCAAGAGGTCGAATCTTGAGGACGCGGCTCTGCCTGATGAATCGAAGAGGCGATCGGTCCTGGGGATGGTCGGGACCCTTTCCATGGAAGAGAAGACAAGTCTTCTGAAAGAAGTGCTCACGCCCCTTGGGCACAATTTCATCGTTTCCCCGAAAGAGGCGGATGGGTTTATCAGAGATATGTCTCTCGTACTTGCATCTTCCTTGAATGAAGCTCTTCATCCTGCGGTAGCCAGCGGAGAAGGGGAGGCATATCGTTAGTTCTACAAGCTTTTCTATCAGCATACAGTTGTGATATAAACGAAGAAAGGACTGTGCTGATGGGGAAGCGTTTTTTTTATAGAAAAGACAAATGGCAATTATCTATGCTTGTTCCTTTATTCATCGCCATTCTCATCCTTAGTGTCGCTTTATTGACCGGGGTGAAGTCTACGTATCGGGTATATTCAGATACCGTTCAGCAGATCACATCAAAAATGGAAGGGGAGTCCTTCCTTTATTTTTTGAAGCGGGAAAACGTTCTATTTGGAGAAGCCGGGCCCGAGCGCTCTTCGATGGCTAGGGCCGTGTTCGAATCGATGATGGATATACGGATTGATGATGCCAGAACGTTATTCGGAACGTCCATCCCCGGGCTCAACTATTATCATGATCGCATTATCATCGCTGGAGAGGGGACGGATTATACGAACTTACCGGTAGAATCGGAACCTCCGCTTGATGTCTCAGACGAAGAGAACGAGGGCAGTGATGACATTGCAGAACCTTCACCGTTTGATTCCGGGAACCCGGAAGTATTCATTTACCATTCTCATAATACGGAATCTTTCCTGCCGCATCTGGCTTCCGGTTCAAGTGCCTATCATCCGGATACGAATATAACGCTTGTCGGGAAGAGACTCGGAAATGAACTTCAGGGCCGCGGGATCAGCTCGAAAGTCAATACGATGGACGTAACGGCAGTATTGAAGGACAAAGGCTGGAAACATTATCAATCCTATGATGCTACGAGAGGTATGGTGGAAGAGACGCTGGCTCAAAACGAATCGATCGACTACCTATTGGATATTCACAGGGATAGCCTAGGGAAGAAAACAACGACAACAACCATTCAGGGCAAAAAAGCGGCACGCACGATGTTCGTCGTAGGGGCTGAACACTCCGGATACGAAAAGAACCTCAAACTGGCGACGGACTTACACAAGCTTCTCGAACAGAAATACCCCGGTCTGAGTAGGGGTGTCATTACGAAACAGGGGGCAGGGGTCAACGGCATTTATAACCAGGATCTTCATCCGAACGCTCTTGTCGTAGAATTCGGAGGGAAAGAGAATACGTTTGAAGAACTGTACAGGACCGCTGATATGTTTGCGGATGTGTTGAATGAATATATGACCGCGGAATGAATTATAGCTGACCGGCAGGGAGGTGATTGAATAATTTCCTGCTGGTTGCTATAATCAATCTAGTTATAGGTGCGATTTTACTAGGAGTGATATATTTGACAACGCAGATTAAAAAAGAAAATGTGCGCAATTTCTCCATCATTGCTCACATCGATCATGGAAAATCAACATTGGCCGATCGTATTCTCGAGAAGACGAAGGCCCTTACTCAAAGAGAAATGAAAGAACAGTTTCTTGATGCGATGGATTTGGAAAGAGAACGCGGGATCACCATCAAACTCAATGCTGTTCAGCTGAACTATACATCAGAGTCGAAGGAAGATTATCTATTCCATCTGATCGATACTCCGGGACACGTCGACTTTACATACGAAGTCTCCCGTAGTCTGGCGGCGTGTGAAGGTGCCATCCTTGTCGTAGATGCTGTCCAGGGGATCGAAGCTCAGACACTTGCGAACGTCTACCTTGCTCTTGAGAACGATCTCGAGATCATCCCTGTCATCAACAAGATCGATTTGCCTGGTGCTGACCCTGATAGAATCAAACAGGAAATCGAGGATGTCATCGGCATCGATGCGTCAGAAGCGATTCTCGCTTCTGCCAAAGACGGTAAGGGTATCGATGAAATCCTGGAGCGTATTGTGACGGATATTCCTGCTCCTGCCGGCGAAAAAGATAACCCTACGAAGGCGCTTATTTTCGATTCCCTTTATGATTCCTACAAAGGTGTCATTGCTTACACTTGTGTACGGGAAGGATCGATCAAAGTCGGAGATAAAATCCGCATGATGGCCAAAGGAAAAGAATTCGAGGTCAATGAAATCGGAGTATTCAGACCGGAGCCTACGCCGATGAAGGAACTTGTCGTAGGGGATGTCGGTTATCTCACCGCTTCCATCAAGAACATCGGCGACTCTCAGGTCGGAGATACGATCACCCTGGCAAACAATCCTGCAGCGGAACCGCTGCCGGGTTACAAGCGGATGAACCCGATGGTTTTCTGCGGGATGTTCCCGGTGGATTCCAATAACTATAATGACTTGAGAGATGCGCTTGAGCGCCTGCAGTTGAACGATTCCTCGCTTCAGTTCGAGGCCGAGACATCTCAGGCTCTCGGGTTCGGTTTCCGTACCGGATTTCTCGGAATGCTTCACATGGAAATCATCCAGGAACGTATCGAGAGGGAATTCGGTATTGATCTGATCACTACAGCTCCGAGCGTTATTTATAACGTGAAACTTACCGACGGCTCGGAAATCCAGGTGGACAACCCTTCTATGATGCCGGATAACCAGAAGCTTGAAGAAGTACAGGAGCCATATGTGAAAGCCACGGTCATGGTGCCTAACGATTACGTAGGTCCTGTTATGGAGCTTTGTCAGAAGAAGCGCGGAAATTTCGTGGATATGCAGTACCTCGACGACAACCGCGTAAATATCGTTTATGACATTCCTTTATCGGAAATCGTATACGATTTCTTCGATACCTTGAAGTCCCAGACGAAAGGATATGCTTCTTTTGATTATGAATTCATCGGTAACCGTACGTCTAATCTTGTGAAGATGGATATCCTGCTGAACGGCGATACGATCGATGCTCTTTCCTTTATCGTCCACCGTGATTTCGCTTATGAGCGAGGAAAGCAGATAACGGATAAGTTGAAAGATCTCATCCCGAGACAGCAGTTCGAAGTGCCTGTCCAGGCGGCTATCGGAAATAAGATCGTAGCGAGATCTACGATCAAAGCGATGAAGAAAAACGTCCTTTCGAAGTGTTACGGCGGTGACGTCTCACGGAAGAGGAAACTTCTCGAGAAACAGAAAGAGGGTAAAAAACGCATGAAGATGGTCGGGTCGGTCGAAGTCCCGCAGGAAGCGTTCATGTCTGTTCTTGAAATTAATGATGATTAATAACGGAAAACCGCAAGCAATGGACTTGCGGTTTTCTTCATGGAGGTTCAATGAAAAATGCAAATAGCTTCAGCTTATATTCATATTCCGTTCTGTCAGCAGATTTGTCACTACTGCGATTTCGTGAAATTCTTCTATGATGATAAAGCCGCTGACGATTACCTCGAAGCGCTCGAAAAAGAAATGAAGGGATATGTACCAGGGGAAAAACAGAAAATGAAAACGATATATGTAGGCGGTGGAACTCCTACCGTTCTTCAGACCCATCAGTTGCAGCGTCTACTCGAAATGATCGATACCTATTTCGATGTCTCTGTATGTGAAGAGTATACATTCGAAGCGAATCCCGGGGACCTGGATCAGGAAAAAGCGGACCTGTTAGCCGAATACGGCGTCGACCGTATTTCTCTCGGGGTTCAGACATTCGATAATCAGCTTCTTGAGGACATCGGACGAGTTCACCGAGAAGACGATGTTTACATCAACATTGAACGATTGCGACGGGCAGGGATCACCAATATAAGCATCGATCTTATGTATGGACTGCCTAACCAGTCTGTTGAACTTTTTGAAGAATCAGTCGATAAGGCGCTCAGTCTTGAGCTTCCCCACTATTCCTCTTATTCTCTTCAAATAGAACCGAAGACCGTGTTCCATCAAAGGTATAAGCGGGGAGAGCTTTCGAAACCGCCTGAAGATGAAGAGGTGGAGATGTATCATTTGTTGCAGCGTAAACTCAGGGAACAGGGGATCTATCATTATGAAATCAGTAATTTCTCGATGCCCGGTTATGAAAGTAAGCATAACCTGACTTATTGGGATAACGCTTATTACTATGGAATCGGTGCCGGAGCACATGGATACCTTCCCGGGAAAAGAACGATTAATATCAGGCCGCTCCCTGCTTATTTAAAGAAAGCGAACGAAGACGGTAAGCCGGTTTTGCATGAAGAACCAGTGGAAGTAAAAGAAATGATGGAAGAGGAGATGTTCCTCGGTTTGAGAAAGATGGAAGGCGTATCGAAGCGTCGTTTCCTGGAGAAGTACGACCGTGTCGTCGATGAAGTGTTTGATGGTGCTGTTGCCGAGTTAGCCGAAAAAGGACTTCTGTCTGATGAGAACGGTTATATCCGCCTTACAGAAAAAGGGAAATTATTCGGTAACGATGTATTCTCTTCCTTTCTTCTCGACTCCTGAATTTTTCGCTGTTTATTCGTTGACATCGTCCAGACCTTTTGATAATTTTATTATAGATTTAGCACTCGGAGGATATGAGTGCTAACAGAGGTGATCATCGATGCTAACGAATCGTCAACTGCAGATACTTAAAGTGATTATTGATGATTTCATTCTGACGGCCCAACCTGTAGGGTCCCGCTATATTTCCAAAAAGGAGTCGGTCGATTTCAGCCCGGCAACGATAAGGAATGAAATGGCGGACCTTGAAGATATGGGGTTTTTGGAGAAGACCCATTCCTCTTCCGGGCGAGTGCCGTCGGAGAAAGGGTATCGTTTTTATGTCGATCATTTGTTATCTCCTTCAGAGTTAAGCAGTAAGGAGAAAACGATTTTCGAAGAAACTTTCGGCAAGCGTGTGCTTGAATTCGAACAGGTCGTTGAAAAGTCAGCGGGAATATTGTCTGAGCTTACGAGCTATACGTCGATCATTCTCGGACCTGAGGTTTTCGAAAACAAGTTGAAACAGCTTCAGATCACTCCTCTCACTGAGGAAGCAGCTGTTGCTGTTCTCGTGACGAATACCGGGCATGTGGAACACCGGGTGTTCAGCGTACCGGTGGAAATCAAGCCTTCAGATCTCGAGAAGATGGTGAATATCCTGAATGATCGTCTCCAGGGGATCGCTCTGATTGAATTGCCGAACCGGCTGAATGAAGAGATCTTCTCCTTACTTCGTGAACACGCAGAGCACTACAATGATGCTATCAAATATCTGCGTTCGGCTCTCGTCAATGACAGACCTGCGAAGCTATATGTAGGTGGAAAGACGAACATGCTGATGCAACCGGAGTTCAGAGACATCGATAAAATCAGATCGATCATGTCCATGATCGAGGACGAGAGGGATATAGCTAAGCTGTTGAAAACGAACGACCGGGGGATTCAGACGATGATCGGTCATGAGAATCCTTTCAATGCCCTGCAAAATTGCAGTATCATCACCGCGAATTATTACTTGGGAAATCAGCAAGTCGGTACTGTTGCACTTCTGGGGCCGACACGCATGGAATACAATCGTGTCGTCGCTCTTGTTGAAGAATTGTCGAAGCACATGACAAAGACGTTCAAAGAATGGTACTGAGCGGCCGGCAGCACAACTGCCATCCGCTTTCTTTTGTGCTTTTCCCTATATATGTTATATTCAGTAACGGTGATTAAGAGCCTCAGGAGGTGGACTTCATGGCAGATGAAGAAAAAGATACAGACACAATCATCGAAGAAGAGCAAGAACAGACTTCTGATGAAGAGAATGTGTCTGAAGAACAAGAACTGACAGAACTCGAAAAAGTCGAGCAGGAAAGAGATGAAGTGAAAGAGAAGTTGCTAAGACTTCAAGCGGATTTTGAGAATTTCCGCCGCAGAGTTCAAAAAGAGAAAGAGACGGATAGAAAGTATAAATCCCAGTCTCTTGCAGAAGAATTGATCCCTGTTCTCGACAATTTTGAGCGTGCGCTTCAGACAGAAGTGAAGGAAGAATCCGCTCAAGGGTTTGTCGATGGGATTAAAATGGTATATAACCAATTGTGGAGCGCCCTTGAAAAAGAGGGTGTGGAAGAAATAAGTGCCAAAGGGGAACCTTTCGATCCTCATGTGCATCAGGCTATGATGCAAGTCGAGGAAGAAGGGGTTGAATCGAATACGGTCACGGAAGTACTCCAGACAGGATACAAGTTGCATGACCGCGTAATTCGTCCTGCTATGGTTAAAGTAAATCAATAAGTTAATGGATTGAAGGAGGATGTCACGATGAGTAAGATCATTGGAATCGATTTAGGTACAACGAACTCTTGTGTAGCAGTAATGGAAGGTGGGGAGTCCAAAGTCATCCCTAACCCGGAAGGTAACCGTACGGCTCCATCCGTCGTAGCATTCAAAAATGGAGAACGCCAGGTAGGGGAAGTCGCCAAGCGTCAGGCAATCACGAACCCTAACACGGTCCAGTCCATCAAACGTCATATGGGTACGGACTACAAAGTGGAAATCGAAGGAAAAGAATACACACCGCAGGAAATCTCTGCAATCATTCTTCAGTATCTGAAAGATTACGCAGAAGACTATCTCGGGGAGAAAGTCGAAAAAGCGGTCATTACCGTACCTGCCTACTTCAACGACTCTGAGCGTCAAGCTACGAAAGATGCCGGTAAAATCGCCGGGCTTGAAGTAGAGCGTATCATCAACGAGCCTACAGCAGCAGCGCTTGCTTATGGTATCGATAAAGAAGACCAGGATCAGACAATCCTTGTTTATGACCTTGGTGGAGGTACATTCGACGTTTCCATCCTCGATATCGGTGACGGTACATTCGAAGTTGTTTCTACAGCAGGGGATAACCGTCTCGGTGGTGACGATTTCGATGAACTACTCATGGATCACATGGTCAAAGAGTTCAAGAAAGAGAACGGAATCGACCTATCCCAGGATAAAATGGCGAAACAGCGCCTGAAAGACGCTGCTGAGAAAGCGAAGAAAGACCTTTCCGGCGTAGCTCAGACGCAAGTTTCCTTGCCATTCATCACAGCAGGAGAAGCAGGACCGCTTCACCTTGAGATGACGATCACTCGTGCGAAATTCGAAGAGCTTGCTTCTGACCTCATCGAACGTACGATGAAGCCGACACGCCAGGCACTGAAAGATGCGGACATGAGTGCATCTGACATCGACCGCGTCCTTCTTGTCGGTGGGTCTACTCGTATTCCTGCGGTTCAGGATGCCATTCAGAAAGTCGTCGGCAAAGAGCCGTCCAAAGGCGTAAACCCTGATGAAGTAGTAGCACTCGGTGCAGCTATTCAAGGTGGTGTCCTGCAAGGGGACGTAAAAGATGTCGTTCTTCTTGATGTGACTCCATTGTCTCTAGGTATCGAAACGATGGGCGGAGTAACGACGAAGCTTATTGAAAGAAACACGACGATTCCTACAAGTCATTCCCAGACATTCTCGACTGCAGCTGATAACCAAACAGCCGTTGATATCCATGTCCTGCAAGGGGAACGTGAAATGGCTCAGGACAACAAAACGCTTGGTCGTTTCCAATTAACTGATATTCCACCTGCACCACGCGGGGTACCGCAAATCGAAGTTTCCTTCGATATCGATGCGAACGGTATCGTGAACGTACGTGCGAAAGATCTCGGAACAAACAAAGAACAATCGATCACAATCAAATCTTCTTCCGGTCTTTCCGATGATGAAGTAGAGCGTATGGTGAACGAAGCTGAAGAAAACGCAGAAGCGGATAAGCAGAAGCGTGAAGAAATCGAGCTTCGCAACGAAGCGGATCAGCTGATCTTCACAACGGATAAAACGATCAAAGACCTTGGTGAACAGGTGACAGAAGAAGAGAAGCAAAAAGCGGAGGATGCTAAGAGTGAGCTTCAGACAGCCCTTGAAGGCGAAGATCTCGAAGACATCAAAGCGAAACGCGACGCTCTTCAGGAACAGGTTCAGGCCCTTTCTGTGAAAATGTATGAGCAGGCTGCCCAGCAGCAACAGGCTGAAGGAGAAGAAGGCCAGGACGATGTCGTTGATGCCGATTATGAAGAAGTGAACGAAGACGACAACGAGAACAAATAAACCTTACCAAAAAGTCAAAGTCAAGACTTTCTTGACTTTGGCTTTTTCAACAAGATCATCTGTTGCACTTTTGGAGAAGATGGCTCGCACAGGGTGCGGGTTTTCTTTCGGGTACCTGATGTTGAACCGATAAAGGGTACATGCCATAATGGGAAAGGTAACAGTGACCGGGAGAGTGATGATTTTTGAGTAAACGAGATTACTATGAGGTGCTGGGGTTATCTCAGGACGCCTCGAAACAGGATATCAAGAAAGCTTATCGTAAACTTGCCAGGCAATATCACCCTGACGTAAGTGAAGAAGAGAATGCGCAGGAGAAATTCAAAGAAGTCAAAGAAGCATATGAAACGCTGAGTGATGACCAGAAGCGTGCCCAGTACGACCAGTTCGGCCATGATGGCCCTAATATGGGTGGCGGTTTCGGTGGAGCCGAAGACTTCGGTGGCTTCAGTGATATTTTCGATATGTTCTTCGGTGGCGGTGGCCGTCGCAGAGACCCGAATGCACCTAGGCGCGGGAACGACCTTCAGTATTCGATGGTGCTCGATTTCGAAGAAGCTGTCTTCGGTAAGAGTACGGATATCGAAATACCACAGGAAGAAGAATGTGAGACGTGTGACGGTTCCGGTGCGAAACCAGGCACATCCCCTGAAACTTGTCCGCACTGTCAGGGTGCTGGGCAGATCAACCAGGAACAGAATACACCGTTCGGCAGAGTCGTTAACAGACGTGTCTGCCACCACTGTCAAGGTTCCGGGAAGATCATCAAAGACAAATGTGATACGTGTGGCGGTAATGGCCGAGTAACGAAGACCAAGACGATCCATGTGGACATTCCGGCCGGTATCGACGAAGGTCAGCAGATCCGTATCCCTGGAAAAGGGGAAGCGGGAGTGAACGGGGGTCCTGCAGGGGATCTGTACGTTGTCATTCAGGTGAAACGACACGAATTCTATGAACGCGAAGGCGATCATATCTTCTGTGAAGTACCTCTCACTTTCGCACAGGCAGCACTCGGAGATGAAATCGAAGTGCCTACCCTTCATGGCAAAGTGAAACTGAAAATACCTGCTGGTACTCAGACCGGTAAGACGTTCCGTCTGAAAGATAAAGGAGTACCGAATGTTCACGGTCGCGGTCACGGAGACCAGCACGTGAAGATCCGCGTCGTAACTCCGAAGAACCTTACCGACCGCCAGAAAGAACTTCTGAGAGAGTTCAATGAAATCAGCGGACATGAATCGGCTGAAGAACAGCACGGCGGATTTTTTGAACGCATGAAGCGCGCTTTCAAAGGGGAATAGATTTGCATAATGGAATGCTCGGTGTAGAATGGAGAGAGTATATGCTCTTTTCGTTTACACGGAGCATTTTATTTTTATCAAAATAAAAAAGTGAGTGAATTGTCATGAAATGGTCTGAAATCAGTGTACACACGACGAATGAAGCGATCGAACCGATCTCGAACATACTGCACGAATCCGGGGCGAGTGGTGTCGTCATCGAAGATCCGTCTGATCTGGAACGGATGGAAGCGAGATTCGGCGAAATTTACGACCTGGACCCTTCGAACTATCCGGATGAAGGCGTCATCGTGAAAGCGTACTTACCTCAAAACAGTTTTCTCAGTGAAACGGTGGAAGAGATCAAGGGGTCTATCTCCTCCCTTGTCCAATACGGGATCGATATCGGCAAGAACGACGTAACGCTTTCTGAAATCCATGAAGAAGACTGGGCAACGGCGTGGAAGAAATATTATAAGCCCGTGAAGATTTCCGAGAAGGTGACGATAGCCCCGACGTGGGAAGACTATCAACCTGTATCCACGGATGAGATCATTATTGAAATGGACCCGGGGATGGCATTCGGTACAGGAACACATCCTACTACCGTCCTCAGTATCCAGGCGCTCGAACGATTTGTCCGTGACGGTGATGTCGTACTTGATGTAGGGACAGGTTCCGGCATATTGAGTGTAGGTTCCATTCTTCTGGGGGCTAAGCAGGCATATGCCTATGATCTCGATGACGTCGCTGTAGTAAGCGCGAAGAATAATGCAGCATTGAACAAAGTGGAAGACAGAGTCGAAGCCAAACAGAACGATCTATTAAAGGGAGTAACCCATGAATCTGATGTGATCGTAGCGAATATTTTAGCGGAGATCATCGTCAAATTCCCGGAAGATGCCTTTTCGTTGTTGAAACCTGGAGGATACTTTATCACTTCCGGTATCATCGAAGGAAAAAAAGAACTCGTTCGGGAAAGTTTACTCGAAGCGGGATTCGAAATAATCGAAACGAACAAAATGGAAGATTGGATCTCCTTCACAGCGAGACGTCCGGAATAGGAGCTGAGCCATATGCAGAGATATTTCGTTCAGGAATCCCACTGGCAGGAGAACAAGGTAACCATAACAGAAGAAGATGCTCATCATATAAAAAAAGTGATGAGAATGACAGAAGGGGATTCTTTGATAGCCGTACATCCCGAGGGAAAAGCTTATAAGGTATCAATCGAATCTGTAGGGGAAAGTATCATCTGTGTTGTCCGGGAGGAAATTACCGATAACAAAGAGCTTCCCCAACAAGTGACAGTCGTGCAGGCTATCGGTAAAGCGGATAAGGTGGAATGGGTTATCCAAAAAGCCACAGAACTCGGGGTTTCCCGGATCATTCCATTTCAAGCCACCCGTTCGGTAGCGAAATGGGATCATAAAAAGCAGGACAAAAAGGTTGCCAGATTCGAAAAAATAGCCAAAGAAGCTGCGGAGCAGTCCGAAAGGGTGAAGGTCCCTCACGTTCATCGCGTACTTTCCCTGCAAGAGGTGATTGAAGAAACGAAGGACTACGACTTCCGTGTATTTGCTTATGAGAATGAAGTGCGAAATGGGGCGAACCGAAAACTTTCCGAACATATCAAAGAGATGACGCCAGGAACAGAAGTGTGTGTAATCATCGGCCCGGAGGGAGGCTTTTCCCCTGAAGAGGCAGACGAACTCTATCAGTCGGGCTTCACTTCAGTGAGACTCGGAAAACGTATTTTGCGTATGGAGACAGCTCCTTTGTATTTTCTGTCTGCTTTATCTTATGAATGGGAAGAATAAGAAAACGCTTTTCTTTTTATGGAATAACCTTTATGATAGAGATAGATGTACGAACAAGTAGGAAAGGGAGATGAATGATGACTGTATCAGCAAAAATGATCGACCATACGCAATTGAAACCGGAGACGACGAAAGATAAGATTACGACCGTTTGTGAAGAAGCGAAAGAGCATGGATTTGCTTCCGTGTGCGTAAATCCTCATTGGGTATCTTATTGCAATGAACTGCTGAAAGACACAGATGTGATGGTATGTACTGTAATCGGTTTTCCTCTGGGAGCTACAGCTACAGACGTAAAGGTTTATGAAACGAAGCAAGCGATCGACAACGGAGCCGAAGAAGTCGATATGGTGATCAATATCGGTGAATTGAAGAGCGGAAACCACAGTGTCGTCGAAGAAGATATCAAGGCTGTTGTCCAAGCTGCTGAAGAGAAAGCCGCTGTGAAAGTGATTATCGAAACGTCCCTTCTCGAAAAGGATGAAAAAGTGAAAGCATGTGAATTGGCTAAAAAAGCCGGTGCGGATTTCGTGAAGACATCTACCGGATTCTCCGGCGGAGGTGCTACCGTCGAAGATATCTCTTTGATGCGTGAAACTGTCGGACCGGAGATGGGCGTGAAAGCTTCCGGCGGGGTACGTGATTATGAGGGTGCCAAGGCGATGATGGATGCCGGGGCGACAAGAATCGGCGCAAGTTCCGGCATTGCCATCATTCAAGGGAAGCAAGGTTCTTCTGATTATTAAGCGAGGAACTTGTTGACCTGTTTGTTTTAGTGTAATATAATTGTCAAGGATATGGACTTGTCCCATATCTGGATCTAGTTTTGTTTGTTTCGGAGGGAGGGAAGTAGTATGTCTAAGACCACTCGCGTACGTAAGAACGAATCCTTGGAGGACGCACTGCGTCGTTTCAAGAAAGACGTATCCAAAAGCGGTACTCTAGCTGAAGCTCGTAAACGTGAATTTTACGATAAGCCAAGCGTTCGTCGTAAGAAAAAATCCGAGGCAGCCAGAAAGCGCAAGTAAGTGTTCTGTGAAGAGGGTGTAGAGATAAGATGACTATTTCTGAACGTCTTACAGAGGACATGAAAGTCGCTATGAAAGCCAAGGATAAAAAAAGACTTGGTGTCATTCGCATGGTACGTTCATCCATGCAGAATGAAGCGATCAAACTCGGTAAGAATGAGTTAACTGAAGAAGAAGAACTGACAGTTTTATCACGTGAGGTAAAACAAAGGAAAGATTCCCTCCAAGAATTTAAACAAGCTGGTCGGGATGACCTTGTAAGTGATCTTCAAGAAGAAATTACTATTCTAAATGACTATTTGCCAAAGCAGTTGACTGACCAGGAGTTGGAGGCAATCGTCTCTGAAACTATCAGCGAAGTCGGTGCTTCCGGTAAGAGTGACATGGGGAAAGTGATGTCTGCTGTTATGCCTAAAGTAAAAGGCCAAGCAGATGGTTCCGCAGTCAATAAAGAAGTTATGAAGCAATTATCATAAACGAAAAAGGCCTCTCTTTGTCTGAGGGGTCTTTTTTTATAAAATTATTGAAACGTTTTCTTTTGTACATACGTAATACAAGCAGGTGAAAAGGGAAGGAGGGAGAAGATGACGAAGAAATGGAAACGGGTGATGATGGTTCTTCCATTTCTGTGTTTATTATTATCATTACTACCTTCTACGAGTGAAGCGGCAGGGGAAGTATATGTCGTCCCGGTTGAAGAGACGGTGGAGAGAGGGATGTCTTCCTTTATAGATAGAGCGATCACGGAGGCGGAAGAGGCGGGTGCCTCTCAGCTGATTTTCGAAATCGATACCCCGGGAGGTCGTGTGGATGCTGCAAACGAGATAGGGGAATACTTGACCAATACAGATATTCCTACAGCTGCTTACGTTACGAGTCGCGCATACTCTGCCGGGTCTTACATTGCTCTGAATATGGATAAGATCTACATGAAGTCCCAGGCTACTATGGGAGCTTCCGGAGTCATAAACTCGGATGGTACGGCAGCTGACAAGAAAGCGCAGTCGGCCTGGATTTCAGCCATGACAGCAGCCGCCGAGAATAATGGAAGAGACCCTTTGTATGCCAGAGCTATGGCTGATAGCAGTGTCGACTTACCTGAATTCGGGGCCCCTGAAGGTGAGTTTCTGACGCTCACCCCTCAGGAGGCGGAAGAAGTCGGTTATTCGGACGGAACATTGGAAAACACAGAAGCTGTTGTCGAGGAGCTGGGATTCGACACGTCGGCGATTAAAAGAGTCGATCCGACATTCACGGAAAACCTTGCCAGATTCCTTACAAACCCTGCAGTCGTTCCGATTCTGCTATCACTGGCGAGCCTTGGTCTTGTGGCGGAATTGTATACGCCAGGGTTCGGATTGCCCGGTCTGACGGGGATCGTTTCCTTGCTGTTATTCTTTTATGGTCATGTTATTGCCGGATTGGCAGGCTTCGAAGCGATTATCCTTCTCGTTGTAGGAGTGGGGCTGATTATCGCCGAGTTCTTCCTGCCGGGAGGAATCGCCGGTATAGCAGGTGCAGTCGCCATTGTGGCATCTCTTCTGATGTCCGGGCAGGATGTGGGCTACATGGCTTTCAGTATCGGTATTGCTCTTCTCGTTACGATTGTAGCCTCTGTGCTCCTTTTCAAATTTGTCGGATTTCAAAATGGATTCTTCAAAAAGATCATTCTCAGTGATTCGACGAATACTTCGGAAGGGTATGTTTCCTCCAAGTCACGCCTTGACCTTATAGGGCAAGAAGGAAAGAGTATTACGCCACTTCGTCCGTCAGGCAGTGGAATATTCGGTGAGGAAAAACTGGATGTAGTCACTGAAGGAAGTTTTATACAGGTGAATGAACCTGTGAAAGTCGTGAAAGTGGAAGGGTCAAGAATTGTAGTACGTAAAGTTGAAAACCAAGAGGAGGAAGAAGTATGACATTACAGGAACTAATGCCGCTCATCATTGTCGGTATCATTATCATTGCACTCGCAGTGCTGTTCACCTTCATCCCGGTGATGCTTTGGATCAGTGCATTGGCAGCGGGTGTCAAGATCAGCATTTTCACGCTTGTAGGTATGAGGTTACGAAGAGTCATTCCGTCTCGTGTCATTAATCCACTGATCAAGGCACACAAGGCTGGACTTACAATCAACACGAATCAGTTGGAGAGCCACTACCTCGCAGGAGGGAACGTCGACAGGGTGGTCAACGCTTTGATTGCGGCACACCGGGCGAATATCGAACTCAGTTTCGAACGGTGCGCAGCGATCGATCTTGCCGGGCGTGACGTACTCGAAGCTGTACAGATGAGTGTTAACCCTAAAGTCATTGAAACACCATTTATCGCAGGTGTGGCTATGGATGGTATCGAAGTGAAAGCGAAAGCAAGAATCACGGTCCGTGCAAACATCGATCGCCTTGTAGGTGGTGCGGGAGAAGATACGATCATCGCCCGTGTAGGCGAAGGAATCGTGTCTACGATCGGTTCGAGCGAGAATCACAACAAAGTGCTTGAGAATCCCGATCTTATTTCGAAAAACGTCCTTGGTAAAGGATTGGATGCAGGTACCGCTTTCGAGATTCTGTCCATCGATATTGCAGACATCGACATCGGCAAAAACATCGGCGCTATCCTGCAGACAGATCAGGCAGAAGCCGACAAGAACATCGCACAGGCAAAAGCGGAAGAACGAAGAGCGATGGCCATTGCCCAAGAGCAGGAAATGCGCGCACGCGTTCAGGAAATGCAGGCGAAAGTTGTCGAAGCGGAAGCCGAAGTTCCTCAAGCTCTCGCGGAAGCTCTTCGCTCCGGAAAAATGGGTGTTATGGACTACATGAATTATCAGAACATCGATGCCGATACCGATATGAGAAAAACGTTAGGCACTACGGGAGATGCAGATGAGGAAGAGAACGAGAAATAGACCTCCTCTCTCTTAGAAAGGGGCGATGAAGGATGCAGGATTTCATCTCAGCGATTTTTTCGAACATTTTCGTTATCGGTGCCGTTCTTTACGGGCTCTTTGCGCTGTTCCGCAATGCCCAGGAGGGGAGTCGGGCAGAAGAAACACCACCCCCTTCTTCCTCTTCGGAAGAGACACCAAAGATGACGTCCACCCTGGAAGAACAGTATAACCGAATGAAGAATCATCAGGAGGAAGAAGTTCAGGGGGATACGATTCAAGTCGAAAAGTCTTCATCGAGAGAACATGACGCGATTCTTGACCACGGAGAACTCGTGGTCGAAAAGCGGGAAAATGAAACGATGAAAGTCCATCCATTTCTTGAGGAACAATGGACGAAGAAACGTCTCAGAGATGGTGTGATCATGAGCGAAATTTTAGGCCCGCCACGGGCTAAAAAACCTCACCGGACATTCAGGAGAAGGTAAGAGGAACCCGATTTGTAGTGATACAAATCGGGTTCTTTTCGTATACATAGAAGGAAAGGGGTGTCCGCTATATGTCACGGTTCACCTACTGGATGAAGCACACGTTTCAATTACCTGAAGAAGTCATAGGGAATGTGGAGAAAGTGGAGATGACAGGCAGCCGTTCGTTGAAAATAGAGAATTACAGGTCGTTAGAGGGGTATACCACCGATCAAATTACGTTAGGGGTGAAGAATGGGCACCTGGTCATCAAAGGAAAGGATTTGCAGATTACCATCATGCGTCAATCAGAAATTTCGGTGTCGGGACAAATAATAACTGTCTCGTATGAGTGAGGCGATACCATGTATGTAGTTGTAAAAATTACTGGTGAAGGAAAAGAACGTCTGATCAACAGCGTTCTTTCAGAAGGGCATACCATTCATTCCTTTTATGTCGAGGACGGAGAATGGTATGCATCGATGTCTTTGAAGACATTCCGGAAGATGAGGAGCAAACGAAGACGATACAAGTGCAGAATTATCGTAGAACGTCGGATACGCCCTGCTGGAGAAGAGGTCACGAACAACTATGTCCTGCTTTCCTTCATGACGATGATCGCCGTTCTTTTTCTGCTTTCGAACACGATTTGGGCGATAGATATCAAAGGATTGTCAGAGGAAGGAGAGTTCAATGTCCGGGAGGATTTGAAGAAAAGCGGATACTACGTGGGAGGAACGACTTTTCTCGATACAAGCTTCAGTGAACTTGAAAGTCGGTTGCTGAAAGAAAATCCCGAGCTGATATGGCTGACCATAGCCAAAAAAGGTACAGCCCTATATATCCAGGCCTCAGAGGCGGACCCTCCCGTCGATACGAGGGATGAGAATCCGGCCGATTTAGTCGCCGGGGAGGAAGGGACGGTGGTACGTATGATTATCCGGGAAGGTCGACCAGTTGTAGAAGCGAATCAATTCGTGAAAGAAGGACAGGTTCTCGTAAGCGGAAAAATGAATGAAGATACCTATGTGAAAGCCTCCGGGGAGGTGACGGCTGAAACCTGGTACTCGGTAGAAATGGGAGAACGACAAGAAGAATGGACACTAGCGGAGAACGATGAAGAAACGGTGAAACATTTCCTTTCCATCGGAAATTGGAGAATTCCTATCTGGGGGTTTTTTACGGAGGCAAAAGGTGAATGGGAAGAAAGAGAGCACTCTTTTCGATTATGGGGATATGAATTCCCGGTCACCTATAAAAAACGGACCTTTCTACAGACAGACGATAATAGACTGGAGATGAAGGATAAGGCTCTCACAATCGGCAAAAACCATCTTCTTTCGCAACTGGAGAAGGGAGCCGTCATTAAGGACGAAAAAGTTTTGCACCAGTATACAGACAGTGGTAAAGTAAAATTAATCCTACTATATCAAGTTCATGAAAATATCGCGAAAACGAAATACATCAACCAAGGAGATTGAGTATGCAGGAAGGTTTACAGACGATAGATGTACATTTAGATAATCCGCAGGAAGCTTTGACTTTGTTCGGGACAGAGGATAAAAATCTGAGGCAGATGGAGGAACAGTTGAATGTCACCATCGTCTCACGAGGAGAAAAAGTGAATGTATCGGGCCTCCCGGAACACGTTTCCATTGTAGAGGGTGTCATAGCCTCTCTTCTGGCCCTCATTCGACGAGGACTCTCGATAACAGAGAGGGACGTTGTGTATGCCGTAGAGCTTGCCAAGAAAGGTAAAATCAATCAGTTTGAAGCTCTATACGAAGATGAAATAACGAGGAATGCCAAAGGGAAGCCTATCCGGGTGAAGACGCTTGGTCAGAGAGATTATATCAACGCGATCAAAAGGAATGACCTTACATTCGGTATCGGTCCTGCAGGGACAGGGAAGACGTACCTTGCAGTCGTTATGGCGGTCAATGCCCTGAAAAACGGAGATGTAAAAAGGATCGTGTTGACCCGTCCGGCTGTCGAAGCGGGAGAAAGTCTCGGGTTTCTACCGGGGGATCTGAAGGAGAAAGTGGATCCTTACTTACGTCCCCTTTATGATTCACTTCACGACGTGTTCGGTACGGAGCATACAGCCAGACTTATCGAGAGAGGAACCATTGAAATCGCTCCTCTCGCTTACATGAGAGGCCGTACGCTCGATGATGCATTCGCATTGCTCGATGAGGCACAGAATACAACGCCGGAGCAGATGAAAATGTTCTTGACGAGACTCGGCTTCGGTTCCAAGATGATCATCACGGGTGATATCACTCAGGTCGATTTGCCTAAAGGAGTCACCTCCGGACTGAAAGTGGCTGAACAGAAGCTTTCGAATGTGAAAGGAAGTTCCTTTATCCACTTGGATGAGACAGATGTCGTAAGGCACCCGCTTGTACAGCGAATCATTGATGCCTATGAGCAGAACGAGTAACGGAGGGGTATGTATGCTTAAAATTGATTTTCATGATGAGACGAACTCGATTGATGAAGCTTTTGTAGATCTGATACAGCGAGTATTAGCTTTCGCAGCAGAAAAAGAGGGTGTGATCGGTGATACGGAAATTTCCGTCACGTTTGTGAATAACACGCAGATTCAGGAATTGAACAGAAATTATCGCCAAAAAGATAAACCGACGGACGTGTTATCGTTTCCTATGGAGGAGCCCGGAGAAGAAGAATTGGATATACATGATGAGGAATTGCCGCGGATGCTCGGGGATATCGTGATATCCGTCGATAAAGCAGAGGAGCAGGCCGGAGAGTATAACCACTCCCTCGAACGCGAATTTTCGTTCCTGGCTTTGCATAGCCTGTTGCATCTGCTCGGGTACGACCATATGGAAGAAAAAGAAGAAAAAGAGATGTTCCAAAGGCAAGAGGATATTTTACATGAGTTCGGCCTCGAAAGATCCTAAAGGAAAGAAGTGGATCGGCTTCCGCTTCGCTATTTCCGGGTTGATCGAGATGATCCGGAAAGAAAGAAACCTCAAAATTCATCTCGGTGCGTCCGTAATGGTAGTGCTTTCAGGGGTTTATTTTTCTGTTTCTGCTATGGAATGGGCCATCCTTTTTCTGACGATTGCCCTGGTAACTTCGCTTGAAGTGATGAATTCTGTCGTGGAGCGTGTGATGGATTTTATCCACCCTGCCTACCATGACAGGGTGAAAGTCATCAAAGATGCAGCTGCCGGAGCTGTACTGATCGCTGCCATTTTTGCAGTCCTGATCGCTATTGTCATATTTGTACCAAAATTATAACGCTGGAGGAACGTACATGTCAGAAATTTTCAAGTCCGGGTTCGCGGCTATAGTCGGGCGGCCGAACGTCGGAAAGTCAACATTCATGAACCGGGTGATCGGAGAGAAGATCGCTATCATGAGTGACAAAGCCCAAACGACGAGAAACAAAATCCAGGGGGTGTACACCGATGAAGAGAGCCAGATCGTCTTCATCGACACCCCGGGAATCCATAAGCCGAAGCACAAGCTCGGCAATTACATGGTGCATGCTGCGGAACAATCGTTCAATGAAGTGGATATCGTTCTGTTCATGATCGATGCAGAGCAAGGATACGGCAGAGGCGATCAATTCATCATCGATCGCCTGAAGCAGACGGATCAGCCGGTTTACCTGATCATCAATAAGATCGACCGTGTGCATCCGGATGACCTGATGACGCTTATAGAACAGTACAAGGAATTAATGGAATTCGCTGAGATCATTCCTATTTCCGCCCTCGAAGGGAATAACGTTACTCACCTTCTAGACGTCATCAAAGGACAACTCGAAGAAGGTCCGCAATACTATCCGGACGACCATATTACGGATCACCCTGAGCGGTTTGTCATCAGTGAATTCATCCGGGAGAAAGTGCTTCATTTGACTCGCGAAGAGATACCACATTCGATTGCTGTTGTGATCGAAGGTATGGAAGAGCAGGAGGATGGATCGATTCATGTGCAGGCTGCGATTATTGTCGAAAGGAAGTCTCAAAAAGGGATCATCATCGGCAAACAAGGGAGTATGCTGAAGGAAGTCGGCACTAGAGCCAGGAAGGATATCGAGTCGCTCTTAGGCAGCAAAGTATACTTGGAGCTATGGGTAAAAGTGCAGAAAGACTGGCGGAACCGTGCCATCGATTTGAATGACTTCGGTTATCGGGACGATGAGTATTAGATGGAAAATATTATTACTCATGAAACATCGATTTAAACAAACGCTAAGTATGTAAGCTCGTACTAATCAACTGAAGAAAAGGAGGCGGTTTTCTGTGCAGGACATCTCTTGGAATGTGTTTAGGCATACAGGAAACATTGAGACCTACTTATTGATGAAAGAGCTTGAAGAATCGACAGATGAAGAAGACCAGTAGGAAAAAAAGCAGGTGGCTGTTTTGTTAGAAAAGGTAGAGGGAGTTGTCATAAGAACAAGTGATTACGGGGAAACACACAAGATCATTACGCTTTGGACGAGGGAAAAAGGGAAAATCAGCGTTATTGCCCGCGGAGCGAAGAAACCTAAGAGCAGAATGAGCTCTGTTACTCAGCCTTTCATTTACGGTAATTATCTGATTTATATAGGCAAAGGAATGGGGTCGATGTCTCAAGGAGAAGTCATCGATTCTTTTCGTTCGGTTCGGGAAGATATCGTAAAAGCCGGCTACAGCTCTTTTGCGTGTGAACTTGCTGATAAGCTCCTCGAGGAAAGAGAACCGGATCCCTTTTTATTTGAACAATTACTTACAACGATCACTTATATCGATGAAGGTCGTGACCCCGATATTGTCACTATGATCTTCGAGTTGAAGATTTATCGGAAAGCCGGATTTGCCCCCGTATTGTCCCGGTGCATCAACTGCGGCAGAGAAGAAGGCCCTTTCGCTTTTTCCGTGAGAGAAGGCGGCTATCTATGTGGGCGTTGCAAATATCTGGATTCTTCCGCTTACCCTCTTTCAGAAAGGTTTGGTAAATTATTGCCACTCCTTGCAGAAATGGATGTGAAACGGCTGGGGAACGTCTCTATGAAGAAAGAGAACAAAGAAAAGTTACGCCAGCTGCTGGATCAGTATTATGAGCAATACGGTGGATATTTCTTGAAATCGCGTAAGTTTTTGAAGCAATTGGACCGGTTTTATTGACAAAGGAAACGGTCATTAGGTATGCTTTCATATATCAATATACGTTGCGTGGAAGGAAAGTAGTACCCGGATGAATAGAAATCCCAAGCGAGTCTGTGTTGGTGTGAGACAGATGGTTTCTCCCGGGGAAGGCACTCCTGAGCAATTCCAGGAAAGTGGTCAATGCTGAATGGTATTGGCAAGTAGGGTGGAACCGCGGAAATCCCGTCCCTATGTCATTGCGACATAGGGACGGGATTTTTTTGCTTATTGCGTCCTTTACTACGAGATAACAGGAGGGAAATCGTATGGATATACAAACGATGATTTTAACACTTCAGAAACATTGGTCGGATCAGGGCTGTATCCTCATGCAGGCATATGATACAGAAAAAGGAGCGGGGACGATGTCTCCGATGACGCTGCTCAGAAGTCTCGGACCGGAGCCCTGGAATGTGGCTTATGTAGAACCTTCACGCAGACCGGCTGACGGAAGATACGGAGAAAACCCGAACAGACTCTATCAGCACCATCAATTCCAGGTCATCATGAAGCCTTCTCCGGATAATATCCAGGAAATTTATTTAGAATCGCTGAAAGCTTTGGGGATCGATCCGAAACAGCACGATATCCGTTTTGTCGAAGACAATTGGGAGAACCCGACCCTCGGAGCTGCTGGTCTTGGATGGGAAGTGTGGCTGGACGGAATGGAAATCACCCAATTTACATACTTCCAGCAAATCGGAGGTCTGGAGGCGAAGCCTGTTTCTGCTGAGATCACGTATGGTATTGAACGTCTGGCTTCTTATATCCAGGATAAAGAAAACGTGTTCGACCTGGAATGGACGAATGGGGTGACTGTCGGAGATATCTTCTCTCAACCTGAGTATGAACATTCGGTCTATACGTTCGAAGAATCCGATGAACAGATGCTTTTTGATTTGTTCACCACTTATGAAAAAGAAGCTGAGAAACTGATGGAGAAAGACCTTGTCTTCCCGGCATACGATTATGTTCTTAAGTGTTCTCACACGTTCAATTTACTTGATGCAAAGGGTGTGATTTCTGTAACGGAACGTACCGGTTATATCGGAAGAGTGAGGAAACTCGCGAGAAAAATCGCCAAGACCTACGTAGAAAAACGGGAAGAGCTAGGTTTTCCTATGCTGGAAGAGGAGGAATCATCTCATGAATAAACAGGCACTTTTTGAAATCGGGCTGGAAGAACTGCCGGCTCGGTTCATTGATGACGCAGAAAAGCAGCTTGAAGAGAAAACGGCAGCGTGGCTTCAGAAGAACAGATTGCCGTCTGAGCAATTGACCGTGTTTTCTACCCCTCGACGACTTGCCGTATTGATTGATGGCTTACCGGAGAAGCAGCCGGATATAGAAGAAAAAGCGAAAGGTCCTGCGAAGCATATCGCCCTTACAGAAGATGGTGAATGGTCGAAAGCGGCAATCGGTTTCACCAAAGGTCAGGGAAAAAACGTCGATGATATATACTTTGAAGAGATCAAAGGGGTAGAGTATGTCCATGTCGATAAATATATAGAGGGCGTTTCCACTGAAGCGATTCTACAAGAATTCAAAGATGTGATTCTGTCGCTTACGTTTCCTAAAAACATGCGTTGGGGAAATCGATCCTTGAAGTATGTGAGACCTATCCGCTGGCTCGTGGCTCTGTTTGAAGAGGCAGTCATTCCGTTTGAAATCGAGGGAGTAGAAACGGGTGCTGGGACGAAAGGACATCGTTTCCTTGGAGAAGAAATCATCCTTAGTCATGCAGGGACGTATGAGTCAGCTCTTAAGGGCCAATATGTCATGGTAGACCGATCGAAACGTATGGAAGATATCAAGCAGCAGCTCGTGGACTTTCAGCAATCCAAAGGCTGGGACATTCACGAGGACGAAGAATTACTGATGGAAGTCACCGACCTTGTCGAGTACCCGACGGTGTTCAGCGGCTCGTTTGATGAATCTTTCCTCAAGGTGCCTGATGAAGCTTTGATTACCTCCATGAAAGAACATCAGAGGTATTTCCCTGTACATCAGGGCGATGCTCTCCTTCCTTACTTTGTCGGGGTGAGAAACGGAGACGATCAGCATCTCCGTAATGTAGCCAGAGGAAATGAAAAAGTATTGAGAGCGAGACTCTCAGACGCTCAGTTCTTCTACGAGGAAGATCAGAAGGTTTCCATCGAAGCGAGACTCGAGAAACTGCAGACTATTGTTTATCAGGAAGATCTCGGTACACTTGCGGACAAAGTGGCCAGGGTAGAGGATATCGCTTTGTTATTGAGTGATGAACTGTCCGTTTCTGCTGAGGAGAGAGAACATGTAGAAAGAGCGGCACACATCTCCAAATTCGACCTGGTGACCCAGATGGTCGATGAGTTTACGAATCTCCAGGGAATCATGGGAGAAAAGTATGCGAAAATCTTCGGAGAGAGTGATGCAGTAGCAGCTGCCATGCGTGAGCAATATATGCCTAAGCAGGCGGGCAGTGCTTCTCCTGAAACGAAAGTGGGCTCGATCTTAAGCGTTGCAGATAAACTGGACACAATCGTCGGCACCATCGCTATCGGGAACCTGCCATCTGGTTCTCAGGATCCCTATGGCCTCAGAAGACAAGCATTAGGAATCCTGCAAATCGTCGGAGAGCACGATTGGGAAATCGACGTGACGTCACTTCTCGACCTGGTGATCGATTACTATAAGCAGAAAGGTCTCGGAACCGTTTCAGAAGAACAACGGAGAGCGGATATTCACGACTTCTTCGATGCAAGAGCTGCTTATTTGTTGAGAAAAGAAGACGTAGAGAGTGATATTGTTGAAGCCGTACTCGTTTCCGGAGTGGGCCATTACCCTGTAACGAGACAAAAGGCTATCCTTTTATCCAAGAAACGTAACGACAGTGACTTTCGTGAGGTCCATGAATCCTTCGGCCGGGTACTAAACATGGCCGGGAAAGCCGAATCCTCCACCGTCGATTCTTCTCTTTTTGAAAAAGAGGAAGAGACCAGACTTCATGATGTGCACCTGGATATGGAAAAGGAATTCCGTAATTATCTGGCGACGGCACAGGTGGAAAAAGCGCTGGAAACACTTACCTTGTTAGCTGCGCCTATTCACGAATTCTTCGATAATATCATGGTAATGACAGAAGACAGTGAAGTGAGGGCGAATCGTTTAGCATTACTGAAAAGCATCGCTGATACCCTTTATGTTTTTGCTGACTTCCACGCGGTGCAGTGGAAGCAACACAACTGAGACCGCCCTTCATTTCCTTTCGGATGAAAATCATATATAATAATAAAGAATAGTATGTCATAGTTAGGGGTAAGGGTGGTGAAAGAATGGAACTGTCCAAACGACAAGAGTTTATCATTGAAATCGTTAAGGAACAGGGACCGATCACCGGTGAAAAGATAGCAGAGCAGCTCGATCTTACAAGAGCTACCCTGCGCCCGGATCTGGCAATTTTAACGATGGCCGGTTACCTTGATGCAAGACCGAGGGTCGGTTACTTCTTTACCGGAAAGACCGGCTCGGAATTACTCACCGAGAAACTGAAGAAATTCAAAGTGGGGGATTTTCAGTCTGTCCCCATAGTCGTTGATGAAAATGTATCTGCGTATGACGCGATTATAAATATGTTTTTAGAAGACGTAGGCACGATTTTTGTGACGGATCAGCATTCGAAGCTTGTTGGTCTGCTCTCCAGAAAGGATCTTCTTCGAGCAAGTATAGGAAATCAGGATCTATCATCGGTACCGGTCCACATCATTATGACCCGTATGCCGAATATCGCCTATTGTTCTGCTGATGATTTACTTCTCGATGCGGCACAGACTTTGATCGAACGTCAAATTGACGGATTGCCTGTTGTGGAAGAGAAAGAAGATGGCGTAGAGGTTGTAGGCAGACTTACGAAGACCAATATCGCCAAGGCTCTCGTTGAATTGGGACGGGATGAACATGTATAAGCAGATAAAGACGGGGAGGAGATAGCGTGGTTAAACCGTTCGTATATATTATGTCGGATTCTGTCGGGGAAACGGCTGAGTTGGTTGTGAAAGCGGCTTTGAGTCAATTCAATGATGGACCTTTCGACGTCCAGAGAATTCCGTACATCGAAGATACGGGAACGATTGAAGAAACCTTGTCACAAGCCAAGGAGAATGATGCTCTGATCGGCTTCACCTTAGTTTCTCCTGAATTGAGGAAATATTTGACGGATAGAGCCTCGGAGGAAGGTGTAGAATGTGTGGATATCATGGGGCCGATGATGGATTCGATGCAAAGGCATTTCAATACGACACCAAGGCTCGAAGCGGGGCTCGTGCATAAGTTGGATGAAGACTATTTCAAACGTGTCGAGGCTATTGAATTCGCCGTACGCTACGATGACGGTCGTGATCCGAGAGGAATCAAGAAAGCGGATATTGTTCTTATCGGTGTTTCGCGAACATCCAAAACCCCTCTTTCCCAGTATCTGGCACACAAAAGGTTGAAAGTGGCCAACGTGCCGATCGTACCTGAGGTCAAGCCGCCCAAAGAGCTTTTTGAAGTGGATAAACGGCGGTGTATCGGTTTGAAAATAACTCCTGAAAAATTGAATGACATCAGAAAAGAACGTCTGAAAGCCCTTGGTCTTGGAGATGAAGCCAGCTATGCGAATCTCGAAAGAATCAGGCAGGAGATTTCGTATTTTGAAAACATCGTCGACGAAATCGGATGTGAAGTAATCGACGTTTCTCATAAAGCGGTGGAAGAAACAGCGAATATGATCATCCAGACATTCAACAGCAAATAAGGAAGTCGCGCTCATAAAAGCGCGGCTTTTTCAGGGGGAGAAACAAAAGAATGGCGTTTTCCTCCTCAATCCTATACAATAGACTGTTGTGGAAACGTCCCTATTTATCAGAAAAATAAAACATTCGAAAGAAAGCAGGAATTCTTCAGAATCTGTAGAAATTAGAATTATGTCAAAAAATGCGACTACCATATGGGTCGATGCGGATAGCTGCCCAGTAAAAGAAGAAATCAAAAACATGACTGAAAGAAAACCTGTGAATGTCCGGTTCATCGCTAGTTATGATCACTACACTCCATTTCATGGAGAGGAATGGACATTTGTTGAAAAGGGACAGGATGCCGTCGATCTCTATATCCTGAATCGCGCATCAGAAGCTGATATAGCTATCACTCAGGACTTATCTCTTGCCTCTTTACTTTTGGAGAGAGGGGTTTATGTTCTGACACCGAGAGGTAAACTGATTAAAAGCTATGAAATAGAGTCGATCATGCATTCGAAGTATATAAGAATGAAAGAGAAAAGGCAGGGAAAGTACGGGAAAGGACCTTCTGCACTCACGAAAGAAGACCGGCAACTTTTCAAAAAGGAATTCTCGTCTCTGCTGGAAGAATCTATTTCTTAAAACAATTCAAAAGAGTGCTGGTGATGGATATGCCGGGACACATTCCGGAAGAAATCGTTGAAGAAGTCCGAAAACAATCGGACATCGTAGACGTAGTTGGTGAACACGTAGAATTGAAGAAACAGGGGAGGAACTATTTCGGTTTATGTCCATTCCACGGGGAGAGTACACCGTCTTTTTCCGTTTCACCGGAGAAGCAGATTTTCCATTGTTTCGGCTGTGGCAAAGGCGGGAATGTATTCACTTTTCTTATGGAGAAAGAAAGCTGGACATTTATTCAGGCTGTCGAAGCACTAGCTTCTAAAAATAATATCTCTCTTCCCGAAAACAATCAGTCCAGTGAGGCTGGTAATGATGACGGAACCCAACGCATGCTGGAAGCGCACCAGTGGTTATCGAAGCTTTACCATCACTTGCTGGTGAATACAGCCGAAGGTAAAGAAGCCCTTCATTATTTGACGGAAAGAGGGTTTACAAGAGAAGCGATCGACACCTTTCAATTGGGATATGCCCCTGACAGGCCGGGGGTGGTAGCTACCTTCCTTGAAAAGAAGGGGTATCACCCTCAGGAAATGGTGAAGGCAGGGTTGTTGTCGAGTACGGAGAACGGAGAATATCTCGATCGTTTCAGGGGTCGGATCATTTTTCCGCTTCGGAACCACTTAGGCAAAACAGTGGCTTTTGCCGGACGTTCTTTAGGAGATGGGCAGCCGAAATATTTAAATAGTCCCGAAACTTCCGTTTTCCACAAAGGAAAACTGTTGTATAATTTTGATTTGGCCCGTGGTTATATTCGAAAGCAGAATACGATTGTATTGCTTGAAGGGTATGCTGATGTAATCTCAGCATACGAAGGCGGAATCAAAGGCTCCATTGCCACAATGGGAACGTCAGTGACACCTGCGCAGGCTCAGCTGATGAACCGTTACGCAGAGAAGGTTATCATTTGCTATGACGGGGATGAGCCTGGCATCGAAGCGTCTGTGAAAACAGCGAAAGAGCTTCAGAAAGCAGGCATTCAAGTATATATCGCGAGGGTTCCTAACCGACAGGACCCGGATGAGTTCATAAAAGCTGAAGGTGGCGACAGGTTCAAAAAAGAGGTTCTCGACACCAGTGAACCTTTTGTAGGCTACCTGATGAGGTATTACAGAAGCCGATACAATCTTCAATCAGAAGGAGATCGCTTCGACTATATCGAAACAGTAATACGTGAGGTCGCTAAGTTAGACAGGGCTGTCGAGAGGGAATACTATTTACAGGAAATCGCAAATGAGTTTTCCTTGTCTCTCGAGACTCTGAAGGAAGAGATGGCTAAATGGCGCCCGAAGCAGAAAGACTTGGGGGATAATCAGTCTCAGCAGCGATATACTAAGAGGAGTGAATCACAGACTTCTCCAAACAAACCACTTCCTGCTTTTCATAATGCTGAGCGGAAACTGATCGCTTATATGATGAGAGAGCCATATATAGCAGACATCGTAAAAGAGAACATCTCCGCTTCTTTCAACATTGAAACTCATCAGATCATAGCTACGCATCTTTATGCTTATTATGAAGAGAACGAAACGATGGACATAAGTGAGTTCATCGAAACGTTTGAAGAGAATAGGCTTAAAGATCTGGTCGCAGATATTGCAGCTATTTCGCTGACACCGGAGGTTCCTGAGAAAGAGATCGAAGACTATATATACCAGGTGCAGACGGAGCAGTGGAAGAAGCAGAATGTGAATGAACTGAGGAAAGAAATGAAAGAAGTAGAGAAACAGGACCCTATTCGCGCAGCTGAACTAGCTATGCAGCTGTTGAAGAACAATCAGGAATGGAAAAGCAGAAACTAAATTGCAGATAAGTTGGAAGGAGGGGAACTTATGGCTGAAAACAATCAAAAGCCAGCACGTACGAAAGAAAATGAAAACGAACTGACACTGGACCAGGCGAAAGAACAAGTGTTGGAAATCGGAAAAAAACGTGGAGTTCTCGCATACGAAGAGGTAGCGGAAAAACTATCCAATTTTGAGCTCGATTCGGATCAAATGGATGAATTTTATGAAAAACTGAATGAACAGGGAGTCGAGGTCATCGGTGATTCCGAACGGGATCCGAGCATGCAGCAGTTGAATAAGGAAGAAGAATTCGACCTCAATGATTTGAGTGTACCGCCCGGAGTGAAAATCAATGACCCGGTCCGTATGTATCTGAAGGAAATCGGAAGAGTGAACCTTCTATCCGCTGATGATGAAATCAGCCTGGCTCATCGCATCGAAGAAGGGGATGAGTTTGCGAAAAGAGAGCTTGCAGAAGCGAATTTACGACTGGTTGTCAGCATTGCCAAGCGTTATGTAGGAAGAGGGATGCTATTTCTCGACCTTATTCAGGAAGGGAACATGGGTCTGATCAAAGCGGTTGAGAAATTTGATTACCGGAAAGGGTTCAAATTCAGTACGTACGCCACGTGGTGGATTCGCCAGGCGATTACGAGAGCTATTGCCGACCAGGCCAGAACGATCCGTATTCCTGTACACATGGTGGAAACCATCAACAAACTGATCCGTGTCCAGCGTCAACTTCTTCAGGATTTCGGCAGAGAGCCGACACCGGAAGAGATTGCGGAAGAAATGGAGCTTACTCCGGATAAAGTACGGGAAATTCTGAAGATTGCCCAGGAACCTGTTTCTCTTGAGACACCGATCGGGGAAGAGGACGATTCTCATCTCGGTGATTTCATCGAAGACCAGGAGGCCACTTCTCCTTCCGACCACGCCGCTTATGAATTATTGAAGGAACAGCTCGAAGACGTACTCGATACGCTCACAGATCGCGAGGAGAACGTATTACGACTGAGATTCGGGCTGGATGATGGTAGGACCCGTACACTGGAAGAAGTAGGGAAAGTTTTCGGAGTAACACGTGAAAGAATTCGTCAGATCGAAGCGAAAGCACTCCGTAAATTAAGACATCCGAGCCGCAGCAAGCGTCTCAAGGACTTCATGGAATAAAAGAGAATTTATGGTGCGGAGCGGTCGCAGTATGCCGCTTCGCATCCCATTAATCTCTTGGAGGTAGGCGCTGATGGCACAGGATCGTAAACAGATTATTGTAAAGGAAATAAATTATTGGAAAAAGAGCAAATTGTTGCCGGAAAAGTACTGTGATTTTCTTCTCGCTTTGTATACAGAAGGAGAAGAAAAAAATTCGACGTTTTCGGTGTTCAAAGGAAGAGCTGGGATTCTCGCTTATTATGTACTTAATTTCCTGATGCTTCCTTTATCTTTTGTCGTTATTTATTTTACTGAAAACGATATCATTTTGCAAACGGTGCTTTTGTCGGTATTTGTCCTGTTGTCATGTCTTCAGTTCTGGTGGATTTATAAGCAGGATGGATGGATCCATATCCCGTTAAGCGTAAGCCTGCTTCTGATCTTACTGCTCAGCATGACGGTCGGCTCTTACTATTTTGCTAACCTATATGTATTCATGATTTCTTTTGTAAACGCCTTAGCCTGGTACATGATAGGTCTGCGTTTAAAGATATTGTACTTAAGAATAATAAGTGTCGTTCTTATAGTTGGGATAATCCTTTATATGCTTTTTTAAATTTTAAGGGCATGCTCTTTTCTTAATGAATGTTTTGAAGTAAAATAAACATAGTTTGTCATTATATAATTGAGGAAGATATGTACATAAGGAGGAAGTCTTACATGAAAAGAAAGCCATTGATTCCGTTCGCTTTGATTGCTATTATCGGGATTTTGACGATGATTGTCATCAGTAGTGTAGGGATGAACCAGGAACAAGCAATCGAGAGTCAGGAAGAAGGCGGTGGGGAAGAACAGACTGCCAGTGCGAATCCTGAAGAAATGTATCAGAATTCTTGTGCCAGCTGCCACGGTGGCGATTTGGGCGGAGGAGTCGGTCCTAACCTGCAAGGGGTAGGGGATCGTCTGTCCGTAGATGAAATCGTGAGTACCATTGAAAATGGTCAGGGGCAGATGCCTGCTGGATTGTACACCGGTGAAGAAGCACAAAAAGTAGCTGAATGGTTGGTAGAACAATAAATAAGTGATAAGAAAGGCTTTCTGGTTTCCAGAGAGCTTTTCTTTTTGAGGAGGATCGATTTTGGAGTTATCTGAACGACTATCATTACTATCAAAGTTTCTGCCGGAAGATGCTCAGTTTGCAGATATCGGCTCGGATCATGCCTATCTGCCAGTGAGCTTTTGTCAAAAGCATCCCGAGGCAAGAGCGATTGCGGGAGAAGTGAATGAAGGCCCTTTGAGAAGCGCCCAGTCCGAAATTACCCGTCAGGAATTAGAGGACCGGGTCGAGGCCAGACTCGGAGACGGGCTTGAGGTACTGGAGAATGGGGAAGTAAATGCTGTTGTCATCGCCGGTATGGGCGGACCGTTGATCGCTTCTATCCTTGACAAAGGAAAGGATAAACTTGAGGGCGTACAACGGTTGCTGCTGCAGCCGAACATCCATGCTGTGGCTGTGAGAAGATGGCTCGAGGAACATGGCTTTTGTCTTGTACATGAAGAGATCCTTGAAGAAAATGGGCATGTATATGAAATTCTTATCGCGGATCGTCACGCTGATGAGAGCCTGTATTCCGAAGAGAATAAAGAAGTGGAAATGTGGCTTGGACCTTTGTTGATGAAACAGAAAGCTGCACCGTTTATGAAAAAATGGGAAAGCCATTTGAATAACAGGGAAAGAATCCTGAAACAGCTCGAATTGTCCTCTCAGAATCAAGAGGAGAAAAAGAGAGAACTGACCCGGGAGATAGGGCAATTGAAGGAGGTACTATACAATGAATACCGTAAAGGCGAATGATGTGATCAAAGTGATGGAAGAGTGGGCCCCTGAGTCCTGGTCCTTTGACTGGGATAATGTCGGATTGCAAGTCGGTTCTAAAAATAAACAGGTTTCTAAAGTGATGGTAACGCTTGATGTGCTGGAGAACGTCGTAGATGAAGCGATTCAGAAAGACATAGACCTGATCGTAGCTCACCACCCGCTATTGTTTGTCAAGCCATCCGCTATCAATACGGACCAACCGAAAGGGCGCATATTGCAGAAGCTTCTTTCTCATGATATTACCGTATATGCCTCCCATACGAATCTCGATATTGCTGAAGGTGGAGTGAACGATGTGCTGAGTGAAGCGATTGGAGTTACAAAAACCAGGCCTTTCGTTTCGAACTTCCAGGAAAACGTTTATAAAGTAGCTGTTCATATACCCGTGGAGCATGCGGAACGATTAAGAAGCGCCATTTCAGATGCAGGCGCGGGTCACCTGGGGGATTACAGCCACTGCACGTTCCAAATCGCGGGTGAAGGGACATTCAAGCCGCTGGATGGTGCGGATCCTTACATCGGTAATACAGGGGAACTGGAGAAAGTGAAGGAACTGAAAGTGGAAACGATCGTGAAAGAGAAAGAATTGAGCGCTGTCATCGACGCCATCCATTCATCCCACCCTTATGAAGAGCCCGCTTATGATGTGTATCGGATAGAAATCAACGGGGAAGACCGGGGACTCGGACGAATCGGAGAACTGGCTGAGAAAGTGACACTCGATGAGTTAGTGGAAGAAGTGAAAAGAGCTTATGATGTTCCTGCTGTGCGGGTTACAGGCGCGCGGGACAAAAAGGTGAAAACCGTCGCGGTTGTCGGGGGCAGTGGAGAAGATTTCTTCAAGGCGGCCAAGGCGAAAGGGGCGGATGTGCTTATCACCGGAGACGTCACATTTCATAAAGCGCAGGACGCCCTTGAAATGGGACTTGCAATCATCGACCCCGGTCATCACGTAGAGAAATTGATCTGTTCTACAATGAAAGAAAAGATTGAAGAAGAACACGATATTGAGGTACTCCTATCAGAATCCGACACCGAACCTTTCCGTTTTCAATGATAGAGGAGAAAGTCTGCTGAGAATCACTCGGCAGACTTTTTTTGATGATAAAAAAGCTCCCCTATGCCGAGGCATAAAGAGGAGCAGTTCGTTCTATTTCTGTTTGGACGCTTTCGGTTTTCTTTGCTTCCGACTAACCGGTGGCAGAATCTTCTTCTGTTCCACTTTGGATTCCCGGATCCATGTGTCTTCATCTTCCGGATCGAAATTCTCGATGAAGCGGATCACTTCTTTGGTGATCGGCGTAGGAGTGGAAGCACCTGCGGTTACTGCGACTGTTTCTACACCTTCTAGCCAGTCCAGGTCGATATCCGTTACATCCTTGATGCGGTAAGCTTGGGTCCCGGCTTTTTCTATAGATACCTGTGCTAAACGGTTGGAGTTGTTACTGCGAGGGTCTCCAACGACGAGTGTCAAATCAGCTTTACCTGCCTGTTCGGACACAGCTTCCTGACGCACCTGGGTCGCCATACAGATTTCCTGATGTTTCTCGAGGTGAGGATACTTTTCCTTCACCGCTTCCATCACATCATAGACGTCCCACTGACTCATAGTCGTCTGGTTGGTGATCATCAGTTTATCACTATTCACATTAAGGTCCTGTACTTCATCTTCTGTCTGGATAAGATGAACCTTGCCGGGTGCCACTCCAAGTGCGCCTTCCGGTTCAGGGTGTCCTTTTTTACCTACATAGATGATCTCGTATCCTTCTGCCACCTTGTCCCTGATAAGGTTGTGGGTGTTCGTCACATCCGGGCATGTAGCATCGAGGGTCATCAGTCCTTTTTCTTTGGCACGGTCTTTCACTTCCGGGGATACGCCGTGTGCCGTGAATACAACTGTACCTTCATTGATGCTCTCGAGGATTTCAAGACGGTTCTCTCCGTCCAGAGTGATTATTCCTTCTTCTTCAAAAGCTTCTGTTACGTGGGAGTTGTGAACAATCATTCCCAGTATATATATCGGACGCGGGAGATTCGGGTCTTTTGCTGCGTTCTGTGCAATGACCATCGCGTCTACAACGCCATAACAATAGCCACGAGGGGCGATTTTGATAACTTCCATGTACGTTTGTCCTCCTCCGTCTTCGAACTCATCCTCTATTATAAATGCTATCGGAGCTGATGTAAAAATTATTAGTGTGCATTCTTACTCATGCTCTATTATAATAGGGAAAGGATATTTACTAAAGGAGTTTGATTATGACCAGACATTCGTTCAATCAATACGATATAAATGAAAATGTTTCTGATATTATTGAAGGCTTACAATTCAGAGAGCCTACCGAAATCCAGCACAAAGTATTACCTCCCTTCCTGAGAGGAGAAAGTGTCGTTGCCAAGTCCCACACCGGGTCCGGCAAGACTCATGCGTATCTGCTTCCGATATTCAAGCATTTGACGAAAGAGAAGAAGGTACAGGCAGTCATCACCGCGCCGACGAGAGAACTGGCCATGCAGATCCATGAAGAAGTGAAGAAATCCTTGAGCCATTCCCGATTCGGAGAAGAAGTGAATGCCAAGCTCGTTGTCGGCGGCAGCGACAAGCAACGGATGATGGAACAGTTGAAGAAAAATCAACCACAGATCGTAGTGGGTACCCCGGGAAGAATTTTGGATATGACGGAAGAAGGAGCCCTCGACCTGTTTGAAGCGAAAACGTTCATCCTTGATGAAGCCGACTTGATGGTGGACCTGGGCTTCATTGATGTAGTTGATCAGATCCTTATAAGAATGAAAGAGGATCTCCAGGTAGGTGTCTTCTCGGCTACTATCCCTGAGCGGTTGCAACCGTTTCTGAAAAAATATTTGCAGTCTCCCGCTTTCATAGAAATGGACACAGAACAGTTGGCTCCAGAATCCATGGAACATAGATTGGTGGAGCTGAAGCATAAAAACCCTGCGGATGTCATCATCGACATTTCAAAAGCGATTCAGCCATACCTTGCCATCATTTTCACCAATGGAAAAGATGAAGCGGATAAGCTAGCTGCGGAACTCACGGCGAGGGGCATGGAGCCGGGTCTGATACACGGAGGATTAAGTCCAAGAGAAAGGAAAAGGGTTCTCAAAGACCTGAAGGATCTTCGATTCCAGTACATCGTCGCTACTGACCTTGCCGCACGTGGCATCGATATCCAGGGAGTCAGTCATGTCATCAACGCCCAAATGCCGAAAGAGTCTGAATTTTACCTTCACCGTGTAGGTCGTACGGCTAGAGCAGGGATGGAGGGTACCGCTATCAACCTCTACAAAGAAGAGGATCTCCCTTTGATCGAAAAACTTCGGAACAAAGGACTCACCTTCACTTTTTATGAAGTGAAAAACGGGGAGTGGAAAGAAGCGAAAGATTACGACCGTCGCAAGAACAGGGAAAAGCAAGAGAACGAAATGGAGAAAAAGGCGAAACAAATGGTCCGTAAGCCGAAAAAGGTGAAACCCGGCTATAAGAGAAAGATGAAATACAAAGCGGATAAAAATTATAAGAAGATGAAACGGGAAAGTTACCGTAAAGGCAAAAAATAGTGGAGGGTTTTCAGCATATGCTCAAATTAGGTTCACATGTCTCCATGAAGGGGAAGAAAATGCTCGAAGGAGCAAGCGAGGAATCCGTTTCTTACGGAGCAAATACATTCATGATTTATACCGGCGCTCCTCAAAACACGAGAAGGAAGCCGATTGAAGAACTTAATATTGAAAATGGTAAGGCTCATATGGCGGAGAATGGGATCGAAGAGTTCGTCGTCCATGCCCCTTATATCATTAATGTAGGAAATACAACAAAGCCTGAGACATTTGAACTCGGTGTCGACTTTCTTCGGAGCGAAATTGCACGTACAGAAGCGCTCGGCGCAAAACAGATTGTTCTTCACCCCGGTTCTCACGTCGGTCAGGGAGCGGACGTAGGCATAACCAAGATCATCGAAGGGCTGAATGAAGTATTATACAAAGAACAGCTTGTACAGATCGCACTTGAAACGATGGCCGGGAAAGGATCTGAAATCGGTCGAAGTTTTGAAGAGATTGCTGCTATCATGGACGGTGTGGAGCATGACGAACATCTTTCTGTTTGTCTTGATACGTGTCACGTCCATGATGCCGGATATGATATCGTAAATGATTTTGACGGGGTTCTTGAAGAATTCGATAGAATCATCGGACTTGATCGGTTGAAAGTCATCCACGTCAATGACAGTAAAAATGAAAGAGGGGCTTCCAAGGACCGCCATGAGAATATAGGGTTCGGTCATATAGGATTTGAAGCTCTTCACTATGTCGTCCATCATCCGAAGCTTGAAGATCTGCCGAAGATTCTGGAGACACCTTATGTCGGAGAGGATAAAAAGAATAAAAAACCTCCTTATCGATTCGAAATCGATATGTTGAAGAATGGCACATTCGACGAAACATTAAAAGAGAAAATAATGAATCAATAAGACGAGAGCTTATCCAGTGGTGAATGTCGCTTGATTAAGAAGAAATTCCCGAACATACGTACTTTGTTCGGGAATTTTTGTGTTAACGAAAATATCTCTCAGCGACGTCTTTTATTTTTGCAACTTCAGCATCGGAGAAATATTTCTCTAAATACCTATACATTTTTTTTCGGTCATTTGTGTCAAAGATGTTTAAAGACTCACGCTTAAGGTAATGAATACATTGTTGCAATTTTTCCTCATCCAGATTTATTCCCATACGTTTGCATATATTTTTTACATAAGCTGGATCCGGCAGTGAACTCAGGGGGATTACCTCCTTTCTTTTGTTTTCTTTTTTATGATATGCATCCGTGAAGGGGAATGATATGAGTAAATGAATTGCAATTACATATACTATTCGTTAGCATGTACAAATAGGTCCACAGGAAATTGGGCCTAAAGTTGTGAGAATGAGAAGGAGATGAGTCATTTGATGCAGAAAAAACACATATGGCAAAGTGTCATAGCTGTTTTGGCAATTGCAGTAACGGTTGTAGCGGTAGATCAGTGGAATGCGCGCACTCATAATAAATTATCATCCGAAAACGAAGAGCTCCAAGCTGAAATCGACCAGTTACAGTCTGAGAATGAATACGTTACTACAAAATTGAACGAGGAGCCCGCTTTCAATGCGGATAACGTGAAAGAATGGAAAGAGATGGATAAGAAAGCGGAGAAGATCGTTGAAGAAAGTGAAGGAAAGTTCAAAAAATCCTGGGCTTTGTTCCTCGTTAAAGAATCGAAAGCGAAGGAAATCGATCCGTTTCTTGTATACGAACTCTTGAAAGTGGAGACGGGTAATACGTTCGACCCTGAACTCGTTGGTCCCGAGACGAAATATGGACATGCTTATGGAATGAGTCAGTTCATGACGAACACAGCTCCATGGATTGCAGATATGGCCAATCTGGAATATAAAAAAGAAAAATTGTTCGACCCTTACTATTCGATGAAGCTTTCGGTCACGTATCTTGATTTTCTTCATCAGGAGTACGAGGGCAATTGGGACAAGGCTTTGACTGCTTATCACCGCGGCATGGGTGGTCTTAATCAGTATATGGATAACAACGGTCACGCAAAAAGCTGGTATGCTGTCGAAATCCAGTCAAAAGCACAGAATCATACGACGGTAGCAGTCGCAAACTGAAAAACGATATCATTACAGAAGAAATCCCGGACAACCATGGTCCGGGATTTTTTGTATGCCCGGCGGGGCGCATAAAGAGAAGGAGTGGTCAGATAATAAAGAATAAGGAGGTGTGAATATGTCTGAGTATGACGAAAAGAAAGATCAGGTAGAGGTGCCTCCGGAACATGGGGATCGGGAAGAGAATACGTACGATACGGAGGCGGCTCAGGAAGCTGAAATTTATAATTCGAATACCGGCGACGAACCCGGGACGAACTACGAAGTGGATTCCAGAACGGGCATGGCCTGGCTCGGTCTGACGGCCGCTGTATTGTCCTACTTCCTTGCACCGTTTCTTCTTGCCGCGGGAGGATTGATCCTTGGGGTTATCGGGTTCAGAAGAGGGGGAGCCACAGTAGGAGCCATCGCTATCGGCTTATCTATCGCTTCTTTATTGTTCAGTATCTTTTTTCCGATGATGACAGGGATGTTCCGAATGATGTAGAATCCGTGATTAGTTATTGTCCAATAAAAAAGACTGTCGGAATCTTTTCCGACAGCCTTCTTTTCGCGGAAGAGTATCATCAATTGATGATTCCTTCTTCCCGTTGTTTTTCATAATGTTCTTCTGCAAGTTTGTCCACTTCTTTTTTGAGTTCATCCACCATAATTTCTTCTGGTACCTTACGGATGATTTCTCCGTGCCTGAATAAAAGGCCTTCTCCCCGTGCTCCGGCAATACCGATATCCGCTTCTCTCGCTTCACCGGGACCATTCACCGCGCAACCGAGGACGGCCACTTTGATCGGTGCCTTAATGGTCTGGATGTATTCCTCCACTTCATTGGCGATGCTGATCAGATCGATCTCGATACGTCCGCATGTCGGACAGGAGATGAGTGTCGCTGCGTTTGAAGCAAGACCGTAAGTCTTCAATAGTTCTCTTGCCACTTTGACTTCCTCTACAGGGTCCGCACTCAAACTGATCCGTACCGTACTTCCTATTCCTTTACTTAGAATAGCTCCGAGACCTGCTGCGCTTTTGACGGTGCCGGCGAATAACGTACCCGATTCAGTGATTCCCAGGTGAAGAGGGTAAGAAATCTGTTCCGCTGCTTTTTCATATGCATCGATGGCGAGTTTCACATCAGATGCTTTCAGGGAGACGATGATGTCATGAAAGTCGAGTTCTTCAAGAATCTGAATGTGATGAAGAGCACTCTCTACCATTCCCTGGGCAGTTGGATACCCGTATTTTTCGAGAATGTGTCTTTCAAGAGAACCGGCGTTGACACCGATACGGATAGGGACTCCGTTCGCCTTGGCGGCCTTAACTACTTCTTCCACTTTTTCGCGTTTCCCGATGTTACCCGGGTTGATACGGATTTTATCTGCTCCGCCTTCGATCGCTTTCAACGCTTTGCGGTAATCGAAGTGTATGTCAACGACGAGTGGTATATTGATTCTTTTTTTGATTTCAGGAATTGCATCCGCCGCACGGTCGTCCGGGCATGCTACGCGTACAATTTGGCAGCCCGCCTCTTCCAGGCGATGGATTTCGGCAACTGTCGCTTCCACATCATGTGTTTTCGTTGTCGTCATGGACTGGACGACGACCTGATCGGAACCTCCGATTGTCAGGTTCCCGACCTTAACCGGTCGCGTGTCTTTTCTATGCGTAATCGCCATTCAAATCGCTCCTTTTACGTTTAAAAGGTTTCTCGTCTCATTATAAAGGCTATTATCCTAAATGAGAAGTCTTCCTTTTCCTTTATACTGAACAGTAATATCATATCATGTTTCTAATTTTCTACAAAGTGAGAGAAATTAATGAAACCGAATTCCTTATCATTTCGTATATAAAAGTAAAGGTGAGGTGAGAGCGATGTTAGCATATGACTGGATAGCATTTTTCGTAACGTTTTTCGGTACCATGTTTTTGATAGGGGAGCTGCTTGTAAGAATGAAAGGAGTGTTCGCCTTATTAGGCGTAGGATTCATCACTGTTTATTTTTATTCTTACCTGGAGCCGGACATGTTTTTCCTTATGGGGGCTATGTATGTGCTCGGACTTACGCTTCTGATAGTTGACGGGAAATTCGTTAATGATGGAACGCTGGGGACGATAGGAGCTGTAATTATGGTTCTATCTGTAAGTCTTAGCGCTCCTTCCTGGGGAGCCGGATTGTACAGTGCCAGTGGAGTGGTTCTTGGAGGCTTTTCTTCTCTTGTGTTTTTGAAGGTATTTCCGAAACGCCAAGTTTGGGGGAAAGTGGCTCTCAAAGATCAACTTTCTTCAGAAATGGGCTATAATAGCATGAATGAAACGTATAAATCTCTAATAGGAAGAGAAGGGACAGCTGTGACGGATATGCGTCCTACAGGAACGATTCAAGTAGATGGGGAAGAGTACAGCGCTACGACTAATGGAAAGTGGCTTGAAAAAGGTGATGCAGTGAAAGTGGAACATGCAGATGGAACAAGAATACTCGTGAAGAAAATGGGAGCCTGAGGAAGGCTTCCATTTTGTTTTGTAAAGTTAATGTTAAGATTCGCGAATATCCTTTACAATCGATCCTTCCATCGTTAATAATGAATGAGGCAAAACAGAGATAAAATGAATTTGCACTATTTGGATGATGAAAGGGTGGAGAAATTGGATATCAGTTATCAGGACATTCTATTTCAATTTTTTGGTGGCCTGGGAATATTTCTATTCGGTCTTAAATACATGGCGGACGGACTTCAGCGTACGGCCGGGGATCGTCTGAGAGATGTTCTCGACAAATTTACGAAAAACCCGTTTATGGGCGTGGTTGCCGGTGCAATCGTAACCGGATTTCTGCAAAGTAGTTCGACGACGACCGTGCTGACGGTAGGTCTTGTAAACGCAGGATTCATGACGTTCAGACAGGCGATCGGCGTCATCATGGGTGCCAATATAGGTACAACTTTGACCGCCTTTATCATAGGTATCGATATCAAAGCATACGGACTTCCGATTCTTGCAGTCGGAGCGTTCCTGATTTTCTTTTTCAAAAATCACAAAGTCACGAATTGGGGACAGACCCTGTTCGGCTTCGGTGCTCTCTTCTTTGGTCTTGAGACCATGGGTAAAGGGGTAGAGCCGCTTGAAAATGTCCAGGCTTTCACAGAGCTTACTGTAAGTATGAGTAACAACCCGATTCTCGGTGTAGTAGTGGGCACATTGTTCACAGTCATTGTTCAAAGTTCCAGTGCCACGATCGGTATTCTGCAAAGCTTGATGGGAGAAGGACTCGTCTCGCTTGATGCAGCACTGCCTGTATTGTTCGGGGATAATATAGGAACGACAGTAACAGCTGCTCTGGCAGCGATCGGGGCAAGCATCGGTGCGAAGCGGGCTGCTTTCGCCCACGTGATTTTCAACGTCCTTGGTGCCGTGGTTTTCCTATTGTTGCTCGTACCATTTGAAGCTTATGTCCGTTGGATCAGTAGCAGTCTTGATCTCGGACCTGAGATGACGATAGCTTTTGCACATGGTTCCTTCAACATTGCAAACACGATTGTTCAATTTCCATTCATTGCAGTACTCGCGTGGATTGTAGTGAAACTCGTTCCTGGTGAAGATGAGGTCATCGAGTACAAACCTCAGCACCTTGATCCGATTTTCATCGAACAGTCCCCGTCGCTTGCGCTGGATCAGGCGAAGGCGGAAGTTATCCGAATGGGTGAATATGCTTATAAAGGTTTGAATGAAACAAATAAATATCTGACGAATAACCAGCGAAAGCACTCGGAGATGGCAATGCAAGTCGAAGAGGCGCTTAATAATCTGGATAGAAAGATCACCGATTATCTGGTCGACTTGTCCCAAGCTTCATTATCTGATGAAGACAGTCATAAACACGGGGCACTCATCGACTCCGTACGTGATTTTGAACGGATCGGCGACCACTTTGAAAACCTGATAGAACTGATCGATTATAAGAATACGCATAAAGTGAACCTTACAGAACAGGCTCACGATGATCTGAACGAAATGTTCGATCTTACCTTGCAGACGGTAAGCCAGGCGACAAGATCCCTCGAAACGATGGATGAGGAAGAGGCTCGGGCCGTAGTAAGGAAAGAGAACGAACTCGACCGCATGGAACGCACGTACCGCAAGAAGCACATCATCCGTCTGAACGAAGGCATCTGCTCAGGTCAGGCCGGTATCGTGTTCGTGGACATGCTCAGCAACCTTGAACGTATCGGGGACCATGCCGTCAACATCGCAGAAGAAGTTCTCGGAGAAAAAGAAAGCCTATAGAGATAAAAGAGAGGGGCTCCCCTCTCTTTTCTATATTATATGGAAAGTAATCATAAGGAATATAAAAAAATCCCTTGAGTCATTGACAATTAATCAATTAGCGTGCTATATTAAATAGCGTCGTTAAAATACTTCCTATGGCGGTGTAGCTCAGCTGGCTAGAGCGTACGGTTCATACCCGTGAGGTCGGGGGTTCGATTCCCTCCGCCGCCACTACATATTACTACGGCGGTTGTGGCGAAGTGGTTAACGCACCGGATTGTGGCTCCGGCATTCGTGGGTTCGATCCCCATCAACCGCCCCATACGGACCCTTAGCTCAGCTGGTTAGAGCTATCGGCTCATAACCGATCGGTCGCAGGTTCGAGTCCTGCAGGGTCCATTACTATACGGGGGAGTACCCAAGTCCGGCTGAAGGGAGCGGCCTCGAAAGCCGCCAGGCGTCCTTCCGGGCGCGCGGGGGTTCGAATCCCTCCTCCTCCGCCATCCCTTATAACGGCTCGGTAGCTCAGTCGGTAGAGCAACGGACTGAAAATCCGTGTGTCGGCGGTTCGATTCCGTCCCGAGCCACTTCTACAAAGAAAGTATCCACCAAACTCCAGAGAGTTTGGTGGATTTTTTGTTTAATTTAAAAACAGTTGTGGTAAGTACATAAATGTGCAGCAAGCACTGCATTCAAATCAGTTGCATCAATACTGACCGTTTGGTAAGTTAATAGTAAGGGTTCCATCCCTTACATATCACATTAAAGGAGGATTTTATTTATGGCTAAATTTGAACTTCCAGAACTACCATATGCTTATGACGCATTGGAGCCGACAATCGATAAGGAAACGATGAACATTCACCATACGAAGCACCACAACACGTATGTTACGAAATTGAACAACGCGCTTGAAGGTCACAGTGATCTTCAGGACAAGACGCTCGAGGAGCTTCTACAGAACAACCTTGAAGCAGTACCGGAGGATATCAAGACTCCTGTACGCAGAAACGGTGGCGGTCATGCCAACCACAGTCTTTTCTGGACGATCATGTCTCCAGACGGTGGTGGAGAACCTTCAGGAGAACTCGCTGACAAAATCAAGAGCACATTCGGAAGCTTTGACGATTTCAAAGAGAAATTCGAAACGACTGCAAAAGGACGTTTCGGTTCCGGGTGGGCATGGCTCGTCGTGAACAACGGCAACCTTGAAGTCATTGATACGCTTAACCAGGATTCACCGATCATGGAAGGCAAAACGCCTATCCTGGGTCTGGATGTTTGGGAGCACGCGTACTACCTGAACTATCAGAACCGTCGCCCTGATTACGTTGCAGCATTCTGGAACGTAGTCAACTGGGATGAAGTACAGAAGCGTTACGACGCTGCTAAGTAATCAACAGATAATCTCCTGTCGTTAAAGACAGGAGATTTTTTTGGAAAAATGATGACAAGTAAACGGAAGTGGCGGGGAATCCTGTCACTTTTTTTGATATTTACATAATGTTTACGTGTGCTTTATATGAACTTCATAGTTCCCCTCTATTATTACAAGTGTAGCAAGGAATTGCTGACGACAATCATTCAAGGGGGCATACTAATGAAGAAAGTATTTGGTTTCAGTTTAATTTTGGCAATGATTCTATTTCTGGCTGCTTGCGGGTCGTCCGGAGAAGGAGATGCAAGTTCTGACGAGGGAAATGGTTCAGATGGAAGTGAAGGAGAAGAAGCACTTTCAGGTTCCGTAACTATAGATGGCTCTTCTACTGTTTATCCGATTATGGAAGGCCTGACATACCGTTTCAACCAGGAACATCCTGAAGTAGAATTGTCTCTGAACAGTTCCGGTTCCGGTGGAGGGTTCAAGAAATCCACGGTCGGAGAAATCGACTTGAGTAATGCTTCCCGTCCGATTAAAGAAGAAGAAAAACAACGGGCGGAAGAAAATGATGTGAATCTTCATGAGATCGAGCTTGCGTATGATGGTCTCAGTGTCGTTGTAAGCCAACAGAATGACTTTGTCGAAGAGCTGACGACAGATCAATTGAAGCAGATTTTCCTTGAATCTTCCGATGTGGAGAAATGGTCTGACCTTAACGAAGAATGGCCGGAAGAAGACATCAAAATCTTCTCTCCAGGACATGATTCCGGTACATTCGACTATTGGAATGAAGTGATTCTGGAAGAAGAACCTATGAAAGAAGGAGAAAACACTACACTCTCCGAGAACGATAATACGCTTGTAACTGGTATCAAGAACGATCCTTATGCGATCGGATACTTCGGCTATGCTTACTATGCTGAAAACGAAGATAGCCTGAGAGCTTTGGCTGTAGAGAACCCGGACGGAGAAATGGTGGCACCAAGTGGTGAAACGATCCAGGATGGTTCTTATGCGCCACTATCAAGACCTCTTTTCACTTATGTAAATACCGCTAAAATGAAAGAGAATGAAGAAGTATTCGAATTCGTGAAGTTCGCTCTGAATAACGCAGGTCCAGCTGCTGAAGAAGTCGGCTATGTAGCACTTAACGAAGAAGAATACCAGAGTCAGTTGGAAGAAATCAAAGGGATGACAGAATAATATATATTCGAGCCGGGGATAAACTCCCCGGCTTGAAAGCTGATATGGATGAAAGGGGTGTTAGTAATGTCTAGGGTATCGACAACGTCGTCTCAAACCGTAGATGTTCGCTCTTTACTAGAGAACAAAAGATCGAAAAAGCTGAAAATGCGTAAGCTTGAAAATATAATTCCTTATTTGCTTTTGTTGAGTGCTCTCGTGAGCATTTTGACAACGGCAGGAATCCTTTTTACTTTGCTGAGAGAAACGTTCGGGTTTTTCTCTGAGGTTTCCTTTGTTGAATTTTACACCGGAACGAACTGGTCTCCGTGGTCGGGAGAGTTTGGAGTGCTCCCCCTTATCGGCGGAACCCTTCTGATTACAGTGATTGCTACCTTAGTGGCTGTCCCGCTGGGGTTGATGTCCGCGATCTTCTTGAGTGAATACGCGAGTGAGAGGGTTCGGAAAGTGATCAAGCCGATTCTTGAGATCCTTGCGGGGATTCCTACAGTCGTTTACGGATATTTTGCTCTTACTTTCATCACTCCGATTCTGCAGGCGATCATTCCGGGGCTGAGCATATTCAATGCGCTTAGTGGTGGAATCGTCGTAGGTGTCATGATTGTACCTATGGTCGCTTCATTATCGGAAGATGCCATGAATGCTGTTCCCAACTCTTTGAGAGAAGGGGCCTACGCTCTCGGGGCGACGAGGCTCGAGGTTGCCATGAAAGTCGTTGTTCCGGCAGCTCTATCCGGCATCATTGCAGCAATTGTCCTTGCTATTTCCAGAGCTATCGGAGAAACGATGATCGTGACGATAGCAGCCGGGGCAACACCTAACCTTACAATGAATCCAGCAGAGTCTGTCCAGACGATGACGGCATTTATCGTACAGGCAGCTACGGGTGACACGACGTACGGTTCTATCATTTATTATAGCCTGTATGCCGTCGGAATCACGTTGTTTGTATTTACGATGCTTATGAATCTGTTGAGCCAATATATTTCTCGGAAGTTTAGGGAGGAGTATTGATGGAATCTAAAAATTTGAATGGTAGAGTACTGAAAAATAGAGTGATGAAGACGTTGTTCTTCAGCGCTACCGTCATTGCGCTTGTGTTCCTTGTCCTGCTTTTCTATCGTGTCCTTTCCCAGGGGTGGGGCTATCTGAATTGGAACTACATTACAAGTTTCCCGGCTCCTTATCCTGAAGAAGCAGGGATATGGCCGGGTATGATCGGGTCATTGATGCTTATGGGAGTCGTGGCAGTCGTTGCTGTGACGATAGGCATTTCTACTGCAATTTACCTGGAGGAATATTCACCGAAAAATAAACTCGCTGATTTCATCCGGGTCAATATCCAGAACTTAGCCGGTGTCCCATCTATCGTTTTCGGTCTGCTCGGATTGACGTTCTTTGTGTATCTGTTCGGAATCGGATACCGGTTATTAGCTGGTGGACTGACGATGGCCTTATTGATTCTGCCGGTGGTCGTCGTAAGTTCCCAGGAAGCACTCCGATCCGTTCCGACGGAGGTGAAGGAGGCTTCTTACGGCATGGGTGCATCCAAATGGCAGACGATTGTCCGGGTGATTCTCCCGGCTGCCCTGCCCGGCATCCTCACGGGAATTATTTTGTCCCTGTCGAGGGGGATCGGGGAGACGGCCCCGCTCATCATCGTGGGAGCGGCTACGGCTATTTACACGCTTCCGGATTCCCTCTTATCGAAGTATACGGTCATGCCGATTCAGATATATAAATGGACAGCCAGGCCTCAGGAAGAGTGGCAGTTTGTGGCAGCAGCAGGAATCATTGTATTGCTGATCATCCTTCTATTGATGAATGCTATTGCTGTATGGATCAGAAATAAGTACCAGACACGTTATTGATGAGGAGGAAAAAGAATGATTGAAATGCAGAATAAAGCGCAAACCCCTAAGAATCAATCAACTGAAAAGAAAACGGAGAAAGTTCCAAACATTTATGAAGTGGACGATCTGAATCTTTGGTATGGGAATGACCAGGCTCTGTACGAGATCAATATGGACATCCCTCAATATCAGGTAACAGCTATCATCGGACCATCCGGTTGTGGGAAGTCCACCTTTCTCAAAACGCTGAACCGAATGGTTGAGATGGTTCCGATTGTCAAAACTACAGGGGCTATCCGCTACGGGGATCAGAACATTTATGAAGATAAATACAGGGTGGAGGATCTACGGACGAAAGTCGGTATGGTTTTCCAGAAACCGAACCCTTTTCCTAAATCCGTATATGACAACGTCGCTTATGGACCGAGAATCCATGGAATCAAAGATAAGAAGACACTCGATCAGATTGTAGAAAAGAGTTTGAAAGGAGCAGCAATCTGGGATGAATTGAAAGATCGTCTTGATGAGAATGCTTTCGGTCTTTCCGGGGGGCAGCAGCAGCGCGTATGTATCGCAAGAGCTTTAGCTGTTGAGCCTGACGTTATTCTGATGGATGAACCGACTTCCGCGCTTGATCCTATTTCGACCGCCAAGGTGGAAGAATTGATTCAGGAACTGAAAAAGGATTACAGTATCGTGATCGTAACCCACAATATGCAGCAGGCGGCCAGAATATCCGATCGTACCGCTTTCTTCCTTAACGGGGAACTTGTGGAGTATCAGGAGACGGACCAATTGTTCCAGAACCCGGAAGATAAAAGAACAGAAGATTATATTACCGGACGTTTCGGTTGATGGGTAAGGGGGATTGATGATGAGACAAATGTTTGAAGATGACCTGAAAGAAATCAAGATGAATATCGAAGCATTCGCGGAAGAAGTGAAAACCGCACTCATTAGAGCGGTCGACTGTCTGTACGAGGGGAATGTGAAGGAAGCCGGAAAGATTATTGAGGATGATGCAAAACTTGACGAACGGGAAACGGAAATCAACGAAAAAGCTATTCTCCTGATAGCGAAACAACAACCAGTGGCCAAAGATCTGCGTCGATTGATCGTTGCGCTCAGAATTGCTACGGATCTCGAAAGGATGGGGGATCATGCCCGAAATGTGGCGAAGGCTACCATTCAGCTTGGAGATGACCATGGAATCCCTATCCCGGATGAAATCGATGGGATGAAAAAGATTGCGCTCGAAATGGTGGACACTTCCATGACAGCCTTCGAATACGAGGATATATCAATCGCATCAAAGCTTGCGGATGTCGATAACCGTCTGGATGATACGTTCGGTTATGTCGTCAAGGACTTGTTGAATCGTAGTGCTGTCAATACGGAGCAGATTCAGCACATCATGCAGGTTTCTTATATAGCCCGCTACATCGAACGGTTCGGAGATCACGTTACGAATATAGGGGAGAGTGTATTATACCTGAATAAAGGAAAAATGATTTCTTTGAACGATTAAGACTATGTTCACTTATTTCTATTGAAAATTGCCCGGAGGGATAGCTTCTCTTCGGGCAATTTATTATGAGTTATATCTGTTTGCTAATTGGACGTCAAAATTTCTGCGAGTTCGGGTTGACTCATATCTTGATTCACCAGAAAGTCACCAGTCTGGATCTGCTTACTGAGACCGTTTTGAATAAGGTAGTCATTGAATGCTTGCCCGTCTTCAATAATTGACGCATTCTCCAGGGTACGGCTGATATCTTTTGAACTCATGCCTTCTGATACAGTCAAAGAAAGTGATTTTATAGTCTCTGCTTGTTCCCCCTGACCGGATCCGCTTCGTAGTTCCTGTTTTTTCTTCTTCCATTCTTCTGTGGTATGGATTACGAAGCTATCATTTTCAAGTCTGTCGATCATTTCCTCTGTCGATAGTTCTGCAGGTGCGGCCTTTTGTTCTGACTTGGAGTCTGTATAATAGTAGCTGATGGCTATGATGACCGTCGCCAACAACAGCCCCGCAGAAAAAGCTTGAAGCATAGGTCTCATGAGAATACCCCTTTGCTGCTATTTTGATGTAATAGGGCATAAATGTCATGTTCATTCACTTGAGTCAGCTCGGAGATCTCGCGAACGGAATGACCCTCCTTCTGCAGTTGCGTCACTCTATCAATAAGGGAAGGTGCGACGGAAGAAGGTTCTGGAGCTGATGTATGTAATAATTCTTCTTCCAGAATACGGACTTTCTTTTTCAAAGTGTACATTTCCTGCATAGACTGCAGTTGCGTCTGTTCTATTTCATCTTCTAACTTTTTGAAAGAATTCGTCGTAAAAAACGAAACGATGAATAGAAGCAAGGCAACCGCGCCTACACTTAGTAATACGGTTTCAATCATGATGCGCCCCCTTTTTTCTTAGTTATAACACAGGTTGAACAAATTGACTATAGTTGTATAGGAAAACTACTTGAAAGGTAGCGCTGTGTCTGCTATTATAATAAAGTCTGATTACAACAGCGAATTGATAAATGCTTAATGAAATATTGGAGGGATAAGACATGCGCGTAAACATTACACTAGCTTGCACAGAAACAGGCGATCGTAACTATATCACGACAAAGAACAAGCGTAAGAACCCTGAGCGTCTGGAATTGATGAAGTACAGCCCACGCCTAGGGAAGCACACATTGCACCGCGAAACGAAATAAAGAACTTCGAACAGACTGTAGCATTCATAAGCTGCAGTCTGTTTTTTGTTTATCGGATCTTTGAGGGTAGGTGATTCAATTGGAGAAAAAAGTCATGAGAAAAAACGCGATGGAGTATTTACAGCGATTGACTGAAGCGGAACGCAACCGTATTGAAAAAAATCAGTGGAATCAGGTGTTACAGACCGGTAGATGGAAGGAGGCAGGTACTATCGCCATTACGGTTTCAAAATATCCGGAATGGTCGACTTACTCCTATTTAGAGTCCGCCTGGGCCCAAGGAAAGACAGTTGCGGTGCCCAAGGTGGATCCGCTGGATAAAGGGATGGAGTTTTACGAAGTGGGAAGTTATGACCATCTGAAAGAAGGGTACAAAGGAATCATGGAACCTGATTCGTCATTTTGTTCACCCATTCACAAAACAGACATTGATTTGCTGTTCGTTCCTGGCTTATTATTCAATTATGAGGGGTATCGTATAGGTTTCGGGGGTGGATTTTACGATCGGTATTTGACGGATTTTTTCGGAGCGACGATCTCTGTCACTTCAGAAGCGCAATTGAAACAAATCATCCCTTTGGAAGCTCACGATATCCCGGTGCAGATGGTTGTTACAGAAAATCGCACAATCCGAATCTTTTAGGAGGATGGTCTATGATGGAAGTCAGAAACAGAGTCGTAATCATCGGAACAGGAGCTGTCGGGTCGAGTTATGCTTACGGCCTGTTGAACCAGGGGGTAGCCGATGAACTGGTGCTCATTGATTTGAATGAGGAGAAAGCCGAAGGGGATGTCATGGATTTGAACCATGGACTTGCATTCGCACCTTCCTCAAAGAAGATATGGAGAGGAACCTACAGTGATTGCAAGGATGCTGATATTGTCGTCATTACCGCCGGAGCCAATCAGATGCCCGGAGAGACGAGACTCGACCTAGCCGAAAAGAATGCCGGAGTATTCAAGAAAATAGTGAATGCTGTAATGGAACACTCGTTTGATGGTATATTTATTGTAGCTACAAATCCGGTCGACGTATTGACTTATGTGACATGGAAGTACTCCGGCTTACCTAGTGAAAGGGTCATCGGGTCCGGTACGATTCTTGATACGGCCCGTTTACGCTATCAGCTGAGTGAATACTTTGATATTGATGCGAGAAACGTGCATGCTTATATCATCGGGGAACACGGAGACTCCGAGTTACCTGTATGGAGTCATGCGAACGTAGGTGGTATCAGTGTGGATCACTATATACAGCAGCATAAAGATCTTTATTCCAAAGAGGATCTCGAACCTATATTCCATAAGGTGAGAGATGCTGCTTATCATATCATCGAAAGAAAAGGAGCGACTCATTATGGAATCGCCATGGGACTCGTCCGGTTGACGAAAGCGATTCTGCATAATGAGAATGCTCTTGTGACGGTATCCGCTTACTTGAATGGACACTATAATCAAAAGGACATTTACGCAGGTGTGCCGGCTGTCGTAAGCAGAAAAGGGATCAAAGAAATCGTGGAATTGAACCTTTCTGATGGCGAACAGAAGCAGTTCAGGGATTCAGCAGCGGTGATCAGGAATACCGTAGAGTCTGTATACCCTTCATAATTCGGAGAAGGAGAGAGGTCATATGCACATAGAACAACAGTATTTTTTCTGGAAATTGGCATATGACCTGGTCTCCCGTCATGATTTCGAGATTATACATTTGCACACGCAACATAATGAAGTATGGCTCGAGAAATCCCAGGGCACAACGTCTCAAGTAGTGAGACTTCTGAAAAAAGATTTTCACTGGAGCAACCACGTGAAAGTGGACCTTGAGCATGTGAACAATCAATTGGTGAAAAATAAGAGATATTTCTCAGGTCGAAAGAAAGATATTCACGTCGTATATGTATCGGATTATCCTCCTGTCGATGACTTAGCGGATGTTTCGTTGAAACTCGAGCACAACACCCATGTCCATTTTTTGAGTGATGAGGAGAAAGAAAGTGGACTCCAGGATTTATCGAAGAAGCTGAACCTTACAGAGAATCTTCACATCAAGTTTAGAATTCCGGATGCCCCGCTGGAATATGAGTCGACAATCGAATATATGAAACAGCAGCTTCATACGTACAAGGAGAAACAGAGGCAGCGTGTAAAAGCTGTATTCGAATTCGGGAATGCCAGACTTACGTATGTGTTATTGATGGTGAATGTCATCGTTTTTTACTACTTGGAAACGGTAGGAAGCACGACCTCTATCACGACATTGATCGAATACGGAGCGAAGTATAATCCGGCGATTATGGATGGAGAGTGGTGGAGGCTTGCTACGTCGATGTTTCTGCACATCGGCGTCTTGCATATCGCAATGAACATGCTCGCCCTTTTTTATCTGGGAACCGCTGTCGAACAGATATATGGGACGTGGCGTTTTACAATCATTTATTTCCTGGCAGGTATTCTCGGCAGCGCGGCAAGCTTTTATTTCAATGACTCCGTCGCGGCAGGTGCTTCTGGAGCGATTTTCGGACTGTTCGGGGCTCTGTTGTATTTTGCATGGAGATATCCATCTTTGTTTTTCCGGACAATGGGATGGAATTTGATTCTTTTGGTCGCCTTTAATATTGCCTTCGGGATAATGGTCCCGCAGGTGGATAATAGCGGACATATGGGAGGATTGATCGGGGGCTTCATCGCTTCTCAACTTGTCGATCTGCCTCGTCTGTCTCACCGTCCTCTCCAAACGGGAGCGGCAATGGTGTACGCAGGTCTTCTCTCCCTCTTAGTTGTCAGTGGAATGCAAAAGGACGAGCAGGTGAGCGCTGCGGATATTCAATACTTGAATGATTTGAATGTAGCACAGGAGTATGAGCGCGTCATCGATACGGCGAATTCATTAGGTGAACCGGATGGGGAATGGGAGGACGAATGGCTCTTCCAACGCTCCTTTGCCTATATCCGTACCGGTGAAGAGGAGAAGGCCTTCGATGATTTGGTTCGAGCTATAGAGATCGATCCTGACTTCGCTGAAGCGCATTATAACTTAAGTCTATTGTACGAGAGACGGGGGAATGAAGAGAAAGCCGACTACCATAAACGACAGGCGGAACAATTGAAGCCCGGTATCGAGGATCAGGAGCTCGATGCCCCGTCGTAGTATTGGATGAGTTGCTGTTCTCTTTTATCTTCTCCTGTGAATAGGACAAGGAGATGGGTTTGTTTTCTGTCCAGCAGGAGGAGTGGTATGACGGAACGGAAATCATCGGAGGTAAGGGAAGGAAGAACGAACTCTTTGTATATTCCTTCCCATAAGCGTGATATGATCTCTTTTCTTGTTTGTTCCGGTAAGGGAGAAAGCCGATTCTCGAGAAGTTCGACATCCGTTAACGGCACTTCGTAATAATCTTCACTGTCTATATTGAAGTGTTCGAGAAGTCTGTCCCATTCTTTCCGTATCCGCTTTTCTGTTGCGGCTTCCCACTGCTCAGGAGAACCTTCCCCTGTATAAACGGTGTCTTCGGATAGCGTGTAAGCACTATGAATCGTATCGTTGTGAATTTCTGCATGGTGGAAGGAAATCGCCTCCCATTTCCCTTTGTCTTTTTGATGGAGCGGAAAAGAGGTGATTTTTTTGATTTCTCTATCATTGTTCTTCCATTCGTTCATCGCCCCTTTCAAAAAGCCGTTGAGAAATAAGAGAGACATATCCTGTCTCAAGTACTGCGGCGAATAGGACCTTGAGAGCAATTTCCAGCTCAGTGTCTCATCATTCCGTGAAAGGGATGTTTCTGCTGTTTGGAAAATATCTTCTTTCTCCACCAGTGGGAAATGCTTGACGACAGGGCGGGAAGATGGCTTTGTCTGGATGATTACAACTCCGAAAACAAGAGTGAGAATCAGAGGAAGCATCAATACTCTTTTCAATAGGAAACCTCCTGATCTGTTGGAATAATTCGGGTGAAAAAGGTCAGACTAACATCTAACGTCTTTTTTATGAATGAGGGAAGCACATGACAGAATCTTTCAACGATAAAGTCGAGTATCTGAAAAAAGAGTTGGGGGTAGAGGAGAGCTTTGATGTCATTCACGTGCCTCTACGTTATGCAGGACTTAAGATGGCTTTATTTACTATCGACGGGTTCAACAAGGATGAAATCCTTCACTATCTTATGCAGAACTTGTCTTACTTAGAAGAAGGAGTGCTCGATGATCATCCCCTGGACAAATTGCTGGCTACGTACGTCCCCTATATAGAAATCGATAAAGAGAAAGAGTTGGATCAGCTGGTGGAGAATGTATTAGCCGGACCGACTGTTCTGTTGGTGGAGGGGATGGACGAGGCGATAGTCATCGATGCCCGAACGTACCCTGTCCGCAGCCTTCAGGAGCCTGACCTTGAAAGGGTGGTGAGAGGAGCCAGGGACGGGTATGTGGAAACCATTGTGTTCAATACAGCTTTGACCCGAAGAAGGGTCAGAGACAGATCGCTGCGGATGAAATATTATCAGGTAGGCGAACGTTCGAAAACAGATATATGCGTCTGTTATTTGGGTAGTCTCGTAAACGATCGAACATTGAAAAATGTGGAAGATATCATCAGAAGCATCGATACAGACGGTTTGCCGATGGCGGAGAAAACGATAGAGGAATACATGTCCAAGTATTCGTGGCATCCTTATCCTCCTATCCGCTACACTGAGAGACCAGACACTGCTGCTACTCACTTGTATGAAGGGCATATCCTCGTCATGGTCGACGGGTCCCCGAGTGTCATCATTGCTCCCAGCACCTTCTGGCAGCACTTGCAGCATGCGGAGGAATATAGACAAAAGCCTCTCATAGGCTCTTATTTGAGGTTGATCCGATATATAGCTGTATTAGTGTCCCTGACGATTTTGCCGCTGTATTATCTGTTTTCCGCGTTCCCTCTTTATCTCCCGGAAAGTTTCTCTTTCATAGGTCCGAAAGAAGAGGGGACCCTTCCATTGATTATCCAATTTCTCATTGCGGAAGTCGGTATTGATATGCTTCGTATGGCAGCGATCCATACTCCTTCGGCACTTGCGACAGCTCTTGGTCTGGTCGCTGCCATCATTATCGGGCAGATGGCGATAGATGTCGGGTTTTTCACTACCGAAGTCGTTCTTTATGTTGCTATTGCCGTCATCGGAACGTATGCCACCCCCAGCTATGAAGTCAGTCTTGCCAACAGGATTGTGAGGGTGACGTGGTTAGTGGCCGTAGCACTGTTCGGGGTGAAGGGTTTCCTTGTATTCGGTACCCTGTTTGTGCTGATGCTTGCTTCCTACAAATCCTTTAACGTACCTTATCTCTGGCCGATCCTTCCATTCGCTCCGGGGGATGTGAGAGGGATGTTTCTCCGAATGCCCGCCCCCTCGGTAAAAAGGAGACCGTCTGTTCTTCAGGTGAAAGATCCTTACAAGTAGGATCTTTCATTTCTTTTATTCTGAAGGATTGGTATAATAGAAGAAGGTGATGTCAATGAAAACGATATATGATATTCAACAGTTCCTTAGAAAATTTGGAACCTTTATTTATGTTGGAGAAAGAGAAGCGGATCTCGAACTGATGGAAGATGAAGTGCAGGAATTATACAAATCACAATTTATGACGAATGAAGAATACCAGATGGCTATATTGTTGTTACGTTCTGAAATTGCACGCATGAAAGATGCCAACAAAAGGAAGGGGTAACGGGTATGGAAGAAAGAAAGTACATAGGAATTGATATCGGAGGAACAACGGTCAAATTGGCGGTTTTGACGAAAGAAGGAGAAATGGTTCATAAATGGGAGATTCCTACAGCCAAAGAAGAAGCGGGGAAAACCATCGTTTCTGACATAGCTGCTACGATAAATGATACGTTGAATTCCCTTAATGTAGACAAAACAATGGTGGAAGGAATCGGAGCAGGAGCACCTGGATTCATCGATCAGCAGACCGGATATGTTTACGAAGCTATTAATATTGGATGGAAGGAATTCGATATGGGACGGGCGCTGTCGGAGTCTACCGGTTTTCCTGTATGGGCTGATAATGATGCGAACATCGCTGCTCTCGGCGAGAAGTGGTTAGGTGCCGGAAAAGAATGCGACAGTATGCTCGCAGTCACTCTGGGAACAGGAGTGGGCGGAGGTATCATCGTCAACAAAAAAGTGATCAATGGTGCAAATGGAACCGGCGGTGAAATAGGTCATATTACTGTAAAGACAGAAGGCGGTCATTACTGCAATTGTGGACGCTATGGCTGCCTGGAAACAGAGACATCTGCTACAGCCATTGCCAGAAAAGCAGCAGAAGTAAAAGCTTCAGGAACCAGCTCCTACTTACATACAATAAATGAACCGACAGCAAAAGATGTGTTTGAGGGATATGAGAAGAATGATGAGGGATGTATAGGAATCGTTTCGGATGTCACCGATCAACTCGGTCTTGCCCTTGCGAACCTTGCCGTCTCTATCAATCCTGAGAAAATAGTGATTGGCGGAGGTGTATCGAAAGCCGGCGAATCCTTGTTGAACCCGCTGAAAAAGGCGTTTGAGAGTTATGCATTGCCACGAGTGAACGATGTTTGTGATTTCAGCATCGCCAAGTTGGGGAATGATGCAGGGGTGATCGGGGGCGCTTACCTTGTAAAAACGAAATCGGAAAAATGATATGTTTTCATTTTTTCCACAGGAAGACGTCTCTATCGAAATTCATTGAAACCTTCAGGGGTCCTTGGTCGTTATAAGGAAAGAGTCGTTTTACACCTATTGAAAATGGGGAATACTATATAGAATGATTTTTCAGTTGTGTGGATGGAGGAGGAACTTTTGTGAAAGAGTGGATAAAAAGCCCCCCCTTATTTGTTTTAGCGGCGCTTTTATTCGGCATCAAAACATATATCGTCTATAGGTTCATGTTCGGTATTACGATCGAGAGTCTTCTGCAGGAATTTATACTGTTCTTGAATCCGATTGTGAGCGCTTATGTCATCTTCGTCATAAGTGTATGGTTGAAAGAGAAGAAACAGGGGACATATTTAAAGTACACGGCTTTGATTGGGACGGTAATTCTTTACGTCAATTTATTGTTTTATAGAAATTTCACGGATTTTATAACGGTTCCGGTTTTATTCCAGGGGAATAATGCAGCGGATTTGACTTCAAGTATATTCACATTGATCCATCTTTCTGACATTATCCTGTTCATAGACGTGATCCTGATATGGACGTTAAGCAAACGGTCGTATGGATCCGTCACCTACAACAAACATCAGAGAGTAGCTGCTACAGCCGTTATGTTCCTTTTGCTGGCGACGAATGTGACTTTCGCTGAAATGGAAAGGCCGATGCTTTTTGCCAGAACCTTCGACCGGGAGTACCTTGTGAAAAACATCGGGCTGTTCAATTATCATGTATACGATGTTTCGATGCAGACGAAAACGAGAGCGCAACGTGTCATGGCGGACGGTAGCGAAATCCAGGAAATCAAGGATTATATTTCTGAAGAGAAGGACGAAGAGAATACTGCGGAAGATCTGTTCGGTATAGCCGAAGATAGAAACGTAGTGTTCATAAGTGTCGAGTCCATGCAGAACTTTGTATTGGATAAGGAAGTGAACGGGAAGGAAATCACTCCGTTTCTCAATGATTTCAAAGAGGATGAAGATACGATCTGGTTCGAAAACTTCTATCATCAGACTGCTCAGGGAAAGACATCAGATTCTGAATTTATAGTGGAGAATTCTCTATATCCGCTTGATCGTGGAGCCGTCTATTTTACTCATGCCCAAAACGAGTATCATGCGCTTCCGGAAATTCTGAATCAGGAAGGGTACACTCCTTCGGTTTTCCATGCGAATAATCGAAGCTTCTGGAACCGCGATATGATGTATGAAAATCTCGGGTATGACCATTTTTATTCTCAAAGGGAGTACGAAGTGACGGATGAGAATTCCTTCGGATGGGGACTCGAGGACAAAGCCTTTTATGAGCAGTCCCTTCCGTATCTGAAGAATCAGGAGAAACCTTTTTACAGTAAATTCATAACCCTGACGCATCACTTTCCTTTTGAACTTCCGGAAAAGAAAGCATCCATCGATAAATTGGAAACAAGTTCGAACACACTGAACCAGTACGTGCAGACAGCCAGATATACGGATGAATCGTTGGAAGGGTTTCTTACCCGCCTGAAAGAAGAAGGGCTATATGAAAATACGATGTTCGTGTTTATGGGAGATCACTACGGAATCAGTGAATTCCACAATAGTGCTATGAGTGAATTTTTGAACAAAGAAATTACTGGGTATGAACATGTACAATTGCAACGAGTTCCGATGATGATCCACATTCCCGGATACGGGGAAGGGAAGAAATACGAGAAGATCACGGGACAAATCGATATGAAGCCGACATTGCTGCATCTGCTTGGAATCGAGGAAAAAAATGAGCTGAATTTCGGTGAAAACATGTTCGATCAGAATAGAAAAGGTTTTGTAGCGCTAAGAGATGGCAGTTTCATAACAGAAGACTATATATACACAGATTCTGTCTGCTATCAAAAAGATTCAGAAGAGCCTGTAGAAGTGGAAAACGGGGAAGAATCTCCTTGTGCTCCGTGGAAAGAGAAAGTATCCAAAGAGTTGGGGTATTCGGACGATATCATCTACGGAGACCTGTTCAGGTTCTATGATTTCAAGGAGTAATAGAAAAGTCGTCCTTTCAGAGGGCGACTTTTCCTGTTGCATACCGTACGAATGGGAGGTCAACAAATGATAGAATTCAAAAATGTAAGTCATGGCCCGCTGGAAAATCTTTCGTTCAAGATTGAACAGAATGATAGAGCGATTTTGTTCGGTCCCTCTGGAGCAGGGAAGAGTACGATGCTCTTTCTGTTCAATCGACTGAAAGACCCGGAGCAGGGTGAAATATTTTATAAGGGAAAACCTATCGAAGAAGTACCTATCACGACACTGCGTCAAAAGGTCGGTCTACTTCTACAATCACCTAATCTGTTCCCGGGGACTGTTCTTGATAATTTAAAGTATGGCCCGTCATTGACAAATTCATGGGAACCCGGGGCTGAAGAGAAGTTATTGGAGTACGTACAACTTCCTCTCGATATAAAGGACCGTGATGTAGATCACTTATCCGGGGGGCAACAGCAGAGGGTTTCTTTGGCCCGCACACTTGCAAATGAACCGGAGGTGCTCCTGCTCGATGAACCGACGAGTGCTCTTGATAACAAAACGGCGGAAGATATCGAACATGTGTTGAAAGAGCTTATTGAGGCACACAACCTGACAATGGTCATGGTCACCCATCAGATGGACCAGGCGAGGCGTCTTGGAACGAAGGGCCTCTTTATGCACGAAGGAAGAATTCAGGAAACCGGAGAACTGCCGGGAATGCTGGATGATCCGAAAACGAAAGAGTTGAAAGAATATTTACAAGAATAGAGAAGAGGGATGGCATGTCTCCTGAAATTTCGAATCAATCGTTGCTGTTTTTAATTATTTTTGTAGTCGTTCCATTGTCTTTATCATATTTTTATCAATTGGGGATGAGTAAGAATATCATCGTCTCTTCCCTGAGAGGTACGATCCAGTTATTTGCGATAGGGTACATTCTTACTTTCCTGTTCGATTTGAATGCGTTTATAGGTATTCCTTTTATGATAACGGTGATGATTGTTATCGCAAGTTTTCATGCGCGAAAAAAAGGCAAAGAGTTGCCCTATGTTTTGCCTACGATCTTTTTTGGGCTAATTTTAGTAGAAGTGAGTGTGCTTTCATTGTGGCTGCTCTTTGATATGGTGGAATTCACGCCGTCTGAGGTGATACCGATGAGCGGAATGGTGATCGGAAACAGTATGGTAGCGATGGGGCTTGCTCTCGAAAGGATGAAGAGCGAGTTCACGGAGAACAGCGGGAGACTTTTAGCAGCTCTTTCTCTCGGTGCTGAGCCGAAACAGGCATCCCACCTTATCGTGCAGCGGACATTGAACGCCGCTCTGATACCGAATGTGGATCGGATAAAGACGATCGGTCTTGTGCAGTTACCCGGAATGATGACAGGTCTGATTCTGGGAGGAGTAGAGCCTATAATGGCTATCAAATACCAACTGGTCATTTCCCTGAGCATTTTTTCCTCTGTGTCCCTGAGTGCTATGTTCGTAACTCTGGTTATGTATAAGCATTTCTTTACGAAAAACAAGCAATTGCTTGATTCAGAAGAAGCGCTGAAGGAATATTCTTCACGTGGATAGGAAGAGAAAATCGATCCATGAAAAAAACCGCTGATCAATTCAGCGGTTTTTAAAAATGAAGCGACGGAGAACTGGTCGCTCGCAGCAATATAGAACCCGGTGACTTTAACCGAACAGGTTAGCGTAGATGGTCATTACAGAGAACCATCCAAATACCAATGCAGAAACCATAGCAAAAGCTACAGCGAAAAAGTTCTTCGTTTTGATCTCCCTGAACACTGCTGCTAAGCAGAGAATAGTTACGAGTAATAACAAGATAGCTGTTACCATAACCGCACCCCCTATTTCTTTATATCTGTACCGTTGTACGAGATGTTATACTTATGTAGTGAACTCATTCTTCACTTATTTTATAGGATTATCAAGCATTTGTCGAGGTATTATCAAATAAATTTAGAAACAAGGAGAGGTGCTTATGCTTAGGATTGCAAGAATACCCTTGGGACCGATAGGAACCAATGGATACGTGCTTTATAAAGAGGGTAGAGCTCTAGTCATCGACCCGGGAGGAGATTTCGATAAATTACATACATTTATGGAAGAGAAGAATCTTCAAGTCGAAGCGATCTTGTTGACTCATGCACATTTCGACCATATAGGAGCCGTTGAAGAAGTGAGGAAGCATTACAAAGCGCCGGTGTATGTACACTTGGAAGAGGCGGATTGGCTGGAGACGCCCTCGAAAAATGGATCCGAATGGTTCGGCATGGATCCGGTCGTTGCCAACGGTCCCGATTTCATTTTAGAACCGGGGACTCAAAGGATTGGTGACTTTCAGTTCGAAGTCAGGCATGTACCGGGTCATTCGCCTGGAAGTGTAGCGTTTGTGTTCCGTAATGAACGCTTTACGATTGCGGGAGACACACTGTTCCAAAGAGGTATTGGTCGAACGGATCTTCCTGGAGGGGATTACGAACAACTGATTGATGCTATCCTTGAACAACTGCTCACGTTGAGGGATGATATGAAAATATACCCGGGTCACGGTGAACCTACAACGGTAGGGGAAGAGAGAAAAGCAAATCCTTTCTTGACGTAAAAAAACTGTTCCATAAGTGGTGAACACTTGTGGAACAGCTTTTTTTAGTGGAAACCCGGTTGCAAAATGAATGACGTATAATAAGTGAATCCAATCATAAAGACTGTCAAGTAAGAGAAAAATATGTAGACATACATACGTTCAGACAGCTTAAGAAAACCAATTGCAAGGAAAAAGGCAGTTTGGGCAAGACAGATCAAGGAAGCTTCCATCATGTCACCGGTATAAAACATGACTGCAAATATTCCTGTCCAAAAGGCCAGCGTACGAAACATACGATCCATACTTCTTCCCCTCCTTCGTATTTAACTATCATTCATATTATATACGAGAATAAAGCGGTTGTAAATAAAAGTTAAGGTTCCTGTACACTCAATTCATAAGTCAGACGATGACTTTTGGATAACCCTTTGTATTCCACAGTATAATCACACACGGCTGTACTCATCACTTTCTGACATGTTACAGCGCTGGTCCCTTCTTCAAATGATCGACGGATCGTAAGTGGAAAGTTCTCTCTGGATTTGATCACCGGGCTCCATGAAGTATGAGCGGACTGGTAGTATTGTTGCAGCTGATAACTTGTTTTGAGGGATTGGTTCAGTTCCATATGTTGTTGATGAACGTGAAGTGCGGCACTGAATAGCATCAAAAAGAGGGAACAAAAAGCCAGCACCCAAGGATAGTAGAACCCGTCCTGATTATAGAGGGATGAAAAAGATCTTTTCAAAGCTTTGTCCTCCTTCGAGGGTAGAGTTCATCCTTAAGAACCCCCTGTCCAGGGAGAAAGAGATGTCTTTCACCTGGTAGAGGAGGATCTCATGGCCTTTATCGTTGACTCTTCTTCTTACCATGTTTTTGTAAGGCTCCAGCTTGACGGTTTCTCCTTCTCTATTCCTGAAAGTAAGGATACTCCCTGTAGCCGTAATAGAAGAAGAGGTATTCAATTCTCTCTGGATGGTCTGTGTGAATTGATGAATAGGCCAGTCGTTTTCCCAAGCGTCCGTAGATAAATGGTGTACCAGAGGAATCAGAATGGTGAGTGCAATCAACATAACGGTTATAGATAGCAATATTTCCGCTAAAGTGAATCCATCTCTGTTCTTAAACATGAAGACAATACTTGTGTGTTCTTCTATGGGTCCATTCCGCACAATACCGGTTCTGTTCATGGTGAACGGTCACCGGAAAAGTGTACGATAGTTGTCCATCAGTCTTTTCCAATAATACGTATTCATGCAAAAGAACCATCACCTCTCTTTCTTCTTTAAGCTCTTCAATCGAGCTTGTTATATTCATGAAAACAGGAAGTAGGAGCGTACAAAAAATACTCAGGAGAGCCATGCTCCCGATGGCCTCCATTAAGATGAATCCTTTATTGTCGATCAATGACCACTCCATTCCTTCCAAATGGAAATAATATCCTATATTCGTTATTTTTTGTTTCAATCAGCATAGTTCCAGGGTTACTGAACGTCCCGTTATTATAGAAAAGTACATGTTGTTTCAGGGACAAAAAGGTGATTTCCCAGTCAGGAGGAAACGAACCAGTGACAATCATGGGAGAGCCCCAGTCTTTGTATGCCTGGTATGAGTTGTCTGTTGCATTGATGTATAAAGTGTGGACCTCCCCGCGGTTCACGCTTAACTGCTGGACGAAATGGATATCGTCAGCGAATGTTTTCATCACCCTTTTCTCTTTAAGACTACTGAAAGCCGAGTGTTGACCCGGAAGAACTATCACTAAGGAGACGGTGATAAAGCAAAGAACAATGAGCACTTCTACAAGCGTAAACCCTCTATGGGACTGCAACGATTTCCGAAATTTCGCCAGTGGTATTATCATATCCAAGTGCTTTACCATTCGGACATGTATCCTGTTTCAGATACCCTGCATCTTTGAGAGCTTCCAGGGACTCTGGGAAAGTTTCGTTCTCCATAAAATAAGACTCGACTTGTGCTTCTGCTGTCAACGTGAAGGCTTCGCAACCTTTCGTGCGGATGGTGTTATTATTCTCGGTAATATTCGGGAGAGCGATAATCAGTAGTACGGTAATGATCAAGAGGACAACGAGCATCTCAACAAGGGTGAAACCGGAATCATTTTTCAAGAGTAATCACCTCATCATAGTTTTTAATAGACTTGGATCCAGTTATATAACGGCAGCATGATGGATAGATAAATCGAAATGATGATCAGTGCTGCAACTGATAATACGATCGGGTGGATCAGTTCGATCGTTTTCTCCGTTTTTGTCTTTAGCTGGTCCAGGAAGTGGAAGGCGAGCAAAGATAGTTCATCGGCCAGCGCCTGGTTATCATTCGCTTCATGAAAAACGGATATGATCTCTTTTCTCATCAGGGTGGATGCATTGGCTGCCATGGCAAGGGTGTTACCTTCCGACAAAGAGAGAAGCATCGTTTTTGCACTGAAAGATAGTTCTTTTTGTTTTTGTTGATCAATGAGGATATCAAGCACCTGGTTGAGTGAAAAGCCGGCTTTCAGCATGGAACTTGCGTGGATGGCGAACTGATAACTGACGATGTAGGATTTGACCATTTGAACATAAGGGATCCTTTTATAGATTTCGAGCTTTCGTTTCATGGGCAGGGAAGCTGCATAGATCTTGTAGATCAGGAAAGCTGTAAGAAAAAGAAAGCCCAGGCCCGTCACTAGAGTGATGGTATAATCCAGTCCCTGGAAAATGAAGAGAGACCATGGTTTATCTTCTTCGTGGGCATAAAGACTTTCAAAACTGGGGATGACGGATTTTTTCATAAAGTAGAAAGTGATGAATAGAAACAAAAGCAGAATCAGAGGATAGCGCAACGTTTGCCACAATTTCTTTTTTGAGTCATGGGAAATGACTAACAGTTGATAACATTGCCGGAATAAAGAAGGGAAGTCTTTTCTCACTTTGCCGAAATACAGGAAGGATATGACCATGGGGGAAAAACGGGCCTTTCTGAAAGCTTCTTCCAATGAATCCCCTTTTTTGAAATGGTAAAGGAGTTCGGAAGTCAGAGGCTTCAGATCTTCGTCCCACCCCGTGATGTCCAGGGCACGATGAACAGGGTATCCTTTTTCGAGAAGGGGGGACATTCGTTTGAAAAAATGAATCTGTACAGGAAGAGGGAGTTGTTTACGGTTGAAGATATCCATAAGCGATTGCTTTCTTTTTGATGTGGGGGAATGTTTGAGTAGAAGAGAAGAGGTGACCGTCGAAGGTGGAAGCAAGAGAATCTTCTTCCAGAATTTCCATGATCGCCGCTCGCCTTTTTATCAGGGGGGAGTTGATGAGTCGCTGGCTGGCAATCGCTCTCAGGGTTTGTTGAAGGTCCGATTCCGGGATGTTCATTTCCAGGAGTCGTCGGATGGTGCCTTGTGCATCTTTGGCGTGCAGGGTGCTGAAAACGAGATGTCCACTGAGGGCTGCTCTTACTGCGAACTGGGCAGTTTTTTCATCACGAAGTTCGCCCACCATAATTATGTCGGGATCATGCCTCAAAGCAGCCTTTAAACCTTCATCGTAGGTGAACCCATTCTTTTCGTTTATCTGCACCTGGATGATACCCGGCACATATTTCTCGACTGGATCTTCCAGGGTGATAGCTTGCAGTCCCCGTTGCTCGAGGATGGTATCCATAATCGCGTATAGGGTGGTCGATTTGCCGCATCCGGTAGGTCCTGTGAATAGGACAAGCCCAGAAGAATAATCACACCACTGAAGCACTTTATTGAGTTGGTCCCGGAATAAAAATAATCGGTGGATGGGTAACTTCCTGTGACTGGATAATAAACGTATGGCGAGACTTTCTGACTCGGAAAGGGGGAGGGTGGAAAGTCTGAGATCGACTTGATCATCATGGAAACGGTGAGAAATCCTGCCGTTTTGAGGGAACTTCATCTCACCTATATCCATCTCCGATGAAAACTTGAAATATGCGAGAAGTTTCTGGTAAACGAATGGGGTGATAGAACGATAGAATGTTCTTATTCCTGCTACACGCATAAATATATGGGTGGCACTCGAATGGGGGATGAAATGGATATCTGATGCTTCTTTTTCTATTGCGTCCCTGAGGATCTCTTCGCTTAATGTTTTGACGTTCACTACATAAATCACCTCCGTATTGGTTGTGTATATAAGTATTCGACATAATTCTGGAAACTCCTTCTCTTTCAGAGATTTTGTTTAAAAAATATACCTGATGAACAAAATAAAGGTAAGAGAAAGGAGGGGTGAGGGATGAAGACAATGGATTATATCCGGTATCTGACAGAGAATTCTTTAAAGTATCTGGAGCAACCGGAAAAACGACAGAAGAAGAGACGTCTCCGTTCTTTCAGATTCTGGTTCGGAGATCTTTGGGTCATCAGCCGATATTTCTTTCGTAAATAGCCCGTGTGGGGGGACGCCGAACGGGTGTGCTTCAGTGACTTGTCGCCATTCACTTTCGATCCATAAGATTGTTGTGTGTCGTTTCTGTCATATAGAAAATCCCCCTATTCTCTTCTTGCAAATAAACGGCCGGTTCCAGCCGTCTTTGCAGTTCTTCGTGTTGCTGAGTGTACCAATTCATATCCATTCCCTCTTTTTTATGGAACTCTTCGATGATCCGTTTCTCTGTTTCCCGTTTTTCGAGAGCTCGCTCTGCCCATTCGTGCTTCTGTTTCCCGATATGGTCTTCCATATAGCTGGTCAAACGCTTTACGGCATTCTTTTCCGGGATGATAGGCCGGATGGGGTACGTATAGTAGGATGGTTCCGATTCCCATTCATAGTTCCTGATGTGACTCAAAAAATTCCACCTGAAAGCCCCGGTCAGTAAGTGGATCCCTATATTCAGGCATTGCACGGTCCTTGTTATCCCTTTGTAAGTGATGGAGAAATGACAGAGTAACCATGGATGAAGTCCTTCTTTCCTTCGGTTATCGGTCGTCTTCTCGTAGACGGTAGTTTTCCTCCCTTTGTTCGTCGTGTACGTATAGAGCTTATGAAGGTGAGGGGAACCGGCGTGGATGAAAAGTTTCCCCTTTTGATCTGTTGTGGTATAAGTCAGTTTGGAAGGGACTCCTTCTGCATTCATCTTCTCGATGTAATGCCAATAGAACGGTCGATTCATGAGCGCTTTATCGAGTTCCTTGGTTAAGGTTACCTCCCATTCTTCGTCTGCGGTTTCTTCCCACCTGGCTCCGAATAGTTGGTAAAATTGTTTGACGAACTGAATGCTTTCCATAATTAGTCCTCCTCCTGATTCACAAGAAGCTTTTCCATCTTGCCAATGGTGTGATGGAATGTTTTCGTTTTCTGGAGCAAACGATGGAACATGACTTCTTCGATCGTTTCCTCGAGTATCGGATAAAGGATTTCCACGTCATGTTCCTGTCCATATCGATGGATTCTCCCGATGCGCTGTTCAAGCTTCATCGGGTTCCAGGGCAAGTCATAATGAATCATCCGACTGCAAAATTGCAGGTTGATCCCCTCGGCAGCTGCATCGGTGGCAATCAGCACTTGGGCTTTCTGCTCGAACAACCTTGTCATCCATTCCCGCTTGCTTTTTTTGAATTTCCCATTAAAAGGAACCGAGCTTATCCCGTACTTTTGGAAGAACCATTGTAAATAGAGTTGAGTCGCCTTGAATTCTGTGAAAAGAACGTACTTCTCTTCACTGTTTTTCAGCAGATTCTTCGTAAATATAGCCTTCGAGTGATGGAGTTCTCGGGTGAGTGTCTGGATCAGGGAAACCGCCTTGTCTCTTTCTTCCGGTTTCAGTTTCGGCAGCACTCCCTGTAATGAATAGATGAAAGCCGGCAGGGAGGAGCAGAACTCCCTTTTCAGCATGATATTCGTAAACGCGGGCTGGTCTTTGAGTAAGCCATCAATTTGACTGTAGACATGTTTCTCTTTTTCATGAAGCAGGATGGGTTCCTGTCGGATGTTTCTTTCTGAGGGAGAGAATTGGATTTCTCTCCTGTTGTGACGGACCATCACCTGCTTTAACAACTGATTGATGTGGGACGTATCTTTGGACGTTTTGTACTTCTTTTTGAACTCCTGGAGATTCCCGAGATAACCTGGTCTTAAAATCGAAGTAAGGTTGTAGACGTCCGTGATGGAATTCTGCAGGGGAGTGGCTGTCAGCAACAGACAATACGTTTTAGAAATCGATGAAACGAACCGGAAATTCTTCGTCTGTTCATTTTTCAGGCGATGAGCTTCATCGATGATCAGTAAGTCGTAGTCGATATCTTTGATGACCGAAGCATGTTTCTCCTGCTTGGCGTAATCAAGGGAAGAAATGGTGATGTCCCAGTTCTCCCAATCCGCGCTTTTCCTTGAAGGGGTGAAGGTTTGGATATAAAACGTGCCGGAAAGTTCTGACGCCCATTGATTTACGAGGGAGGCAGGCGCGAGAATCAATACTTTCTTCACCATATTCCTTAGCAGATATTCCTTAAGGATAAGACCTGCTTCCATGGTTTTTCCCAAACCGACTTCGTCAGCAAGGATCGCCCTGCCTCCCATCGTATGTATCACCTTTTTTGCAGTGGAAAGTTGATGTTCCATAGGTGTGAATGTCGGAAGGTGCTTCATGCACTGCAACTCTTCCTTATGAAGATGGGAATACTTATTCTCAATAGCAGTGCAGGCGAGGTTGAAAGTGTTCCAGTCGCTCAGGTTTTCCTCCTCGGATAATATGTCAGTGATGACTTTCATAGTGAACCCCCCGGTATCATAGTAGTGAGAAAATTTAAAATTAAATGAAATGTAAGCCCTTCGTGTGGTATAATGATATTGTTTTTAGTTTGGACTTTTTTCAAAAATACATACATGTGGCGGATGACTATGGAGGGAGAGCCTGTATTCATGGAATACAGCGCCGAAGGAGCAAGCGGACCAAGCGAATCTCTCAGGCAACAAAGACTTCCATAGGACGCAACTCTGGAGAGTGTCTGCGAGGGCAGGCCACCTACGAAGCAAGCGCCTGCAAGCGTTAAACTTTCTGGTTCAAGGACAGAGGCTTTTCTTAAAAGGGAAAAGTCTCTTTTTTTATGAAATGAATGAAAAAGCGGGGCTGCTTGAATTTCTTTATTAAGGAGGAGCAGAACATGACTAAAGGAAACAGATCACCCTTACACAGTGAATTTGTAAGAATGGGAGCAAAGCTCATCAATTTTGGCGGATGGGACATGCCGGTCCAATTCAGTGGGATCAAGGAAGAGCACAGGGCAGTAAGGGAGAAAGCCGGGTTGTTCGATGTGTCGCATATGGGAGAGATCATTGTGCGTGGTACTTCGAGCGTTTCCTTCCTCAACAAGATGCTGACCAACGATGTGGAGAAACTCACTCCCGGGAAAGCGCAGTACACGATCATGTGTCAGGAGGATGGAGGGACGGTGGACGATCTGATCGTTTACCATCTTAAAGAGAATGAATATCTGCTCGTCGTCAATGCTGCGAATAAAGAGAAAGATCTGCAATGGCTCGTCGATCATAACGAGGAAGGGGCAGAAGTAGTCGATTACTCGGAGCACTACGCCCAACTTGCCATCCAGGGACCACGGGCGGAAAAAATCCTGCAATCGATAACTGGAGAGAAGCTGGAAGATATCCGCTTCTTCCGTTTCCACCAGGAAGTCACATTTGAGGGCGTTGAAGGAAAGGCCATCGTTTCGAGAACAGGATATACCGGAGAAGACGGGTTTGAAATATACTTGCCGGCGGATGCTGCGGTTGATTTATGGAGGGCCTGCCTGGAATCCGGAAAAGAAGATGGCTTAGAGCCAGTCGGGCTCGGTGCGAGAGACACGCTGCGGTTCGAAGCTGCATTGCCTTTATATTCCCAGGAACTATCAGCATCCATATCTCCGATCGAAGCAGGTCTAGGATTCGCCGTTAAAGTGAAAAAGGAAACGGACTTTATGGGGAAAGAAGTGCTTCAGCGTCAGAAGGAAAATGGTGTAGATAGGAAGCTTGTAGGAATTGAAATGATAGAGAAAGGAATCCCCCGTCATGGTTACACGGTCTATGACGACAAGGACAGGGAAATAGGTTTCGTTACCAGTGGTACGCAATCCCCGAGTCTGCAAAAGAACCTCGGTTTGGCGCTTCTGGATCAGGCTTATACGGACGAAGGTCAGCATGTATATGTACAGGTGAGGAAAAAGCGGCTGGAGGCGAAAGTCGTGCCTAAGCCATTTTTTAAACGATAGGAGGAGAATGGGATGGAATTCAGGTATTTGCCGATGACAGAAGAAGATAAAACGGACATGCTTAAAACGATTGGCGTGGAGTCCACAGATGAGTTGTTTTCAGATATTCCGCCAGAAGTGAAGCTTGACCGGGAAATGAAATTGAAGCCTCCGGAAAATGAATATTCTTTGACGGAAGAAATGAGACGATTATCTTCAAAAAACAGTGACATACGTCAGTATGTTTCTTTTCTTGGAGCAGGGGTGTACGACCACCATATACCTTCTGTAGTCGATCACGTCATTTCCAGATCTGAATTTTATACAGCGTATACGCCTTATCAGCCAGAGATTTCTCAGGGAGAGCTGCAGGCCATTTTTGAATTTCAGACGATGATCGCTGAATTGACAGCCATGGATCTGGCCAACTCCTCCATGTATGACGGGGGAACGGCTCTTGCGGAAGCGATCACTCTGGCGGCTTCCCAGACGAAAAAGAAAAAGATCCTTTTATCGGAAAGTATACATCCTGATTCCAAGGAAGTGATTGGCACGTACGCCAAAGCTCATAACCTTGAGCTGGTGATGATCGGGGAGAATAATGGGACCGTGTCGATCGATGAGCTTGACGAGCATCTCAGCGATGATGTGGCTGCCGTGGCTGTTCAATATCCGAACTTTTACGGTCAGGTCGAACCGCTCGGAGAGGTGAAAAGCAAAATAGAGGAAAAAGCGAAGAAAGCGATGTTCGTCGTATCGGCCAATCCGCTCGCGCTTGGATACCTTACGCCTCCCGGGGCATTCGGAGCTGATATTGTCGTGGGGGATACTCAGGTATTCGGCATACCGGCCCAATTCGGAGGTCCTCATTGTGGGTATTTCGCCGTTACGAAAAAACTGATGAGGAAAGTGCCGGGACGTCTCGTAGGAGAAACGGTAGATGAAAACGGAGAGCGTGGATTCGTCCTGACTTTACAGGCTCGTGAACAGCATATAAGAAGAGAAAAAGCGACATCGAATATATGCTCCAACCAGGCTTTGAACGCGTTGGCATCGAGTGTGGCCATGACCTCCCTCGGCAAAGAAGGATTGTACCAGATGGCGAAGATGAACATCCAAAAAGCGATGTACATGAAGAACCGCCTGGAATCGGAGGGGTTGACGGTTATGTTCGATGGTCCATTTTTCAACGAGCTTGTGGTGCAGTTACCTCAGTCTGTGAAGGTAGTGAACGAACGGCTTCATGAAGAAGGGATCATCGGTGGATTCGATATGAGGCGTGTGAATGAGAAATATGAAGATTGCATGCTTGTTGCGGTGACGGAAGTGAGATCCAGACAGGAAATCGAGAACTTTGCGAAGATAGTGGGAGGGATTTCATGAATAACGGAGCGTATCCTTTGATATTCGAACGCAGCAGGAGCGGACGGACGGGTTTCAGTTTGCCTCAAAATGATGTAGAAGAGATGGATGTGGATGGTTTATTCGATGAGGACTATAAAAGGAAGGAAAAAGCTGACTTGCCGGAAGTGAGTGAACTTCAGCTTATAAGGCATTATACTGGCCTCTCCTCGAGGAACCATGGAGTGGACACAGGCTTCTATCCTCTGGGGTCCTGCACGATGAAATATAATCCGAAAATAAATGAAGACGTAGCACGGCTCCCGGGCTTCAGTCATATTCACCCCTTTCAGGAGGAAAGTACCGTCCAGGGGGCGTTACACTGGATGTATGACCTGCAGGAATCCTTATCCGAGATCACCGGAATGCATACCGTCACTCTTCAGCCGGCTGCCGGGGCTCAGGGAGAGTGGACAGGACTGATGATGATCAGGGCGTATCATGAGGAACGCGGAGACACAGGGAGGACCAAAGTGATTGTACCGGATTCGGCACATGGGACGAATCCTGCTTCAGCTACGGTGGCGGGATTTGAAGCTGTTACGGTAAAAACGGATGAGCGTGGGCTGGTGGATATCGAAGATTTGAAACGCCTCGTGGATGAACATACAGCAGCGTTGATGCTCACGAACCCGAATACCCTGGGGCTTTTCGAGGAAGATATTGTCGAGATGGCTACGATTGTTCACGATGCCGGCGGGAAACTTTATTACGACGGCGCGAACCTGAATGCGATTCTGGGATACACAAGGCCGGGAGACATGGGCTTTGATGTCGTCCACCTCAACCTTCACAAAACGTTTACCGGTCCTCACGGGGGAGGGGGCCCTGGATCAGGGCCTGTAGGAGTGACGGAAGAGCTGGAACCTTATCTTCCGAAGCCTTTACTCGTAAAACAAGAAGATGGATACGGGTTCGAGTACGAACGGCCTCAATCGATAGGTCGTGTGAAACCTTACTATGGAAATTTCGGCATCAATCTTCGTGCGTACACGTATATACGTACGATGGGCGCCGAAGGACTGAAGCGTGTCAGTGAATATGCGGTCCTGAACGCCAATTATATGATGAGAAGACTGGAGAAATCCTTTGAACTTCCTTACAGCCAGCACTGTAAGCACGAATTCGTCCTATCGGGGAGTATCCAGAAGAAATTGGGGGTACGTACGCTTGATATGGCGAAACGTCTCCTCGATTTCGGTTACCATCCTCCTACGATCTATTTTCCGATCAACGTAGAAGAAGCTATGATGATAGAGCCTACAGAGACAGAGGCGAAAGAAACGTTGGATGATTTCATAGACACGATGGAACGGATTGCAGAAGAAGCAGAGCACGATCCTGAAAAAGTACAGGAAGCTCCCTTCACGACAGTCGTGGGAAGATTGGACGAAACGACAGCTGCAAGAAAACCCGTGTTGAAATATCAGCCTGAAGAATGAAATGAAAAAACGCATGGAATCCAAATGTTGATTCCATGCGTTTTCTTAGGTTATTTTTTTGCTTTAATTTTCCCTGACCATTTCTTGAAGCCGCCCTGAAGGTGATTCAAATCTTCATACCCTTTCTTGTTCAACAACATAGCTGCTCTCGTCGATCTTGCACCGCTTTGACAATAGAGATAGACGGGCTTGTCCTTTCTTATTTCGGCAGTACGGTTGCGCATCTGGGATAACGGAATATTGCGTGCTCCCAGAATGTGACCACCGTCAAATTCTTTCGGTTCACGGACATCGATCAGTTGTGCTTTACGATATCCCTGCTTGAACTCATCTTCAGTCAATGTCGTCAGGATCTTTTTCGATTTGATATATCGGTAAATGGAAAAGGCAATAAAAGCTACGATAATAGCCAAAAGTATCCACCAACTCATAAGTCGAACCCCCTCGATAAAAATTGTTCCTCGTCTATTATAAGGAGTTCCCTCGGCAATTTCAAAGATTTCTTTCCGGGCATGCCAGCATTTGTTATGCAAGGCACAAATTCTTTTAAAAAAATGACTGATTTCGGCAATATCTTCGGATACCTCTCTCAAAAGAAAAAAAATAAACGATTACGTAGTTGACAAATTTCCACTTATTCGTTCAACAACACAATATATTGTGCTTTTTTTAAATAAAAACACAATATATTGATTAAGTTTTTGTGTGTGTGGTATGTTACTAATTAGGCAGAAAGATTTCGTAAAGGAGAGGGTAGTATGACCACAAGTTCCTCTATAACAGTGCAGACAAAGATAAACGTAAGTCAGTTGAATGAGGATATCGGATTGTTTCCTCAGGTTCATGAAATTACAGAAGATATGAAGATTACGCATGAAGGAGTATCCAGGCTTGTGATGCTTGATCGTTATGCGTTCAAGGATACCGAGCGTATTACGTTGAAAGAAGGGGACTTCGTCGTATTAACCGTAAAAGCGGATCCTAAATTTCCTGCAAGAGGCTATGGCTTCATTACCGGTATCGACTGGGACAAGCGGGAAGCGACCGTCAAAGTCGAGGACGAATTCGCTCATGTGCTTGAAGAGCATGAACAGGACGGTATTGTAAGAAGAGGTCTCGATACGATAGATAAACCTCTTGAGGTTTATTATGAGCAGATCGCAAAAAGAAATGCGACCGGTCTTTCCATGGTGGAGACGACGGAAGAAAAGCGTGAGGAAAGCTTTCAGTCCTTTTATGAAGAGTTGGCCAATATGAACTTTGTACCGGCCGGGAGAGTTCTTTACGGTGCAGGATCCGAGAAAGAAGTTACTTACTTCAATTGTTACGTCATGCCTTTCATTCAGGATTCCAGGGAAGGGATTTCCGATCACCGGAAACAAGTGATGGAAATCATGTCGAGAGGCGGAGGAGTAGGAACGAACGGTTCGACCCTTAGGCCACGTAATACGCTGGCACGCGGAGTGAACGGGAAATCCTCCGGTTCCGTATCCTGGCTCGATGATATAGCGAAACTGACGCATCTTGTCGAACAGGGAGGTTCCCGCAGGGGCGCTCAGATGATCATGTTATCCGATTGGCACCCGGATATCGTAGAGTTCATTATATCCAAAATGCAGAATCCACGAATTCTCAGGTATCTGATTGAGAATACAAATGATGAACAGATTCAACAACTTGCTCAGGATAAATTGAAATTCACTCCTCTCACAGAAAAGGAGAGAGATCTTTATCAGAGTGTCGTCAATTTCAAAGCGGTGGAAGGTCAGGGCGGTTTCACCAATCAATCGATCAGAGAAGCTGAAGAAAAACTTCGCGATGGTGGAACGTATGCTGTCCATCATTCGGATTTCTTAAGTGGAGCTAACATTTCTGTGTGTATCACGGATGAATTCATGGAAGCTGTCGAGAAGAACGAAATGTACGGGCTCAAGTTCCCTGATGTGGAGTCTTATACCGAGGAAGAAATGGACTACTATAATGAACATTGGCAAGCGGTAGGAGATGTCCGTGAATGGGAGAAAGAAGGAATGGGAGTACGTACGTACAGATCCATGCCTGCCCAGGAGCTTTGGAATCTCATTAACATATGTGCCACGTATTCGGCGGAGCCGGGCATATTCTTCATTGATAATGCGAATGAGAAGACGAATGCTACAGCATACGGTCAAAAAGTGGTCGCAACCAATCCATGCGGAGAACAGCCTCTTGCTCCATGGAGTGTCTGCAATCTTGCAGCTGTCAATTTAGCGGAAATGGCTGATAAAGAGGCAAGCGAAGTCGATTATGAGAAACTGAAGCAGACAGTCAGAACGGGTGTACGTATGCAGGATAACGTGATTGATTCGACGCCTTACTTCCTAGATGAGAATAAGAAACAGGCGCTCGGTGAACGACGCGTTGGATTAGGGGTGATGGGTCTTCACGACCTGCTCATCTATTGTGAAACGGAATATGGTTCAGACGAGGGCAATGAACTGGTGGATCGCATCTTTGAAACGATTGCGGTTACGGCTTATGAAACATCTGTAGAGCTCGCAAAAGAAAAAGGGAGCTTTCCTTTCCTTAACGGAACAACAGATGCAGAAACGGATGAAAACCGCGAACGCTTCATCAACAGCGGGTATATGAAAGATATGCCTGAGCATGTAAGAGAAGCGGTCAAATCGTATGGGATCAGGAACTCTCATCTACTGACGGTAGCTCCGACGGGGTCGACCGGAACTATGGCGGGAGTCAGTACCGGTCTGGAGCCTTACTTCTCCTTTTCCTATTATCGCAGCGGACGCCTCGGTAAGTTCATCGAAGTGAAAGCGGATATCGTACAGGAATATGTGGAACGAACCCCTGGTGCTGATGAGGACGAACTCCCTCATTGGTTCGTTACGGCTATGTCGATGAGCCCTGAAGCTCACGCTGATACACAATGTGTGATTCAACGATGGGTGGATAGTTCAATCTCGAAGACCGTCAATGCGCCGAAAGGGTATTCCGTTGAGCAGGTGCAGTCTGTTTATGAAAGACTATACCGTGGTGGCGCCAAGGGCGGTACGGTATATGTCGATGGAAGTCGGGATTCACAAGTGCTTACTTTAAAAGCCGAGCAGAGTGAATTTGACGGGGAACAGGAATCCTTCGGGTTCGATGAAGAAGAAAGACAAGTGGTATTGATGGATACGGTACAAGAACTACAGTCGACGAACGTTTCCATCGGTTCGGAAGTGGGAGATACGTGTCCTGTATGCAGACAGGGGACGATTGAAGACATCGGTGGTTGCAATACTTGTACGAACTGTAATGCGCAGTTGAAGTGTGGCCTATAAGATTCAGAAGGAGCATCCGCTCAAATAGCGGATGCTTTTTCAGTGAAGTGATATACGGTGTCAATTGTAGTCTGATACAGGACCTCAGTTGTTTACATGAAGAAACTAGTGTATGATTTTTAGTGAATGACCTGATTGATAACGGAGGTAAATTATGCCCACACCGAGTATGGAAGATTATATCGAACAAATTTATTTATTGATTGAAAACAAAGGATATGCCAGGGTTTCCGATATAGCAGAAAACCTCAGTGTCCATCCCTCCTCTGTAACCAAAATGGTACAGAAGCTTGATAAAGATGAATATCTGACTTATGAGAAGTACCGGGGACTAATGTTGACTTCCAAAGGTAAGAAGATCGGGAAACGGCTGGTTTTCCGACATGAATTGTTAGAGAATTTTCTGGAAATTATCGGGGTGGAGAAGGATAAAATATACGAAGAAGTGGAAGGGATCGAGCACCACCTCAGCTGGGACTCGATTGACCGTATTGGCGACCTGGTCCAATACTTTGAAGAAGAGCCTTCCCGCCGAGAAACTTTGTTACAGGTTCATAAACGTAGTGAAGAAGATGCGTAATCCGCATCTTCTTTTTTATGTTTTCAGCTAAGTAAAGTCGGCCAGTCCTCCTCGTTTAGTTTAATAGAAGTGGAATTGGCGTCATAAATTTAAAAGAAGGGGGGAGGGGCGTGAAAAAAATTGACGGTGTTTTCTCAGGTGGAGGAGTGAAGGCGATTGCTTTTGCAGGAGCTTTAGAGACATTGGAACAACAGGGATATTCATTTCAACGGACGGCCGGGACTTCTGCCGGAGCTATTTTTGCAAGCCTTCTCGCAGCCGATTATAAAGCGGGAGACATGGAGAAACTCATGACCAACTTGACACTCGAAACCATCACCACCAGTAAACATAAGCGGAAACCACTCCTGCCTTTCACGAGATGGATGCGACTATATTTTCAATTAGGGCTATATAAAGGCGAAGAGATTGAAGAACAAATGGAGAAACTGTTAGCTAGAAAGGGGATATACACTTTTGGTGACTTGGCACCCGGGAGACTGAAAATTGTATGTTCAGATATCTCCCTGGGGAGGATGGTGGTGTTGCCGGACGATTTAGAGCGGATCTACGGCATTGAAGCGAAAACCTTTTCTGTAGCTAAAGCGGTACGTATGAGTGCAGGGATTCCGTTCTTCTTTACTCCCGTAAGACTTGAAGGAAAGCAGGGGAAATCATTGATTGTAGATGGTGGGGTTCTGAGCAATTTCCCGCTTTGGATCTGGGAGAAACCCTACGGCAACAAAAAAAGGCCGGTACTCGGCCTTCAACTGGCAGATCCTCCGAATCAGCTTCCGCCTCAACGAATAGAAAATGGGATCGAGATGTTTCAGGCACTGTTTCGTACCATGAAGAAAGCCCATGATGCGAGGTATATTTCCCATTCTAAATCGAAAAATATTATGTTTTTGCCTGTGAATGAATTCGAAACGACGGATTTTCAAATTTCAACAGCCGAGAAGGAGGAGTTAGTCAAGCTGGGAAAAGAAAAAGCAAAAGAATTTCTGGAAGGATGGCGACAATGATGGAGCTTTTAAAAAGTAGCTCGATTGTTGTCTTTGTCTTTTCCTTTTGTGCCGTTGATTACTCGTAAATGGGAAGGGGCGGCTTTTCTTTTTTTGGCAGGTTTTTTTGCTGTCTTCGTCATTTTAGTGGTGTCCGGAGTAGAAGTTCCGTATTTTTGTTTGGATTGCTTAACTGCCTGTTTGTATTTTTTCATTTCGTTCGTGTTCCCTCCGCTGACACGTTTTCGGATGAACACAAAGTAGATCAGACCGTAAATGGCTGCTGCAACTCCGATCATTACAATAATAGAAGTAAGGAATCCTGCCGTGTTTGTGAACAGTTGGGAAACGACATAGAAAGCGGCTAAGCCGATCAGCGCGTATATAAGCCATGTAAACCATCGACGTGGCATGAGAGTCCTCCTTTCATAGCTCTTATACTATATTTATACCACTTTTGGGGTTATTTTTATCATGATTCCTGAAATTTTTTTAAAAAAATTTGGCATGAAATACGGAGCATACGCCGAGACTGAGTATAGGAGGTGTATACATGAACGAAAGAAAAGAAAACGGGATGCTTGGAAAAGTTACGGCCATCGGTGCAGTGGCTGGATTGTTTTTGGCGTTTTCGTGGATGGGGTCTTCCTATTTCAGCTTTACGAAATTATCTATGACCGATCTCCTGAACAGACCTTTCATCTTCGGAGATGTGGATGATGTATTGTTTTTGAAGGTTACGAACGTATTGATTATTATAACCATCTCTCTTTTTCTGGCTTTTCTCTATTACGTTCTGCTGAAAAAATATCAGGGGTTGCTTCCAGGAGTCGGGGTCGGTGTGCTTTGTTTCGGCGTCGTTATATTGTTGGGTGTTTATATCGTACCGGATTTCAGCTGGGATAGTGATTCCCTGGTGAGTTTGTTCTGTCTGTTTTTGCTGTACGGGGTGTTTCTCGGTTATTCCATTTCTTTCAATTGGGCGGAAGAGGAGCAAAAACGGCGAGAGTAGTGAATAGATGGCAGCATGTGGTACACTGAAACAGAAGCGGAGAAAGAAAATTATGAAGGAGGGACTCCATAGATGCTCCATGTGGAAAGAATCAGGGAATCTATGAAAAACAAAAACATTGATGCACTGCTTGTAGTAAGCGATAAGAATAGAAGGTACATAACAGGGTTTACAGGCACGTCCGGTGCTGTCCTTATCACCGCGACAAGTGCAAAGCTCGTAACTGATTTTCGATATATTGAGCAGGCGGAAGACCAGGTCGAAGATTTTGAAATCGTCGAGCACAAAGGCCCTATGTCAAAAGAAATCGCCACTCAATTAAAAAAGGACGAAGTGAAAAGGATCGGTTTCGAGAAAGATCATATGACATACGGTGTATATGAAACGTTCCAGGCAGCGATAGATGGGGAAATGATACCTGTGTCCGGTATGGTAGAGGAGTTGCGGTTGGTGAAGACCGACGAGGAAATCTCCATTTTGCGTGATGCTGCTAAGATTGCAGATGAAGCTTTTGATCATATCTTATCTTTCATCAAACCGGGCGTACGGGAAATCGATGTATCCAACGAGCTGGAATTTTTCATGAGGAAAAAAGGGGCTACTTCTTCGAGTTTCGATATCATCGTTGCCTCAGGCTATCGTTCCGCTCTTCCACACGGAGTGGCATCAGAGAAAAAAATTGAATCCGGGGAACTCGTCACCCTTGATTTCGGTGCACTCTATAAAGGATACTGTTCTGATATAACAAGAACGATCGCTGTCGGAGAAATTTCTGAAAAGCAAAAAGAGATCTACTCTACTGTATTGGAAGCGCAGAAAGCAGGAATGAACGGATTGAGAGCAGGGCTTACAGGGAAAGAAGCCGATGCGCTGACGAGAGATGTGATCAATGCGAAAGGCTATGGCCAGTATTTCGGCCACTCAACGGGACACGGCATCGGCCTCGACGTTCATGAAGGACCTGGTTTATCTCATCGATCTGATGTAGAATTGAAGCCGGGTATGGTCGTAACTGTCGAGCCGGGAATCTACGTTCAGGGAATAGGTGGTTGCAGAATCGAGGATGATACAGTGATCACAGAAAGCGGTAATGAACCGTTGAATGATTCTCCTAAGGAATTAATCATATTATAAGTTTGGAGGAATACGAATGATTTCAGTGAATGATTTGAAAACAGGGCTTACTATCGAGGTGGATGGTGGTATCTGGAGCGTCATGGATTTCCAGCACGTGAAGCCTGGAAAAGGAGCGGCGTTCGTACGTACGAAGCTCCGTAACCTTAGAAACGGAAATATCCAGGAGAAGACGTTCAGAGGCGGAGAGAAAGTGAACCGCGCTCATATTGAAAATAGAAAGATGCAATATTTGTACGCTTCCGGTGACATGCATACCTTCATGGATACACAGACGTATGATCAGGTTGCGATAAGTGAAGAGCATATCGGAGATAAACTGAACTATCTGAAAGAGAACATGGAAGTTTCCATTCAGTCTTATGAAGAAGAGACGATCGGAATCGATCTTCCGAAAAACGTAGAACTTGAAGTTACTGAAACTGAGCCTGGAGTCAAAGGAGACACGGCCAGTGGCGGTACGAAGCCTGCAACGCTTGAAACAGGCTTGATTGTGCAAGTACCATTTTTTGTTAACACCGGAGATGTGCTCCTTATCAGCACAGATGAAGGCAAATATGTGTCACGTGCGTAATAGAACCCTCGAGGAGTAAAATCCTCGAGGGTTTTTTTCATAGGAACAGAGTATTCGCATAAGATGAAAGTAGAAAGGGGGAGAAAGTGATAGAGGAGTTGCTTGAAATGCTACCACCTTCTTACAAGGAAGAAATCGAATCCCTTGAGAACATCGACGAGATACAGGAGATCAGAATAAGAATCGGGAGACCTCTCGAAGTAGTGCGACGACACGTTCCTTTATTCTTACCTCCGGTCGGGACCAGAGAAGCAATCGATCAGATTGTGGGGAGGGCTACCCATTTCTCCGTCTACCGCTTCCAGGATGATATTAAAAAAGGATTTTTGACCGTGAAAGGCGGGCATCGTATCGGTCTTAGCGGAGAAGCGGTAGCTACCGGGGAAAAAATAAGCAACATCGAGCCTGTTTCTTTTTTGAATATAAGAGTTGCCAGGGAGGCCAGGGTCCGGCAACAAGCCTGGATGGAAACGCTTCTGAGTAAGAGAAGATTGTTGAATACGGTTATCGTGGGCCCTCCGTATTCAGGGAAAACGACGATATTGAGACAACTGACCAAGTGGCTTTCGGACGATCGGTCCGCAGGGTTCAAAGTTTCGATGATTGATGAGAGGTCGGAGCTTGCTGCGTGTTATCAAGGCCTCCCGCAATTGGATGTAGGGAAAAGGACTGATGTATTGGATCGGTGTCCGAAAAGCGAAGGGATCTCCCTTATGATCCGCTCGATGTCACCTGAAGTCATCGTAGTAGATGAAGTGGACGGAGAAGAAGATACCATGGCTTTGAAACGTGCTATAGGTGCCGGTGTGAGTGTCTTATGTACCACACACGCCGATGATTGGGAGGGGCTCGAGTATCGATTAGGGTCGTTGTTCCCCTACATGGAAAGGTTCGTTTTTCTGCCACGGCTGAATCAGAACCACAGGTCCCTTGTGATCTATCAGAATACGTACGAAGAAGTGAAGAGGGTTGATCTTCTATGATGTCGAGTATCGGTTCTTTGCTCATCTTATCTGTGACGACATTCTTCGGTTTCGGAATAGCGAATAATTATGAGAAGCGGCCGAAATATCTGAGGGAATGGAAATATGTATTGAGTGTGATGGAAACGGAAATCATTCACGGGCACTCTTCCATAGAACACGTATGTGCAAAAATCTCCACACAAAAAATCAGGCTGAGCAGCTTCTTTGCCTCAATCAAAGAGACATTACTCGGAGAACGCAATTTTTCCCTTGTTTGGGAGAAGGCTCTATCGACACATGAGACTTCCTTCTATTTGCAAGAGGAGGATCTGGAAATACTTAAGCAGTTGGGACAGGTTCTCGGGAAATATTCCATAAGGGAGCACCAGAAACATTTTTCCCTCACGCAGCATCATCTTGAAGAACAGTACCAGCAGGCGGTGAAGGAAACGGAGCAGTACAGGAAAATGGCGAGAGGCTTGGGGGTATTGAGCGGATGTCTTATCGTTCTCTTGCTTATATGAAGGAGGAGATGCCTTTGTGATCGAGGAAACGGCTATTCTGTTTCAAATAGCGGGGATCGGGGTCGTCGTGGCAATGATCCACAGTATTCTGAAACAAATGGGGAAAGAAGAGATCGCGCAGGCTGTTACATTGACGGGTTTCATCATCGTTTTGTTTATTGTGCTGCAACGGCTGGCCATGTTATTTCAGGAAATAAGGTCCGTATTCTTATACCAGGGTTAATCACATGGATATTTTTCAGACGGCCTCCTTCGCTTTTATAGCTGCCTGTCTCGTGTTGTTGTTGAAAGAGCAACACCCTACCTTGGCGTTCTTGTTACTATTTGTAAGTGTTCTGCTCATTTTTTTCGTCATCCTTGATCAGGTAAGGCATATCTTCCGTTTGCTTTATACGATGGCCGAATACGCAAACATAAATCAGAGCTATATAGAAACGATCATAAAAATCATCGGAATCGCTTACGTCACTGAATTCAGCAGTCAACTTATCAAAGATGCAGGGCTTGATTCTCTGGCACTCAAGGTGGAAATGGCCGGGAAGGTCTTCATCCTATTGGTCGCAATCCCTATATTGACGACAATTGTAGAAATGACCCTGCAACTGTTACCGAACTAGGAGGAAGAGGATGGAGGATAACTCTTTTGAAATGAATGGCAGGGGGGCGCTGGCGGACAAGCTGGAGAGTGACCAGTTGAACCGGACATTTGAATTCATTAAAACGAATTATGGAGAGTATTTGCCTTTCGGGGATACGAATGGCTGGAGAGGATGGCTCGAGACAGGTCCGAACATGAAAATGGATCATTGGTTGGAAGGGATACTCTCTTTTGTGCTGGATGAGATGGTGACGAATGTGTATCTCTTATCATCCTTATTGTTCTTGACTCTCCTCAGCACCCTTCTTCACACATTGACGCATGCGTTCAAAGATAAAGGCGTTCATCAGACCGGGAATCTGATCCTGGCCGTATTGCTCGTGACTCTGATCATCCAGAGTTTTGAAACCGTTCTTGAGTATACGTACGAGACGATCGATCAGATGAGCGCGTTCATGATCGGGATTTTACCTTTGTTGCTAGGTTTGATGGCTTCTTTGACTCATTCGGTCTCCGTAGCATTTTTTCACCCTTTCACCATAGTTATGATCCAATTCAGCAGCTTCTTTGTAAAGTTCGTCATTCTGCCTCTTTTTTTATCTTCGCTACTCTTGTCACTCGTGAGCACTCTTCATACAGAATACAAATTGGACAGGCTCGCCGATCTCTTCAAGAAATTGGCGATCGCTCTCCTCGGGATTTATATAACCATATTTGTAGGTGTTCTGTCAGTCCAGGGCACGTTCACAGCTGTTCAGGACGGGGTGACTCTTCGTACCGCACGTTTTGTCACCGGGAATTTCATACCGGTGTTCGGCCGGTTGTTCACCGATGCAGCTGATACGATCTTGCATGCGTCGCTCCTGTTGAAGAATACGCTGGGGGTTATTGGTCTTATCCTGTTGATGAGTATCGCTTTATTTCCGACCATCAAGGTTGCTATCATCGCTCTCATGTACCGGCTTGCCGCGGGTTTGCTGCAACCCCTGGGGGATACGCCAAGTGTGATGGCCATGGACGTTGTAGGGAAACATATCATTTTTGTATGTATCTCCTTATTCACCGTTTCCTTCATGTTCTTTCTTATGATTGTCATTCTGGTCGCTTCTAGTAACCTTACTGTTCTGTTCAGATGAAAGAAGGGGTATATGTGAGTTTCTGGTTCGATTGGTTGGGTAAAATCATCATTCTTATTTTCATCATCCTTATCGTCGACTCCCTCTTGCCCCAGGGGGAAACGAAAAGATACGTCAAATTCTCTGTTTCTTTGGTTTTTCTATTATTGATTCTCGAACCGGTGTTCAAATTGTTTTCTTTGGACCCGGAGCGGCTTCTCCGGGAACGATGGTGGGATGTGAATCAGACGGTCATCGAAGAGACAGGAGAAGATATTGAATTTCAAAAACAAGCATTAACGGAGGGACAAGAAGCATATACATTACAACAAACCAATGAAAAGATCCATTCGATGCTGGGTCCTGTACTTATGGAAGAGGGAGTCGTATTAGAAGGGGTAGAGATCAATGAAGAGGCAGAAGTGCTTATCCTGTCGGTTGATATGGAAGAAGGTTCCTTGAGTGTAGAGGAGATCGCCCGGATATCTTCTACAGTTTCAGAAGTACCGGAAACAGCAATCCAGGTGGAACGGGAGGAAGGGGGATGAAATGGGAAAAATGGAGAGACAAGGTGGAGGAATGGACGAGTGTACTGAACAGGCCGAAGTATCTTCTATTGATAGGAGGAGTAGGAGTGCTGCTGCTTCTGATAGGCAATGCTCTCTCCTTATCCGGAGACGAAGAGGAGACAGCAGAAGAAAAGATCCATAGGAAAGAAGGGGCTCTGGATAAAATAAAAGCTTATGAAACCTACTACGAGGAAGAATTGAAAACGATCCTTGAATCCATCAGTTTTGTGAGTGATGTTCAGGTGATGGTCAATGTCGATGCTACGGAAAAAATGATTTATGAAATGAATGAATCGACCCAAACTCAGGTGACGAAAGAAACAGACGAAGACAAACAGAGAAGGGTGGAAGATGAAGCGGTAGATAAGGAGCTCGCTGTCATCAATGAATCCGGCGAGAGTGGTCCCGTTGCCACGACGACGAAAAAACCGAATGTTAGTGGAGTTTCAGTGACGGCATCGGGTGTGGAGAATATCAAAGTGAAAGAGTGGGTGGTGGAAGCGGTCACGAGAGCACTTGACGTTCCGAGCCACCGTGTATCAGTGATTCCGAAGTAGGAGGGAAACCATGATAAAAAAACAGACAGTTTGGCTTTTGACGATGGTGAGTCTACTCGTTGTTCTGAGTGTTTATTACATGACCTCCCCAGATGGTGGGGAAATGACATTTCTTGAGGAAAACAATTGGAACAGTGCAGAAGGGGAAGACCCGGTAGTATCGAAGTTGACCGGAGACGAGCTTTTCTCTTCCATCAGGCTTGAGAAGGAAGCTACCCGTGACGAAAGGATGGAAGAGCTCTCAGCGGTAATTTCTTCTAGTAGTGCAACTCCCGAAGAAAAGGATGAGGCATTAGCGGCTCTTGAGAGAGAGAAAGAATTACAGGCGAAAGAAACGACGATGGAAGACAGCATCGCTTCCACTTTCGACTATGAAGATGTGCTGATCCAGTCCGGGGAAGAAGCGGTCGAAGTCAGCGTCATCACCGATCAGCTTCCTAAATCAGAAACCCGGGAAATGATGCAGATGGTAGCGGAAGAATTCGGAGAAGAAGATGTTTCGGTAAAATATCAACCGTCGAAATAACGCCTGAAGCCTTCGGCTGCCGAAGGCTTTTTTTATGTAATCGCTTTCCATTAAGTTGCAGGGTGAAAGTTTCTGTCGTAAAATAAGATAGAAATCATTGTGAACAGATTTTTTACATAAAGGAGTGCCCATTCATGTTAAAGGTACAGGAAATCAGAGAAATCATTAAATTGATCGATGAGTCGAGTATCCAGGAATTCGAATACGAATCCGGAGAAAGTAAAGTAACATTGAAAAAACAGGGAGGAGTAGCACCTGCCCCTGCCGCACCTGCGGTAGCAAATACAGAGGTCCAGCAGACGCCGGCCCCTGCTCCTGCCGCACCTCAGAAAGAAGAAGCACCGGTGACGGAAGAGAAATCCACGTCTCCGGAAGCGGCAGCAGAGGCATCCGAAGAGAAGGCCGTCGATTATGACTATGAGATCACATCACCGATGGTAGGAACGATTTATCATGCGCCGTCCCCGGAAGATGATCCTTACGTACAGGCAGGGGATAAAGTGAGTGACGATTCGGTCGTTTGTATCGTAGAAGCGATGAAATTATTTAACGAAATCGAAGCGGAAGTTTCAGGGGAAATCGTTGAAGTTCTAGTAAGCGATGGAGAATTGGTCGAATATAATCAACCGCTCTTCCGTGTGAAACGCTAAGGAGAGGTGGGAGATTTTGATTAAAAAAATATTAGTTGCCAACAGAGGAGAAATAGCTGTAAGAATCATTCGGGCATGCAGGGAGATGGACATAGAGACGGTTGCTGTCTACTCAGAGCCCGATCGTGAAGCCCTTCACGTACAAATTGCTGATGAAGCTTATTGCGTAGGACCTAAGCTGAGCAAAGATAGTTACTTGAACTATACCAACATTCTGAGCGCGGCCACGATGACCGGTGCAGACGCTATCCATCCGGGGTACGGATTCCTTTCGGAGAATGCTGAGTTCGCGGAGATGTGTGAAGAGTGCAATGTCACCTTCATCGGCCCGTCCGCTTATGCTATTCAGAAGATGGGTACCAAAGACGTAGCAAGGCAGACGATGGAGAATGCCGGAGTACCGGTCGTTCCAGGGTCTGACGGAATCATCGAGGATACGGAGGACGGAAAACGGGTAGCGGAAGAGATCGGTTATCCTGTCATCATTAAGGCTACTGCCGGCGGTGGCGGTAAAGGGATTCGCGTCGCCCGTGATGAGAAAGAACTGGTGGAAGGTATCCGGATGACCCAGCAGGAAGCGGAAACCTCTTTCGGAAACCCGGGAGTATATCTTGAGAAATATATCGAAGACTTCCGCCACGTGGAAATCCAGGTACTTGCGGATAACCATGGGAATGCCATTCATCTCGGAGAAAGAGACTGCTCGGTGCAGAGACGTCTTCAGAAGCTGATTGAAGAAACTCCTTCTCCGGCAATAACGGAAGATATCCGTCAAGAGATGGGAGACGCTGCTGTACAGGCTGCTCTGGCGGTCAACTATTCCGGGGCAGGAACCATCGAATTCATTTTCGATCACGTAGAAAAGAAATTCTATTTCATGGAAATGAATACGAGAATCCAGGTTGAACATCCGGTGACGGAAATGGTGACCGGTGTTGATCTTATCAAAGAACAGATCAAGGTCGCTTCAGACGAACCGTTATCTTATAAGCAGGAAGATATCACGTTTGAAGGTTGGGCCATTGAATGCCGAATCAATGCTGAGGACCCGTTCCGTAATTTCATGCCTTCCGCAGGTCGTATCGACATGTACCTGCCACCTGGAGGTTTCGGGGTAAGAGTGGATTCTGCAGCTTACCCTGGCTATATGATCCCTCCGTATTATGATTCCATGGTGGCTAAACTCATCACGTATGGAAAAGATAGAAAAGAAGCGATTGCCAAAATGAATCGCGCCTTAAGTGAATTTATCGTCGAAGGTGTTCATACAACGATTCCGTTCCATCAGCGCATGATGAACCACGAGGTTTTCGTAGGCGGAGATTTCAACACTAAATTTCTGGAGACTTATGCTGTTATGGATAGAGGAGAGGAGAAATCCTAATGGAAGATCAGCTTTTGAATGTAACAGAAAATTCAACACTCGGTTCCATTGAAATAGCGCCTGAGGTCATTGAAGTGATTGCCGGCATAGCTGTCTCTGAAGTTCCGGGCGTGGCGGAGATGAGAGGTAACTTCGCCTCCGGTGTCGCGGAGAAGCTCGGTAAGAAATCTCGTGGCAAAGGTGTGAAAGTGGACCTTCTTGAAGAAGGAGTTGTGATCGAGGCATACGTCGTCATGGACTATGGTATTTCGATTCCTGACGCAGCCGGAAAGATTCAGGAAAATACACAACAGGCACTGGAAAACATGACGTCTCTTACCGTTAAAGAAGTGAATGTGCACGTAGTCGGAGTGCAGATGGAAGGAAAAGAGACAGAAGCAGCAGAGTGAAAAGATCGGGGCCCAGGCTCCGATCTTTTTATTTTAGATATTGAATATACCTTTCATACTTCGATACAATTTTTCCTGTTGCAATCTTATTCGCATTTCCGGTGTGTAAATGATATGATTTTAACCGGATAGAGTTCGAAAGGGGAAAGATGATGAAAAGAAGGTTAGCAAGAGAAAAAGCGTTCCAAACGCTATTTCAGATGATTACAACGGATTTGAACCAACAGGCCGCAATGGATTATGTGCTGGAAGAAGAGGAGAACGATCCATTTCTGATTCAGCTCGTCGAGGGAGTCACTACCCATCAAAAAGAGTTGGATGAATGGGTTGCAGAGCATCTGGAGAACTGGTCGCTCGAACGCCTCCCTAAAGTAGAGAAAACGGTATTACGTATAGCAGTTTTTGAATTGAAGTATGAAGAAGATACGCCGACTCAAGTCGCTATAAACGAAGCGGTGGAATTAGCGAAAACATTCGGAGATGAGGCATCAGGGAAGTTCGTCAACGGTGTCTTGTCGAAAATGAACGAGTAACGAACAGGGGGGTCCATTGTGACAGCAGAAATCATTTACGGAAGTGAACTGGCTCAGGAAATCAGAGGGGAATTGAAAGAGGAAGTAGAACGGTTGCATCAGACAGGAGTACGTCCGAAACTTTCCGTGATCATCATTGGAGACGACCCTGCTTCCAAATCATATGTAAGAGGGAAACAGAAGGCTTCGAACAAAATCGGCATGGATGCCGACTTATGGGAGTACGACAGTTCTTTCACTGAACAGGAGCTATTGGATAAAATCTCGGAACTGAATGAAGATAAAGAAGTACACGGGATTCTTGTGCAGTTGCCTCTTCCTGAACATATCGATGAACAGAAAGTGATTGAAGCCATCGATCCCGCGAAAGATGTAGACGGCTTCCACCCTATTAGTGTCGGAAAGATGATGACAGGCCAGGACACATTCCTGCCATGCACACCTCATGGAATTATCGTTATGCTGGAGCGTGCCGGAATCCAGGTCGAAGGCAAACATGCAGTGATACTCGGCAGAAGTAATCTCGTAGGGAAGCCGGTCGGTCAGTTGCTTCTGAATAAAAATGCGACGGTTACGTACTGTCACTCGAGAACAGAGAACCTCCAGGAAATGACCAGACAGGCGGATATCCTTATCGTAGCCGTCGGAAGGCCTTCCATCATATCAAGCGAAGATATCAAAGAAGGAGCTGCAGTCATAGACGTTGGAGTGAACCGGGTGGACGGAAAGCTCACCGGAGATGTGGATTTCGAATCTGCCAAAGAAGTGGCTTCCTATTTGACTCCCGTACCTAAAGGAGTAGGACCGATGACCATCACGATGCTTTTGTATAACACGATCGAATCGGCGAAGAAATTCAATCGGTAAAGCTTGGAGGAGAGTAACGTGGAAGATCGTTATCTGACAGTAACGGCGTTGACGAAATATATCAAGCAGAAAATCAGCCGGGACTCACATCTGAAAGAAGTATGGCTCCGGGGGGAGATTTCTAATTTCAAACATCATAGTCGTGGCCACATGTATTTTTCAATGAAGGATGATCGTGCGCGCATTCAGACAGTGATGTTTGCAGGAAACAATAGGAATCTGACTTTCACCCCTGAAAACGGGATGAATGTGCTTATCCGTGGAGAAGTGAATGTATATGAACCGATGGGACAGTATCAGCTCTATGCTAAAGAAATGATACCGGATGGTGTGGGAGACTTGCACATCGCTTTTGAGCAGTTGAAAGAGAAACTGATGAAAGCCGGTGTTTTCTCTTCAGAGCATAAACGTCCCCTCCCTTCCATGCCTGTACATATCGGCATTGTCACTTCCCCTACAGGGGCGGCGATCCGTGACATCATGACTACGATAGAACGCAGGTTTCCTGTCGTGAGACTCTCGGTGCTTCCTGTTACGGTTCAGGGAAAGCAGGCGGCCTCTTCCGTTTCCCGTGCGATCGCTTATGCCAATGAGCGGCTGGACTGTGATGTTCTCATCGTCGGTCGCGGCGGAGGTTCAATCGAAGACTTATGGGGCTTCAATGAAGAAGAAGTGGCGATGGCTGTTTTCCGTTCTAAGATACCAATCATCTCAGCTGTCGGTCATGAAACGGATACGACGATCATTGATTTCGTTTCGGATTATCGTGCACCAACACCCACCGGGGCCGCGGAAATAGCCGTACCTGACTGGCGTGAGTTGAATCAACGGTTGATGGAACAGAACCGCAGATTGCAACAGACCCTTGATCAAAAATTGGAAAACGCAAGGACCCGTCTTTCGAATATGGAGAAATCGTACGCTTTCAAATATCCGAAACAGCTGACCAGACAGAAGGAGCAGGACCTCGACCGGGTGATGGATCGGTTCCATACTTCCGGAGAAAGACTTTTCAAAGATAAAAGAGAGGAAGTGAACCGAATCACTTCCCGACTGTTTCAGGTAAGACCGGATAAACAAGTGGAAAGAGAAGAAACGAGGCGTCGTCAGCTTGATGAGCGTTTGAAGAAACAAATGTCACAGATCGTGAAGGACAAAACGAATCACTGGCGTTCGACGGTTCAGCAATTGTCTCTTCTTAACCCGCTCGAGATCATGGATCGTGGCTATGCGCTCCCTTTTAACGAAAAAAAAGAGCTTGTAAAATCCGTAAAGGACGTAACGAACGGTGATACAATGTCTGTACAAGTGAAGGACGGTTTTATCTACAGCGAAGTCATTGGACGGGAGGAAGAGGAATATGAGTGAGAACAAAGAACAATCATTTGAAGAGAATATGAAACAACTGGAAGAAATCGTGGAGAAACTGGAATCCGGCGATGTCCCACTTGAAAAAGCGATCCAGTATTATCATGAAGGTATGAAGTTATCGAAAGTGTGCAATGATAAATTGACGAATGTGGAAGGTCAAATGAAGCAAATACTTAACGAACATGGAGAATTTGAGTCGTTCGATGTGCAGGAGGATGAATAGTGGATCAACAATACATCCTGGAACAAAAGGCGTGGATCGATAAGGAGATATATAAGGGGATAGAACAAGCTACATCGGAGGGGAGACTCCGCGATTCGATTTTGTATTCGATGAGAGCCGGCGGAAAGCGACTCAGACCGTTGTTGATGAAAAATACCTTTGATTCTTTCACTAAAAAGAACGCTTCTTATATCTCCGCAGCGATTGCCCTGGAAATGATTCATACGTATTCCCTGATCCATGACGATTTGCCTGCGATGGATGACGATGATACCAGAAGAGGCATGAAAACGAACCACCGGGAATTTGATGAAGCAACCGCTATCCTTGCCGGGGATTCCCTGTTGACGATGAGTTTCGAAACCATCAGTTCTGATGAAAACCTCTCCTCCGAAGAGAAGGTATTTCTGATAAAAGAGCTATCACGGGCCGCGGGGCCGAGAGGCATGGTTTCCGGTCAGATGTGGGATATGGAATACGAGAATCAGGAGACGGATGTTGATACACTGAAAACGATCCATCTGAACAAGACGGGCAGACTGATCGCATTCTCCATGGTGGCTGGAGGTTATTTGGCTGGAGTCGGTGCAAAGAAAATCGAGAAATTGAGAAGAGCCGGCGAAGCTGTAGGTCTCATTTTCCAGATTCAGGATGACATACTCGATGTCACCGGAGACAAGGATAAGCTCGGCAAACCTGTCGGGAGTGACGAAACAAATGAAAAGAGTACGTATCCGAAGCTTATGGGTCTTGAAGGTGCTAAACAGGAAAAGCGTAAGTATGAAGAAGAAGTGGATTCTCTGCTAAAAGACTTACAAGCTGAAAATACGCCGCTTGCAGAGCTCATAGCTTATATGAGTCAACGGGAATACTGATGTAATTTCTTTGAGACATAATCCGGAATGTGATATATTAAAATTAACCAAGGAATGGTGCAGTATTCTAGTCAGTCCTCCGTTCCTGAAGGCGGGCCTAAAAATCCGCCAAAGGGCATATCGATGAAGTTCCTTGTGCCGGCTTGAGGCGCCCAGCCTTGGGTCGGTGCTGGGAGTTAAGGTTGAGGGGCGATCCACAAAGGCATGTGGGCGTTGACCCCGCTTCCGCGGAGGCCCATCTTTGTAAGGAAAGCTGAGCCAGTTTTCTTTATGAAATGGGGTATGAACCTGCGTCATATGGAGTAATATCTGTATGCGCAGCGTAGCCTGCCTTGAGTGGCTGCGAGGGGATTACAGTATTTCAGAATTCATATTTAGATGGCCATTAAAATATGGATTCGTTCCCGCTGTATGAAATCGAAGCTGCAAAAGAGGCTAAGGAACGGCCGAAGGCTGCCGGAGAAATTCCCTAGACTGTTCGAATGGACGGAAAACAGCGATTATAGTGTGGACTGAGTGGTAATCCAGTCCGAGTGACGGAAACGCACTCGATCCGGTTTTAAAGGGGAACCGCCAGAATGGTGACATTCGGTAACCGGATGGGAAAACCTACTGGACCTAAGCCGCAATTTTTACCTGTTTTCCGACCATTCCTTTGTACATAACTATGTCACCCGAAAATCGAGGTAATCCATGAAACCAAAATTGAAACGTTCTTTAAGATTTAGTTTGACTATTGCCGTTATCACATTTGTGTTAGCGGCTATTTTTTCCGTCATTTCTTCATCCCTGTTAAATGGCATGCCATGGATGATAGGACTCATCCTTGTGTTCATCATCGTGCTGACCGGGGTGACTTTCGATATGCTTGGGATTGCGGCCACAGCGGGACAGGAGGCCCCTTTCCATTCGATGGCATCAGAAAAGGTTTCCGGAGCGAAAGAGGCGGTTATAATAGTAAGAAACGCCGATCGGTTTGCGACTTTCTGTAACGACGTAATCGGCGATATTGCAGGGATTATCAGTGGAACGGCCTCTGCGGTCGTGGTGCTTCAGCTTGCTATCGCTTTTGGCAATGGAGACGGCTCTACCTTACAGCTGGTCCTTTCTGTTATAATGACAAGTATCATAGCTGCATTAACAGTTGGAGGTAAAGCGATCGGGAAGTATCTTGCGATCAACTATTCGACGAATATCATCTTTTTTGCCGCAAGAATCATCGCTAAGATAGAAAAGTATACAAAATGGAAAGTACTATCAAAATAGTATACGGTAATCATTGTTCTAAATGAAGGAGGTCCACGGATGGATCTGAATAATATCAAAGACCCTTCTGTTGTTAAGGATTTATCACCAGAAGAATTAACTCACTTAGCCCAGGAAGTAAGGGAATTTTTAATCAACAATTTATCCTCGACAGGAGGTCATCTCGGAGCGAACCTTGGAGTCGTTGAGCTTACACTGGCACTTCATCGTATCTTCGAGAGCCCACGGGACAGATTTCTGTTCGATGTCGGACACCAGTCTTACATCCATAAAATTCTGACAGGACGTGGCAAAGAGTTCGATTCTCTTCGTCAATACCAGGGATTATGCGGCTTTCCGAAACGGAATGAGAGTGAGCATGATGTGTGGGAAACCGGACATAGCTCAACGTCGCTATCAGCAGCTATGGGGATGGCTATTGCGAGAGACCTGAAAAATGAAAACCATTCGGTAGTTCCTATCATAGGAGACGGGGCGCTCACGGGTGGTATGGCTCTAGAAGCCCTCAACCATATCGGGCATGAGAAGAAAAATGTAACCGTTATCCTTAATGACAATGAAATGTCCATTGCTAAAAACGTCGGAGCTCTCCATGGAGCGTTAGGACGGATGAGAAGTGCAGGTCGCTATAATCGTGCGAAAGACGACCTCGAATGGATTTTGAAGAAGATTCCTGCGATCGGAGGCAAGGTAGCGTCTACGGCTGAACGTCTGAAGGACTCCATGAAGTACTTCGTAGTACCTGGAATGTTTTTCGAAGAGCTCGGTTTCACTTACTACGGTCCAGTAGATGGTCATGATTTCGATGATCTGGAAGAAAACCTGGAATACGCCAGAAAAACAGAAGGACCTGTGATTGTCCATGTAATGACCCAAAAAGGGAAGGGATACCAGCCTGCTGAATCGGATGTGAAGGATAAATGGCACGGGGTCGGCCCTTATAAGATCGATTCAGGGGAGAAGATCAAGCCCGCGGATGCCCCTCCTGCGTGGAGTGAAGTGATCAGTGAGGCTTTACGCAGAGAAGCTCGTACGGATGATAGAATTGTAGCGGTGACGCCGGCGATGATTCTCGGTTCTAAGCTTGAAAAATTCGGGGATGAGTTCCCTGATCGTCTCTTTGACGTAGGGATCGCGGAACAGCATGCTACGACGATGTCCGCTGGTCTGGCTACGCAAGGAATGAAGCCGTTTCTTGCTATCTATTCAACATTCCTGCAGCGCGGCTATGATCAGGTCATCCATGATGTCGCGCGTCAGAACCTGAATGTCATTTTCGGAATTGACCGTGCCGGATTGGTAGGAGCCGACGGCGAGACCCACCAGGGTGTGTTCGATATCGCTTTCTTACGCTCCGTTCCGAACATCACCCTTATGATGCCGAAAGATGAAAATGAAGCCCAACACATGGTGCACACTGCAGCGCAGTATGACGATGGTCCGATTGCCATCAGGTATCCGAGAGGAAATGCGTTAGGTGTGGATGTCGATGCGGATCCGAAACCGATAGAGATCGGCTCGTGGGAGACGCTCGAAAAAGGGACGGACGCTGTTATTTTGACTTTCGGTACAACGATCCCGCTTGCTTTGGAAGCAAGGGAACAACTGGAGTCCCGAGGAGTACAAGTCGAGGTTGTGAATGCCAGGTTCATGAAACCGATGGACGAAGCGAAGCTCCACGAGATTTTTGAACGGGACATTCCTGTAATAACTATGGAGGAAGCAGTATTGCAGGGCGGCTTCGGTTCCGCTGTGCTGGAATTCCAGAGCGACCACGGTTATGTAAATCAGCGCGTCCATCGTATAGGGTTGCCCGATCGCTTTATTGAACATGGCAGCGTCAAAGATCTATGGAAGGAAGTCGGTCTGACAGTTGAGAAAGTTGTAGAAAGCGTTCAGGAATCGTTACCGACCACCGAAAAAAGGGCTTAGACTATGGCGAAAAAAGTGAGATTAGATACGCTACTGGTAGAAAAAGGCTTAGCGGAAACGCGGGAAAAAGCGAAAAGAACAATCATGGCAGGACTCGTGTTTTCTGAGCAGCAGCGGCTCGATAAGCCAGGCCAAAAGGTAGAAGAAACCATCGATCTTACGGTGAAAGGAAAAGCGATACCTTATGTGAGCAGGGGCGGGTTGAAGTTAGAGAAAGCCCTCTCCTGCTTTTCTCTTGAGCTGAAGGACAAAATAATGATGGATATCGGTTCTTCGACCGGAGGTTTTACGGACTGTGGCCTTCAAAACGGAGTGAAATTAAGTTATGCCATCGATGTCGGCTACAATCAATTGGACTGGCGTTTAAGGAATCATGAGCAGGTCGTGGTGATGGAGCGGACCAATTTCCGCTATGTGACAAGCGATGACTTGCCTTATGGGTTACCTGAAATTGCCACGATCGATGTTTCGTTCATTTCGTTGAAACTCATTCTCCCTGTACTCGCTCAACTATTGAAACAGGGCGGGGATGTAGCTGCGCTGATCAAACCTCAATTTGAGGCAGGTAGAGAGCAAGTAGGTAAGAAAGGGATCATCCGAGACGCTGATATTCATGAACAAGTGCTTATGGAGATTCTTACATTTGCGGCAGGTCTCGGGTTCGAAACGAGAGGTCTGACATTTTCGCCGATTACGGGCGGAGACGGAAATATCGAATTTCTTGCTCATTGGAACTATACGGGTAGCGGCAGTGCAGTAGGAAAAGGGATCGATGAGTCGTGGGTGAAAGAAATCGTAGCAGAAGCTCATGACCAATTGAAGAAAATGTAAGTGGCGGAGATGGGAGGTCACAACTTATGACGCTGAGTAAAGGTCAAAGGCATATTAAGATTCGTGAACTAATTACTGGTGAAAACATAGAAACACAGGATGATCTTGTGAATCGATTGAAAGAACTCGGCTATAACGTCACGCAGGCAACTGTGTCCAGGGATATCAAAGAATTACACCTGGTGAAAGTTCCTGTCGTTGACGGGAAGTATAAATATAGCCTTCCGGCGGATCAACGTTTCAATCCGTTAGAGAAATTAAAACGTATGATGATGGATTCGTTTGTGAGTATCGACCGCTCCGGCCATTTCATTGTGCTGAAGACGCTCCCGGGGAATGCCCATGCTGTAGGAGCACTTATCGATAATCTCGACTGGGAAGAGATCATGGGGACGATTTGCGGAGACGATACGTGTCTTATTATCTGCAGAGCAGAGAATCAAACGGAAGAAGTCAGTGACCAGCTATTGAATATGTTGTAAGTGAAGGGGTTTAGGTCATGCTAACTGAATTGACGATCAGAGATTTTGCTATTATAGATCATGTTTCTCTTACGCTGAAGGACGGGCTTACCGTCCTTACCGGAGAAACAGGGGCTGGAAAGTCGATCATTATTGACTCCATCCAGCTTTTGACCGGTGCCAGGGGATCTGTGGAGTTCGTGCGTCATGGCGCGAAACGTGCGGAGATTGAAGGATTGTTCATCGTAGGGGATGACCATTCTGTGTATGCAAAAGGTGAAGAGTTCGGCGTCGATATCGAAGAAGACGGAATGGTCGTTTTGCAACGCTCCATCACTCATCAGGGGAAAAGCATCTGCAGAGTGAATGGAAAGCTTGTGACCCTGGGAATTCTAAAGGAGTTCGGTAAAGCACTGATCGATATCCACAGTCAGCATGAAACGCAATCGTTGATGGATCCTGAACGCCACATCGAATTGCTTGATACGTATGCCGAAGATGAACTGAAACAGCCGAAGCAGGAATATAAGAAGCATTATGAAACATACCGGTCGTTGAAAAAGAGATACAAGGAACTGAGCGATAATGAACAGGAGATGGCTCAGCGTCTTGATCTGTTGCAGTTTCAATGGAATGAACTCGAAGAAGCGAAACTGGAGCCGAAAGAGGACGAGGAACTTTCAGAAGAAAGGAACAAGCTCTCTAATTTCGAGAAGATCTACTCCGGATTGAATGATGCGTATGAGGCGTTATATGGAGAACAGAAAGGCATGGATTGGTTATCGCATGCGATGATGTCTCTGGATGCGACAGCGGATTACGATGAGACGTACCAGCGTATGTCTGAAGAACTGTCCAATTCGTATTATCTGGTGGAAGAGCTTACCTTCCGACTGAGTACGGAAATGGAAGGGCTGGAATTCGATCCGGAACGTCTCGACGAAATCGAGGAGCGTCTGAATGAAATCAACCGGCTGAAAAGGAAATACGGGCAATCAGTGGAAGAGATCCTCGAGTATAAGGATAAAGTGGAAGAAGAAATTGATGAGATCAACAACAAAGACTCTTTCCTCTCCAAGCTCGAAACGGAAATCGAGGATGTTACGGAGGACCTTCTTCTGGAAGCTCGCCATATCCATGATATCCGTACAGAAGCATCGAAGCAGCTTACAGAAGCCGTCCATGAGGAATTGAAGGATTTATATCTGGAGAAAGCGGTATTTGATGTGAAAGTGGAGAAGAAGCAAGGGAAACAGGATGATCCTTTATTGAAGAATCAGCAAGTATCCCTTTCCTCTTCCGGTTTTGATGAAGTGAAGTTTCTGATTACGACAAATCCCGGAGAACCGATGAAGCCGCTTCATAAAATAGCTTCAGGCGGAGAAATGTCGAGAATCATGCTTGCGTTGAAACAGATATTTTCGAGACATCAGGGTATCACGAGTGTCATTTTTGATGAGGTGGATACGGGAGTTAGTGGTCGAGTCGCTCAAGCAATCGCTGAGAAGATTTTCAAAATATCTGTCGACTCTCAGGTGCTTTGTATATCTCATCTCCCCCAAGTAGCTGCTATGGCTGATACCCATGTTCGAATTATGAAGAATGTCAGGGATAACAAAACGAAAACGAAAGCGAAAGAACTGAATACGAATGAAAAAGTGGAAGAAGTGGCAAGAATGATCAGCGGTACGGAATTGACGGAAACCACGTTACAAAATGGACGGGAGCTTCTCAATCTTGCCGAATCCTTCAAGGCCGACACCTAAGAAAAGTACCTTCGGGGTGCTTTTCTTTTTTTGATGAAACAATCCAGGTGATTATCGTAAGCCTTTTGACAATCTCTGCTTATGTTTCATTGATTAGGCTTGTTTAAGAGTGGCGCAAAACGACCATAGTAAGCATAATTCCTTCGCGAAATAAGCGAACGGAGAAGGAGTGTGAAAAATGTGTCGTTAAAGCGTTTCATGTTAGTAATAATTATAAGTTGTCTCGCGATTGCTGTTCCGGGACTTGCCACTCCGTTACCGACTTCAGCGGAAGAAGTGAAGATGGAGAACTTGTCTCTGATACCCGGAGGAGACTCTGTCGGAATCGAACTGAATACGAATGGAGTAGTTATCATGGGCAAAAATCCGGAAGCTCCGGCGGGCTTCCTGAAAAAGGTGAAAGAAGGAGACATCATCAAGAAAGCGGATGGGCATTCTTTATCTAATGTGCAACAACTTTCCTCCATTATACAAAAAGCGGGAAAGAAGGAGCGTCCTTTATCCCTGGAAATGACTCGTGGATCGGATTCTTTTGAAGCGAGTGTACGTCCGTATCAGAATGAATCATCGGACTATGCAATAGGTCTATATGTAAAGGATAAAATTTCAGGTATAGGTACGTTGACTTTCACGAATCCAAAAGATGACTCTTTCGGAGCTCTCGGTCACGTGATCCGACAACCCGGGATTGCGAATTCAAAAGAAGTGGATGAAGGGACGATTGCGCGTTCGAATGTCACATCCATTCGCAGAGGGGAAGAGGGAATGCCAGGAGAGAAACATGCGGAATTCGATGTGAGTTCCGATAAAATGGGGGTTGTGTCGATAAATTCCTCCTTCGGTGTATTCGGGAAATTGAACAAAAAAGATGCGAAATTGGAGGAACGCTCGGCCTTACCGGTGAAACGTGCGGCTGACGTAAAAAAAGGTCCTGCGAAAATCAGAACGGTAGTCGAAGGGGATAAAATCGAGGAATATGACATCGAAATCGTAGAAAATAACCCTGACTCCAAACCGTCGACAAAAGGATTAGTAATCAAAATAACTGATGAACGATTATTGGAACAGACGGGTGGAATTGTGCAAGGAATGAGTGGCAGTCCGATCATTCAGGATGATCATATCGTTGGTGCAGTCACTCACGTATTCGTCAACGACTCCACATCCGGATATGGGGTTCATATCGAATGGATGATCGAAGAATCGATGAATAAATAATTGAGGAAGAAATCCCCGGTCGTGCGGGGATTTCCTTTTTGTGGATGTTTTTTTGTCGAAAAAAGTCGAAATGGGTAGAAATATAAAGAAAATGAAAGATATTGAAAGGAAAACAGAGTTATTTTAAAAAATTCATCTTTCTTAGAAGGAATAGTCCCCCAACCTGTCGAATAAGTTACAATGAGAAAAATTGACAGGAGGAGTTTTAAATGGAAGCAATTCGCGTATGTTTCGCTGATGATAATCAGGAATTGATGGATATGATGGTGGAGTATGTAGGGGACGAGCATGATTTGGAAGTGGCAGGTACGGCATATAATGGAAGAGATTGTCTGGAGATGGTGGAAGAAAAGAAACCGGATGTGCTAGTACTTGATATCATTATGCCTCATCTGGATGGGATTGCTGTGCTTCAGGAATTGAGAAAAGAGAACTCGAAGATGGATGTTATCGTACTTACAGCTTTCGGACAGGAAGAAGTGACGAAAAAAGCCGGGAACTTAGGCGCCTCTTACTTTATGATGAAACCGTTCGATCTGGATCAGCTTGTCGAACAGATCAGACAGATGAAACGTAACAAAGACCCTATCCAAAGAGCGGTAGGAGTCAGCTATCAGGAGTCGAAAAAGCCTGATCTTGATACGAGTATCACGCATATCATCCACGAAGTCGGAGTTCCTGCGCATATCAAAGGCTATATGTACTTAAGAGAAGCGATCACAATGGTGTACCAGGACATCGAGCTGCTCGGATCGATCACGAAAATTCTGTATCCGGAGATTGCGAAAAAGTTCAATACGACTGCGTCTCGCGTGGAGAGAGCCATCCGACATGCCATCGAAGTGGCCTGGAACAGGGGAAGCATCGAAGCGATTTCGTCGCTGTTCGGGTACACGATTTCCTCTTCGAAAGCAAAACCTACAAACAGTGAATTCATCGCCATGGTCGCAGACCGGCTTCGTTTGGAGCATAGGGCATCATAATTGGATTTGGGAAGGCCTCTTCTACTCTCATGAAGGTAGAAGAGGTTTTTTTCTTTCTTATACGAGTATTTCCGGTTCAATTTTTGTATAGTTATGTGATAAAATTTTAAATTGTCTAATTCTTTTACTAAACAAACAAGGAGATGTACATATGAAGGTAGTAAAATTCGGAGGAAGTTCTGTAGCAAGTGCGACTCAACTGCAACAAGTGACCAGCATTCTCGAAGGAGATGCGGATAGAAAGATCGTCGTCGTATCCGCACCCGGGAAGCGCGGCAGTGACGATGAAAAAGTAACGGATCTTCTGATCAAAATCGGCGAATCCTTCGAAGTCGGAAAAAAAGATGAGAAAGCATATGAGCAGGTGATCGACCGGTTCAGGGAAATCGTCGAGGAATTGGGGCTTCCGGAAGAGACTCTTGCCACCATCCAGGGTCGTATTGATGAAGGAATTGCGATGATTGAAAGAGGAGCGTCCAACGGAATGGACGCATTGAAAGCATGCGGGGAGGACGGTACGGCTCTGATGCTGAGTGCTTATCTTCAAAACCGTGACCATAAAGCTTCTTATGTGCATCCTCAGGAAGCGGGAATCCTCCTGAAGGATGAACCGGGCGGAGCGTTAGTACTCGAAGAAAGCTTCGATAAGCTTTATGAGCTGCGTCAGAAAGAAGGGATCCTCGTCATTCCTGGATTTTTCGGTTATACGAAGGAAGGCAAGCTCATCACTTTCTCCCGCGGTGGATCCGATATTACCGGGTCTATTGTCGCCGCTGGTGTGCAGGCGGATCTGTACGAAAACTTCACAGACGTGGACTCTGTCTACTGTGTGAACCCGGCTATCGTGGATAATCCGAAAGAGATGAAATACCTGACTTACCGGGAAATGCGTGAGCTATCTTACGCAGGATTCTCGGTCTTCCACGATGAAGCGTTGATTCCAGCCTTCAAGAAACGGATTCCGGTGTGTATCAAGAATACGAATAATCCGGAAGCACCGGGGACGATGATCGTTGCCGATCGTGAAGATACCGACGGTGATGTCGTTGGAATTGCCAGTGATGATGGATTCATCACGATTTATGTAAGCAAGTATCTGATGAACCGTGAAATCGGGTTCGGACGTCGTCTGCTTCAGATCCTTGAAGATGAAGGCGTTTCTTTTGAGCATGCTCCTTCCGGAATCGATGATATGTCCGTCATTCTGCGTGAGACGGCTCTTCCGAAAGAAAAAGAAGAGATCGTCATCCGCCGGATCAAAGAGGAACTGGAAGTGGACATGGTGGAAGTGGAACGGGACATGGCTATGATCATGATTGTCGGAGAAGGCATGAACCAGCGTGTAGGAGTCGCAAGCAAAGCGACGCAGGCCTTCAAGAATGCGAACGTCAATTTGGAGATGATCAACCAGGGATCTTCGGAGGTTTCCATGATGTTCGGTATTCACGCGGAAGGGATAGAAAGAGCGGTACGTGAATTGTATAATGTGTATTTCACCTGAGAAAAAGCAGAAGAGCTTAAGAGCTCTTCTGCTTTTTTAATTCCTGTTGCAGTCCGGAGTACGTATAGATCCCGTGTTCTTCGCAGATGATCTTCAGTAATTCCTTGAATAATTCAGCGGTCATGACAGCATCATTCAGAGCGTGGTGGCGTTCCAGGCTGTGGATGTTGAAATGACTGAGCAAGGGATCGAGCCGGTGACTCACATGTGGCACGGCCAATTTAGCCATCAGTTGGGAATCGATGCACGCCGGAGAGTACTCGGGCAACTTCCACCTTTTCACCATGGCTCTTAAAAACCGGACATCAAAGTGTGCCGGATGGGCTACCAGGGTGCTATGTTCAGAGAATGCGAGAAACCGGTGGAATCCATCAATGAAAGAAGGGGCTGCAGCCAGACTTTCCCGTGAGAGATTGGTCAGGGACAGAATATCTTTCGGTACGGGTCGGATAGGTTTGATCAGTTGATGCATCTCATCGATGATCCGTCCCTTAACATCCATGCGGACAGCACCGATCGACAGGATTTCGTGACCGATTTCCGGCAGAAATCCTGTCGTCTCAAGGTCGAACACGGTATACTCTCGTTGATTTAAGTTATTCGATAATTCTTTATCCGGTGTCTTTTCCATATATTCGCATAAATTCAGATAAGGTTCTGTCTGAAAGTAAGGTTTCATCTTGAAATAGTAGATCGGTTTTTCCATGAATATATACTTTAAAATTTGTAAGTCTATCGGTACCATTACATCACCCGGTTCCGATTATAGCTGAGTTCGAGTACCTGCTGGAGCCGTTTCGCTACATTCAATGCTTCCTTGAGAGAGCGGCGTTCCTGTTTGTTGAAGTTGTTCAAAGAAACGAGATTCGATAGGGGACGCTGTTCCTCCAGTTGTCTGAGGTTCAATTCCAGCCGGAGCATCATCAGCCGGTGCAAAGAGAGTTTTGCGTTTTCAGCATCTCTCGGATGAAAGTGGTTTTCTTCGGTCAATAGTTTTAGGCGATCGACCGTGTTATTCGTTTCGATTCCATATTTCATGCTGTAGATCCGGACAGCATTGACGATCTGCATCGTTGCTGCCTTTTTCAGATCGAGCAACCGTTTTTTCCCGGTCCCGCTGATTCGGCCCAATGGCTGCATCGGAACCCTGAAGCGAAGCGTATCTTTCATTAACAGCTGGTGAAGGCCAAGGGAATTCTGTACTTTGCCGGTTACATACTTTTTCAGGTCATAAGCCAGCGAATAGTCACCGAATACCGGCCGGAAATCCATGAATATCGTGAAGTCACGGATCTCTTCCGCATCGAGTTTCTTGAGCCATTCGTCGACACTGTCTTTCCATGCGCTTTCCTGTTTTCTCCACTTTCTTTCCTTGGCCATGATTCCGCCGGTGCAGTATGGGAACCCGCACTCATCGAGCATATCATTGATCCGCTTCGTGAAACGTGCGAAGTAGGATTCGATTTTGTCTTTATGGATGGATGCCTCGTAGTCCGCCAAAATAATACCGTTATCCTGATCCGTGGAAAACATCTGCTCTTTTCTCCCGGCACTACCCATAATGAGAAAGCAGTAGTTGATGGGGGGAGCTCCGTATCCGAGGTCCACCATTTCGTCTTCCACAATCTGGATGATCTGCTTGTGGATCCGGTCGTTATAGTTCGTAATCAATTCAGCAATATGATAAGCGAACATCTGGTCTTCAATCAGGCTGCGGATGAATCTCTGGAACCTTTTGTTATTGACGGGAGAGAGAGCCTTCAATTCCTCGATGGTTTTGGCATTGGAAATGCGGTAGGTCAAATCGAAATAGATGGACTGATCGATTTGAATGAAGGATGATTGTCTAAGAATACCGGCTACCTGATCCTTGTGCATCACTGGAATGATTGTGGCAGGGTGGTGCTTCAGATAACTGAGTGCGTCGAAAATGAACTCCTGTTCACTGACGCTGAAGTTTTCATCTTTCATGTATTTGCTGACCACCGCATAGGATTCGCCATTCATGAAGGCTTCGACGACTTCGTGGTAACTGATCATCCCTTCGAAATTCTTATTGTTATCGGAGACGATGAGCCCTTCCACTTCTTCTTTCTTCAACAGTTCGGCAGCATCAGCAATGGTTTTTGAAGAACGTATGAATGTCGGTTTTTCCATATAATGTTTGGTTCTTTCCTTGAACAGTCCCGTTTCGTTCTCGGTGTCATCATCCGATTCTTTATACTTCACTTCATCATAGAGGCTTTTTGTAAGATCACTCAGCATGTCCAGGACAAGCTGGGAGAATTTCGGGTTATTGTCCATGATCTTCATGAACTTGGAGCGATTGATTTTCAGTGTCTGTACCGGTTCGAGACACCTTACGGAAAATCGCATTTTCTCACTCGTAAGTAATACCATCAGTCCAATGAGATCTCCTGGATAGAAGTAGCGGATAGAATGCTGTTTGCCATTCGAGCGATGCATGATGCTGTCTGCGATGCCGCTCATGAGCATATGGACGTCTGATTGCTGCTGGTCTTCGTGTATAATGAATTCGTTTGTGGAGAATTCTTCGTAAGAGGAGTCCTCGAACAGTTCCCTCAGCTCCTGCTCACTCAGTAATTCAAAAGGATACTGATGTTCTAACAAAGACAGATCGACTTTCATGAATTTCTTCCTTTCCTGGATGTAGTTGAATTCCCATTAAAAAAGTAGAGCTATGTAAGCCCTACCTGCTCTCGAAACGTCCTTTCGTCTTGTTCCTCTTCCTGTCCCGGTGGAGAATGAATCCTCCGATGAAACCCATTCCTCCGACAACGAGGAAAACACCCGAAAGTCCCTGTATGAATAAATTCAGAAATAGTGGTTGCAGTTCTCCGAACAGTGCATCTCTGATCAACTTTATTCCGTATACAGCGAGAATTCCAGGGGTCACCAATATGAGTAAAGCGATTAAGCGCATGATTTAACTCCTTTGCCGTACAACATTACTTCAAGTATAGCAAAATTTCTGCGCGTTGGAAACGTTCTTCTATTGCTAAATGATGCAGAATAATTTATGATTTAAGTATGCAAAAAGTTGCAGGGTGTGATAAGGATGAAACGAGTAATTATTGTAGGGGCCGGGAAGGGTGGCAGCGCTCTGCTTGATCTGCTGTCCGAAATAGAACAAATAGAATTGGTCGCGATCACTGATGTGGATCCTCAGGCAGAGGGTTTGCAAAAAGCTGCAGAGATCGGGGTTTCTTTTAGTGATGATTGGCAAACATGGCTTGACCCATCTGTCGACATCATTTTCGAAGCTACCGGCAGTGATGAGGTATTCAAAGAACTGAAGACACATACGCCTGAGGATACTGTCGTCGTACCCGGGACGATCGCCTATGTGATCTCAACGTTACTTGAAGAGAAAGATACACTGTTAGCTGAAAAGACAGAGCAGGCTCATAACCAGGACCTGATTCTGAATAGTATCCATGACGGGATGATCGTCATCAATGCGGACAACTTGGTCACCTTCATCAACCAGAGCGGAGAAGAGATATTACATACGACGAAAGACCAGGTCATCAACCGTCCGGTAAAGGAAGTGATCCCTCTTTCCCGTTTGCCGGAACTGCTATTGACGAAAGAGAAAGAAATCAATAGAGAGCTCACCCTTGCAAATGGGAAGAAGATACTTACTACAAGGATTCCTATGGTCAATACGGACGGGAAGACGATCGGTGCCTACGCTATCTTCAAGGATATAACCGAAGCTGTAGCCCTGGCTGAAGAACTGACGGATATCAAAGAAATAACGACGATGCTCGAAGCTATCATCCATTCTTCAGAGGAAGCGATTTCCGTCGTCGATGAAAATGGAATAGGATTGATGATCAACCCGGCTTATACGAAAATCACCGGTCTCACCGAACGGGAAGTGATCGGGAAACCTGCAACAGCTGACATCTCTGAAGGCGAGAGTATGCATATGCAAGTACTCCGGACGAAAAAACCGGTTCGTGGGGTGCAGATGAAAGTGGGGCCTAAGCGCAGAGACGTACTGGTGAATGTCGCGCCCGTTATCGTTGATGGAGTGCTGAAGGGGAGTGTCGGTGTCCTTCATGATGTTTCCGAGCTCTATCAGTTGAATGAAGAACTGACGAAAGCGAAGCAGTTGATCAGGAACCTGGAATCCTCCTATACGTTCACCGACCTCATCGGAAATTCAGAAGCGTTGCAGTTGGTGTTGGATCAGGCGAAAATCGCAGCTAATACTTCTGTAACCGTCCTGCTTCGAGGGGAATCCGGGACAGGGAAGGAACTATTGGCCCATGCCATCCACCACGAGAGCGAAAGACGTCATCAGAAGTTCATACGCCTGAACTGCGCTACCATGTCTCATGAACATATGGAAGAGGAACTTTTCGGAGTAATCGGAGAAGAGGACAAAAAAGGCTATTTCGAAGAAGCACATCAGGGCACACTGTTTCTTGATGAAATCGGAGAATTACCGATCGATGTCCAGGCGAAGCTCCTTAGAGTGTTGCAGGAAAAGGAAGTGAGACGGGTCGGAAGCTATGAGCCTGAGAAGATAGATGTACGGGTCATAGCTGCGACGAATATGAATTTAGAAAAGGCCATCGCCAATGAGTTTTTCCGCGAAGATCTTTATTACCGGTTGAATAAGCTGCCGATACAGATTCCTCCTCTCAGAGAGCGTAAGGAAGATTTGAGAGAACTCGTTCCATTCCTTCTCGGAAGGTTGAATGATGCTTACGGTCGCAAAGTCGAAGGGATAGAGGAGACGGCCTTCCATCGCCTCGAAGATTATGACTGGCCGGGGAATGTGCGTGAATTGGAGAATATCCTCGGACGAGCATTCATCAATATGGAGAATACGTCTTCCCTTATCCGGGACCATCACCTGCCTCCTCTGAGTAACAGCATCAGCCCGGATTGGAATGGAGATATCGAGTGGTCGGGCTTTCAACTTCAGGATACGCTGGATCAATATGAAAAGCAGCTGCTCGTTCAGGCCTTCCGCGCTCACAACTTCAATAAAACAAGAACGGCAAAAGCGCTCGGAGTATCGATAAGGAACTTATACTATAAGTTGGACAAATACGGATTAAGTAAAAATGAGAATCAGAAGTAGGAGGTGGGAGTATGGATCGACTGGACCAGTTACTCAAAAAGGAACCGGTTGAAAAACGGACGGTCGCTGTAGCCCAGGCAGCTGAGGAAGGTATTTTAGAAACGATTGCCCAGGCGGAGTCGCGGAATCTCTGTTCTTTCCTTCTGTTCGGGGAGGCAGAACAGATTCATGAAGCAGCCGGGCGTGCTGGGGTGTCTCTCGGAGAAAGCATATCCATAATAGATACGCCTGCTGAACAATCTTCAATGGCAGCAGTGAGGGCTGTGTCAGAAGGATCAGCTGATGTAGTGATGAAAGGGAACGTGGATACTGCCACCCTGATGAAACAAGTTCTTCATAAAGAGTATGGACTTACGACCGGCAAGGTATTATCCCATGTTGCGCTATTCGACTTCCCGGATTACGACAGGATTTTATTTCTTACGGATTCTGCAATGAATATCAGTCCGCAGCTGAAGGAAAAATCGCAGATCATCGAGAATGCTGTACAGGTAGCTCATCAGACGGGGATACCTGAGCCGAAGGTGGCTGTCCTTGCTGCTGTAGAGAAGGTGAATCCTTCCATGGAGGCTACCACAGATGCTGCACTGCTCGCACAGATGAACTACAGGAATCAGATAAAAGGGTGTATCGTTGACGGCCCATTGGCGTTTGACAATGCAGTGAATGAACAGGCAGCCAGACAAAAAGGGATCGAATCGAATGTCGCTGGCAAAGCGGATGTATTAGTAGCACCTGATATTGAAGTCGCGAATGTTCTGTACAAATCGTTTGTGTATTTTGGAAATGCCCGCGTAGCGGGGATGATTTCAGGGGCGAAAGCTCCGATAGTGGTAACATCCAGGTCCGATAGTCCGGAAACGAAACTATTATCTTTAGCACTTGCTGTGCAGAAGGAGGAAGAATAATGGAATTCTTCAGCTATATGGAAAAGTACGATTATGAACAACTCATCTTTTGTCAGGATAAAACCTCCGGGTTAAAAGCGGTGATCGCTATCCATGACACTACGCTCGGACCTGCTCTCGGAGGCACTAGAATGTGGACGTATGAAACGGAAGAAGCGGCAGTCGAAGATGCGCTTCGTCTTGCAAGAGGAATGACCTACAAAAACGCGGCGGCCGGGCTGAACCTCGGTGGAGGAAAGACAGTGATCATCGGTGATCCGAAGACGGAGAAGAACGAAGAAATGTTCCGTGCTTTCGGCAGATATATCCAGGGACTTCACGGTCGTTATATCACTGCAGAAGATGTCGGGACGACGGTTCAGGACATGGATACGATTTATCAGGAAACGAACTTCGTCACAGGGATTTCCCCCGCTTTCGGGTCGTCCGGAAATCCGTCACCGGTCACAGGGTACGGGGTGTACAGAGGAATGAAAGCGGCTGCGAAAGAAGGGTTCGGTACGGACAGTCTTGAAGGGAAGACGATCGCTATCCAGGGTGTAGGGAATGTTGCCTACCATTTGTGCAGTTACCTTCATGAGGAAGGAGCTTCTCTTGTGGTCACAGACATCAATAAAGAAGCTGTGAAAAGAGCAGTCGATGAATTCGGAGCGAAAGCGGTCGAACCGGATGACATTTATGATGTCGACTGTGATATCTATGCCCCTTGTGCGCTCGGAGCTACGATCAACGACGAAACGATCCCGAGATTGAAAGCAAAAGTGATCGCAGGAGCGGCGAACAACCAGTTGAAAGATGCGTCACACGGGGAGGTTCTTCATGAGAAGGGGATCGTATATACCCCCGATTACGTCATCAATGCCGGAGGAGTCATCAACGTAGCAGATGAACTGAACGGCTACAACAAAGAACGGGCGATGAAGAAGGTAGAGACGATCTACGACAATGTGTCCCAGGTATTTGAAATCTCCCGAAGAGATAATATCCCGGCGAACCTGGCTGCCGATCGACTTGCAGAGGAACGGATCGAACGCATGAGACATTCGAGAAGTCAGTTTCTGCAGGATGAAAAACATATTTTGAAACATCGTTTATAAGAGGAGACTGTTCATGGATTTTCACACGCTAGTCATCAACCCCGGATCTACATCAACGAAAATAGCCCTGTTCAGAAATGATACTTCCCTTTTTGAAGAAACGATCCGTCACCAGCAGGAGGAATTGAAACGTTTCAAAAAATTGATGGACCAGTATGATTTCCGGAAACGTGTCATCCTTGACCTTCTTAAAGAGAGGCATTTCGAAGTGAATGACCTTGATGCCGTCTGTGGTAGAGGCGGTCTTTTGAAGGCCATTCCCGGTGGAACCTATGAAGTGAATGACCAGATGCTCCAGGATCTTAAGAATGGTTATAACGGAGAGCACGCATCCAACCTCGGCGGACTGATCGCATTTGAGATAGCGGACAAAGCGAATGCGAAATCTTACATTGTGGATCCTGTCGTCGTCGATGAAATGGAAGAAGTGGCTCGTATCTCCGGTGTACCGGAACTGCCGAGGAAGAGCATCTTCCATGCTCTCAATCAGAAAGCTGTAGCCAGACGTGCCAGTGAACAACTGGATAAAGACTATGAGAAAGCGAATCTTATCGTCGCCCACATGGGTGGAGGTATTACGGTAGGAGCTCATAAAGACGGAAAAGTCATCGACGTCAACAACGGCCTTCATGGAGAGGGTCCCTTCTCTCCTGAAAGGGCGGGGACCGTGCCTGCCGGGGACCTGGTACAGCTCAGTTTATCAGGAGAGTATTACATCGATGAAATCATGAAGAAACTCATAGGGAAAGGCGGCCTTACCGCTTATCTCGGAACGAGTGATGCCCTGGAAGTGGAAGAACGCATCAAAGAAGGAGACAGCGAAGCGGAACTCATCTATCAGGCCATGGCTTATCAGATAGCGAAAGAAATAGGAAGTCTTAGTGTGGTTTTCGGCAGAGACCTCGATGCGATCGTTCTGACCGGAGGTCTTGCTTATGGGAAAGATTTCGTGGAGAACATCATAAACCAGGTGGATTGGATTGCAGAGGTCCTGGTGTACCCCGGAGAGAACGAAATGTCTGCTTTGAATGAGGGGGCATTGAGAGTATTGAAGGGTGAAGAGAAACCGAAAGTCTACGTTTGAACCTAACGGGAGGGATATAAGTGGCGAATGAATATGATTTGGTCGTTCTTGGTGGAGGTACTGGCGGTTATGTGGCTGCCATACGTGCCTCCCAGCTTGGAAAGAAAGTGGCAATCGTTGAAAAAGGTGACCTCGGCGGAACGTGTCTTCATAGAGGGTGCATTCCATCCAAAGCCCTACTGAAGAGTGCGGAAGTCTACGCGGAGACGAAACATGCCGGAGATTATGGTGTGCTAGCAGAAGGGGTATCCCTGGATTTCACCAAAGTGCAGGAAAGAAAACAATCGATCGTCGACCAGCTGCACAAAGGGGTGGAAGGATTGATGAAGAAAGGAAAGATAGACGTTTATGAAGGGTTTGGACGCATTCTCGGTCCTTCTATCTTTTCTCCTTCGGCAGGTACGATTTCCGTAGAAATGAACAACGGAGATGAAAATGTCATGCTTCTGCCGAAAAATGTGCTGGTAGCTACAGGCTCTTCTCCAAGAACATTGCCAGGGCTACATATTGACGGAGAACAGGTGATGACTTCTGATGACGCCCTTGGAATGAAAGAACTTCCAGCTTCCATCATCATCGTCGGTGGAGGAGTGATCGGAGTGGAATGGGCTTCGATGCTTTCAGACTTCGGCGTTGAGGTGACCATCGTTGAGTTCGCCTCCCGTATACTCCCTCAGGAAGATAAGGATATATCCAAAGAAATGCATCGCCAGCTTGAGCGCAAAGGTATAACTATTCATACGAGTGCGAAAGTGCTTCCTGACACATTGACTACCGGAAAGGCAGTCACAGTAAAGGCTGAGATGGAGGAGTCCTCTGTGGAAGTGAAGGCGGAGAAGCTTCTTGTCTCTGTAGGAAGGACTGCCAATGTGGAGAACATCGGGCTTGAAAATACGGATATCATCGTAGAAAACGGATTTGTACAGACTAATGAGATGTATCAGACGAAAGAGAGCCATATCTATGCCATCGGAGACGTCATCGGTGGTATGCAGCTGGCTCACGTAGCTTCTCACGAAGGAATAACGGCTGTCGAACATATGAACGACAATCAGCCTGCACCTATGAGTGATAAAGAGGTTCCTTCCTGTATCTACTCCAGCCCCGAAGCTGCCAGGGTCGGATGGACAGAAGACGAAGCGATCGAAGCAGGGTATGAAGTGAAGATAGGGAAGTTCCCGTTTCAGGCTATTGGAAAAGCATTAGTGGAAGGGAACGCTTCAGGCTTCGTGAAAATCATAGCCGACAAGGAGACCGATGACCTTCTCGGTGTCCATATGATAGGACCGGACGTAACGAATCTTATTTCTGAAGCGGGTCTTGCGAAAGTCCTGGATGCGACCCCGTGGGAAATTGCATCAAGCATCCACCCTCACCCGACACTATCTGAAGTGCTCGGAGAAGCTGCGATGGCCGTCGACGGAAAGCAGATCCATGGCTGATAAAGGAGGAAAAACGATGAGTGAAAACCGACATGAAGTTCTCGGATTAAGTGATGAACAGGTTCTTGATATGTACAGAACCATGCTGCTCGCCAGAAAGATCGATGAGAGAATGTGGCTGTTGAACCGTTCCGGTAAGATTCCTTTTGTCATTTCCTGCCAGGGGCAGGAAGCTGCTCAGGTAGGTGCTTCCTACGCTTTGAATTTAGACGAAGATTATGCTCTTCCTTACTACAGAGATATGGGAGTCGTCCTTTCATTCGGAATGACGGCGCGTGAATTAATGTTGTCTGCCTTCGCCAAAGCGGAAGACCCTAACAGTGGTGGAAGGCAAATGCCTGGTCATTTCGGACAGAAGAAAAACAGGATCGTTACCGGTTCTTCTCCGGTCACCACCCAGGTTCCGCATGCGGTCGGTATTGCACTGGCTGGAAAAATGGAGAAAAAGAATTTCGTCAGTCTCGTAACGTTCGGAGAAGGCTCTTCCAACCAGGGGGATTTCCACGAAGGGGCGAACTTCGCAGGCGTTCATAAGCTTCCCGTCATTTTCATGGTGGAGAACAATAAATACGCCATCTCGGTTCCCGTTGAGAAGCAGATTGCCTGTGAAAAGGTTTCTGATCGGGCGATCGGCTACGGGATGCCGGGCGAAACGGTAGATGGAAACGATCCGCTTGCGGTATATGAAGCGGTTAAGAAAGCTGCAGACCGTGGAAGGAATGGCGATGGCCCTTCTCTCATAGAGACGGTCTCCTACAGATTGACTCCCCACTCGAGTGACGATGATGATCGAGCTTACCGGGAGAGGGATGAAGTGGATGAAGCGAAGAAGAAAGATTCGCTTATTACTTTCGGCAACTATCTACGTGATGCTGGATTATTGACAGAAGAGAAAGAGAAGGAAATGGAGCAGGAATTGAAGGATATCGTAAACGATGCTACCGATTATGCAGAGCAGGCCCCTTACGCAGATGCGGAATCATTGATGGATCACGTTTACGAAGAGGGAGGAGGATGAGAAATGCCGGTTATTTCTTATATTCAGGCTGTTACAAAAGCGCTAAAAGAAGAAATGAGAAACGATGATAAAGTTTTCGTATTGGGAGAGGATGTAGGTGTTCGCGGGGGAGTCTTCCGTGCGACGGACGGTCTTTACGAAGAATTCGGAGAAGACAGGGTGTTGGATACCCCACTAGCTGAGTCTGCTATTGCGGGGGTAGGTATCGGGGCTGCGATGTACGGGATGCGTCCTGTAGCGGAAATGCAGTTTGCCGACTTCATCATGCCTGCTGTGAACCAGATCGTTTCAGAAGCCGCCAAAGTACGTTACCGCTCCAACAATGATTGGAATGTTCCTCTTACGATACGTGCTCCGTACGGAGGGGGAGTTCACGGCGCATTGTACCACTCCCAGTCCGTGGAAGCGTTGTTTGCAAACACTCCGGGACTTAAAATCGTCATGCCTTCAACCCCTTACGATGTGAAGGGACTGCTGAAAGCATCTATCCGAAGCAACGATCCCGTCTTATTCTTTGAACACAAGAGGGCGTACCGTCTGATCAAAGGTGAAGTGCCAGACGAGGACTACACCCTGCCTATCGGAAAGGCGGATGTGAAGCGCGAGGGATCGGATATCACGATTATCACCTACGGGTTATGCGTACACTTTGCACTTCAGGCTGCTGAGAAGTTGGAGCAGGAAGGAATTAGTGCTCATATCCTGGACTTGCGTACGGTATATCCTCTCGACAAGGAGAGTATCATCGAAGCTGCGAAGAAAACCGGTAAAGTCTTACTGATCAGTGAAGATAACAAAGAGGGCGGAATCATCTCCGAAGTATCAGCGATTATCAGTGAGAACTGTCTCTTTGATCTCGATAGCCCCATTGAACGGCTCGCAGGACCGGATGTTCCGGCGATGCCTTACGCCCCATCTATGGAAAAACATTTCATGATGAACCCTGATAAAGTGGAAAAAGCTATGCGTAAACTTGCGGAGTTTTAGAGGGAGGAATGGACATGCCTGTAGAAAAAATCAACATGCCGCAGCTCGGTGAAAGTGTCACAGAAGGAACGATCAGCTCCTGGCTTGTGAAGCCGGGAGATACGGTAGAGAAATATGATCCGATTGCTGAAGTGATGACGGACAAAGTGAATGCCGAAGTTCCTTCTTCTTTCAGCGGAACAATCACGGAACTTGAAGTGGAAGAAGGGGAAACGGTTTCGGTGGGGGATTTGATCTGCTACATCGAGATAGAAGGGAAAGAAGAAGATTCGACGGAAGAGAAAGCTTCAGCTCCGGTCGAAGAAACCCCGGTGCCGTCCGGCGAGGAAACTGCGAAAGAAAAGCCGAGATTTTCGCCGGCTGTACTTACGCTGGCTTCCAAACACGGAATCGATCTGAACGACGTCGAAGGAACAGGTCGTGGAGGCCGTATCACCCGTAAAGATGTAGAACGCTTCGTAGCTGAAGGTAGCCACAGTCAACCTTCAAAAGCTGAAAAGAAAGAAAGTGGTACAACGCAAACTGCTGAAAAGCAACCATCGCAGAAAAAATCTGAAGAGACGGTGCTTGAGTCAGGAGATAAAGAAATTCCTGTCACTGGAGTAAGAAAAGCGATCGCTTCGAATATGGTCACTTCAACGACTGAAATTCCACATGCTTGGATGATGGTGGAAGTGGATGTAACGAACCTCGTAGCCTTAAGAGAAAAGCTGAAGAACAAATTCAAGCAGGAAGAAGGATTCAGTCTTACCTATTTTGCATTTTTCGTGAAAGCCGTAGCCCAGGCCCTCAAAGAATTTCCGGAATTGAACAGTCAGTGGGCGGGAGATAAAATCATTCAGAAGAAAGATATCAATTTGAATATAGCTGTTGCGAAAGAAAATGAACTATTCGTTCCCGTTATACGTGATGCGGATGAGAAAAGTATAAAAGGAATCGCTAAAAGTGTCCATACTCTTGCCACGAAGGCGCGCCAGGGTAAACTGACCTCAGATGATATGCAGGGAGGTACCTTCACGGTGAACAACACAGGTTCTTTCGGATCCGTGCAGTCGATGGGAGTCATCAATCATCCTCAGGCTGCCATTTTGCAGGTGGAATCCATCGTCAAAAAGCCGGTGTATATGGACGGCATGTTCGGAGCAAGAGATATGGTCAATCTATGTCTATCTCTCGATCACCGTATCCTGGATGGACTTATCGCCGGTAATTTCCTTCAGAAAGTGAAAGAAAATTTGGAAGCTTACGCAGACGACACATCCGTATATTAACGGTAATTAGATTATGTAAACTAAAAGTGAATTGAAACATTCGTTTCTACTTGGTAGAATGTGTATAGCACATAATAAAGGAGCGAATTACATGGATTTCAACTTATATATGGAAGATGTCGTCACGAAAGCCAGAAACGAAATCGTTGATGCAGGTTATCAGGAACTTACTACACCTGATGAAGTGGATAGTGCCCTGAACAGGAAGGGAACGACGCTTGTCATGATTAACTCAGTATGCGGATGTGCCGGCGGAATTGCGCGTCCTGCAGCAATGCACGCCATCCATTATGACAAACGACCGGATCATCTTGTCACTGTTTTTGCCGGTCAGGACCGCGAAGCTACAGATAGAGCGAGAGAATACTTCACTGGTTATCCACCATCCTCCCCGTCTTTTGCTTTGTTGAAGGATGGCGAGATCAAAACAATGGTCGAGCGTCACGACATTGAAGGTTTCGAACCGATGGAAGTAATCAACAAGCTGCAAAAAAGCTTCGACGAGTATTGTGAAGAAGTATAATTGCATAAGCGAAAGGGTCTTTGTTCAGCAAAGACCCCTTTTTGTATGAAAGGATTTCCCGTCAATGAAAATTGGATCACGTACGATAAAGACAGCTCTAGGTACACCGATAGCCATATGGATTGCTCAATGGATAGGTCTCGATAATTTCGCTTCAGCCGGAATCGTCACGATTCTGTGTATCCAGGCGACCAGGAAGAAGTCACTCCTGTCCGCCTGGCATCGTTTTGCAGCATGTATGGTAGCGATTCTGTATTCCTATATCTTTTTCGAAGCCATGATCGGTTTCAACCCTGCAGCGATCGGAGTCATGCTGGTATTATTCATCCCTACAACGGTAAGGTTGAAGATAACTCCCGGAATCATTACGAGCTCTGTCATCATCCTGCATCTGTATACCTTCAACGAAATCACTCTTTCGATTGTGTGGAACGAATTTCTGCTTATTGTCATCGGGATAGGAATCGCTCTCTTGTTGAATATTTATATGCCCAGTCTTGAGAATAATCTTGAAGAGTACCAGATCGAAGTCGAATCGTATTTCTCGGTTATCCTGAAGGAACTCGCTGCCTACCTGAAGGAAGAGAAGTATACGTGGGCAGGAGAAGAGCTGACGAAAACGGCGGAACTGCTGGAAAAGGCGAAAGCACTCGCTTTCCGGGAAGTGGAGAACCACGTCCTGCGTGCGCACCATCCTTATTACCATTATTTCCACATGAGGACCAAACAGTTTGAACTGCTCGAACGAATGCTTCCTCTCGTCATCAGGATTTCTCAACACGACAAGTACGCGCAGAAAATCGGAGCGTTTTTCGAGGAGTTGTCGGAAGCGGTGCACCCGGGTAACACGGCAGTCATTTACCTGAAAGAACTGAAAGAACTCCGTGACTATTTCAAGGAGGAACCTTTGCCGGAATCCAGGGAAGCCTTCGAGAGTAGGGCCAGCCTATTCCAGCTGCTGAACGAAATAGAAGATTATCTGATCATCAAGCGCTCCTTCAAGAAAAGTGATGTATAATAAAAGCAGTCGTAGCTCTACGACTGCTCCCTGTACTGATTATAAGAAATAGCTTGCTCCCATTAATAGAGAAGACAATAGCATTGAAAATATCATGATATAGATCACGACTTTCATTCTTCTTTCACGTTTTGATGGCTTTCTTCCTTCTGCCAAGGGTGAAACCTCCTTCACTTTCACATGCTAATCGTATTTTACACAAGATAAGAGGAGAAGACAAGGAGAAGAATGCCAGTAAGCAACGAAAAATCGTGCAAAAGTAAGCGCTTTATTGTTACTATATTTATAGAATGAAGATTTTCGAGGAGGGACACGATGAACGAATCTTATAATGATCAGAAGAGAAAATGGGATGAAGATGTAGAAAAAACGATACAAAGATTTCCGGAACGAAAGGAATCCTTTACTACCAGTTCCGGTATTCCGGTTAAACGCCTGTACGAGCCGGATCATGGAGATGTTAAGTACATAAATGAGATAGGATTTCCCGGAACATATCCTTATACAAGAGGGATACAGCCGACGATGTACAGGAGCAGACATTGGACGATGCGACAATATGCAGGGTTCGGGTCGGCGAAAGAGACGAACGAAAGGTTCAAATACCTGCTCCAGCAGGGGCAAACAGGACTTTCCGTAGCATTCGATCTTCCGACACAGATCGGCTATGACTCCGATGATCCGATGGCCGAAGGGGAAGTCGGAAAAGTAGGTGTAGCCATTGACACCCTCGAGGACATGGAGCAGCTATTCGATCAGATTCCATTGGATCAGGTGAGTACGTCTATGACGATCAATGCACCGGCTTCCATCCTGCTGGCCATGTACATCGCTGTCGGGGAAAAGCAGGGAGTGGCGAAGGAGAAGCTGACAGGAACGATTCAGAACGATATCTTGAAAGAATACATAGCGAGAGGGACGTATATTTTTCCTCCCGAGTCTTCGATGAGAATCATCACGGATATCTTCTCTTACTGTCAGGAAAATCTTCCGAAGTTCAACACGATCAGTATTTCCGGCTATCATATCCGGGAGGCCGGTGCAACGGCTGTGCAGGAGGTCGCGTTCACGATAGCCAATGGGATGGCTTATGTAGATGCCGCTATAGAAGCAGGGCTTGAGGTCGATCAGTTTGCTCCGAGACTCGCTTTCTTCTTCAATGCGCACAATCAGTTTTTTGAAGAAGCTGCGAAATACCGAGCAGCCAGACGGATGTGGGCCAAAATCATGAAAGAAAAATACAAGGCGGAAAACCCTAAAAGCTGGAAGATGCGCTTTCACACCCAGACGGGAGGTAGTACACTCACAGCCCAGCAACCGGATAACAACATCGTCCGCGTAACGGTCCAGGCTCTGGCGGCGATCTTAGGAGGAACGCAGAGTCTCCATACGAATTCGCGAGATGAAGCGCTGGCTTTGCCTACCGAGGATTCTGCACGGATAGCACTTAGAACCCAGCAGATACTGGCACACGAAAGCGGCGTCTCCGAAACCGTCGATCCTCTGGCCGGTTCTTATTACGTGGAGTCGCTTACGGATGAGATTGAACAGCAGGCAAATGAATACCTGGATAAAATCAACGATCTCGGCGGAGCGGTGAAGGCGGTCGAGGCCGGTTTTATGCAAAGGGAAATCCACCAGACAGCCTACGATACCCAGAAAGATATTGAGAAGAAAGAAGAGATCATTGTAGGGGTGAATGAATTCACCATAGATGAAGAGGTGGAGCCTGAGCTACTCAGAGTCGACGAAGAACTCGAAAACAATCAGATTGCATCCACCCGTCAGGCGAGAGAGACCCGTGATCAAGAACGGGTGTCAGCGGTGCTTCGTGAACTGAAGCAAGCTGCCGTGACAAACGAGAAACTGATGCCTATCATTGTGAAGGCTGTGAAAGAATACGCAACCGTCGGTGAGATTGCGAACGTATTACGAGAAGAATTCGGTGAATATACAGCGATGTAGGAAGGGTGAACGATAATGGAACCAATACGTGTACTAATTGCCAAACCGGGTCTGGACGGACATGATCGCGGGGCCCTCATTATTGCGCAGGGGCTGAGAGATGCGGGGATGGAAGTGATTTATACAGGCCTCCGGCAGTCTCCTCAGCAGATAGCCCAGGCTGCCATCCAGGAAGATGTGGATGTGGTCGGTCTATCTTCTTTGTCCGGTGCTCATAAAACGTTGTTTCCGAAAGTGGTGGAGGCTCTTGAGGCGAATGATGCCAGCGATATTCCGGTGATCGGCGGTGGCGTCATACCAACGGAAGATATCCCCTTCCTTGAACAAAAGGGTGTGAAGAAAATATTCACAAGTGGTACGGCCATGTCTGAGACTGCTATGTTCATAAAGGAACTGGTAAGGGGGGAGGAAGCGACGCCTCCAAAAAAAGTTTCTCATATAGGGATTGCCGTTCAGCATCTTGAAGAAGTCCTTCCTTTTTACCAGCACACCCTCGGACTTCCGCTTGAAACCGTGGAGACCGTTGAGGAGGAGAAAGTGAAGGTCGCCTTTTTCCCCGTTGGAGATACAAGAATCGAGCTGCTGGAACCTCTGGACGCAGATTCCCCGATTCAGAAGTTCATCGACAGCAAAGGGGTAGGCATTCATCACGTAGCGCTGGATGTAGAGGATATAGATGAAAGGATTGCCCACCTGAAAGAAAAAGGAGTGCGCATGATTCATGAGACTCCGAAACAGGGAGCTCATGACAGCCGTATCGCCTTTCTCCATCCGAAATCAGGGCACGGAGTATTGTATGAACTTTGTGAAGAGAAAAAGGAGCGGTAATTGCTATGGATATGTTCGATAAAATCAATGAATTATACGATAAACGCAGAGAAACGGAACTGGGTGGTGGAGATGAGAAGATTGCCAAGCAGCATGAAAAAGGGAAGCTGACAGCACGCGAGAGAATCGATTATCTCGTCGATGATGGATCCTTCATGGAGCTCAACCCTTTTATCCAGCACCGTCACCATGATGCCGGAGTGAAGGATGCTCCCGGAGAAGGGGTGGTCACGGGTTATGCGACTATCAACGGTCGTGGGATCTATTTGTTCGCTCAGGATTTCACCGTGTATGGAGGAGCTCTTGGTGAAATGCACGGAAAGAAAATTGCTGCCGTCATGGACCTGGCCGCAAAGAACGGGGTGCCGTTCATCGGGTTGAATGACTCCGGAGGCGCGAGAATCCAGGAAGGGGTCTCGTCGCTCGATGGATATGGCCACGTCTTTTACCGGAATTCGATCTACTCAGGAGTCATTCCGCAAATTTCTGTGATTTTAGGTCCCTGTGCGGGCGGTGCTGTTTATTCCCCGGCGATTACGGATTTCGTCGTCATGGTGGAAGAGACGTCCCAGATGTTCATCACTGGTCCAAAAGTGATCGAGACTGTTACCGGAGAAAATATATCCGCAGAGGATCTCGGTGGAGCGGGGGTACATAATTCCACGAGCGGGAATGCGCATATTCAGGCTGCGACCGAAGAAGAGGCTTTGGATGCTGTGAAGGATCTATTGTCGTATCTTCCGGATAGTTACAAACAGAAAGCTCCTGCATTCACGGATGAACAGAGTGAAGATTTCCTTCCGGATATTACGGATTTCGTACCTTTTCATGCCTCCCGTCCCTATGACGTAAGGAAGTTGATCGATTACATCGTGGATGATGAGTCCTTCTTTGAAATCCATGCAAAATTTGCAAAAAACGTCGTCGTCGGATTCTCAAGAATAGGTGGCCATACTGTCGGTATCATTGCCAACCAACCGAAATACATGGCAGGAGGGCTTGATATCGATTCGAGTGATAAAGCCGCCCGTTTCATCCGCATGTGTGATTCGTTCAATATCCCACTCGTTACGTTTGAAGACGTCACCGGTTTCTTCCCGGGTGTGAAACAGGAACATGGAGGTATTATCCGACATGGGGCAAAAATCCTGTATGCGTATTCGGAAGCGACCGTGCCGAAACTGACGGTGATCACAAGGAAGGCTTATGGAGGCGCATACGTCGCGCTGAATAGTAAATCGATCGGAGCAGACCTCGTATTTGCATGGCCGAACGCAGAAATTGCGGTTATGGGGCCTGAAGGAGCGGCGAATATCATCTATGCAAAAGAGATTCGTCAAAGTGAGAACCCGGAAGTGACGAGACAGGAAAAAATCGATGAATACAGAGACCGGTTCGCGAATCCATATGTGGCAGCCGGCCTTGGTATGGTCGATGATGTAATCGATCCGAGAGAGACGAGGATGAAATTGAAACAGTCCCTCCACATGCTACAGAACAAAGAAGAGCAGCGTCCACACCGAAAGCACGGGAACATACCGCTGTAATTGACAGCGGTCCATCATTTCGGTAACGTACAGAAAGACAGGAAAAAGGGGGAGTCCTTATGGTTAATCGTCAGCGTCTGATCGACGAATTCATGGAACTGGTGAGAGTGGATTCAGAAACGAAGCACGAAGAAGAAATTGCAAAGGTACTTAAAGAAAAACTCACGGGACTAGGATTTGAAGTGGAGGAAGACGATTCGAAAAAACACACGGGTCATGGATCCGGCAATCTGATTTGTACTCTCGAAGGGACGGATCCTTCGAAAGATACCATTTATTTCACTACGCATATGGATACGGTAGTACCAGGGAAGAATATCGAGCCGCGAATCGAAGGAGATTACATTGTTTCCGGGGAAGATACGATTCTCGGTGCAGATGATAAGGCCGGTGTAGCAGCTCTATTGGAAGCGGTGCGCGTATTGAAAGAAGAACAGCATACCCATGGCACGATTCAATTCGTAATTACGGCCGGAGAAGAAAGTGGGCTTGTAGGCGCTCGTCATCTCGATCATTCGAAACTGACAGCCAAGTACGGCTATGCGGTGGATAGTGACGGAACGGTCGGTGACATTATCGTGGCAGCTCCTACCCAATCCAAAATCAAGGCCACCGTCAAAGGGAAGAAAGCTCACGCTGGTGTTGCGCCGGAAAATGGAGTTTCTGCTATTACTATTGCTTCAAGAGCAATCGCTGATATGCCGCTCGGGCGGATTGATGATGAGACGACGGCTAATATCGGCAGGTTCGAAGGTGGACAGCAGACGAATGTCGTTTGTGACCATGTCGAAATCCTGGCTGAAGCCCGGTCTCTTGAACCCGAGAAAATGAACGAGCAGGTCGAGAAAATGAAAAAGGCCTTTGAACGTGCCGCTGAAGAGATGGGTGGCGAGGTAGAGCTCGATATCGACGTCATGTATCCCGGATACAAACAGAAGGAAGGGGACAAGGTCGTCGAAACTGCTAGAAAAGCTGCGAAGAAAATCGGTCATGACAGCAGACTTCTGAAAAGTGGTGGTGGTAGTGATGCTAACCTTATCGCCAGTTACGGTGTTCCTACAGTCAATCTCGCTGTAGGTTATGAAAATATCCATACGACCGATGAGCAGATGCCGGTAGAAGATTTGATCAAGGTGTCAGAGTTCGTGCTGGCTATCATAGAAGAAGTTTGAGTCGCGCCTAAGAAGCGCGACTCTTCTTTTTTGGGGATAGAATTGATATAATTCAAGAAAACAGACGTTCGAAAGGTGGTGACCTGATGAAATCCGGGAGCTCTCGGTCGAAAATCATTTTCCATATTGATATGAACAGTTTCTATGCGTCCGTAGAAATGGCTGATCACCCGGAGCTTCGAGGAAAGCCGCTGGCCATAGCAGGCAATCCGGAAGAAAGGAAAGGCGTGATCGTCACCAGCAGTTATGAAGCGAGAAAATACGGAGTGAAGACAACGATGCTTGTCGGAGAAGCAAAGAGGCTCTGTCCTTCTCTCTTGATCAGAAGGCCCAATTTTGAACGTTATAAAGAAGTGTCCCAGGCCATGTTTTCATTATTAAGAGAAGTGACCCCTATGGTGCAACCGGTCTCTATCGATGAAGGTTATATAGACGTGACGGATGTTGCTTCCTCCCATTATCCCCCTGATTTAGCGAAAGAGATTCAGCAGAGAATCTACCAGGAACTTCAGGTCCCCTGCAGTATAGGAATAGCTCCGAATAAATTTTTGGCGAAGATGGCTTCTGATATGAAAAAACCGATGGGGATAACGATTCTGAGAAAAAGGGACCTTTCCAGGAAATTATGGCCGCTCCCTGTTCGGGACATGAACGGAGTGGGAGAGAAGACGAACGAGAAATTGAAGAAAATCGGAATAGAGACGATCGAAGACCTCGCTACCAAAGAAGAGTATGAAGTGAAAGCACTCCTCGGTATCAACGGTCAGAAGCTCCATCAAAGAGCGAATGGGTTCGATGACAGAGAGGTGGACCCCGAGGCGATCCATTCTTTCAAGAGTATCGGTACTTCGACGACACTGCCGGAAGACACCACCAGTGAAACGCATATCAATGAAACCTTCCGGAAGCTTGCAGACAAAGTGGAGAACCGTATGAAACGGAAGAATGTCGTAGGGCAGCAGATACAGATCATGATCCGCTATAATAATAGAAAGACGGTTACCAGGAGCAGGTCGCTTCAGGAGTATGTAGATAAAAGAGAAGATATTTGGAGAGAAGCCGTGGACTTATTCGAAGAACACTGGAATCAGCAGCCCATCCGTCTTCTTGGCATCACTTTATCAGAATTGGTGGAAAGGACGGAAGCGGTCGAACAGCTCAATCTGTTCAGTTATGAATGGGTAGCGGAGAAAGAACCGTTGTATAAGGCCATGGAAGAATTGAGACAAAAATATGGGGAGGGCATTTTCCATAAAGCGAAAACCCCTCCCGCAACCATTTCCACAAGCTTTCAAAAAGATTTCCTTGATGACTGATTACAGGAGACTTTTGATAATCTTCAAGCTTTTCTCGTCTCGTTTGTAACGGAAGGAAGGATCGAACTTCGTCGTCTGTTTCGTGATCGATTTTTCATGCGTGAACGTAGAGAAGCTGTACTTCCCGTGATAGCTTCCCATGCCGCTGCTTCCGACGCCGCCGAACGGAAGATGCGGGTTGATGATGTGATAGAGCGTGTCGTTGATGCATCCTCCTCCGAAAGAGAGGGTGGTAGTGACCAGTTTCTGATCTTTCTGACTCTCACCGAAGTAGTAAAGAGCCAGAGGCTTCGGTTTCCCGCTTAATGTACGTATCACATCATCCAGTTCATCATAACCGATTACAGGCAAGACAGGTCCGAATATTTCCTCCTGCATGACTTTATCGTCCCGGCTGACATCAGTAAGGACGGTAGGAGCGATCTTGTTTTCTTTTTCACTCGTTTCGCCTCCGAATGCTACGTTCCCTTCTTCGAGGTATTCTTTGATGCGATGGAAGTGATCCTTATTGACGATTTTTACGTAGTCCTCGTTCTGTAAAGGCTCAGAAGAATACAGATGAGTCACAGCTTCTTTGTATGCTTCGATGAAGGAATCCTTGACTTCCTCATGAACAAGAACATGATCAGGGGCGATACACGTCTGACCGGCATTGATCAGCTTGCCCCAGGCAATTCTTCTGGCAGCGACCTGTACATTCGCATCCTTATGCACGATGGCGGGGCTTTTTCCTCCGAGCTCCAACGTGACAGGAATGAGTTGTTCGGCAGCTTTCTGCATTACGATTTGTCCGACACGCTCGCTTCCCGTAAAGAAAATGTAGTCGAAAGGTTCCTGGAGTAATTTCTGGGTAACTTCTTTCCCTCCTTCGATCACTTTCAGGATATGCTCGGGGAAGAACTCTTCCACCATTCGCCGGATGACCCAGGAGACCATCGGAGTCATCTCGGAAGGTTTGATGACCGCCGTATTACCTGCGGCTATCGCTCCGATTGCAGGAGCTATGGCAAGTTGCAGTGGGTAGTTCCACGGCGCTATGATCAATACATTTCCGTATGGTTCTTTTATGATGTAATTGTCCGTACCGGCGTGGGTGAGGGGAGCTTTCACCTTTTCAGGTGCCATACGCGTTTTCAAATGTTTCACTTGTTCGTCTATTTCAGCTTTCAAAAAGGCGATCTCTGTTGTGTAAGCTTCGAATCCCGATTTGTTCAGGTCATAACGGAGAGCTTTCAACAGGGGAGCTTCGAATGTATCGAGCATCCGTTTCATTTTCTCCAGCTGACGTTTCCTGAATGCATATCTTCTTGTATGTCCCTGCAGGAACCAGTTTTTTTGTTGTTCGATGATCTCCACAAGTAATGCCTCCTTCATTTAATCGATTTTTCTGACGTTCCTCAGCTTTCCTTGCCGTTGTTCCTCGGAATGCTGACGTGATAGTGATCATGAGCAATGGTCGTCTCAGGGAATATTTTCTTCGCTTCTTCTGAAAGCAATTCGATATCGGGTGTCTGGTACCGTGAAGAAAGATGGTTCACAATAAGTCGACCTACCTCTGATTCTTTGGCGAGTGCAGCTGCCTGAGAGACGGTTGAATGGTAATACTCATAAGCCATCTCTCTTTCTTTACCCGAAAACGTCCCCTCATGAACCAACAAATCTGCGCCGTGGATCCATTCCGCATGGCTGCTCTTAAAACGTGTATCCCCTAAAATCGCAATCGATCTCCCGGGCTTCGGAGCTCCAAGAACTTCAGAGCGGGTGATGATGGTTCCATCTTCGAGTGTCGTTCTTTCCTGGTTCTTGATCGTCTGGTAAATAGGGCCAGGGGGGACCCCCATCGCCTCCAGCTTCTCTTTCTGTAAGGCTCCCTGCTGTGCTTTTTCTTTGATGAGAAACCCGTAGGAGTCGAGGCCGTGTTCAAGAAGGTGAGCAGTGATCTCGAATTGCGGGGAGTCCTCGGTGAAGCCGTCTTCGATTTGACGGAAGTCGATTTCATAATTCAAGTGGGTGCCGCTTATCTTTAAAGAAAGTTCAACGAAATCCTGTAACCCTTCAGGACCGTAAATGGTAAGGGGGGTAGTCCCTCCCTGGAAGGATCTGCTGCTGAGAAATCCCGGCAACCCGTATATATGATCTCCGTGCAAGTGAGTGATGAATATCTTCTCTACTCTTCTCGGTTTGATCGGAGAGTGGAGGATCTGTTGCTGCGTCCCTTCGCCGCAGTCGAACATCCACACAGCTCCGGTCTCTTCAAGGAGACGGAGGGTAAGAGAGGAAACGTTCCGCTCTTTAGAGGGGACACCGCTTCCGGTACCGAGGAAATAAAGTTCCATGTCAGGTGCTCCTTTCTTTTGCCTTTCTTATACTGATCGCTATGTCCGGTACATCCGTGAAAATACCGGCACACTGCAAATGGAAGCATTTCCTCAACAGAGCGGGTCTATTGACCGTGTAGACGCGGACAGGGACTCTGTTTTTGTTGCAGTGATGAATAAGCTTCTTAGAGAGTAAGGTATGTTTTATATGAAGATCATCTACGGGAATAGACGATAGGTAAGGAATAAGTTTACGCATTTTCGTCGGAGTCAGAAAAGCAGTTCTCATGGAAGGGTTCAAATCCTTGACGACTGAAAGCGTTTCTTCATTGAAGCTTGAGACACATGTACGATCGAGCACTTGATAATGACGAAGAAGTGCGTAGACTTTCTCTTCAATATGTTTATAGGAAATAACGTCGGTTTTCAGTTCGAGATGGAGCAATAGAGGATAATCTCTGATCCATTGAAGCAACTCCTCCAGGGAGGGGATTTGTACTCCTCTGAATTCAGAAGAAAACCAGCTTCCTGTATCCAGCATGCGCAATTCTTCGAACGTATAGTCCTGGACGAAGCCCTTACCATCCGTAGTACGGCGTACATTTTCGTCATGAATCAAAACAGGGACACCGTCTTTCGTCAGTTGCACATCCGTCTCTACCCCTTCGGCTCCCATCTCTTCTGCCAGCCGAAAAGCGGGCATCGTATTTTCGGGGGCATACCTGCTCGCTCCCCGATGAGCCAATATATGTGTACGCATAAAGACACCCCTTAGCTGTTGAATAGCTATTCAAATCTTACCATGTTCCCTCTGTTCATAAAAGAAAAAGCTGCCTTTGATGATAAGGCAGCTTCTCAGATGTTCAATTATTAGTAGAAAAATCCTGCGCCCGGTCCGATCGGCCATCCGAATGCCATCCATACGAATAGCATAATGATCCAGATGATGAAAAATCCGATAGAGTAAGGAAGCATTGTAGCAATCAATGTTCCGATTCCTACATTTTTATCATACTTTTGGGCAAAAGCTATGACGATTGCGAAATACGGCATAAGCGGCGAAATGATATTCGTCGTCGAGTCGGCGATTCTATAAGCGAGTGTCGTGAGCTCAGGGGAATAGCCGAGTTGCATCATGAGTGGTACGAATACCGGAGCCATGATCGCCCATTTCGCCGAAGAGCTTCCGATGAACAGGTTGATGATGGCTGCAACGATAATAAAGGCTATAACGAGCCCGATTCCTGTAAAACCGATGGAGTCGAGGAAATCGGCACCTGTGACGGCCAAGACTTTCCCCATATTGGTATGGTTGAAGTAAGCAACGAACTGTCCGGCGGTAAAGGCCAGGACGATGTACATCCCCATCGTGGACATCGTATCCGACAACTGATTGGCGACGTCTTTGTCGTTCTTGATGGCGCCCGTCATTTTTCCGTACACGAAACCTGGAACGAAGAAGACGATCAGGATGACCGGTACCAGGCTTTGGAAGAACGGACTGGCCAGGAATTCATCCGGATTTCTGAGAGGTCCCCAACTCGGAAGAATCAGGAGCGAGAGAAGCCCAAGGGTGATGATCAGGGCGATAAATGCTCCCCATAGTCCCTTTTTCTCGATTTTCGTCAAATAGTTGATTTCATCATCTTCTGTACTTCCCTGGAATGAACCGAGTCGTGGTTCGACCAGTTTATCCGTGATCAAGGTTCCGATAATCGTCAGAACGAATACAGAAGCGATCATGAAGTAATAGTTCATCGTATAAAGGATCGAATCTGCATATCCGGGATCGATCGTAGCTGCTGCCTGGATCGTCAAATCAGCGAGCAGCGGATCCAGCGCAGTAAGGAACAAGTTCGCACTGTATCCCGCCGATACACCTGCGAAAGCTGCTGCAAGTCCTGCCAGAGGATGTCTTCCGAGACCTGCGAACAGAACAGCTCCGAGTGGTGTCAAAACGACATATCCGGCGTCTGAAGCCATGCTGGACATGATACCTGCAAAGACAAGAGCTGCCGTCAATAGGGATTGTGGGACGGAAGTCACAAGCCCACGTAACATAGCACTGATCAGTCCGGAACGTTCGGCTAATCCTATCCCGAGCATCGTAACAAGCACGGTGCCGAGTGGTGCGAAGCCGACGAAGTTCTCTACCATCGATTCAAACATGTATTGGATGCCCGAAGCGGAAAGCAGGTTGACTACTTCGAGCTGCTCACCGGTAGCCGGGTCTTCTACTTGAACGTTAACAGCCGCAAGAACAGCGGACAGAACGACGACAAGCAATGCAAACAATGCAAATAACGTAATCGGGTGAGGGAGTTTGTTTCCGACTTTCTCGACCCAATCGAGGGTTTTCATAAGAAACCCTTTGTTCGCCTCTTTTTCCATAGGTAACTTCCTTTCTTATCTAGGTTGCCTTAATACTTGAGAAGTATAGTAAACGAATGGGTGGAAAGAAAGTCTTTTGCTAAAAGTCTAACTAGCAAGATTTTTAGCACAAGAAAGAATATTAGGAAAAGAAAGTCACTCGTGCTACAATAATGAATAATCATTCATTTATCGGGGGAGAAACTATGAAAACTTTGGAAGATACGGTTTGTATGATAACAGTGCCGACCCCCTATGCCGTCGGTGATGTTCACTTATATATATTGAAGGGTAAAAAGATCACTCTGATAGACGCCGGGGTTCGTACAGAAGAAGCTTGGACAGCGTTCCATCGTCAGCTGAAAGAATACGGCATGAAGCCGGAAGACATTCAACAGGTAATACTTACTCACCATCATCCGGATCACATAGGTCTTGTGGAATATCTGCCTAACGTGGAAATGATTGCGGCACACGAGAAGAGTCTGCCTTGGTTGATCAGAGACGAGACATTTGTGTCCCGCTATATATCTTTCTTCAAGGATTTTTATCTGAGAAACGGGGTGCCGGAGAAGTTAGTCGAGAAGCTAGATCGGTCTCCGGGCAAATTGAAAGACTTTCCTTTCGTCAGAGTCACTGATACGTTAGAGGAGGGAGATGTTATTCCTGATCATCCGGAATGGAGTGTCATTGAAACCCCAGGGCATGCCCAGAGCCATCTCTCTTTCTTCAGAAAAGAAGACGGCAGCCTTATCGGCGGGGATCACTTGTTGGCACACATTTCTCCCAATCCGATCATAGAACCGCCGTTTAGATCTTCTGAAAGGGCTGAACCGATGATGCAGTATCGTTCTTCTTTGAAGAAATTGAAGCACATCGGCGTCCGGCGTGTTTTACCCGGCCACGGAAATGTCTTTCATAATGTGAAAGAAGTGATTGATATCAGACTGAGACAACAGGAGGAACGGGCTGAGAAAGTGTATAGATTCATCAAAGAGCAGCCCGCTCACGCATTCGATATAAGTAAAGAACTGTTCCCTAACCAACATATAAAGCAGTATGCGTTGACGATGTCAGAAACGATCGGACAGCTCGATTACTTAAGGGGAGAATCACGAATAAAGATGGAAGTTACAGGAGGACAAGAAATATATTATGTTAACTGAAAAAATGAAGAACAAAAAAGTATTAGTGACCGGAGCCTCCAAAGGGATGGGGATGTTTACTGCTCTTCATTTAGCGAGAGAGGGGGCTGTTCCTATTATCGTTGCCCGCAATGAAAGCAGGCTTGAAATCATCAGGGACTATGTAGAGGAAGCTTTCGGGGTGAGTTGTATAACGTTTCCGGCTGATCTGTCCAACGAAGCTGAAAGGGAAAAATTGCTCACGGAAGTGAAAGAGAAGCATCCGGATCTGGCAGGGCTTGTGAATAACGCCGGTTTCGGCAGTTTCGAACGGTTGAGTGAGGCTTCCTGGGAAAAGTCGAATAAAATGATACAACTGAATGTCACGGCTCTGATTCATCTCACTCAAGAATTATTACCTCTACTTGAAAGCAACAAGGGGCATATCATCAATGTCGCTTCCCAGTCCGGGAAGATAGCTACGCCGAAAGCGGCAGTATATACAGCAACGAAGCACGCGGTTGTCGGTTTCACGAACTCCCTGAGGATGGAAACGGATCAGGTTACCGTGACGGGCGTGAATCCGGGCCCGGTAGCTACTTCCTTTTTTGAAGAAGCGGATCCCAGTGGAGGTTACCAGGAATCAGTCAAAACGATCATGCTAGATCCTAATACTATCGCACGACGAATGGTACGGACCTTTTACACGGGCGAAAGGGAAATCAATGCACCTGTCTGGATGGAAGCAGCGAGCAAGCTCTACCAGGCTACTCCCGGGATCATGGAGAAAGCTTTCCGTTCCCAATTCGACAAAAAATAAGCGTAGTTGTTGCTACACGTGCCACGTGTAGCTACTATAGGGAGGAGAGGTGAGTATCATGCGTATGGAATTTACGGACGAAGCAAAGGAAAAGCTTCAGCAGCTAATGAAGGATTCTGACGCTTCGATGCTGCGACTTGTTTACGATACGGACGATTGCGGATGTGGGGTGAATGGGATCCCTCTCATCCGTCTCGAAACCGAACGGCAGATCTCAGATGAAGACGTGGAAAGTGATGTCATGCCGGTGGTAGTGAACAAAGAGCAGTCACTGTTTTTTGAAGATTCGATGAAGGTCGAAGTGTATAAAGGAGCTTTCCGTTTCAAAGGTGCCGGTGGAATTCTGAATCCGATGATTTCTCCGAGGCAGGTATGTGAAAGGGGAGAACGTCTATGAAAGACCAAAAGCCGTCCTTGAAAGATCAAATGGATGAGGATCTGGTGAAGCAATTACAGAATAAGAAGAAACAATGGAAGCAGCAGGAATTAGAAGCTGAAGAACGAGAAAGAAAACGGCGCCTGGAAGAAAAACGGAAAAGTGAAGCGAATAAAAGTTTCGAAGAGCTTCTTGAAGAAAGCGAAATGGACTGGAAAAAGTATAAATAGTGCTGCCGCATTTGCGGCAGCACTAGCTTTTTTACAGGGAGTCACCGATGATTCGCATACGTCAACGCTTTGGTGAGAGACTGCATCTGTTTGTAGTCGGCGTCGGTTAGGGGCGTCGCTTTTTTGAAGGCATTGATATTCTCTTTAACCTGCTCCGTACTGCTTGCACCGAACACACAGCTTGCGACTGTCTCATTATGGAGGATATATTGAAAACTTTTTGCGTTTTCTTCTCCGCTGGTCATGTCTTTCCATTTTTCAGAGATGTCAACGAGATCATTGTAATCGTAGGAGAGGAACCCATCTTTTCCTTTGGACGCTACTGCCTGCTCGGCTTTGCTTGATAGCATCCCTTTCGCGAGCGGACCCCTGGCCAGTACAGACACATCGTTTTCACGAAGAAGTGGCAGAAATTCTTCAGGTCGACGATCTAGCAGGTTGTACTGCATCATGACAGAAACGATATTCGATTTCTGCAGGAATTGTCGGAGTACATTCGGTCGGATGGAGGAAATACCGTATTCACGGATCAGTCCTTCTTTTTTCAATGCTTCGAAAGTATCGATGACTTCATCAATAGGGTCGTCGATCGTTCCTCCGTGCAGCTGATATAAATCGATGTAGTCGAGCCCCGTACGGTGAAGGCTGTCTTTCAACCCTTGTTTGATATGTGCCGGAGAAGGGTCCCATGACCATGTCCCTTTTTCTTTATCGAAATTATTTCCGACCTTTGATCCGATGATCACCTGATCACGAATGCCTTCGGTCGCTTTGCCCACAATCTTTTCATTTTCTCCGAACGAGTACAGATCTGCGGTGTCCAGATAATTGACTCCGTAGTCGAGGGCGGTATGGATGATATCTTTCGCTTTATGTTCTTCTGTACCCAGGGACATACACCCGAGGCTCAGTTCTGATACGTATAAATCGGACGCACCTAATTGTCTTTTTTGCATAATTGCTTCATCCTTTCTGAAATGATTCTTTCTCCTGTGATAGAATGAACCTATCTTTACATACAGAGGTGATAGAGAATGACAGATAGATTCGAAGAAAAAACAGTGTCTTCCACATCCATATACGAAGGGAAGATTATCGATGTAAAAGTCGATACGGTTCAATTACCCGACGGCAATCAATCGAAACGTGAGATTGTAACACATCCCGGGGCAGTAGCGATCCTTGCGATTACAGATGAAAATAAACTCGTGATGGTAGAGCAGTACCGGAAGCCTCTCGAAAAATCTCTCATAGAGATCCCTGCGGGAAAACTCGAAAAAGGGGAAACTCCTGAGGGCACAGCTATCAGGGAACTGGAAGAAGAAACGGGCTACACGACAGACCACATCAAATTGATCAATTCCTTCTATACATCGCCCGGGTTCGCTGACGAGATTGTTTACATCTATTTGGCGGATAATCTCCAGAGACTCGAACAAACAGTGGAAGGAGATGAGGACGAATTTGTCACGATGAAAGAAGTGACGATAGAAGAAGCTGAGGAACTCGAGAAGAACCGGCGGATCCACGATGCGAAGACGTCTTACGCTCTTATGTATGCAAAACAATATTTATCTGAATACTAAAATCTGTCTCCTCTTCATAGTTTAATAGTAAGATGATGAAGGAGGAGGCGCTACATGTCGAAAATTTTATGGGACCCCTTCCACTCCTCGGTCCAATGGAACAGTTTAGTTTTCTTTACTGTCGTTTTTGTTATGGGTGTGGTATTCGGTTCTTTGACAGTCAATAGCCTGGCTTTTGTACAGAAGCAGGATCTGTTTTTTTATTTGGAGCAATTTTTCCAGTCGTGGAACAACGACCCCGGTCTTCTGAAATGGGAACTTTTCCGGAACAGTTACTTGAATCATGTGCTGCAACTGAGTCTTATATTCATCCTTGGTTTGTCGGTCATCGGTCTTCCGGTGGTCATTATTCTCCTCTTCCTTAAAGGGGTGTACTTCGGTTTTTCGGTAGGGTTTCTTGTGCACCAGATGGGGTGGAAAGGACTGGGGATTGCCTCCCTTACGATAGCTCCTCATAATATTATTACGATACCTGTGTATATCGTAACCTCCTGGATGGTAGGGATGTTCGCTGTATATTTAAGCAGTCCTTTATGGAGCGGGGAGCGGCTGCATTCCATCAGAGCTGATATGGGAAGGTATGGCTTCGCTTACTTTCTTGCACTTGTGCTTCTGCTCGTGTCCTCTGTTGCAGAAGTATTTCTTTCCCAACCGTTGCTGGAACTATTGCTTTGAACATCGATAATAATCATTTTTTTAAAATGATTATCAATAACAGATAATAATCATTTTAATTTGACAGTGAGAACGACTTTGCTATAATTAAATTGAAACAGAGGGAGGGGTGAGTTCCATGGAACATCGTTTAGAAAGAATCAAAAAGCAACTGCATTCTCAAAGCTATAAATTGACTCCTCAACGGGAAGCGACAGTCCGTGTCCTTCTTGAGAATGAAGCTGATCATCTCAGTGCAGAAGATGTATACCTCCTGGTAAAAGAAAAAGCCCCGGAAATCGGGCTCGCCACTGTCTACCGGACGTTGGAATTATTATCAGAATTGAAAGTCGTCGATAAAATAAACTTTGGAGATGGCGTTTCCCGCTATGATCTCAGAAAAGAGGGAGCTGAACACTTCCACCACCATCTAGTGTGCACGGAGTGCGGGGCCGTAGAAGAAGTGGAGGAAGATCTTCTTGAGGAAGTGGAAAAGATCGTAGAGAAGGATTGGAAGTTCCAGGTGAAGGACCACCGCCTCACTTTTCATGGTATTTGCAAAGTGTGTCAGGAAGTAACGGTGACAAGCGGGAACTCCAAATAGAAAACGGTTTACAAATCACGCTATCTATTGTAATTTCTAAGTGAAGCATAATATACATGGAACAGGGGTAGAAGCTATGTGGGATGATTTTGAGGACTTTTTGCATTATCTTACCGTCGAAAGAGGTCTTTCAAAGAACACGGTGCAGTCTTATAAAAGGGACCTCAGACAATATTTAAGTCATTTGGAAAAGGAAGAATCTGTGACCGGATTTGATCAGGTGAACAGACAACAAATAATGAACTATTTGTATACATTGAATGACAAAGGAAAAAGTCCCTCTACCATTGCCAGGCTATTGTCTTCTATTCGGTTGTTCCATCAGTTCCTGGTGAGGGAGAAGAAATCCGGGAAAGATCCGAGCCTACATATAGAAACTCCCAAGAAAGACCGGAAACTTCCGAAGATCCTATCCTCCACAGATGTAGAGAAACTGTTGGGGCTCCCGGTGAAGGACGACTTGACGGCACGCAATAAAGCGATGCTTGAAATGCTTTATGCAACAGGTCTCAGGGTTTCTGAGATGGTAGCGCTCAAGGTGTCCGATCTTCATTTGACGATGGGATTCGTAAGGTGTATCGGGAAAGGCAACAAAGAAAGGATCGTACCTCTAGGGGACATGGCTAAAGAAGCTATCAGTGAGTATTTGAATGGACCGCGGCAACGGTTGGTGAAACAGAAGAGTACAGAAGAATTGTTCGTGAATCACCACGGAAACCCGCTATCCAGGCAAGGGTTTTGGAAGATATTGAAAGCGGTTGCGAAAGATGTGGGAGTGACAGAAGAGATCACTCCGCACACGTTGCGTCACTCCTTTGCGACCCATCTCCTGGAGAATGGGGCAGACTTGCGAGCTGTACAGGAAATGCTGGGCCATGCGGACATTTCCACCACCCAGATCTATACACATGTGACGAAAACGAGGCTGCAGGATGTATATCGCTCGTTTCATCCGAGAGCCTAATGGTATACTATAATTATAGTTGTCTGACATCCTACAACATGAAGGTAGCTTATAATGATGGAAATATGGGAAAGAAATGTACAGGAGGGATTTTAGATGAATAGTTTTAAAAGAGTTTTTCTGATTGTAATGGACTCCGTAGGAATCGGGGAAGCACCGGATGCGGCACGTTTCGACGATAGTGGTGCTGACACACTAGGACACATAGCGGAGAGAATGAACGGGTTGAATATGCCTAATATGGGAAGCTTAGGTCTCAGCAATATCCGACCTATACAGGGTATTGAGAAGGCTGATAAACCGAAAGCCCACTATACGACTATGGTCGAAGCATCGAATGGGAAGGATACGATGACGGGACACTGGGAGATTATGGGTCTTTACATCGATCAGCCTTTCCGCACGTTCCCGGAAGGATTCCCGGATGAATTGCTGGACCAGATCAAAGAGAAAACGGGTCGTGGCATCGTAGGGAATAAACCTGCTTCCGGCACGGAAATCATCAAAGAACTCGGCGAACATCACATGGAAACGGGGGATCTGATCGTCTACACCTCCGCGGACTCCGTGATCCAAATTGCAGCTCATGAAGACATCATCCCACCCGAAGAGCTTCACGAAATCTGTGAATATACAAGAGAACTTACGAGAGATGAGAAATATATGGTAGGAAGAGTCATCGCCCGTCCATTTATCGGAGAGCCGGGAGCATTTGAACGTACCTCGAATCGTCACGATTATGCATTGAAACCTTTCGGCAGAACAGTGATGAATCATCTCGAGGATGATGATTATGATGTCGTGGCTCTCGGTAAGATTTCTGATATCTACGACGGAGAAGGGGTAACAAAAGCGATCCGTACGGACGACAATGATGATGGCATGGATAAATTCATCAAATCCATCGATGATGATTTCAATGGTCTGAACTTCCTGAATCTCGTTGATTTCGATGCGAAATTCGGTCATCGCAGAGATCCGGAAGGTTACGGCAAAGCACTTGAAACCTTTGACAAACGACTTCCAGAAGTGCTTGAAAAGCTAAATGACGATGATCTGCTGATTATTACGGCGGACCACGGGAACGATCCGATACACCATGGAACCGATCATACAAGGGAAATCGTTCCACTGATCGTTTATCACAATGGAATCGAAGCTGGAAAAGAGTTGGAACAGCGCCAGACCTTTGCGGATATCGGCGCAACGGTAGCTGATAACTTTTCCGTCAAAATGCCGGAGCATGGCAAAAGCTTTATGGATGACATCAAATAGGGGGAGAAGCAGATGAATGTGGAAACAGTAAAAGAAGCAGCGACATTTATTGAAAGTAGATTATCAGCGAAACCATCGATCGGATTGATCCTGGGATCCGGTCTCGGAGTGCTCGCAGATGAAATCGAGAACCCTGTGACGATTTCCTATAAGGAGATTCCTCATTTTCCGGAATCCACCGTATCCGGTCACAAAGGGCAACTGGTTATAGGTGAGTTGGAAGGTAAGCATGTAGTGGCCATGCAGGGTCGCTTCCACTATTACGAAGGATATACGATGAAAGAGGTCACCTTCCCGGTCCGCGTCATGAAACAGCTCGGAATCGATGATCTCTATGTGACGAATGCTGCCGGTGGAATCAACGAGGACTACGATCCTGGACAGCTTATGATCATCAAAGATCATATCAATCAAATGGGGGATAACCCGTTGATCGGACCTAATGACGAATCGATGGGCGTACGCTTCCCGGATATGTCGGAAGCTTATGACCGTGACCTTATCCAATTGGCAGAACAGATAGCGGACGACATTGAACTGAATGTCGAAAAAGGTGTGTATGTCGGTAATACCGGTCCTGTATATGAGACGGCGGCTGAAATCCGTATGCTACGTACGCTTGGAGGAGATGCAGTCGGAATGTCTACGGTACCTGAAGTGATTGCGGCGAACCATGCGGGCTTGAGAGTTCTGGGGATTTCCTGCATTTCCAACATGGCTGCGGGGATTCTTGACCAGCCATTGACACATGATGAGGTTATTGAGACGACTGCCAGAGTGAGAGAAGACTTTCTGAAATTCGTGAAGTCGATAGTGAAGAGTGCCTGAGCCAGTACCAAAGGCAGCACTGTTGATCATCCCAGTGAATAGGTGACACAAGTAATTTCCTCAAAAGAGGGGAGTGTTCCTTCGGTGCCCCCTCCTCTTCTTGAGGACCGGCTTCGTGCTTTTCTTAGTGAACGGGACGAATCGTCCTGAATTTTTTATCGAAAAGGTGATTCTTATGAGAATGTACGATATTATAGTGAAAAAACGGGAAGGTCAGGCATTGACAGATGAAGAAATCAGGTTCTTCATCGAAGGCTATACGAAAGGGGATATCCCTGATTACCAGGCATCCGCTCTGGCTATGGCAATATACTTCAAAGGAATGAACGGGAAAGAAACAGCTACCCTTACACAGGCGATGGTGGATTCAGGAGAAACGATCGACCTTAGTGCGATCGAAGGGCATATCGTGGATAAACACTCCACCGGCGGTGTCGGTGACAAAGTGACATTCATTGTAGGACCGCTTGTCGCTTCAGTCGGCGTACCTGTAGCGAAGATGTCCGGACGTGGCCTTGGACACACAGGAGGTACCATCGATAAACTGGAAGCGATTGATGGCTTCACGACAGAAATCACGAAAGAAGCATTTGTCGAAAACGTCAACTCACATAAACTGGCGGTTGCCGGACAGACAGGGAACCTTGCCCCTGCCGATAAGAAATTGTATGCGCTCCGTGATGTCACCGGTACAGTGAACGCACTTCCTCTGATCGCAAGCTCTATCATGAGTAAGAAGCTGGCTTCCGGAGCTGATAGCATCGTCTTGGACGTAAAGACAGGGTCGGGAGCATTCATGAAGACCCTGGAGGATTCTGAAGCACTAGCCCGTGAAATGGTGACGATCGGCAAGGAACTCGGCAAGAACACAGTCGCTGTCATCAGCGATATGAACCAGCCTCTCGGTTTCGAGGTGGGGAATGCGAACGAAATCAAGGAAGCCGCTGAAATTCTTCAGGGAAGTGATGTGAAAGACTTGAGAGAGCTTTCCCTGGAAATCGCTTCTCACATGAGCGTGCTGGCGGGTGCTTTCGAGAAGCCAGAGGAAGCGAGAAAAGCGCTTGAAGAGAATATTTCCAATGGGAAGGCTTTTGCTAAGCTGAAAGAATTCATTGAAGCACAGCACGGAGATGGATCGATGATTGCTGATTTGAATAAATTGCCGAAAGCCTCCCATGAGGTAGAAGTCAAAGCTTCCAAAAGTGGGTTCGTCTCCGAAATCGATGCAGAGTCGATCGGTGTGGCTGCCATGTATCTCGGGGCAGGGCGCCAGACGAAAGATGATGCGATCGATCACAGTGTAGGCATAACTCTTAAGAAGAAAATCGGGGATAAGGTCGAAGAAGGGGAAGCGTTAGTCGTTCTTCACAGTAATGAATCTAACCCTGTAGATTCCATCAACAAAGTGGAAGAAGCTTACACTATTTCCGATGAAGAAACACAAGCCCCAACACTTATTCACAATATCATTACGTAATCAAGGAAACTGTCGCTTCAGGCGGCAGTTTTTTTATATAGAAAAGTGGGAGGTGCGTTACCTCCCGCTTTTTTTGTATGAATATGTAAGCTTTCCACTAGTTTTGCGATTGGAAAGGCGATGAGAAGAATACGGCGAATGAAGTACTATAGGAGTTCTCAAGGAGGGAAACGAAATGGCATTAGCTACGGCATATGAGGTTCACGATAATCTGCTTATCATAAGACTGGAAGGGGAGCTTGATCATCATGAAGCTGATAAATTAAGGAAGGAATGGCAATGGTGGTTGAAGGAAAAAAGAAAAAGGCATGTATTGTTAGAGCTTTCCGGGCTGGATTTCATGGATAGTTCAGGTCTCGGAGTGGTCTTGGGAAGATACAAAGAAATTCAGGCGAATGAAGGGATGCTGATGATCAGTGGGGTATCGAGTGAGGTGGATCGACTTTTCGAGCTTTCCGGCTTGAAGAAATTACTGCCATTTGCGGTTACGGAAGAAGAAGCACTACAAAAATTCGGGGTGATGATATGAAAAATCGCATGACATTGACGTTTGATAGTCGAAGTGAAAATGAATCACTGGCGCGGGTGACGGTGTCCGGATTCATGGCACCGCTCGATCCAACGATGGAAGAAATGATGGATGTGAAGACTGTAGTATCAGAAGCGGTGACCAACGCTATCATTCATGGCTACGATTCGGAGGATGGAAAAGACATCGAACTGCATTGTGCTTATGAAAATGATGAGTTGGTGATTGTGATATCTGATAACGGAAGTGGAATCGAGGACGTCGAAATGGCAAAAGAGCCGTTATACACGTCGAAACCGGAGCTGGAGAGGTCCGGCATGGGTTTTACGATCATGGAGAATTTCATGGACCATGTCCTCGTAACTTCCTCTCCGGGTAATGGAACTAGGGTGGAGTTGAGGAAAAAAATGGTTGCCAAAGATAGAGTCTGTCATTGAGGGGGACAGGTGATGGCAAAAACGTCGCAAGTCTTAACAGATGAAGAAGTGAAGCGGCTGCTGAAAGAGAGTCAGGAGGGCTCCACCCGTGCCCGGGACGAACTGGTGGAAGCGAATACGAAACTCGTCTGGTCCGTCGTACAACGATATATGAAACGGGGATATGACGCGGAAGACCTCTTTCAGATCGGGTGTATCGGTCTTATGAAGTCCATCGATAAATTCGACTTGTCTTATAACGTTAAGTTCTCGACCTATGCCGTTCCGATGATCATCGGAGAAATACAGCGGTTTATAAGAGATGATGGAACTGTGAAAGTCAGTCGTGGACTGAAAGAGCTGAACCATAAGATCAAAAAGAAACGGGAAGAGTGGATGAAGGAGTATGGAAGAAGCCCGACCATGAAAGAACTCGAAGAAGAGCTCGATATTTCCTCCGAAGAATTAGTACAGGCGGAAGAAGCGGGACGCATGCCTAAATCCATTTACGAAACCGTTTATGAGCACGACGGGGACGCTTTGACTCTTGCTGATCAGATGACGGAGGAAGAGGAAGATTGGTTTCATCATATCGCAATCGAGGATGTAATGAGCCAGCTGAAGAAACGCGAGAAAGTCATCATATACTTGCGGTATTATCAGGACTATACACAAACGGAAGTTGCGAAACGACTGGGTATTTCCCAGGTCCAGGTCTCAAGGCTTGAGAAGAATATACTGAAATCCATGAAGGAAATGATGAAAGAGAGGACATGACAGGGTCAGGGTTACATACCCTGGCTTTTTTTGTGCGCAAATGATTGCTTTTAGTATAGAACATGCATTCTTTCCCATACTAGAACTATCTCTCTGTAAAGGGACGATTCTATGACGCTCATCTATATACGAATGAAGCATGAAGTTCAGAAAGCGAAAGAGGCCCCCCTGTATTTTAAGGATGTAGCTTATGTGAAGTCAGATACGACAGGAATAAGCAGACTTGAATCGGTGCAACTTGATACGAAGGATCAGTCGGAAACTCCGGTGGTCATCGATGGATATACGCTTCTTCAGAAGGTGCTTGAATTGTTTCCGGAAGCGGAAGTCAGGTTCCTCGGTCCTGTAAGTACATTGATCAAAGAAGACCAGCAGAAGAGGAAGCGCTCCATCTTTCTGCTTTTCTCGGTTTGGATTCTGTTATTTATAGGCTCCGGTATGGCGATCATGAATTTTCACTACGACGTAAGTATGTCGGAAGTTCACCAGAGGATCCATTTCTTATTTACGGGAGAAGAAGTGGAAAGACCGTGGCTGATCCAAATTCCATATTCGATAGGATTGGGCCTTGGTATGCTGTTGTTTTTCAACCGATGGCCGGCACGAACGGTGAAGAAAGAACCCTCCCCTTTAGATGTGGAAGTCTTTAAATATCAGGAGGATCTGGATCAGTACGTCACCCTTTACCACAACAGTCTGGAAAAAAAGAATGATTCTTGAAATCATCATCGGGTTTGCAGGGGGAGTGGCGGTCGGAGCCGGTTTTGTGGCTTTTATAACTGTGCTGGGACTGATACCGAGATTGATTCTGATGACAAGGATGAAGCCGCCAGCAGGCGAAACGGCTGTAGTGGCCGGAGCTCTCGCGGGTGTGTTTCTCTCGGGGATGTCTCCTGCAGTATCAGGGTTGGAAGTAGCTCTTCCTATTATAGGCCTTTCTCAAGGGGTGTTCATCGGTATGCTTGCAGCAGCTCTGACAGAAGTTCTGAACGTGTTCCCACTGCTATTCAAAAGGATTCAGGTGGAGGACTATCTTTTCGCTTTGATGTATGCCCTTGTGTTCGGGAAAGTGGCGGGGTCATTATTTCATTGGGTGATTTTTACGCCCTGATACGGAGGTCGAATGATGAAGAAAGAAGATTACGAACAGTTGGTGAATAAAACAGTACAACCGCCTGCTTATTTCATGAACATGGCGAAGGCGTTCCTCGTAGGGGGGCTTATCTGTGTGTTCGGAGAGGGGCTGATGAATATGTATACCTCGTGGTTAGGGTTCAGCCGGGAAGAAGCGGGAGACCCTATGGTAGCGACGCTTATATTCATCTCCGCTTTATTGACGGGATTCGGTTTGTATGACCGTTTGGCACAGTTCGCAGGTGCTGGTACTTCAGTACCGGTTACCGGGTTCTCGAACTCCTTGACATCAGCAGCTATGGAACATAAGAGTGAAGGGTTCGTCCTGGGGGTAGCCACGAATATGTTCAAGCTGGCGGGGTCGGTGATCGTGTTTGGTGTAGTAGCTGCCTATATCCTGGGTGTTCTCCGTTATGTACTGGTCGAGATGATACCGTGGGGGTGAATAGAGTGAATACATGGACATTTCAAAACGATATTTATGTACAGGCTACAGGGACCGTTGTAGGGCCCCTTGAAAGCCAGGGGCCCATTGGTGATGCGTTCGATGAATCCCTGGACGATCTTCATGATAACAAGAAAAGCTGGGAGGAAGCGGAACGGACGATGATGGAGAAAGCTATCGCCCATTGTCTCCGCAAAGACGAAACCTCCATGAAAGAGGTAAATGTATTTCTTACCGGAGATCTGATCAATCAGAACGTTATCGGAAGTTATACTGCCCGAGATCTGAACGTACCTACGCTCGGAATCTTCGGAGCCTGCTCCACTTCTGTTGAAGGAATCTCCATCGGAGCTGCGTTGGTAGACGGAGGTTTCGTTTCCAATGCTCTCACTGCTGTCAGTTCCCATAATGCTACGGCGGAGCGGCAATACAGGTATCCGACTGAGTATGGCAGTCAAAAACCTTCCTCTGCGACGTTCACCGTTACGGGAAGTGGGGCTCTCTTTCTTTCCCGTCAGAAAAGTGACCTTCGGATAGAATCGTCTACGATCGGCAGGGTCGTCGATTTTGACCGGTCGGACCCTTGGGATCTCGGCTCTGCTATGGCTCCGGCTGCCGCCGATACTATTAAGACCCATCTCGAAGATAAGGGTAGAAGCCCGGAGTATTATGATCTGATCGTGACTGGAGATCTGTCTTCGGTGGGGACTCCTCTCGTACGGGAATTATTGAAGGAGGATGGGATTGATATTACAGAGAACCACAGGGACTGCGGGTTATGGATCTATTCGAAGGATCAGCCTGTATTCAGTGGAGGTAGTGGATGTGCCTGTTCCGCCGTTGTAACGTACGGGCATATTTTTGAGCAGATGATGAGTGGCGTGTATGAGAGAGTCCTGTTAGTAGCTACAGGAGCGCTTATGAACCCGCTCATGATTCAACAGAAAGAATCGATTCCTTCTGTAGCTCATGCGGTGGCTTTTGAAAGGGTGAAACACGAATGACTTATCTGTGGGCTTTCATTCTGGGCGGGGCGATTTGTGCTGTCGGACAGTTTTTGATGGATCGTTTCAAGTTGACACCTGCACATGTGATGTCTTCTTTTGTGGTAGCCGGTGCTTTTCTGGATTTCCTGGATATTTATGACCGGATGATTGAAGTGGCCGGAGCTGGTGCGATGGTACCGATTACGAGTTTTGGACATTCGTTGCTGCACGGAGCCATGGAGCAGGCTGATGAGCATGGACTTATCGGGATTGCGATCGGTATTTTCGAACTTACCTCCGCCGGGATCGCTTCTGCTATTCTGTTCGCTTTCATTGTCGCTGCAATATTTCAACCGAAAGGATAATTATCTATGGAGTCAACACCTATTGTCATGAATCTCGATCAGAATAAAAGGATCCTTGAAGACAGGCTGAAAATCAGTGCCTCTTTCGACCTCGGAAATCGGGAGCTGCTGGTGTCCGGGAAGAAAGTCATTCTTTATTACGTAACCGGCTTGTGTGATGCGGCGGTAGTCGTAGACTTACTTCGGGGCATGCAGGAAGAAAGCATACCGGAAGATTCTTTCTTCTCTAACCTTTATCATACAATCTCCCACCAGCAGGTGGAAGTCATCGATACCATGGAGGAAGGGATCACGCCGATGCTCTCCGGTTTGCTCCTGATCCTTGTCGAAGGCGAAGCGAAAGGGATTCTTGTGGATGTACGTTCTTATCCCGGAAGAACACCGGAGGAGCCGGATACAGAGAAAGTAGTCAGAGGGTCCAGGGATGGGTATACGGAGAACATAATCGAAAATACAGCGCTGACAAGACGCAGGATACGAGATAAGAGGTTAAGGAATGAACTGATGCAGATAGGGGAACGTTCCAAGACTGATGTGTGTATTTCTTACATTGAAGATGTAGCCAATCCCGATCTGTTGAAAGTGATCAAAGACAGGCTGGAAAAAGTGGATGTTGATGGGCTGACGATGGCTGATAAAATGCTGGAAGAATATATCGTGAAACAGGGGCGTACCCCTTTTCCTCTGGTCAGATACACAGAACGTCCGGACGTAGCTGCTTCTCATCTGCTGGAGGGACATATCTTGGTCATGGTGGATACGTCACCGAGTATAATGATAACTCCTACAACCTTCTTTCATCACGTACAACATGCTGAAGAGTACAGGCAATCACCTGTAGTGGGGACATTCGTCCGTTGGGTCCGTTTCTTTGGTATGCTCACTTCCGTCTTCTTACTGCCGATGTGGCTGCTATTATCGATTCAGCCGGAGCTTACCCCTGAGGCTTTATCGTTTATAGGACCGAAAGAGGAGGGGACGATTCCCCTCGTGGTTCAGATCCTCATTGCCGATATCGGAATTGAACTGCTCCGGATTGCCGCCATCCATACACCGACCCCGTTATCGACATCCATGGGGCTGATCGCTGCCGTGCTGATCGGCCAGATCGCCATCGATGTAGGTCTTTTCGGACCGGAGGCGATACTGTACGTGGCAGCAAGTGCTATCGGGACATATTCCACCCCGAGTTATGAATTGTCCGTCGCTCATAAAATCAGTCGTATTCTTTTACTGATCATGACGGCGCTCTTCGGAGTGAAAGGGTTTTTTATAGGAGTGCTCATCTACACGTTGTCCCTCATTTCCACCAAATCATTCCGTACCCCGTATCTTTGGCCGTTTCTGCCTTTCAATGGAAAAGCTTTTATACAGATCCTGTTCCGCTTCACGAACCCGACTCTGAAAGTAAGACCGAGCATCGTCCGTCCGAAGGATACAGAGAGACAGTCCTGATATGTTGTAGGTCAGGAAAGATTGTGATAAATTAATAAATATTCTGTATGTTCCTTTAAGAAAGGGACATTTTTTTCGGAAAGGCGGATCTAAGTGAAGCATTCAATAAATGAGCAAGGTGTACTTGAAGTCGGAGGTGTTGATGTATCTACCCTCAAAAAGCATTATGGAACGCCTCTATACGTATATGACGTAGGACGGATAAGGAAAAATGCCAGAGCCTTCGTAGAGACATTCGAAAGGGAAGGGATTACAGCGCAAGTCGCTTATGCCAGCAAAGCGTTCTCTTCCGTTGCGATGGTTCAGGTTGCAAAGCAGGAGAAACTGAGCCTTGATGTCGTTTCGGAGGGGGAACTACATACCGCACTTCAAGCGGGTTTTCCGCCTGAGAAGATTCATATGCACGGAAACAACAAGAGCAGGAATGAGCTTGAGATGGCTGTGGAAGCACGGATCGGATGTGTGGTTGTCGATAATTTCTTCGAGATAGAAGTACTGAAAGAAATACTTGAGGAAAAAGAAACGTCCATGGACGTACTTTTACGGGTAACTCCTGGAATCGAAGCTCATACCCATGATTATATCCTGACCGGTCAGGAGGATTCGAAATTCGGATTCGATTTGACGAGTGGACAGGCCGATGCTGCTTTTATCACTCTTCAAAAGCTCAGCAGGCTGAGAGTAAAAGGTCTGCATTGTCATATCGGGTCTCAAATATTCGAAACGAGCGGGTTTTTGATGGCTACTAGGAAATTATTTGATATAATGGATAAATGGAAGAAAGATCACGACTTTGTAGCGGATGTGCTCAATCTCGGAGGTGGATTCGGGATTCGTTATACGGACGAAGACGATCCTTTGAGCCTTGATGAATACGCGGCGGCGCTGGTGAAAGAAGTGAAGCATCAGGCTGCTACCCGTGACTATCCGTTGCCGGAGATATGGATAGAACCCGGAAGAGCAATCGTAGGAGACGCCGGTCTTACCCTTTATGAGGCTGGTTCCGTCAAAGATATCGATGGAGTGCGTACGTATCTTTCAGTAGACGGCGGAATGACCGACAACATCCGCCCGGCTCTCTATGACGCCAAGTATGATATCGTAGCTGCCGAACGTATGGATGAAGCGGATGAGAAGACGTATTCCATTGCAGGAAAGTGCTGTGAATCCGGAGATATGTTGATTTGGGATGCGGACCTTCCGCATATTCGTCCAGGAGATCTTTTGGCTGTATTCAGTACAGGAGCTTATGGATATTCCATGGCTAATAACTACAACCGATTTCCGAAAGCGGCCGTTGTCTTTGTGGAGAATGGAACTCACCAACTGGCTGTCCGTAGAGAAGCGTATGAAGAAGTTACAAGATTTGACTTAAGTATAGAATAGGAGAGAGTAATCATGAAAAAAGGATATATCGAATTCGAAAACGGAGAACGTATGACACTGGAACTTTACGAAGAGGATGCCCCGGGAACCGTCGAAAACTTCGAAAGCCTGGCGAACAAAGAGTTCTATGATGGACTGACGTTTCATCGGGTGATCCCGAACTTCGTTATACAGGGAGGCTGTCCTAAAGGGGATGGCACCGGTGGTCCTGGATACACGATCAAATGTGAAACGGATGACAACCCGCATCGACATGAGCGGGGGACTTTATCAATGGCGCACGCAGGGAGAGACACCGGCGGAAGCCAATTCTTCGTCTGTCATAGCCCTCAACCTCACCTGGACGGCAGACACACTGTTTTCGGTAAAGTGATTGACGGAGTGGAAAGTGTCGATCGTGTACGTCCCGGGGATGTTATGCATAAAGTGAGGGTGGAAGAAGAGTAAAGAAGGTTTTCTGCTTCCACTTGAATAATGTAGGCAAATGGAGTATGCTATTTCCTAGGCAATCCGGGAGGAATAAAAGTGCGCATGCGTAACAGTACACTATTGATCATATTTTCGACTATCAGTTTAATTTTCGGTTTGTATGTCTGGTTCGGAATAGCTGTCCAGTAATCCAGCCTAATCAATATTATAATAATTGAGGGGTCGCTATGTTAATCAGGTTTAAAAAATCTTTTGAAAAGATAGCTATGGGACTCTTGTCCTTTATGCCGGAATCAAAAGATGTAAAAAAACTGCAGGATATCATTAAAGAATATGAGAGTAACAAAGACTGGCACCTTTATCTTTGGAAAGAAGGAGAAGATATCATAGGTGCTGTCGGACTAAGGATTGAAGGTCGTGATGCCATTGTTCAGCATGTCTCCGTCAACCCCTCTCATCGGAATAGTGGCATCGGCAAAGAGATGGTGAAAAAGGCGACCGAAAAATACCAGGGAGCATACGCTGTGTGTGCAACAGAAGAAACAGAAGCTTTCGTTGAAAAGTGCAGCAGTGCAAAATGAAAGAGCGCGTAGATAGCGCTCTTTTTTTCGTGATAAGATGGATGAGGAAAATAGAACAAAAAGGCTGATGATGATGGAAAATAAATATCATATAAAAGTGGATGGATTCGAAGGGCCCATGGATTTGTTGCTTCACCTTATCCAACGTCTTGAAATCGACATTCATGATATACCCGTAGCAGAAATCACAGATCAATACATGAATTATATACACCGTATGGCAGAACTCGAACTGGATGTGGCAAGTGAGTATCTGGTAATGGCAGCGACGCTTCTTGCCATCAAGAGTAAGGTGTTGCTTCCGAACCAATCCCTCGAACCCGAAGAAACGGAAGTGGAGGAAGATCCGAGAGAAGAGCTCGTGGAGAGATTGAAAGAATACCAGAAATATAAATCAGCGGCACAAACATTGAGGGAGAAGGAAACGGAAGATAATGAAGTGTATACGAGGGACCCAATGGAAGTGGGAGGGGAGACTCTTGAACAGGAAGCGACGGTTTTCGATATGGTAGACGCCCTCTACCGTATGTTCAATAAAACGCCCCCATCCCCTGAAAAGGACCGGGAGACAAGTGTGAAAAGAGAAGAGATGCCAATCCAGCTTACGATGGACCGTATCATGAAAGAAATGGACGCGAGAACGGACGGGGTGCCTTTTGAACAGCTGATTTCAGTCAGGTCGAGGACAGAGACCGTCACCACCTTCCTCGCTATGCTGGAGCTGATCAAAAACCACCGTATCACCTGTGTTCAGAACAATCATTTCGAAGGTTTGTATGTATATAAGTGGGAGGATAATGATGAAAGATAATCAAATAGCGATTCTTGAAGGGCTTTTGTTTGCCGCCGGGGGCTCCGGGATGACGAAAGAACAGCTGGCGAAAGTGTTGGAAGTTACGGAAGCTTCGATCGATGAGATCATGGATGAATGGAAAGAAGAACTCGGACGTCCCGAGAGAGGACTTCGGTTGATGGAGTCGAAAGGGGTTTACCGGCTGACGACGAAGCCACGTTTTGCCGCTATCTATAAACAGTGGTTATACCAGCAGAAAAATACCAGGCTGTCTCAAGCTTCGCTTGAAACTTTGGCAATCATCGCTTACAAACAGCCGATCACCAGAGTGGAAATCGATGATATCCGGGGCGTGAAGAGCGATCAGTCTGTGCAGACGCTCGTAGGAAGAGGTTTGATTGAAGATGCCGGACGGAAAGAAACGATCGGACGTCCCATACTTTATGCAACGACAGAAGAATTCCTCATCTACTTCGGACTGGAGTCCCTGGATCAGCTTCCTGTCCTCGAAGAAGCTTGGGAAGATGACTTGACTCAAGCTGAAACTTTTTTTGATAACTTGTAGAAGGAGAAACAGGCTTGTTTTCATAACCGTACCTCCCTTCACATAGGATGAAGGTGAAGGGAGGAGATGGACCAGTGGGGCGAAACGTATTCGTGCTTATAAGTATGGTGATCCTGATGCTGATTACCAACACAACGGTCAGCGCTGATCCCTATGTTTCTGCAGAGAGGGCCGTTTTAATAGATGCAGGCACCGGTGATGTCCTTTATGAAAAACGAGCCGGCGAGAGAGCTTTGATAGCGAGCACGACGAAAATAATGACGGGTCTTATCGCAAGTGAGCACGGGAACTTGTCCGATATCGTGGAAGTGAGTGTGGATGCAGCTACCACAGAAGGCTCATCTCTGTATCTCGAAGCGGGCGAAAAAGTGCCACTTGAGGATCTTATCCATGGATTGATTCTCCGTTCAGGGAATGATGCTGCTGTAGCTATTGCCGAGCACGTCGGAGGAAGTATTCCCGGGTTTGTATACCTTATGAATGAAAAGAAAGACTGGCTGGGACTCACCGATACACATTTCGCCAACCCTCATGGTCTGGATGATCCGATGCACTATTCCAGTGCACTGGATTTGGCCAGGCTTATGAGACATGTTCAGACGAATGAAACGATGGAAAAAGTCATGGAGAAGACCTCTTATAAATCTTCCATCAGAGACTACCCCTGGAGAAATAAGAACAAATTACTTACCACGTACTATGACCCTGCTACGGGAGGGAAGACTGGCTATACCAAAGCCGCAGGACGTACGTTCGTCTCTTCTGCCGAGAAGGACGGGGTGACCTTGATCGCCGTTACCCTGAATGCCCCTGATGATTGGGAGGATCATCGGATGCTCTACGAATACGGTTTCGAGAAGAGGAAGGACGCATCTGATTCTTCTTTCCTGGACCGTATCCTCGCGGTTTTTGAAGGTGTATTCTCATGGTCAACCTGATATGGGTCTTCCTTTCGGCAGTAGGTATTCTGGTAGCAGCTTTTAACGGCAGGATGCAGGAAGTGAATGAAGCTGTATTCCAATCACTGGAAACAGGTGTTGAGATAGCTATTCAGCTTCTCGGAATCCTGATGTTCTGGCTCGGTATGATGAAAATCGCGGAAAAGTCAGGACTCATCGAGAAAGTATCGGATGTATTCACTCCGTTTGTCACACGGATTTTTCCGGATATTCCGAAAGATCACAAGGTGACCGGCTACATCGTTTCTAACATGACAGCGAACATTTTCGGTCTCGGCAATGCGGCTACCCCTCTCGGAATCAAAGCGATGAAGGAACTGCAGACGCTTTCCGGTGACAAAGAAAGAGCGACACGTCCGATGATTACGCTCCTTGCTTTGAACACGTCTTCCTTGACGCTTATCCCCACCACCGTTATAGCTATCAGGATGAAATATGATTCCACAGATCCCACCAGCATCATTCCTGCAACTATAATGGCCACCGCTATTTCGACGATTGCAGCATTGTTGATCGATCGGTGGCTCAATTACCGGAAAAGCGTGGACAGTCTATGAGCAGTTGGATCATTCCGCTGGTACTTCTCATCATACTTCTGACTGCTTTGAAAAGAGGCGTTCCTGCCTTCGAAGTTTTCGCGGAGGGAAGCAAGGAAGGATTGCAGATAACGTTATCCCTCCTCCCTTTCCTGCTCGGAATGATGGTGGCCATCGGCATATTCAGGGCATCCGGAGCTGTTGAATTACTATTATATATCCTTGAACCCGTGTTTCATCTGGTTGGAATTCCTGGAGAAATCCTCCCGCTTGCCCTGGTCCGTCCTATATCCGGAACGGCGGCACTGGCCGTAACTACGGATCTCATAGGTACGCATGGACCGGATTCATTCATCGGTACATTGGCATCTGTGATGCAGGGAAGTACAGACACGACGTTGTATATACTTACTGTTTATTTTGGCGCGATACAAATCAAAAAGTACGGAAATGCCTTAAAAGTTGGACTACTGGCTGATTTTGTTGGTATAATAGCCTCGATAGCAGTGGTTACACTTTTATTAAATTAATATACAAACAAAGTTGGGCCACGTTGATGTTGCAGCGTGGCTTCCTATTATGCTAGAAAACAAGGAGTTGGACAGATATGGAAAGATTGCAAAAAGTGATGGCGCAGGCCGGCGTAGCCTCCAGGCGGAAATCCGAGGAATTGATCAGACGAGGAAGAGTGAAGGTCAATGACGAAACGATTACAGAACTCGGTACGAAAGTATCCCCACAGGATGAAATCGAAGTGGACGGGGTACCGTTAGAACGGGAAGCACCTGTCTATTATCTGCTTTACAAACCGAGGGGAGTCATTTCGAGTGTGAAAGACGATCGGGGAAGAAAGGTAGTCACGGATTATCTTCCGGAGATACAGGAGCGCCTGTTTCCTATAGGACGACTCGATTACGATACTTCAGGGCTACTTTTACTTACGAATGACGGATCGTTTGCGAATAAGCTTATGCATCCGAAACATAAAATCGACAAAGTGTATGTTATCAAATCCAGAGGAATTCCGAGTAAAGAACATATGAAGCAGCTGAGAAAAGGGATGGAAGTCGACGGTGAATTCCTGAAAGCCGAGAGTGCCCACATCCTTTCTACAGATGGCAAGAAGAATAGCGCTATCATCGAAATTACGCTTCACCAGGGAAAGAACAGACAGATCAGGAAGATGTTCGATGCTCTCGGAGTACCGGTGGATAAACTGAAGAGAGAACGGTATGGATTTCTCGATCTGCACGGATTGAATGCCGGCGATTCTCGCCCTCTCAAACCTCACGAAGTGAAGCAATTGCGACAGCTTGCTGATGAAAATGTTAAATAATGTTCAATAAATCATGAAAGCGCTCATGTTATAATAGTCGGGGAGTGAATGAAATGAGCGAACAGACAGTAAACAAAAAGAAAAGAAGACTGATATTCCGTACAGTCCTGCTGCTTGTCATGCTGAGTCTTATCACATTTGCAGTAGTTTCAGCCCTGCAGGATGAGGATGTAACGGTAGCTGAAGGGAGCGAAGCACCAAACTTCTCTCTTAAAAAGTTCGGCAGTGATGAAACCGTGGAGTTGAAAGACCTACGCGGAAAGGGAGTCATGATCAACTTCTGGGCCACCTATTGTGAGCCGTGCAAAGAAGAGATGCCTTATATGGAAGACCTTTACCCGGAATACAAAGAAAAAGGGGTAGAAATACTGGCTGTAAACCTTGATACGACGGATATCGTAGTCAGACAATTCATGGAAGAATATCAATTGACCTTCCCTATCCTCCAGGATAAAGATGGTCAGGTGATGAATTTATATGGCATTAAACCGATTCCGACTACGTTTTTCATCAATCCTGACGGAACGGTGGAAGAAAAGGTTATAGGTCCCTTGACGTTAAGCAAACTCGAAGGTCACCTGCAGGATATCGCTCCTTCTTCTTAATACGTATGAAATTGTGAGGTATTTTTATGAGTAGAATTACATGCGAATGCGGGCATGTGAACCCGGAAGGAACGGTGCTTTGTGAAGCGTGCGGTAAACCTTTCGAAGAAAACCAGCACCTGAATGACAACAAACCGGAACAGCTTTTGAATATGAGGTATGATGGAAGCGCCCGTAGGTCCCAGACGTATCAGCGTACCTTCGTGGATAAGGTATGGAACTTCTTCTCTTCCGTGAAGATAGGGGTTTCCATTATAATCCTGCTGGTCGTCGCATCAGCTGTCGGTACGATTTTTCCTCAGGAGATGTACTTACCACCCGGCTCCGATCCTACTACGCATTATGAAGAGCAGTACGGGATGCTGGGGCAGATCTATTATCAGCTCGGATTCCACAACCTGTACAGTTCCTGGTGGTATCTGCTTATCATCGCAATGCTTGGAGTGTCGATTGTAATTGCAAGTATCGACCGCTTTATCCCTCTTTATAAAACATTAAGGAAACAAAAACCGAAGCGACATGTGAATTTTATGAAGAAACAGCGGATTTTCGGGGAAACGATCAACGAAAACATAGACTATAGTAAATTGAGGAAGAATCTCAGGTCGAAACGTTATAAGCTGTTCGAGGAGGACGGACACCTCCTTGCTGAGAAGAACCGTTTTTCCAGGTGGGGGCCCTATGTCAATCACATCGGACTGATCCTCGTGCTTCTAGGTTCAATGCTCCGTTTCGTGCCTGCGATGTACATGGATGAGTTCCTATGGATCCGGGAAGGTGAAACGAAAGAAATAGCCGGAACGGAAGGAAAATACTATATAGAGAATGAAGACTTCATTCTTGAAACCTATGATGCGAATGACGAGAACAATTCACAGTTCCAGGAATCTTTACAAAACCAGGCGAATCCGGTGCCTGAGAATTATCAGACAAACGCGGTCATCTACAAGCGGACGGACCTCCCGATTGTTCCAGGGAAAGAACCGGAGCTTGAGAAAGTGAAAGATGCCGAGGCCAGAGTTAACCATCCCATACAATTAGAGAACGGAATATCTTTGTATCAGGCGAGTTATCAGCTGAACGAATTCCAATCCATGACCTTCAAACTTCATGATAAAGGAAACGAAGATACCAATTACGGAGAGTTTACGGTGGATCTGACGGAACCTAAAGATGAATACACGCTTGATGATGGCACAGTTGTAAGACTCGACCGGTACTATCCGGAGTTCGAGCTTGATGACGGCGTCCCTACACAAGTATCCAAATTCCCGAGAAATCCTGCTTTCATCTTTGAGGTGCAACGTCCAGGAGAAGAGCCGGAAGTCAGTTTCGCAGGTATCGGTGTGAACATCGATGCTACCGGTGAGAATGATTACAAGGTGGGTCTCGTCGACTTCGGTGTTCGCGATGTCACAGGCCTTACCGTAAAGAGAGATTATACCCTTCCTTTCATTGCATTCGGTGCGGCCATTTTCATGATCGGGGTCATCCAGGGGATGTACTGGAACCACCGAAGAATATGGATACAGCCGAAAGAAACAGGAGTGTGGGTTGCCGGACATACCAATAAGAACTGGTTCGCTTTGAAGAAAGACATCGATCAGACACTGGAGGACACCGGAATAGAACCTCCTGTGGATCAGCAGGAAGAGAAGGATAAACGCGAGAGGGGGAAAGATGATGGAATTAGCACAGATTAGTAGCAATCTGCTATATGCTTCCTTTTTCATCTACTTGGTTGCCACCTTCATTTTTGGAGCTACAATCAAAGTTTCTAATGAAAATAGAAATAAGAAAATAGCGAATGTCGGAATCGGACTGACTATTGTCGGGTTTTTGACGCAGGTCGGATATTTTTTCACACGCTGGTTTGCTGCGGGACACGCTCCTGTAAGTAATTTGTTCGAGTTCATGACGTTTTTCGGTATGATGCTCGTATTCGGGTTCATCGTTCTGTATTTCATCTATCGAATCACGTTGCTCGGATTGTTCGCTCTGCCGGTGGCGTTACTGATCATCGCATATGCCAGTATGTTTCCGACAGAAATCAGCCCGCTTGTACCTTCGCTTAAGTCTCATTGGTTATACATTCACGTAACTACGGCAGCTCTTGGTCAGGCGATCCTTGCCATCAGCTTTGCTGCCGGTCTGATCTACCTGATTCGTCAGGTTAATCAGGAGAAGGCGACCAAGCGTACCCGCTGGTTGGAGTTCATCATTTTTTCCATTCTGTGTGTCGTCGGTTACATAGCTGTCGGTACCACGTTCGGTGCGATGAATTATGAAACAACTTTTGAAGCGCCTGTAAATGGTTCAATGACTCAGATAACGTACGAAATGCCGGCCATCGCCGGTCCGAAAGATGGCGAGCTGCTTACGGATCATGCGTTTGGACCACTGTTTGAAACGCCCGGATGGATGCAGGGAGTGAATGCTCCGGTGAAGTTCAATACGGTCATCTGGTCGCTCTTGGCCGGGCTTGTGATTTATGGTCTCTTGAGGGTATTATTGAGAAAGAGGGTAGCGAAATCCATCCAACCTTTCCTCAGAAGTGCCAGCCCGAGACTCGTGGATGAAGTATCTTATCGCGCAGTAGCGATCGGCTTCCCTGTATTTACACTAGGGGCACTTATTTTCGCTTCGATCTGGGCACAGGAGGCATGGGACCGTTTTTGGGGGTGGGACCCGAAAGAAGTGTGGGCCCTCATCACCTGGTTTTTCTATGCAGCGTTCCTGCATCTGAGACTCACGCGAGGATGGGAAGGAGAACGTTCCGCCTGGCTTGCCGTTATAGGTTTTGCGATAATCATGTTCAACCTGATCGCGGTCAATCTAATCATATCGGGACTTCATTCTTATGCATAAATGAAAGACAGGAGGAGCTACTCCTGTCTTTTCTTTTAAGGAGGGAACAGCTATGAATCAGGAAGCAAAAATTTTAGTAGTGGATGATGAAGAAAGAATTAGACGACTCGTGAAAATGTACTTAGAACGCGAAGATTATGAAATCGAAGAAGCAGAAGACGGGGAAGAGGCACTTCATAAAGCTCTTCAGAATGACTATGATGTGATACTGCTGGATTTGATGCTCCCTGGTATGGACGGGATCGATGTCTGTAAGTCTTTACGGGAGAAGAAAGCCACACCGGTGATCATGCTTACGGCCAAAGGGGAAGAAGCGAACCGTGTAGAAGGCTTCGAAACCGGGGCGGACGATTATATTGTAAAACCGTTCAGTCCACGAGAGGTTGTACTGAGAGTGAAGGCTCTTTTACGTAGATCTTCTACAACGAAGTTCCTGAATACGGATACAGAGACGAAAGATGTCATCGTTTTTCCGCATCTGACCATTGATAATGACGCTCACCGGGTTACTGCAGACGGCAAGGAGGTACCTTTGACTCCGAAAGAATATGAGCTCCTTTTATATATGTCCGAGCGACCGGATAAAGTATTTGACCGGGAACAGTTATTGAAAGAAGTGTGGAAGTATGAATTTTTCGGAGACCTGCGTACGGTAGACACCCACGTGAAGCGGCTGAGAGAAAAGCTGAGCAAGGTGTCACCTGAAGCAGCCAGAATGATTGCGACCGTCTGGGGAGTCGGATATAAATTCGAGGTCAGCGGCGACTGATGTTCTGGAGAAGCGTCGTAGTAAAATTGTGGTTCACCATCCTTCTGCTGGTCTGTTTCGTACTAATGATTCTTACTGTACTTCTGCTTGAATTTTTCGAGAATTTCCATGTGAACAAAGCAGAAGAAGAAATGCTTCAGACCGCCTCTGTCATATCAACACTGATCACAAGTCATCAGGATGAGGAAATCGTAAGGTCAACCGCAGAATCGGTGAAAGCTCCGTCGAGTCACGTGCTCATTACAGACGGGGAATCGGGTGCGTGGACATTGGAAAGCAATGTGGAAGGTTTCGCACAGCTCGACAGCCAATGGTTCCGGAGTGATCCTGATTTGTCCAAAGTAGAGGACGAGAGAGTGGAAGTGAAAAAGGTAGCTTCCACAGAAGGACGGAACTTCCTGGCGGTTGGGGCACCGCTTGAAAGGGAAGAAGGTGCGGTGTTCGTTTACAAACCTCTCAATTCTGTAGAAGAAACGACGCAGCAAACGACGAAAACCGTGTTTCTCGGTGCAGGAATTGCTATCGTACTGACTACTATTTTTGCTTTCTTTCTGTCTACACGGATTACAGCACCTCTTATGAAAATGCGAAAAGGGGCCCTGGAGTTATCCAAAGGGGAATTCCACACGAAGATTCCGATTCTCACCCATGATGAAATCGGAGAGTTGGCGATCGCGTTCAATCGTATGGGACGTCAACTCAAGCAGAATATCGATGCTTTGAACCAGGAAAAAGAACAGCTTTCCGGTGTATTGAAATCGATGGCAGACGGCGTGATCACACTGAATCATAAAAAGAATATTCTCGTGACCAATCCGCCTGCAGAACAATTGTTGGAATGGTGGAGGTATGAAGAAGAGTTGTCCAAGGCTGAACTTCCTTCCCCTCTCCAGGATCTGTTTGAATCGGTAATAACGGAAGAGAGAGAGGCGATGACGGAAGTGACGGTCCAGGGAAGAACATGGGTCATCATCATGACGCCCCTCTATAGCAATACGACTATCAGAGGGGTCGTAGCTGTCTTCCGGGATATGACTGAAGAGCGCAGACTCGACAAATTGAGGAAAGATTTCCTGGCGAATGTTTCACATGAACTTCGTACACCGATTTCGATGATGCGAGGGTATAGTGAAGCAATCGTAGATGGGGTGGCAGCCTCACAGGAAGAGAAGAATGAACTGGCTCAGATTATCCTGGAGGAATCCGAACGGATGGGTCGTCTCGTCAATGAGTTGCTCGATTTGGCGAGAATGGAATCAGGAAATATTCAGCTATATGAAGAACCCGTAGAGGTCGATCTATTCGTAGACCGTATCGTGAAGAAATTCCACGGCGTTGCGGAAGAGAACCATGTTCACTTGAGGTGTGACTATCCTGAGGGAGCGGTCGGCGTCTCCCGTATAGATCCGGACCGCATAGAGCAAGTGATCACCAACCTGCTTGATAATGCGATAAGGCATACGAAAGAAGAAGGGGCCGTTTCCGTCGAAGTATACCGGGAGAACAACAACTGGATCACTACGATAGAAGACACCGGTTCCGGTATACCGGAAGAGGATCTCCCGTTCATTTTTGAACGTTTCTATAAAGGGGACAAATCCCGTAAGAGGGATCCTTCTAATGAAAAGCAGGGCACCGGTCTCGGGCTCGCGATCGCAAAAAATATCGTAGAAGCTCACGGAGGAACCATTTCCGCCCAGAGTAAACTCGGGGAAGGGACGACATTCCGGATCATCCTGCCTACCTGAGGACTTGTCAAAATAAAGCAAGTCGTGTAATCTGTTAGATAACTGAATATGCTTCATAGGTGCATAGGGAATCCGGTGTGAATCCGGAGCTGTCCTCGCAACTGTAAGTGTAACGAAACGATGCAATCCACTGGGGTCTTTAAGGGACCTCGGGAAGGAGTCGGAGTAGGACGACACAAGCCAGTAGACCTGTCTGTGAAGGTTTTCAAAGCTTCGAGGATTGAGCGTTTGAGATGATCGGTCACGTATGTACGTCCGTCTCAAACCCGTCCTTTTAAATGGACGGGTTTTTTTTAATGGCCGGTTGTTTCTATGCTCTTTACTTCTATTTCAGGAGAAAGGGTGGAAATCAATGAAAAGATTGAAGAATGTTTTGGGGACGAGTTTGATCGCGGTCGCTATTCTCTCAGGATGTCAGGCAGAAAGCGGTTCATCGGAAGGGCAGGAAGAACAAGCCCAGGTGGAAGAAGGGGTAGAAGCGACTATTGAACTTACGAAGAACGAAGGCGCAGAAGAGATCGCTGAAAAAGATATCACTGTAGAAGAAGGTACGGTGCTTCTTGAAGCGATGGAAGAGAACTTCGACCTGGAAACACAAGATGGCTTCATCACAGGTATTGAAGGCGTGTCTGCCGAAGAAGGAGAACAGATGGCCTGGATATATACGATTAACGGGGAAGAAGCCATGGTAGGAGCCGGAGAGTACGAGATTGAGGAAGATGACGAGATCCGTTTTGATTTCCAGGCTTGGGAATGATCGGTTATGAGATGGAATACGTATAAAATGACGCTTGTGACCATGCTGGCAGCAGTTGCAGTGGTCGGGAGAATAGCGTTTGCTCCTGTACCCAACGCTCAGCCGGTCACGGCTATCATCATTCTGACAGGATTCTGGATGGGTCCCTTGGCTGCAGTGATCATGGCTTTTTTGACGACATTTCTCACGAACATGGTTCTTGGTATGGGGATCTGGTCATTATGGCAGATCATCGCCTGGGGAGCGATAGGAGTGGGGGCCGGACTCCTCGGAAAGCTACTTCCGAAAGTTCCTGTATGGGGGCTAGGGATATACGGATTTATGTCCGGCCTTTTTTTCGGAGTAATTATGGCTTTAACGATGAGAGCGATCGGTCAGCCGTTCTGGGGCTACCTTTTGGCCAGCCTGCCTTTTGATCTTATGCATGCCGTTTCCAACTTTGTCTTCATCCTGGTTTTTTATGCAGTGTTCGAGGCATTGTTCGTCCGCTATGAAAAGAACCTGCAGCTCGCTTCCTGAGTTTTATACATGCTATAATAAAAGAAGGTGCTGAGCAGCACCTTCTTTTATCTTTTTTCCGGTATTTTTCCTTCGAAACTGACGTCCGCCAATTTGATTGACCCTGTCGGACAGCCTTCCTGCGCATCTTCCGCATCCAATTTCAAGTCTTCAGGAATAGGGGTATTCCCTTTATTATCATCCAATAAGAAGTAGGCCAGGCCTTCTTCGTCGTAATTGTATAATTCAGGCGCAGCCATTCCGCATGCACCACATGCGATACAGGTATCTTTGTCTACGATGGAGTAGAGTTTCAAACTTTTCCCTTCTTTCATTAGCGGGTGTTACCATCAGTTTACGTGTTACTCGTAATGAAATCAACTATCTTACTGAAAGGATTCGTGCTGCATGTTCCGATACATACTATTAGATTGCCTCCATTCTATGAATGCCGAAAGAACAATTTCAGGTGTTTTCCATTTATTGAGAGGAAAGAAATCCTCCCAGACATTCCAGGATGCGAAAGTTTATGGAATCGATCAGTATTACGGGGTGTATCCTGGTTTAAGAAGAGAGATGATCACTCGTGTCCTACACAGGCTCGAAGAAGAGAAGGCTATAGAGCGCGTGGACGAATCAAGGGTTACGATCACTGGTGTGGGACGGCAGGAGCTGTCGGATTCCGATTTTTCTCTTTACTTTTCCGGAATGGAGTACTCCGAGGCGGTCAATCAGTTCCAGGATCGACTTTTATTGTGGGTTCAGGTTTTAAGCAATGCAGCCCATCGGCAGGATCATTACTTTCCTGTGGTGGAGAAAACTCCGGTGCAGCAGTGGGTGAAAACTTTTTATAACAGGGAGAAGCGACATCTTCAAAGTGACGCAGCAGCACTCTTCCGGGAATTGAACCTTACTCTTCAGCCGTTCACTGATATGGAAAAGAATTTATTCGTCAGACGCTTTACGGGCGGAGACGGCACAGGATGGACTTATGATCAGCTTGCTGAGACCGGCGATATAGAGCCGATTGACGTACCTTTGTACATTAAGAACATGCATTATTACTTGTTTTTCACTGCTGCCGAAGACAGGACTCTTCATCTTCATAAACTGACGGGAGACCTCGTTAAAAAAGAAACGTTGACGGCTTCATCTAAGAAATCGATTCAACTGTTCGATCAATATCAATCGATCGAAGATGTGGCAGCCGTCCGCGGATTGAAGACCAGTACGATCGAAGATCATCTCGTGGAGGCAGTGCTGGTAGATCCGGGACGTCCTGTGGATGCCTTCATCAGTGATTCGGGATTTGAAGAGATTCGTCAGGTCGTCCGAAAAACAGGAACGAAACGACTGAAGATCATTCATGATCAGCTGAACGGCGGCTACTCATATTTCCAATTGAGAATCGTGCTTGCCAAGTTGCAGAAAGGATAGATGATAATGATCCATCCCTTGGATTTGGAAGTACCATTAGAAAAATATTTCGGTTTTACAACATTTCGTCCAGGTCAAAAAGAAGTGATCAGCAATGTGCTGGATGAAAAGGATTCTTTGGCTATCCTTCCGACCGGGAGCGGCAAATCACTTTGTTATCAGCTTCCTTCTTTGATGAAACCTGGAATAACCATCGTCGTTTCTCCGCTCATTTCATTAATGATCGACCAGGTGAAGCAGATGAAAGCGCAGGGCATGAAGCGTGTGGCTGCCCTTCACAGCTTTCTCACAACAGAGGAACGACGATTCATCTTTCATAATCTCCGGAGTCTGGATTTATTGTACATCTCCCCGGAAATGCTGCTTATGCCGAAAATGAGGGAGGCGCTTCAAAATGTGAAGGTCTCTCTATTCGTCGTAGATGAAGCTCATTGTATCTCTCAGTGGGGGCATGAATTCAGAACAGATTACCTGAAGCTCGGCCGGATTTTAGAAGAACTCGCGGATCCCCCTCTTCTGGCTGTGAGTGCGACAGCGACTCCTCAGGTACAGGAAGATATACTTTTTCAACTGGGCAGGACAAAGGCGCAAAAACTCATCTATCCTATGGATAAGCCGAATATCCAATTGAGTATGTCGATAAGACGGAATGAATCGGAGAAACTCGAATTTCTCAAAGAATATTTGAGCCGTCAGCAAGCTCCGGCAATGATTTATTTCTCCAGCCGTCAGACGGCTGAGAAGGTTTGTTATGAATTGAAGGAGCACAACCTGGGAAGGATCGGTTTTTATCACGGGGGGATGGAACCGGTGGATCGTCAGCTTGTCCAACAGCAGTTCATGAGAAATGAACTGGATGTCATTTGTTGTACGAGCGCTTTCGGTATGGGAATCGATAAGCCGGATATCCGGTTAGTCATTCATTATCACCTGCCACCGAGAATCGAATCCTTCATCCAGGAAATCGGAAGAGCCGGCAGGGACGGGAGAGAATGCACAAGCCTTCTTTTGTATTCTCCGGGAGACGACAGGTTGCCGCGTATGTTCATCGAATCGGAATTGCCTTCCGATCATCAGGTGGAAGATTTCGTTTATTTAGCATCCGCTTATAAGAAGATTCCTGCCATAGAAGAGTGTGCAACTCTCGAATTATCTGAGTCTCAGTATAACTTTCTCAAGTATCAGATGGAGAGCTCCAAAGAGGCAGGGGTGATCGACCCGCAGACCTTACTGACAAATATGAAGCGTACTAAGAATAGAAGAGAAGAAAAAAAGCAGACACACCTGCAGCGTATGCTGGAAGTTCTTCATACCGAGGGATGCCGGAGAAACGAGTTGTATCGTCATTTCCAATCGCACGTCCAGCCACCTGAATATATCTGTTGTGATAAGTGTGATCCATCGGTGTTTGAAGTGACCTATCAGGAAAAGCAGAATCGAACGACTACGATGTCCTGGCATGAACGTTTGCAGGCCCTTCTTTTACCTGGAGGTTTCCATGACGGATAAAGAGAAACTGATCCAACAGATGTCGACGAAAGAAATAACGAAGCAATTACTTCTCTCTCAAATATTTCTTTTCCTTCTTGGAATAGTGATCAGTGCCATCTTCATGGAGTCTTTCACCGAGCACTGGAAAAGCCAGTGGGATTTTACGTTCTCAGAAGGTGTATGGTACGGGATCGTGCCTGCCCTCTTCATTATAGGCATGGACCTTTTACTTATGAAAACACTTCCTGAAAACCATTATGATGACGGGGGCATCAACAGGAAAGTATTCGAAAAGCAGTCCGTGTCCATGATTGTACTTCTTACAGCAATCGTCGCGATCAGTGAAGAAGTTCTTTTCAGAGGCGTCCTTCAGCCGATGTTCAGTTATGTAACAGCAAGTCTGCTTTTTGCGCTCGTCCACATCCGTTATTTGAAGAAACCGGTACTTTTTCTATCCGTCCTTTACATAAGCTTTCTACTCGGGTTTGTATATGAACAAACCCAAGTATTGACTTATGTTATTATCGCTCATTTCTTAGTTGACGTGACATTGGCATTGATGATCCGCTATGGAACTCAATAGTGGGAGGGGCTGCTCTGGTCATCTTTCAGGATCTCTACAGCTTCTCTGAATCGCTGGGAGTGGACGATTTCCCTTTCTCTCAAGAACTTCAGACTGTCGTTCAGGAACGGGTCATCGGACATGTTGATAATCCACTGATACGTCGCTCTCGCTTTTTCTTCGGCTGCGATGTCTTCATACAAGTCGGCGATAGGGTCGCCTTTCGCCTGAATATACGTAGCGGTCCAGGGGGAACCGGCACTATTGTTATAAAACAGAGCGTGATCATGGCTGGCATAATGGGCGCCCAGCCCCGCTTCTTCGAGTTCCTCCACAGATGCATCTTTCGTCAATTTATAAATCATCGTTGCGATCATTTCCAAATGAGCGAATTCTTCTGTTCCGATATCAGTGAGCAGTCCAATCACTTTGTCCGGGATCGAATACCGCTGATTCAAATAGCGCAGGGCTGCCGAAAGCTCTCCGTCCGCCCCGCCGTACTGCTCCACCAGAAATTTGGCGAGCCTCGGATTGCATTCACTCACCTGTACCGGATATTGAAGTTTCTTTTCATATAGCCACAAAGATATCCCTCCTAAATTTGCCAGGGCCACGGAGAATTGTTCCACGTCCATGGGTACCCCGAGTAACTTCCTCCATATTGAAGAAGTGGTCCGTAATGTTCTTCATAGTTCCGTTTCGCCATTCTGCTTTCGTAAGCGAGTTCGTTGAATTGACGAATCGCCTCCATGTCATCAGGATGAGTATCAAGATAAAGGGTCAGTTCGACGAGGGCGAAATCGATTTCCTGGATGTGTAACAGCAAATCCTTCTGTTCCTTCATTCTTCTCTTCCTCCCTCTGGCGAAAAGATCGGCCACAACGTGCCGCGCATCAAAGCTTTATGAAGCGGAAATTGAGGTAATCCTCGTGGTTGGAATCCTATGAACAACTGCGGGGGTGTGGCATAATATTTCTTTTTGACGGGAGGGCAGGGGTCGTTCGGACTGATATAAGGGTGATAAGATCTGACGAATGAATTCATGTGTCTTCCTCCTTCCGTCTGTATTTTATGAATGGCGGTGGTTGTCCTATGAACAGAAGTAAGAGCCCCTGATTTTTCTTTGCTATATTTTCTGGTATGATGAGTTAGGATTCATGAAGCTGAGGTGAATAATGTGAGAAAATTTTGGATCACTTTCCTTTTAGTGGTAGGTATCCTCCGGTATATGGGAAAGAGAGCTGTCACACCGGTAAGAAGAGAAGAGACGATACGATTGAAGCACCTGAAAGAGTCATTCACTGTCCTGTTCGTCTCAGATGTGCACAACAATCGGATAGAGGACCGAATGACAAAAGAAGATGTGGACATCGTAGTGATAGGTGGAGATTTCGTCGACAAACGTGTGTCTGACGCTACAATGAAACATAATTTAGAGGCATTGACCAAGCTGAATAAACCTATTTTTTTCATCCCTGGCAACAATGATCGGGAAAAAGAGACGCTATTTGAATTGCTGGCGACTTACGGGGTTATAACACTTTCTAACGATACGTATACGGGCGAAACGTACAGCATTACTGGACTAGATCCCTATCGGCCGGAAGGAACGACCCTCCCGCAGAAATCCAATGTCAGGCCATCTATTTTGATCGTGCACGACCCTTTCTTCATCCATGAGTGGCAGGATTACGCCGAAGATTACGATCTTGTGCTTGCCGGTCACACCCATGGCGGTCAAGTAAGATTCATGGGTTATGGTCCTTATGAACGCGGAGGATGGAAAAAGTTCGGAGGGAAATCGGTCTTTGTCAGTGAAGGGTATGGCACTTCTCTGTTGCCGATCCGCTTAGAAACCCATTCAGAATATCATGTGTTCACCATGCAAAATGAAAGTTAGCCGTTTCTTCCTATAAAGAGATGCATATATAAAGGTAAGGGGGGATGTATATGCGCGTTGAACGTTTATCCACTCATAAGTTCAAAATATTTCTGACTTCGGATGACTTGATGGAACGGGGGTTGGAGAAAGAGGAGATATGGAAAGACCTTCCTAGGGTTCATCAGATTTTCAGCGATATGATGTTAGAAGCGCAGGAAGAACTGGGAGAAGAGCTCGCTGGTGTCCTTACTGTTCAAATATATCTGCTGCAGGCTCAAGGCATGCTTGTAGTCGTTACAAAATCTGAGGAGTCTTCCACTGATGAAGACGATTTTCTGGAGATGAAAGTGACCTTGGATGAGCATAGAGAACTTATGTACAGATTCGAAGATATAGAAGATGTGATTAGTGTGACGAAAACACTCCATCGATTAGGAATGACCGGAGGTACCCTGTATTCTTATGATCATTCGTATTACCTCATCCTCGAGGACTTCGAACTGGAAGACCAGGAGAAGGATGATGTAATTGCGCTTCTCTCTGAGTTTGGAGGAGCATCGACCATGACCTCGGTCTGGCTTCAGGAATATGGAGTGCGAGTCGCTTTTCGCGAGACGGTGGAGAAATTTCATTCATTCTTCTGATGAAGAAGAATGAAACTTATCTGAAAACGCTTTCTTTTTTGGGGCGATTTGTTATGATGAAAACGGAATGGTTCCTTTTCAATCCCTTTGATTGAGTGTATACTATTCACTGAAGATGGCGTGAATTTCATATAGGAGGTTTATGTGATGGTAGCCGACAAACCAGGAGAGAAAGATAAAACGAATGTATTGACTTCTACTAGGACAGTTATTCAGGCAGCCCTTGATAAACTCGGGTATCCGAATGAAGTGTATGAACTACTGAAAGAACCTGTGCGTATGATGACGGTTCGGATACCGGTCCGTATGGATGACGGTTCAATAAAGATATTCACCGGTTATCGTTCCCAGCATAACGATGCGATAGGTCCGACCAAAGGTGGCGTAAGGTTTCACCCGAACGTCTCGGAGACAGAAGTGAAGGCTCTTTCCATCTGGATGAGTCTGAAAGCAGGCATCGTCGATCTTCCTTATGGGGGAGGAAAAGGCGGAATCGTCTGTGATCCGAGGGAAATGTCCTTCCGTGAGCTTGAAGGGATAAGCAGAGGATATGTTCGGGCGATCAGTCAAATTGTAGGGCCTACGAAAGACATTCCTGCTCCTGACGTATTTACGAATTCGCAGATCATGGCATGGATGATGGATGAATACTCCAGAATTGATGAATTCAATAACCCAGGTTTCATAACAGGGAAACCCATAGTACTTGGTGGTTCTCATGGAAGAGAGACTGCTACAGCCAAAGGTGTAACGATATGCATAGATGAAGCTGCGAAGAAAAAGAACATAGATATCGAAGGTTCACGTGTTGTCGTGCAGGGATTCGGAAACGCCGGGAGCTTTCTGGCGAAATTCATGTATGACAAGGGCGCAAAAATCGTAGGAATTTCTGATGCTCTCGGCGGTCTTCATGACCCTGAAGGATTAGATATCGATTATCTTCTCGATCGGCGGGACAGTTTCGGTACCGTCACGAATCTTTTCGATGATACGATTACGAACGAAGAGCTGTTAGAACTGGATTGTGACATCCTTGTACCTGCAGCTATCGAAAATCAGATTACAGAAGAGAATGCACACAATATCAAGGCGAGCATCGTCGTAGAAGCTGCGAATGGACCTACGACGTTAGAAGGGACGAAGATCCTGTCTGAGCGCGATATTCTCCTCGTTCCGGATGTGTTGGCTTCTTCCGGTGGAGTGACTGTCTCTTATTTTGAATGGGTACAGAACAACCAGGGTTTTTACTGGACAGAAGAAGAAGTGGAAGAGAAACTGCATAAAGTGATCGTGAAAGGGTTCGATAATGTCTATACGACAGCGGAAACAAGAAGGGTAGACATGCGCCTTGCCGCATACATGGTCGGTGTACGTAAAATGGCGGAAGCCGCCCGTTTTCGCGGATGGGTATAAGTTGATAAAGAAGAGGAAATCTCCTATCATAACGTTGATAGGAGATTTTTAACGGACGGGGAGTGAAAGATTTGCAACAAGAACAGGTGATCATCATCGGAGCCGGCCCTTGTGGTATGAGTGCTGCGATAGAAATGAAAAGGAAAGGGTTGGATCCCCTTTTGATAGAGAAAGGGAATATCGTGAATTCCATTTATCATTACCCGACGCACCAGACGTTCTTCAGTTCCAGTGAGAAACTGGAGATTGGGAATATCCCGTTCATTTCTGAGCGTCAGAAACCGGTACGGAACGAGGCTCTTACGTATTACCGGGCTGTGTCCCAGCGTGAAGATCTAAGGATCAACACGTTCGAGCGGGTGGAAGAAGTGTCGAAAAAAGATCACGGGTATGTGCTCGAGACCAGGGGTGAAGTGACTGGAGATAAGAAAAGATATACCGCGGATTATCTCGTTGTGGCCACCGGATACTATGATCAGCCGAACTACATGGGGATTCCGGGAGAAGAGAAGGAGAAAGTCAGTCATTATTTCAAAGAAGCCCATCCTTATTTCGACAAAGAGGTCGCGGTCATAGGTGGAAAGAACTCTGCAGCTGATGCAGCATTGGAATTGGTGAAAGCTGGGGCACACGTGACGGTCCTTTACCGGGGTAGTGATTATTCGGGAAGCATCAAGCCCTGGATCCTTCCGCAGTTCTCTTCCCTGGTGGACAAGGGAATCGTGACTATGGAATTCGAAGCGGACGTGAAAGAAATCACAGATGATGAAATCATTTATGCTGTGAACGGAGAAGAGAAAAGAGTGGCGAATGATTTTACGTTTGCGATGACAGGGTATAAGCCTGATCACCCTTTCATAAAAAATATCGGTGTCGATATTGACGGGGATACGGGTAGACCGATGTTCAACGAAGAGACGATGGAGACGAATGTAAGCAGGGTATACGTAGCCGGAGTGATTGCGGCGGGATACAACAACAATGAGATCTTCATCGAAAACGGCAGATGGCACGGAGAGAAGATCGCTGCAGATATATGTAAAGAAAAAGAGCTCACCACTTAATGGGTGGCACTATTAAAAAGGCAGAAGTCCCCTTCCTTGTAAGGGACTTCTGCCTTTTTTTACTGGAACATCGAGATGAGTTCCGGACGGTTGGTTGTCATTTCAAGAGCAATCATCAGTTTCAGTCTCGCTTTCGGTCCGTTCAATCCGTTCGCAAAGATAAGTCCGAGATCCTCTAAGTGTCTGCCTCCTCCTTCATAAGCATACGTCGGCTGTACAAAACCCTGGTAACATCTTGAAACGATCAGAACCGGAACTTCCTGCAGAACAGACTTCTCGAGAGAAGGGACCATAGCAGGAGGGAGGTTACCCTGACCGAGGGACTCGAGGACGATTCCATCTACGCCGGTCTCAAGAAGAGACTCGATCATCGTTCCATCCATCCCTGCGAAAGCTTTGAGCAATACCACGTTTTTGGAAAGCTTTTGAATGGGATAGGATTCTCTGTATGTCATCTTGTGGTGGAAAAACACCTGCTGTTTTGTCGTGATTCCAATAGGTCCGTATTGTGGGCTTTGGAAAGTCGCTACATTGGAGGTGGAGGTTTTGGTCACATTTTTGGCAGTGTGAATTTCATCATTCATGACCACCAGGACTCCCTTCTCGTGCGCCTCATCGCTGCTGGCCACTCTCACTGCAGTGATGAGATTGTAGAGGCCGTCCGCACCGATTTCATTCGCGGACCTCATGGCCCCTGTAACGATGACCGGTTTTCTCGTTTGCAGAAACAAGTCGAGGAAGTACGCAGTCTCTTCTAATGTATCTGTGCCATGAGTCACGACGATCCCGTCGTACTTCTTTTCACTGAAACGCTCGTGGATCAGCTGCCCGAGTTTCAGCATATCTTCCGGTTTCATATGAGGGGAGGGGAGGTGGAAGACGGCTTCGTCCGAAATATTGGCGAAAGGGCTCACATGCTCCATAGCTTTCGAGAGAGGGTGGACGTCCGTCGTGTCCACTTCTCCGGTATCAGTATTTTCTTCCATGGATATGGTGCCACCTGTATGCAGAATTAATATATTTTTCAACTGAATCACTCCATTTCCCGAGGTCTCTACCTTTTCCTACTTTCTCATGATAATATGGAAGGGATGGAAAGGAAAGTGGGGCTTTCAAGAGTGGCGATATTAATTACAGCTGTGGCACCTATCGTGGCACTTATGACATACATATATCTGAATAAGAAAGTTGAATTAGAGCCGCTTAATCTGATCTTCCGTGTGTTCGTCGTCGGAAGTCTGTTGGTTTTTCCTATCATGTTCGTGCAGTATGGCCTCGAACAGGAGGAAGTGCTGATGCAATCGGTGTGGAAACCGTTTTTATTTGCAGGTTTTCTTGAAGAATTTTTCAAGTGGTTCTTTTTTATGTTCATTGTCTATAAACATGAAAACTTCGACCATCACTATGACGGTATCATCTACGGTGTATCCTTGAGCCTTGGATTCGCTACGGTAGAGAATATCATCTATCTCTTCTCGAACGGGATTGAAATAGCCTTTTTCCGTGCGGTATTTCCCGTGTCTTCCCATGCTCTCTTCGGTTTGATTATGGGGTATTACATGGGGAAAGCAAAGTTTCGTACCAAGAAGAAGAGGTTGAGTATAGCTCTTGCGCTTATTGTGCCGGTTTTTCTGCACGGGATATATGGGTACATGGTCAACCTGCAATCCTGGTTATATGGGCTCTTACCGTTCATGATAGTTCTATGGGTGTTGAGTATCCAACTGATCCGACTTGCCAACAAACATCATATCAGACCTTGAAGATCGTGGACCGTCAATGGAATTGGCGGTTTTTTTCATGGGAATGAAAATAATTCAAATCTCCCGAATAAAGCGGGCACGTAGACGCATGATAAGAGAAAGAGAGCGAAGGGGTGAACGGATTGAGAACCATAGCTATGTTTCTGCTGTTATCAGCACTTATGAGTACCAGTGCCAGCGGGTTCAGCGACCAAATCATTCAACAGGGAGCAGTAGGAGAAGATGTCATCGAGCTTCAGGCAAGATTGAAACACGTCGGCTATTACACGGGGGAGGTCGATGGAATATTCGGATGGGGTACCTATTGGGCCGTGCGGAATTTCCAATATGAATTCGGGATGGAAGTGGATGGGCTGGTAGGTCCTGATATGAAAGCGAGATTGGAGAGAGTAAGTACTTACGACCCTGGAAAGTACAAAAATCGAGGTCAGAATGCCGGTCATTCGATGAGTACTCCGAGCGGATATTCTGCGAATGACATCCAGCTGATGGCGAATGCGGTCTACGGGGAAGCGCGAGGGGAACCTTACGAAGGTCAGGTGGCGGTAGCTTCCGTCATTCTGAACCGTGTGGAATCAGCGGCTTTTCCCAATTCGATTTCCGGTGTCATATTCGAACCGCGCGCTTTTACAGCTGTAGCGGATGGGCAGATATGGCTAGAGCCCAATGAAAGAGCCAGAGAAGCTGTTATTGATGCTCTGAATGGATGGGACCCTACCGGTGAAGCGATCTATTATTTCAATCCGAACACAGCAACATCAGATTGGATATGGTCCAGGCCGCAAATCAAACGAATCGGTAAGCATATTTTCTGTTATTAAAGGAGCGTACCTATGAAAAAGTGGATTATTCCTATCCTGATCACTGCTCTTTTGGCTGTAAGTTTTTGGGGATTCAATCAATACAGGGAAAAGCAGGCAGTATTAGTACAGGCAGAGAACAATTATCAAAGAGCTTTTCATGAATTGACCTATTATATCGATTTACTGAATGAAAAAATCGGGTCGGCCCTGGCAATGAATTCACGGGCGAGCCTCTCCCCTCAACTTGCAGAGATCTGGAAGGTGACTTCAGAGGCCCGTGCTGATGTAGGGCAATTGCCGCTGTCACTGCTCCCTTTCAATAAGACGGAAGAGTTCTTATTCGATATCGGGGATTTCGCCTACAATGCAGCTGTGAAAGATATGGATCAGGAACCTTTGAGTGAAGAAGAAGTGAAGAGACTCGAACAGCTATTCAAGCAATCGAAGGAAATCAAAACGAATCTGAGAGAAGTACAGAATGTCGTATTAAACGATCATCTGCGATGGATGGACGTCGAACTTCAACTTGCTACGAATGAACCCGGAGACAATACGATCATAGACGGATTCAAAACGGTCGAAAGTACTGTGGATGGTTATGATGATAGTATAGTGGAGAATGATTTAGACGATGAATTCTCCTATATTACCGGGGAGGAAGTATCAGAGGAACGGGCGAAAGAGATTGGTGCTAAGTGGCTAGGGGACGAGGAGGATTTAACGGTGACGTCTTCGAAAAAAGGAGCTAAACTTCACACATTCACCGTCTCATTTCATCAGGAGGATTCCGGCGGCTATATGGACGTCTCTAAAAAGGGTGGTCATATATTGAATCTCATGAAAACCAGGGATATAGGAGAACCGGAATTGAGTCTTTATCAGGGAGGGGAGAAAGCGGCCGCATATTTGGAGGATCTCAAGTTCGACAATGTCGAAATCGTTGAAAGCAGCCAGTTTCAACGGGTAGGGGTTTATCGTTTCGTATATAAAAAGGACGAGGTCCGCTACTATACGGATGCCATTCAAGTGAAAGTAGCACTGGATGATGGAGAGATGCTGGGTTTGACAGCGCTTGAATATATGAAGAATCACGGAGAGGACGGTATGGAAGCACCGGCGATCGACCGGGAGGAAGCCAAGAGTATGGTAAATGGCAATGTCGAGATTTTAGAAGAGCATATGGCGGTGATCAACGACGAACAGGGAGAGAAAGTATTGTGCTATGAATTCATCGGCAGAAGAGGAGATCAGACGTACAGAATCTTCATCAATGCTGATGACGGTCAGGAAGAAAAAGTGGAAATGATGAAGAGAGTGGAAGAGCAGTTCACGTCATCATCGTAATAAGCAGCTATGCTGAAGGGTTTTCTTATTGTTCTATGTGATTCGACAATAAATGAACCCTTACAGCAGGCTGCTTTTTTCCATTTTTATCTTCTCATTCCTCGCACTCTTTGCGATAATAAACATAGGAATGTTCAAGAAAGGGTGCAGAAATGGTGGAAATAGGATCGGAATTGACCCTGACTCTGGAATCCGGAGAGTCATTTTACTGCAAAGTGCACGAAAAAGAAGAAACAATGATTTACGTTGATTATCCTATACATAGAGAAACGAGAAAGACATCCTTTTTTCTCGATGGAACGGAGTTCACAATCAGTTATGTAGGAAAAGACGGAGCGGTCTATAAATTCGACTCCGAAGTGGTAGGTCGGAAAAAACTAACGATTCCTGTCCTCGTCTTCACGTTTCCCGGAGAAGAATTCCTGAAAAGGATCCAGCGTAGAAGGTACGTACGGATAGAGACGAGTATTGATGTTGCAATAGCTACGAAGAAAGAGAGCTATCACACAGTAAGCCTCGATTTGAGTGGGGGAGGAGCTTCTTTGCTGCATCCTGAGCACGCCAGGCTGATAGAGGGGAAGCGACTTCATCTGACGCTTGTCCTGCCAATGAACTCGGGAGTTTACCATTACATAAAGACTGAATCCAAAGTAGTCAGGATCAATGAAAGAAAAGGGAATAAACCCAGTACGCTGTCCGTCAAGTTCGAAGGATTATCCGAAAAGGATCGACAGCTGATTATCAAGTATGGGTTTGAACAGCAGCGGTATATGAAAAAAAGAGAGTACAGTTGACCTGCATAGCTACTCCCCCTTTTTGTATGTTATTCTTACTTACGATAAACAGATAAATATAGAAGCAAATGGAGGAACGGGTTATGTCCAAGACGATATCAATCGCGATAGATGGGCCTGCTGCAGCAGGAAAGAGTACGGTGGCCAAAAAGGTGGCACACGCACTCACTTATATATATGTGGATACAGGAGCGATGTACAGGGCTTTGACGTATAAAGTTCTGGAAGACGGCGTAGAACTATCTTCCGAAGATAATGTGTACAACGTGTTACAGAATTGCGACATTCAGTTTGAGCAATCGAAAGAAGGTCAACTGGTGTTCGTGAATGGTCAGGAAGTGACGAAAGCGATACGTACACAAGGAGTTAATGATCACGTCTCCGTTATAGCGAGTTATCCGAGCGTGCGTCAGGAAATGGTGAATCGTCAGCAGACCATGATCAAAGGAAGAAACGTTGTCATGGACGGAAGAGACATCGGAACGAAGGTGATTCCGGATGCAGACTTGAAGATTTTCATGATCGCTTCGGTAGCAGAACGGGCCAGACGCAGGCACGAAGAGAATATCCTCTCCGGTTTCGAGAGTGATCTCGAACAGTTGAAGGAAGATATCAAAAGAAGAGATGATATAGATTCGACGAGAGAAGCATCGCCGTTGGTGAAGGCTCAGGATGCGGTCGAACTGGATACGACTAGCATGTCGATTGATGAAGTCGTACAGCAGATCATAACGCTTGCTGAAGAGAGGGCTGATCTACGATGAAATTATATAAGCTCGCCAAATCTTTAGTAGCCGTAGCTTTTTATCCTCTGTACAGAATCCAGGTGGTGGGCAAATCGAACATTCCTAAAAACGGGCCGGTGATCATTTGTTCCAACCATATCTCGAACATGGATCCTCCTGTCGTAGGTATCACTTCACCAAGGACGATCCATTTCATGGCCAAGGAAGAGCTGTTTCAAAAGAAAGGTATAGGAGCGCTTCTTAGAAACATCCACGCCTTCCCTATCAAAAGAGGGATGAGAGACAGGAATGCTTTGAGGAATGGTTTGGATATACTGAAGCAGGGAGAAGTTCTCGGTCTCTTTCCTGAAGGATCAAGACAGAAGACCGGAGAGATAGGAGAAGGGTTGACGGGTGTAGGTTTCTTCGCTCTGAGGTCTGAAGCGGTCGTCGTCCCTTGTGCCATCATCGGACCGTATAAACCTGGAAAAAGATTGAAAGTAGCTTATGGGTCCCCTATAGACCTCACTGAGTTCCGTGAGAATAAATCTTCCGCAAAAGAAGTGACGGATTACATCATGGAAAGTATCAGACAATTGCATAAATTTCATCAAGAATAGCTAGGTATTACTTGACAAAAGCGCTCAAATATTAGAAGTTAGATGAAAGGATATTTTTAATAAGCAAGATTAAGTAGTGTCGGAAATTGAAGGAGGTAGCCGTAGTATGGATGAAATGAATCAAGAAGTTTCTGGTATGAAGGAATTCAACGAAGGAGATATCGTGACTGGTAAAGTAGTCAAAGTGGAGGACAAGCAAGTCCTCGTTGACGTCGGATATAAAGTGGAAGGTATCGTTCCTATCAGTGAGCTTTCCAGTCTTCACATCGAAACGGCATCAGACGCTGTGAATGAAGGAGATGACATCACTCTGAAGGTCAAAAAGATCGAAGATGATGAAATCGTTCTCTCGAAACGCGCCGTGGATGCGGATAAAGCCTGGGAAGACCTTGAAGCTAAATACGAGAACCAGGAAGTTTTCAATGCTGAAGTGAAGGATGTTGTAAAAGGCGGACTGGTCGTTGATATCGGACTGCGCGGTTTCATACCTGCATCTCTCGTGGAAACGTATTACGTGGACGATTTCGAAGAGTATAAAGGGAAAGAGCTCAGCCTGAAAGTCGTAGAGCTCGATCGTGAACAGAATCGCGTAATCCTTTCTCATCGTGCAGTAATCGAAGACGAAGAAAAAGAACAAAAACATCATGTCCTGCAATCTCTTGAGGAAGGACAGGTTGTAGAAGGTACGGTTCAACGACTGACGGACTTCGGTGCGTTTGTTAACCTCGGCGGAATCGACGGACTTGTGCATATCTCTCAACTTTCCCACGAACATGTGAACAAAGCGTCAGATGTCGTGGAAGAAGGTCAGGAGATCAAAGTCAAAGTTCTTTCCGTGGATCGGGACAACGAACGAATTTCTCTATCTCTTAAAGAGACACAGCCTGGACCATGGGAAGGCATCGGGCAAAAAGTGAGCCAGGGAGATATTCTCGAGGGTACTGTTCAACGTCTCGTTAATTTTGGTGCGTTCGTGGAAGTGTTCCCTGGAGTCGAAGGACTTGTTCACATTTCTCAAATATCCAAGCGTCACATCGCTAATCCTCAGGAAGTTCTTGAGGAAGGTCAGACAGTGGACGTTAAAGTGCTTGACGTTGATGAACAGCAGAAGCGTCTGTCTCTGAGTATCAAAGAACTTGATGAAGATCAGGAACAAAGAGAAGTAGAATCTTACCAGAAAGAAGAAGATTCGAACGGATTTTCCTTAAGCGATATGATCGGAGATCAACTGGATAAATACAAGAAATAAGAATGATAGAAGGCAAGGGGGCATGGTGCTCTCTTGCCTAAATTTGTATCTTTTAGATTTAGAGGAGTGTGTTCATGAGAGCAGAGAGAAAGCTTGATCACATCCGTCATGCACTTACTCATTCAGAAGGGCCTATCCACTATTTTGACGAGGTTCAAGTGGTTCATCAGAGTCTTGCCAGGTTGGATTGGGATCAACTGGATGTGTCTGCCCGTATAGGAGAACTTTCTGTGAGTTCTCCTCTTTTTGTGAATGCGATGACAGGTGGCGGCGGTATCAAAACGAAAGAAATCAATCAGAGCCTTGCTAAAATCGCAAGAGAAAAAGGAATAGGGATGGCAGTCGGTTCTCAGATGTCTGCTTTGAAAGACGAATCAGAAAGAGAGACGTATGAAATAGTGCGCAAAGAAAACCCTGAAGGTATCATCTTCTCGAATGTAGGAAGTGAAGCAAGCGCAGAGCAGGCAGAAAGAGCTGTTGCCATGCTCGAAGCGGACGCGCTTCAGATTCACCTGAATATCGTTCAGGAACTCGTGATGCCTGAAGGGGATCGGGATTTTTCTTCAAGGATTGAAAATATAAAAGAAATAATCCACCGTTCCACCGTTCCGGTGATTGTGAAAGAGGTCGGATTCGGCTTATCTTCTGAAACAATCGATGAACTGAAAGAGCTTGGATGTCAGTATGTTGATGTCGGTGGGAAAGGTGGGACCAACTTCTCAAGGGTGGAAAATGAAAGAAGAGAGGACCGGATCGAAGGGTTTGATCCGTGGGGAATTCCCACTCCCGTTTCAATCCTGGAGAGTCGTTCCATGCAACATGTCATCGCTTCCGGAGGGATACGTTCAGGGATTGACGGGGCTAAGGCATTGATCCTCGGAGCGGAGGCTTTCGGTATGGCCGGTCCGATGTTGAAAGCCCTGATGGAAGGTGGAGAAACAGCTTTACACCGAAAAGTCGATTTGATCCATGATGAGCTTAAGGCGGTTATGATGGTGATGAATGCTCGAACTGTGAAGGAACTGCAGGGAAAACCGTACGTTCTTCACGGGGAAACGAAGGATTGGATGAACCAGCGGAACATCTGATTTGAGAAAAAGATGAAACCAATAATGATTATCGGACAGAAGTGCATCTGCAGGACACAGGTGCCTTCTGTTATTTTTAGTGAATAAGGCCTCTCAGAAATCGTGATATTTAATCCTGACGCGGATGAAGAAATAGGTCGTTTATTCCTGCTATTCTTTGCCTATGCTAGAGAAAAAGGTGAGGAAAGGTAGGGATACATATGAATGAGTATATTCCGGCAATCATTTACGGCGTCCTTTTCGGGACAGCGCTTCGCTTATTTATGCTTCGGATCGATTACAGGCAGTACCCCACTTATTTACATGGGAGAATCATCCATCTTTCACTGGGGTTCATTGCCGCATCGCTTGGGACACTGGCTATTCCTTCCGTGATGGAAGAACAATATACAGCCGTAACTTTCCTTACGATAGCTGCATCTCAGTTCAGAGAAGTGCGTAATATGGAAAGGAATACGTTGAACGAAATGGATGCTTTCGAATTGGTTCCACGTGGGAACACTTATATAGAAGGGATTGCTATCGCCTTTGAGAGCAGGAATTATTTAGTGATTGCAAGTTCGTTGCTGGTTACCTCGTTCTATGTTTTCATCGGCTGGTATGCTGCGGTGATCGTGAGTATCATTTGTATCATCGGAGCTCAAGTTCTTATGAGTGGCTCTTCTTTAGGAAAAATCACCGAAATAGAAAGGGCGGAGCTGACTTTTAAAGGAGCCGGGCTGTACGTAGATAGTATTTATATAATGAACATCGGTCTCCCCGAAAGACAAAAAGAAATTCTTGAATATGGCATGGGCTTCATCGTCACCCCGAAATCGTTCAGCGTCCGGTCGACGATTGCGAATTTGGGACAGCGCCAGGCGATTTTACATGATTTATCCGTGACTCTGGGTGTCTTCCGCGATTCAGGTACTCCTGCTCTTGTACCTCTCATCAAAAGGGACTTGAACGATGGTCGTATCGGAGTGTTCATCCTTCCTCAGGAAAAGAATCTGGATACCGCTCTGTCGGTCCTTGCCAAAGTGCCTGTTCTTGAACATGCCGTGCAGAAACCTCATTTCAAAAAGGAGGCTTCTTCATGAAGATGGAAAAAGTGATTCTGGGAGCTGTGACTACCGAGAAATCAAGTGTGCAGGGGGGGACTCCTGTGTTTTATTGTGAAGGAAAAAAGGAAATGGAATCTATAGCTGCCAATCTTGAAGCTATTCTCGACGGGATTGCACATCGACTGACAGATGAGTTGTACATCATCGTCAAACACTAAAAGCGATTGTCAGTGACCGGAGGGTCTGCTAAAATGATAAGGTTAAGGTAAGTCAAAGTAATTATAGGGAAAGAGAAGAAAGGATGTACCTTTCATGAGGAAATCAGTTGTAGCAATAGTCGGAAGACCAAACGTAGGAAAATCTACAATATTCAACCGCCTTGTCGGAGATCGGATTTCAATTGTTGAAGATACTCCCGGGGTGACGAGAGATCGTATCTATGCACAAGCGGAATGGTTGAATCACACATTCCATGTCATCGATACGGGTGGAATTGAGCTGGGAGATGAACCTCTTCTGGTACAAATGAGAGCTCAGGCTGAAATTGCGATCGATGAATCTGATGTCATCATTTTCATGGTTAATGGAAGAGATGGAATTACTGCAGCGGATGAAGAAGTCGCTAAGTTGTTGTTCAAGTCGAACAAACCTGTAGTGCTTGCCGTGAACAAAGTCGATAATCCTGAAATGAGAGAAGCGATCTATGAGTTTTATTCTCTCGGTTTCGGAGAACCTCATCCCATTTCCGGAACACACGGCTTAGGTCTCGGGGACCTGCTGGATGAAACCGTGAATCATTTTGTGGACCTTCCGGAGCCGGAGGAAGATGATGAGACGATAAGATTCAGTGTCATCGGACGACCGAATGTCGGGAAATCTTCGTTGATCAATAGTCTTCTCGGTCAGGAGCGGGTGATTGTAAGTGATCTCGCAGGTACGACCAGAGATGCCGTTGATACCTCGTTCACAAGAGATGAGAGAGACTTCGTCATTATCGACACCGCCGGCATGAGAAAACGGGGGAAAGTATATGAATCTACGGAAAAATACAGCGTCATGCGTGCTCTTAAGGCGATTGAGCGCTCCGATGTCGTATTGACGCTGATCGATGCGGATACCGGCATCCAGGAACAGGACAAAAGAATCGCCGGGTACGCTCACGAAGCAGGGAAAGCGGTCGTCATCGTCGTGAACAAATGGGATACGATAGATAATGATGAAACATCCATGAAAGAATTCGAAGACGAAGTGCGTTCAGGCTTTCGTTTTCTCGATTACGCTCCGGTCGTCTTTCTTTCAGCCAAGACGAAGAAACGGATCCATACGCTGCTTCCTGCTGTGGTACAGGCAAGTGAAAACCACTCGAAGCGGGTATCGACGAATCTGTTGAACGAAGTGATCGTCGATGCGTTGGCGATGAATCCGTCTCCTTCCATCAAAGGACAGACGCTGAAAATATTTTATGCTACACAGGTGGCTGTGAAACCACCTACGTTTGTAGTATTCGTAAACGATCCGAACCTGATGCACTTCACGTATGAAAGATTTCTTGAAAACCGGATAAGAGAAGCATTCGGATTCGTCGGCACACCGATAAATATTTATGCAAGAAAAAGAACCTGATTACCGGGAGGGAACGTTATGGCGAAAATTGCAGTGCTCGGTGCAGGGAGTTGGGGTACCGCTCTAGCTATCGTACTGGCTGATAACGGACATGACGTAAGATTGTGGGCACATAGGCAGGACCACGCAGAAACGATGAAAGAAACGAAAGAAAATGAAAAATATCTTAAGGGTGTACAACTACCGGAGAATATTTTCATTACGCACAAGCTCGAAGATAGCTTAGAGGGGATCGACTATCTTCTGCTTGCTGTACCTACTAAAGCAGTGAGAGACGTGTGCCAAACCATGAAAAAGAACCTTACAACAAAAGTTCCGATCATTCATGCCGCTAAAGGGATTGAACCTGAGACGTTCAAAAGAGTTTCTGAAATCATCGAAGAAGAATTGCCTGAAGAACTTTACCGGTCCATCGTGGTGCTTTCGGGACCTTCTCACGCTGAAGAGGTAGGGCTCCGTCAGCCCACGACTGTTACTGTTTCCTCGAGAACACTAGAGGTTGCAGAAGAAGTTCAAGAGATTTTCATCAATAAGCAGTTCCGGGTATATACGTCTCCTGACCTTGTCGGGGTTGAGCTTGGGGGTTCCCTCAAAAATATCATAGCACTCGGAGCAGGGATTTCGGATGGTCTCGGCTACGGGGACAATGCTAAAGCCGCACTGATAACGAGAGGCCTTGCTGAAGTCGCTCGACTCGGAACTTCTATGGGAGCGAACCCGCTTACCTTTTCCGGTCTGACCGGCATCGGAGATCTGATTGTCACCTGTACAAGTTCCCACAGTCGGAACTGGAGAGCCGGTTACAAGCTCGGCAAAGGTGAACCTCTTCAGAAAGTGTTGGACGATATGGGGATGGTCGTCGAAGGTGTACGAACGACGAAAGCGGCGTATCAGCTGGCCGAAGAGCATGGGATTGATATGCCGATAACTTCCGGTATTTACCATATCCTGTTTGATAATGAGAATCCGAGAGAAATCGTAGAACAATTGATGACCCGGGTCCGTCGCCATGAAATGGAGGACCTCGTGAATATTCTCGATCAGAAAATGAAAGACTGACATCTTTCTTCCTTCTTGCATAAGATAACTATTATCCCTATGCAAGGAGGTTTTTTAATGAGTGAAGGAATCTTTGACTACCTGAAAAATCAGGCGAATATTGATAAGAGTGAAATTTATCAAATGGTCGATGCCGTCCAACATGCAGATATGAATGATGAACAGACAGTCAGACGTATCGTACGTCAGCTTTCCCGCCTCGCCAATAAACGGATCTCTTCATCGAAAGAAGATAAAATAGTCGAAGCGATAGTCAAAAACCAGGTACCGATGGACATGAAAACGCTCGAGAATTATTTGAAGTAATCTCATGAAGGGGATTATTTAGTCGCCCGGGGCCGCTTGAAGGGGTCCCGGTTTTTATTTTGACCAGACCTTCTGCTTATGCTACTATTCTTTTGACGAGTTACATAGGAGTGGAGAATAATGTCATTATCGTTGTTGAAAATGTGGATTTCCTTTGCAGGAATAATATTGATGTTTTTGGCAGTAGGGCTGATTCTGTTGAGTCGACATAAATTGAACGGTGTCTTTTCAGTGATCACAGCGTTTCTTGCTTATGCATGTATGATTGTCGGAGGTATTATTATTATGTATATTGTGCTTAGCGGTCCTACTTCATAAAGGAGAATAACAGATGAATCGAATCAAATACTTGGGGCTATTTCTGATTGTCCTATTCTTGAGCGGCTGTATGTACCCGCAGTCCGAGAAGGCTGCCAACAATCTTCCTAATGAAGCTCAGTTGGCTCAAGTCCAGAGTGCAGTGAATCAGTTCAAGGAACAGCAGAACGGATTATTACCTATTAAAACCAAGCCGAATGAAACGCCGATCTTCCAGAAGTACCAAATCGATTTCACCCGTTTGAAGGAGACGGGTCTCCTGACGACGATTCCCGGCACAGCTTTCGAGAACGGTGGCTATTTTCAGTACATTATTATAAAACCTGAGACAGAGGCTGAAGTGAAAGTCATCGATCTGAGATTGACGGAGAGGGTCAGGGACCTGGAAACGAAGTTGCACTTCTATGAACAGGGGAATACGTATACTCCTTATGATGAACAGATTGTCCCTGGAGTTTATACGCTCGACTATGAAAAGCTTAACCTGGATGCCCCTCCTACAGTCAAAAGTCCCTACACCGGGGAATTATTGCCTCTTTACGTGAACGGAAGTGGGGATGTGATTATCGATTACAGGAAAGATTTGAATACATTCCTTAAAGAGACGGATCACTCTTATCAGCCAGGGGACGACATTCGGTATTTGTTGACGGATGAGACTTCCCTTGCCCCTGCTTACAGCCCACCCTATACGATAGAGAACGGAGAACCCGTATTTATGAAAGAAGCATCGTGAAAAGCGATGCTTCTTTTTTTATAGGTAAGTTTCGTAGTAGGGTTCTTCCGTTTTTGGGCATAAATCATTTTTATATTCATAGACTAGAAGTGTCCAAGCATGGGAAGAACGGTTTCTCTTAAGGAGGGAATAGGGTGGAAAGAGTTGATATCTTTAACGACATCTCAAAGAGGACGAATGGGGACATTTACCTTGGAGTAGTAGGAGCAGTTCGTACTGGAAAATCGACGTTTATTAAAAAATTTATGGAACTTGCGGTATTGCCATACATGGAAGATGAAGCGGAAAGGGAAAGAGCGCTTGATGAATTGCCGCAAAGTGCAGCCGGAAAAACGATTATGACTACAGAGCCGAAATTTATTCCGAACCAGGCCGTGGAAATCACTGTAGATGATCATCTCGATTTGCGGGTCCGGATGGTCGATTGCGTAGGGTATGCGGTTTACGGAGCGAACGGGTATGAGGATGAAAAAGGGCCCCGCATGATCCATACGCCGTGGTACGAAGAAGCCATTCCTTTTCATGAAGCGGCAGAAATCGGTACGCAGAAAGTCATCCAGGAACACTCTACCATCGGGGTGGTCATGACTACGGATGGGACAATCGGTGAATTGCCGAGAGAACGTTTCATAGAACCGGAAGAGAAAGTGGTAGAAGAACTGAAGGAAGTCGGCAAGCCTTTCATTCTTGTGATCAATTCTGCCAAACCACATAACAGAGAAACTATTGAGCTGAAAGAAGAACTCGAAGAGAAGTATGAAATACCGGTTGTCGCTTTATCCGTCGAAAATATGAGGGAACACGATATTCACAAAGTGTTGAAAGAAGCGTTATTCGAATTTCCTGTGCTTGAAGTGAACGTGAATCTTCCCAGCTGGGTGATGGTACTTGAAGAAGAGCACTGGTTAAGGAATCATATGCAGCAAGCCATTGAGGAAACAGTCAGGGAAATCAAACGGCTGAGGGACGTGGACGGGGTCATCGGACAATTCAGTGAGTATGATTATATTACCGGTGCCCATATATCGGGGATGGACCTTGGTGAGGGGATTGCCGAAATTGATGTAGAAGCACCCGAACATCTATATGATGATGTCCTGACGGAGATTATCGGAGAAGAAATCAGAGGAAGGGATCATTTGCTCGAAATCATGCAGGAGTTCTCTCACGCGAAGAGAGAGTATGATCAGGTAGCAGATGCCCTGCAGATGGTGAAACAGACAGGGTATGGCATCGCTGCTCCATCACTCGAAGAGATGGCGCTTGATGAACCGGAAATCATTAAACAGGGGTCACGGTTCGGTGTCCGTCTGAAAGCTGTCGCTCCTTCGATTCATATGGTGAAGGTCGATGTCCAGTCGGAGTTCTCTCCGATCATTGGAACAGAACGTCAAAGTGAAGAACTCGTCAGGTATCTGATGCAGGATTTTGAGGAAGATCCGCTCTCGATCTGGAATTCTGATATCTTCGGAAGGTCTCTCAGTTCTATTGTGAGAGAAGGTATTCAGGCAAAATTGGCGTTGATGCCGGAAAATGCCCGGTATAAATTAAAAGAAACATTAGAACGCATCATCAATGAAGGATCAGGAGGAATGATTGCCATAATCCTTTGACAAAGCCCGTCATGACGGGCTTTTCTTTATGTTCAGAAATATGTGGATTTGTAACGAAAACTCCTTCGAAAGTCATGAATTTCAAAAAAACCCCGTTATATCAAGGGTTATCGTGTGTTTATCTATTGAAAAACGAAGAGAAGTCGTTTAATATTAAGCATGTCATCCCTTATTTGAAGGGATTTTGATGAAAAATAACCTTCTTCCGAGAGGAGGTGAATATCATGAACAAAACAGATCTGATTAATGCAGTTTCTGAACAGGCTGATCTGTCCAAGAAAGATGCGACAAAAGCAGTAGACTCTGTGTTCGAATCTATCATGGATTCACTTAAAGATGGTGAAAAGGTTCAATTGATCGGTTTTGGGAACTTCGAAGTACGCGAGCGTTCTGCACGTAAAGGACGTAACCCGCAAACTGGGGAAGAGATTGAAATCCCAGCAAGCAAAGTTCCTGCCTTTAAACCAGGTAAAGCCCTTAAAGATGCTGTAAAATAAGCTACATAGGGCTTAAAAAGGGTGCCACAAGTGCACCCTTTTTCTATGAGCTTATATCTTTGACATGGTATGCTTTATAAGCGATAGTAACATATAGAAAGGTGGTAAGAAGATGAGTACCAATGACTTCTTTGTAATTAAAGCGATGGAGGACGGAGTTAATGTCATCGGTCTGACCAGAGGCAGTGATACAAGGTTCCATCATTCCGAGAAGCTCGATAAAGGAGAAGTGATGATCGCTCAATTCACCGATCACACCTCAGCAGTTAAAATCCGTGGAAAAGCAACGATTCAGACGAGCCACGGAGAAATTACGAATGAGGGCGAAATGGATTTATAACTAGTAGTTAAGGGTATAATACATCCGTACCCGAACTGCAAAAGAAAGGATCAAGTGATGAAAGTGAATGACTTGAAAAGTCGCATCACCTACTACAAAGATAAAATTTCCGAATATGCTTATCATCCTTATTTGAGCCGGTATATAAAAGAACCGATCATCGATGAAGACAAACTTCTGACATACATACATTTGTTCGATTATGTTCGTGTGGAGGAAAGCTCTTATGACAACTATTTGATGGCTGTGATGTTTGTTCAGATGGCGCTTGACACCCATGATTATGTCTCTCATGACAATCGGGAAACGGAAGTGGATGTAGTTCGTAAAAGGCAGCTTACCGTCCTTGCCGGTGACTACTACAGTGGACTTTATTATCATTTGCTTTCATTGATACATGACTTGCCTTTCATTCAGGTGTTAGCGAAGACGATCAGGGAAGTGAATGAACAGAAGGTACGGCTTTACTATGGCAATCATCATTCTCAAGACTCCATGGTCCAGACGTTCAAAAATGTAGAGACACTTCTCGCTTATAACGTCTGGTGCCACTTCATGACCGAAGAAGATAGTGAAGTCATCGTAGAGAGTATATTCGTAAAGAGCCTGAGGAAATGGAAAGAGAACAAGGAACGCTACTTTCCGCAATCTGCACAGGCGATTGCTTTTGCTGAAAAGATGGATGAAGAGGCTTTGCAGCTTACGGAAGAAGCACACCGGCTCTTTTTGTCCAAATGTGAAGAGAGTAGTGTAGCTCCCTCGTTGTGCAAACGACTCGAGAATGGATCGGATCAAGAAATCAGTTGAAAGAAGAGGATTGTTATGGAAGAAAAAAAAGAAGAGCGCGTACATCGTGTGTTCGAAAATATCTCGACACGCTATGATAAAATGAATTCAATCATTTCGTTTCGGCAGCATAAGCTGTGGCGCAGGGATGTTATGAAACGAATGAACGTCGAAGAAGGCGCACAGGCCCTGGACGTCTGTTGCGGAACGGGAGACTGGACGATAGCGATGGGTCAAGCCGTTGGTCCTGAAGGGCACGTCACAGGTGTCGATTTCAGTTACAACATGCTTTCAGAAGCTGTTAAGAAGAAAATGACGCACAAAGGCCCCGGAAATATTGAATACCAGCATGGCAATGCTATGGCTCTCCCTTTTGATGATGATACCTTCGACTATGTCACCGTAGGCTTCGGTCTCAGGAACGTACCTGATTATTTCCAGGCGTTACGTGAGATGCATCGCGTATTGAAGCCGGGCGGTATGGTAGTGTGCTTAGAAACAAGTCAACCGGAGCGCCCTCTGTTTCGCCGAGTCTATTATACTTATTTTGAGAAAGTCATGCCTATGTTCGGTAAATGGTTTGCGAAAAGTCTGAAAGAATACCAATGGCTTCACGAATCAGCGAAATCTTTTCCCGGAAAACAGGAGCTTCGTCAGTTGTTTGAAGAGGCTGGCTTCAGAGACGTTGAAGTGAAATCCTATGCAGCCGGAGTTGCAGCGATGCACATGGGCAGAAAGTAATTAATTCACCAAGGATGAAGGTATATGAAATTAACCAAGCTTTATTCATTTTTAAATAAAGATTTAGATGCAGTGGAGAACGAGGTCCTGCATTCGGTTACTACTGAAGAACAAGTACTTGAAGAAGCGTCCAATCAATTACTTGAAGCGGGAGGTAAACGGATCAGGCCTGTATTTGTTCTGCTTTCCGGGAAGTTCGGTAAATACGACTTCGACAAGATGAAGAATTGTGCAAAAGCGCTCGAACTCATTCATACCGGTTCTCTCGTACATGATGATGTGATTGATGATGCCAAGCTCCGTCGGGGTGATTTGACTGTAAAAGAACAATACGACAATCATATTGCCATGTATACCGGCGACTACATGTTTGCTCTTGCTCTTGAGGCTATGGGCAACATCGAGAACATGAGAGCACATCAGGTCTTATCCAAAACGATGATGGAGTTATGCATCGGGGAGATTGAACAGATCAAAGATAAAGGACGAGTGGATCAGAATCTACGTACATATCTGCGCAGAATCAAACGGAAAACGGCCATACTGATCGCGGAAAGCTGCCGTCTCGGAGCGATTGCCGGCGAGGTGCCACGTAAAAAGGAAGTTGCCCTATACAACTATGGGTATAATGTCGGGATGAGTTATCAGATCATCGATGATGTGCTCGATTTCACGGCTTCTGAAGAAGAGCTTGGTAAACCGGCGGGAAGTGATTTGATGCAGGGGAACATCACCCTTCCGGTTCTTTATGCGATACAGGAAGACGAAGCTTTCCGTGATAACCTGCGTGCCGCTTTCTCCGAGTCTTCCACGCTCACGAAAGAACAGGCTGAACCATTCATTAAAGTGGTGAAGGAGGGAGACTATATCGAGAAGTCTCTGCGCTTAAGTGAAAGGTATTTAGAGAATGCCTTTGATTCTTTGCAACACCTGCCGACAGGGCGACCGAAACAGGCACTGAAAGCCATAGCTAAATATATCGGAAAAAGAAACTCTTAATTGTTGCCACCCCTGTCCATTTTTGTTAAACTTTGAAATGGCGTTAAAACGCTTACATAACACATACAGAGGTGGTCAACATGGAAAAAACGTTCGTTATGGTAAAGCCGGATGGAGTACAGAGAAATCTGATCGGAGATATTCTGTCCCGCTTTGAAAAGAAAGGGTTCAAACTGGTACATGCAGAATTGAAACAGGTTTCGAAAGAGCTGGCAGAGGAACACTACGGGGAACATAAAGAAAAGCCGTTTTTCGGGGAACTCGTTTCCTTTATTACTTCCGGACCTGTGTTCGCAATGGTACTCGAAGGAGAAAATGTCATCGCAACTTCCCGTAAAATGATGGGTGTCACAAATCCTCAAGAAGCTGCTCCTGGAACCATTCGTGGCGACTTCGGACTGACGGTAGGGAAAAACGTCATCCACGGGTCGGATAGTGAAGAAAGTGCCGAGCGTGAAATCGGGCTTTTCGTCGGCGACAAGCCCCTCGTCGAATACAAAAAAGATGACAGTACATGGGTATACTAGATTTTACAACCGCTTTCATTTGATGAAGGCGGTTTAATTTATGTTTTCGACGCTTCGGCACTTTACAGCAACAAATTATTTGATTATTGTTATAATATAAGCGATGCAGAAACAGGGAGTTACGTTTATGAAAAATGATTTCGAAGCATTTATAGAATCTCTCGATCGTAAGACAGGGATTGACTTATCCAAATACAAAGAAGCGCAGATGAAACGGAGATTAACGACGTTGCGTGATAAACGAGGTTTTTCCACGTTCCAGGATTATTTCAGGGCTCTTGATAAAGAGGAGTCGTTATTGAACGAATTGCTTGATCGGATGACGATCAACGTATCGGAGTTCTATAGAAATGCGAAACGATGGGAAACACTGAAAGAAAAGGTGTTGCCACTATTCCGTTCGAAAAATCAAAAGATCAGGCTTTGGAGTGCTGCCTGTTCTACAGGGGAAGAGCCATACACACTTGCCATACTTCTCGAGGAAGCGGGTATGAAGAATTATGAAATCATTGCTACGGACATAGATAAAAAGGCGTTAGAGAAAGCGAAGCGAGGCGTATATCCAAAGCGTGCACTTCGAGAGATGCCGGAGCGATTATGTCAGAAGCATTTTGATCAATCAGGTGATATGTATGAGGTGAAACAGGAGATCAAGGAGAAGGTGGTATTCAAACATCATAATCTTCTTTTGGATTCTTACCCGTCTTCATGTCAACTGATTATATGTCGTAACGTACTCATTTATTTTACCGAAGAGACGAAGGCATCGATCTACAAAGGTTTCAATCATTCTCTTGTTGATGACGGGATTCTGTTTGTGGGAAGTACAGAACAGATTTTCACCCCACAGCAATATAACTTCTCCGTCTTTGATACTTTTTTCTATCAGAAAGAACAAGGATAACTATTTTTTCATCTTTTTAAAATGTTTTGACATTTCAGGGATACAAACAACGAAGTATATGATATAGTATTACGTAAAATTCTAGAAAGGGTGCGGTGTCGATGCGTTATTTAACAGCTGGAGAATCACACGGAAAGCAACTTACAACAATTATTGAAGGAGTCCCTTCCCATCTGCCGATAACTCAAGAACAGATCAACGATTCACTGAGAAGGCGCCAGGGCGGCCATGGCCGCGGGAAGCGTATGCAGATTGAGAAAGATACAGCTGATATGACGGGAGGGATCCGTCATGGGTATACACTCGGATCTCCGATATCGCTCGTAATACATAACGATGATTTCAAACATTGGACGGATATTATGGGCGAAGATCCTTTTCCTGAAGGTAAAAATATTAGAAGGACAGTAAGCAGGCCAAGACCTGGTCATGCAGATTTGAACGGTGGCATGAAGTATGGTCATCGGGATCTGAGAAACGTTCTTGAACGTTCCTCCGCACGAGAAACGGCAGCCCGGGTAGCTGCAGGTGCTGTGGCAAAAGTCATGCTTGAAGAACTCGGCATCAAGGTAGCAGGCTATGTCCGTGAGATCGCAGGGATCGTAAGTCCTTTCGATGAGTCGATGTCCATCGAAGAGAGAATCGAAAAGTCTCATGCCTCTCCGGTAAACACGTTGGATGATGAAACGACGGAAGAAATGAAAAAAGCGATTGATGATGCCAAGAAAGACGGAGATTCCATCGGCGGTGTCGCCGAAGTGTATGTAGAAGGGATGCCGGCAGGACTCGGCTCTTATGTACAGTATGATAAGAAGTTAGATGCAAAAATCGGTTTCAGTGTCATGAGCATCAATGCCTTCAAAGGTGTGGAATTCGGTATCGGTTTTGAAGCTGCGAAGAGAAACGGAAGTGAAGTCCATGATGAAATCGGATGGGACGAAGAACGGGGATACTACCGGAAAACCAATCGCCTTGGCGGATTCGAAGGCGGGATGACCACCGGCATGCCGATCGTCGTCAAAGGTGTCATGAAACCGATCCCTACATTGTATAAACCTTTGCAGAGCGTCGATATCGAATCGAAGGAGCCGTTCTCCGCAAGCATCGAACGTTCGGATTCCTGTGCTGTACCGGCTGCTTCAGTCGTAATGGAGCACGTGGTGGCATTTGAGATTGCCAAAGCCATTTCAGAAGAATTCCCTTCGGACTACTTCCCTCGCTTGAAAGAAGCGTTGGATAACTACAGGGAAGAAGTGAGGAACTTTTAGTATGGAACGGTTGCACGTACAGACGCCAGGGAAGTCTTACGATGTCGTGCTCGAAGAAGGGTTGCGACATCGACTGAGTGACTATATAGAATCGACGTACAGCAAGATCCTTATCATTACGGATGAGAACGTTGCCGAACTATACCTTGAAGATGTCAGGAAAGCATTAGGCAAGAGAGGTCATGTATACGAAGCAGTCATTCCTGCCGGTGAAGCTTCGAAAAGTTTCAGGCGGTATGAAGAACTGCTTGATCATTGCGTCGAGGCGAAGCTTGACAGGAACTCGCTTATCCTTGCTCTCGGTGGAGGGATGGTCGGAGACCTGGCTGGCTTTGTCGCAGCCTCCTACCTTCGGGGGATAGCTTTTATACAGGTGCCGACGAGTATTTTGGCTCATGACAGTAGCGTGGGAGGGAAAGTGGCGATCAATCATTCTAAAGGGAAGAACTTGATCGGAGCTTTCCACCATCCTGAAAAAGTTCTGTATGATACGGAAACGACGGACTCTCTACCGGAGAAAGAAAAGCGTTCCGGCTACGGGGAAGTTGTGAAACATGCTCTTCTGAGTGATGAAGGTTGGTTCAGGGAAGTCATGAATCGAACCATCAAAGACCTCGATACAGAAGAAGTGAAGAAAGACCTCATCCAGGGCATTCGACTGAAGGCGAGGATTGTAGGTAAAGATGAAAAAGAAAGAGGAATACGCAAACACTTGAATCTTGGCCATACGCTCGGTCACGCCATTGAGTCAGAGCTTCACTACGGGTCTATTACACACGGGGAAGCTGTCGTCATCGGAACATTGTTTGCGCTTCGTCTCAGTAACCTGGACGAACCGTTTGCCCTACTTATGGAATGGGCGAAGGATAATGGCTATCCTCTCGGAATAATGGAGGAGCTCGAGGAAAGGAATCTCGTTGATCGGATGAAGGTTGATAAAAAAGCGCAAAATGACCAGATTCACTATTGTCTTTTATCAGAGATCGGGTCACCGTTTGTAACGGAAGTCGAAGAAGAAGAGCTGCTTCAATCGTTGCAGCAGTTCAAGAGTGAGGTGATTCAATGATTCGGGGGATCAGAGGGGCTACGACCGTTGATAAGAATGAAGGTTCTGAGATTGTCGATAGAGCTTATGAATTGATGAATGGTATTGTTGAAGAGAATGATCTCGAAGCTCGGGATGTAGCGCAGGTGATGTTCAGTGCAACCTCGGACATCAACGAAACGTTTCCAGCGAAGGCTCTTCGCAAGCTTGAAGGATGGAAGTATGTTCCTGTCATGTGCATGCAGGAAATAGAAGTCCCTTCAGGTCTTGAGCGATGCATTCGTGTGATGGTTACGGTCAATACTTCGAAAGAGCCGCAGGAAATAAAACATGTCTACCATTACGAAGCAGTTAAACTGCGTCCTGATTTAACAGAAGAAGGTGATTGAAAATGAAAACAAAGACTGTTTTGACAAAAATGAACCCTTATAAACCTGGGAAACAGATCGAAGAGGTGAAAAAGGAATACAACCTGGAGAGAATCGTGAAATTGGCTTCTAATGAGAACCCGTTCGGATTCTCTGGAGAAGTCAGAAGTAAGCTCCCGGAAGCGATCGATCAGCTTGAGTATTACCCTGACGGTTATGCCCGTGAGATTCGCGAAGAACTGGCTTCCTTTTACGATGTTGATGAAAAACAGCTCATTTTCGGGAATGGATCGGACGAAGTCGTGCAGATTCTTTGTCGCGCATTTCTCGAAGAAGGCAGCAATACAGTCATGGCGACACCTACGTTCCCGCAATACAAACATAACGCGTTGATTGAAGGAGCGGAAGTAAGGGAAGTGCCTCTTACTCAAGGGGGGCATCATGATATTGAGACGATGCTTCAAACCGTGGATGAAAAGACGCGGATTCTCTGGCTATGCTCACCGAACAATCCGACTGGTGTTCTCATGGATAAGAAGACCATTGATCGGGTGATTGAAGTCTGTCCGGATGATGTCCTGATTGTAATGGATGAGGCTTACTATGAATACGCGGATGAATCCAGAAGATATCCATCTGTTGAAGCGGTGCAGAACCATAAGAATGTCGTCGTGTTGCGTACGTTCTCCAAAGCGTATGGGCTTGCAGGGCTTCGCATCGGATATGGTATAGCTGATGAAGCATTGATCAGTGCCATGGAGCCGGCTCGAGAACCATTCAACACATCCGTCATTGCCCAAAAAGCGGCTGTCCTTGCCCTTCAAGACCAGTCATTTCTGCACCGGACGGTTGAAGAAACGAAGAAGAACAAACAGGACTTCATGGAGTTCTGTGAAGAAATCGGTATAGGTTACGACCAGTCGGAAGCGAACTTTGTGCTCGTACACTTGCCGATCAGTGGTGATGACATGTTTGAATTTCTCCTCACGAAAGGGTTCATCGTTCGATCAGGGGAAGCGCTCGGATTACCTAATTCCATAAGGCTGACTATAGGCTCTGAAGAAGACATGAACGAGATCAAGGAGTACATGAGGGAGAAGTTGACGTAGGAGGATGACTATGAAGACAACTGTTGCAGTCGCCGGTCTTGGTTTGATCGGCGGCTCGATTGCTATGAACGTAAAGAAGAAAGATGATGTGAAAGTGATTGGCTTTGATACAGATCTGCAAAGCCTTGAGCTCGCTTACCGCCAGGGAGTCATCGATGAAAAGGCGGAAAATCTTCTGGAGGTAGTTCCTGAAGTGGATGTGCTGTTCATCGCTCTCCCCATTGCTTCGACCATCGATGTGCTCAAGGAGCTGGATGGTGTCTCCTTACATAAGAAATTGTTAGTGACGGACGTCTCTTCTGTGAAAAACGGGGTAATGAAGGAAGCTGCCAAGTTGACCAATGAAAACATCAGCTTCGTGGGAGGCCATCCCATGTCTGGTTCTCATAAAAATGGGTTCACAGCAGCGAAGCCTCACTTATTCGAAAATGCGATTTATGTACTTACTCCAGGGTCCGATGAAGAGGATGGAGTCGAGGAGCTCAAAAATATCTTAAGTGAAACGAAAGCCAGATTTCTGACGCTTTCTACGAAAGAACACGATGAAATGACGGCAGTCATCTCCCACTTTCCACACTTGATCGCTTCCTCCCTCGTGCACCAGGCGAGAAAGTGGCAGCAAACCCACCCTGAACTGAAGAACCTTGCTGCAGGGGGCTTTCGGGATATTACCAGAATCGCTTCAAGCAATCCTCCATTATGGCAGGATATTTTTTTTCAGAACAACGATCAGCTGATCCATATGCTCGAAGACTGGATCAAAGAGATGACAGAACTGAAAACCTACTTACAAAACGGTCACGAAGAAGATACGTTGAGGTATTTGACGGAAGCGAAAGTGTACAGAGACGGGTTGCCTGTGAAAGAGAAAGGTGCCATACCAGCCTTCTATGATATATTTGTCGACATCTATGACCAGCCGGGAGCAATCCATAAAGTTATCGAAATTCTGGCTACAGCTGATATCAACATCAAGAACATCGAAATTCTTGAAATCCGCGAAGGCATCACGGGAGTATTGCGGATCAGCTTTCCGACCGGTACGGAACAGGAAGATAGCGCAGCTCTATTGAGAAAGAAAAATTATGAAGTGGTGATAGAACAATAATCGTTACGTGAGGGGGATATATATGAAAAGGACTCCAGGGACTGATGGTTTAAGAGGAAGCTTGCGTGTACCAGGCGATAAATCGATTTCTCACCGTTCTGTAATTTTCGCTTCCCTGGCGGATGGGGTATCGAATATCAGAGGATTTCTCGACGGAGAGGATTGCTTGAGAACCGTTGAAGTTTTCAGGAATATGGGAGTGCAGATCGATCGGGATGGTACAACTTTAACAATTCATGGGAGAGGGATGAAGGGACTGAAAGAACCGGAAGTACCCCTGTACTTCGGAAATTCTGGAACGACAGCCCGCCTGATGAGCGGAGTGTTGGCTGGCCTTCCATTTTTCACAACGGCTTATGGTGACGACTCCCTGAGCAGAAGACCGATGGACAGGGTAGTAGTGCCTTTACGAGAGATGGGGGCTTCGATCTACGGAAGAGAAGAGGCGAAAAAATTGCCGCTCGCTTTTGATGCTTCGGGGTTAAAAGGGATGACATACGAACTTCCTGTGAAAAGTGCGCAGGTGAAATCCGCCGTTCTTTTAGGGGGATTGCTTGCAGAAGGTACGACGACGGTCATCGAAAAGGGGAGAACCCGGAACCACACGGAAACTCTGCTGCCTGAATTCGGAGTGGATATACGTCAGAAAGGACTTGAAGTTTCCATCGAAGGGGAGCAGCCATTGAAGGCGTCTGACATCAATGTACCGGGAGATATTTCATCTGCGGCCTTCTTTCTCGTTGCGGCTGCTATCACCAAAGGCAGTGATATAACGATTGAACAGGTCGGTCTGAATGAAACGAGAAACGGAATCGTCCAAGCTCTCGAGAAAATGGGAGCGGAGATCTCTTATACAGTGACCGAGTATATCGGCAAAGAACCTGTCGGAGACGTCTCTGTCCGATACAGCAACCTGAAAGGAGCCACGTTCGAAGGGGAAATAATCGCGAACGTCATCGATGAGATCCCTATTCTTGCGCTTGCTGCTACCCAGGCTGAGGGACAAACGATCATCAGAGATGCCAAAGAATTAAAGGTGAAGGAAACGGATAGGATCCAGGCGGTATGTGATAATTTGAGAGCGATGGGGGCAGAGATCACCCCTACCGAGGATGGAATGATCATTGAAGGAGGGACACCGCTTCATGGAGCAGAAGTAAGCTCTGAAGGGGATCACCGTATAGGCATGATGGAGGCCATCGCTTCTTTGATCACATCAGGAGATGTTGTCATCCACCTACCGGAAGCAATTAATATTTCCTACCCGAGTTTCTTCTCAGACCTGGATCAATTGCTGGAAAAAAAATCATAGCTGAAAAAACGTCTTCATAAGATATAATAATACATGAAGGCGTTTTTCATTGGATAAAAAAACGGTGCACTTGAATACAGCTACGTATTCATATATCATAGTTCTGTTATGAATGAATAAAACCCAGGACGTTGGAAAGGGTGAAACCATGGAAGAGATCCAGAAGGCTGTCCATCAGATGGAAGAGAACCAGACAGAGGACGCCTTGCAAACACTACAGGACTATTTACCGGTAGCAGATGAAGACGAAAAATTCACGATAGCAGAGCTGTATATCCAGTGGGGAATGCTGGAAGAAGCCAAAATGATTTTAAAGGAATTTCTACAGCAGTACCCGAAAGAACAGGAAATCATAGTTATGCTCGCAGAGATTCATATCGATCTCGAGGAAGATATGGAAGCGATCGATCTTCTCAACAAGATTCAGCCGGAGGATGAGATGTATTTACAGGCGCTTATGCAAGTAGCCGATCTATATCAGTCCCAAGGGCTCTTTGAAGTATCGGAAAGTAAATTGCTGACAGCAAAGCACTATGCTCCGAATGAGCCGGTGATTGACTTTGCTCTTGGAGAACTTGCTTTTTCAAATGGGGAATATAACAAAAGTATCCCTTATTATGAGAACGCCATGGAGCACTCGAGAGTGATCGGAGATATCGAAGTTGCTACAAGACTCGGGGAGGCCTATGCGGCTACCGGAGGATTCGAAGAGGCGCTTGGCTATTTTCAGGATGTCGAGGAAGAGAACCCGGATGTTCAGTTCCGATATGGCTTCATAGCGAATAAAGCAGGGCGGAATGACATTACCATCCAGGTATGGGAGGACCTTCTCAAGAAAGATCCTTATTACCAGTCGGTTTATCCTCTACTTGCCAGGGTATATGAAGAAGAGGGAATGGCGAAGGAAGCACTTGAGAAAGCTCAGGAAGGCTTGAAGAAGGACGAATTCAACAAAGACCTTTATTATATGGTAGGTTTTCTTTCCCATAAACAGGGCGATAAAGAAGCAGGTTACCAGGCAATGAAGGAAGCGGTAGCCATAGATCCGGGATATAAGGAAGCGGTTCTGTTTCTCCTCGAGAATTATAAATGGGATGAAAATTACGAAGATATCATTTCCCTCCTTGAAGATATCCAGAGCTTAGGCGAAGTGGATCCCCTCTACGACTGGGAGCTGGCAAAGGCTTACCGGGAAGAGGAGAACTTCGGGAAGGCTTCCGAGTATTATGATCGTTCGTATGCTCCATTCAAGGAAGATGTCGATTTCCTTGAAGATTATGGGTATTTCCTGGTGGAAAACGGTCAGGCTACTGAGGCCATTGCTGTATTCAAAGAGTATTTGCAGCTGGAACCTTCCAATACGGAAATCGAAGAATTTCTCGAAAGACTGAATGCTTAATTTCGCACTCGGAGGAGGCGCGGCACGTGGAAGTATCTGTTTCCCTTACAGAGAAAAAACGTTTTTTGCGATGGTTTTTGAAAAGTCATAAATTGAAAAAAAGAGAAGGACGATGGATTCTCAACTATCTGCTCGGGGAAGACCGGGCTCTCAAGAATGTAAAATTCATTGAGCACGCCGAATTCTGTCCGAGAGGTTTGTACCTATCCTGTCATGGAACCAAAGGAGCTCCCCTTACCTTTTTCAAAGGAAAAATCCGTACGACGGACGGGGATAAGTCGTTTCATGATCTTCGGATGAACCTTGCAGACCCTATCTACCTAGAGCTTGATTATAAAGAAAGTCAGCGCTGTTCGAGGCTTGCCCTGGTAAAAGAAGAGAACCCTTATTTACCAGAAGATTATTATGTCAACGAAGAAGAAAAAGGGAAGGCCAGTCAGTGGCTGGATCTTCAACTTTTGATCCAGCAAAAAGAACAACTGTCGATTCAAATCGATCAGGCGATCGACAATAGGGATGAAACGCGTTTCCGGGAACTTTCGACTCAATACGTCGAAGTGGAAAAACGGATAAAGAACCAGGAAGCACTCGGTTGAGCTCACTTATAGAGAACCCAGGTTCCTGTCATCAACATACCTCCTTCGCTGAAAAAGTGAAGGGGGTTTTTGATATACCGTGGATATTCATCTCCCTCAGCGAATTTCCTTGCCAGCGTATTGGCTTGTTTTGTAAACTTGAGTTCAGAGAGGAGGTACGAATGTGAAATGGATGAAAAAAGATCTTGAGCAATTTGTAGAAGAGAAAGCGTACATAGACACTTTATTCATTCCGGTTATACCTGTTGCCACTTCAAGTGATGACAAAGTGGTGAGTTCAGGCTTTCAACTGGAATTGAACGAATTGTTTTCACGGATCATCGAAGAACAGTTCAAAGGAAGGATTGTTCTGGCGCCGAGCTTTTACTACATGGATGAAAAAGTCGAAGGTGAAAAAGATCGGCTCAACGAATGGATCGATGCTTTTTCAAGACAACCCTTCAATCACGTTTTTCTTTTCAGTTTTGACAGAAGCTGGAGAAAAGTGGAGGGGGAATTGAACGGTGAACTTCTCTGGTTCCCCGGTCTTCGTAATGGAGATTTGCAGTCGACAGAAACACAGTCTTTCGTCAAAGAGCAGGCGAAAGAAATCATCGAAATCATCAAAGATAGCTGGAAGTCATAATTCCTCTGAATTCATGGATATTTTATTGACCGAACAGGCTGTTTGCGCTATCATGGTAATGTCCTAGTAAAGTATTTGTAAACTATCCATGAATCAGGTCAGTATAGAGGGGGGAAAAGGATGAGCGAACCAAAAAAAGTATCCCGTCGTCAATTTTTAAACTACACACTTACAGGGCTGGGAGGATTTATGGCTGCAGGAATGGTGGCACCAATGGTCAGATTTGCTATTGATCCTGTGTTCAAACCTTCAGCAGCAGGTGAATTTGTCTCCGTTGCGGACGTTGAAGAACTGTCGAATGAACCGCAACGCTTTGAATGGGAAATAGAACAGGTGGATGCCTGGTATGAATCTAAAGTTCAAAAGACAGCTTGGGTGTATAGAAGTGAAAATGATGAAATCGTTGCGTTGTCGCCTGTGTGTACGCACTTAGGATGTACAGTAGACTGGGCGGCCAGTGAAGAATATCCGAACCAATTCTTCTGCCCATGTCATGCGGGACGCTATACGAAGGATGGTGTCAACGTTCCGGGAACACCACCGACGGCACCACTACCGAAGTATGAAACGAAAGTCGAAGAAGGCATGTTGTATTTAGGGGAAGCAATAGCGAGATAAGGGGGCGTAATTCATGCTGCAGAAATTATATGATTGGGTCGATGAGCGTGTAGACGTCAACCCGATATGGCGCGACATTGCGGATCACGAAGTACCAGAACACGTGAATCCGGCATACCACTTTTCAGCGTTTGTTTATTGTTTCGGGGGATTGACTTTCTTCGTCACAGTCATTCAAATTCTTTCCGGTATGTTTTTGACAATGTATTACGTGCCAGATATTGAAAATGCTTGGAACTCGGTTTATTACTTACAAATGGAAGTTGCTCATGGACAGATTGTACGTGGGATGCACCACTGGGGTGCCAGTGTCGTTATAGTCATGTTATTTTTACATACACTACGTGTTTTCTTCCAGGGGGCTTACAAGAAACCCCGGGAGCTGAACTGGGTCGTAGGTGTGCTGCTATTTTTCGTAATGTTAGGGTTAGGCTTTACCGGTTATCTCCTTCCGTGGGATAACAAAGCATACTTTGCTACTCAGGTAGGCTTGGAGATCGCAGCGGCTACACCGGTGATTGGTGATCAGATACGAACGTTGCTGGCAGGAGACCAGTCGATCGTAGGTGCACAGACATTGACAAGGTTCTTTGCCATCCACGTCTTCTTCCTTCCGGCCGTGCTGTTCGTTCTGCTCGGGGCTCACTTTATACTAATCAGAAGACAAGGTATTTCAGGACCGCTATAGAATTATAGCGTAACAAAAGGAGGGATAGCTGTGCGAAGAGGTAAAGGAATGAAATTCGTCGGGGACTCACGAATTCCCGCGAACAAAACGAGAAATGTGCCCAAGGACTATTCGGAATATCCGGGCCGTACAGAAGCCTTCTGGCCTAACTTCCTTATCAGAGAATGGTTGACAGGGTCTGTATTCCTCATCGGGTTTCTGATTCTGGTTGCTGCTCACCCGTCACCACTGGAGCAACAGGCGGATCCGACAAACGCTTCTTATATTCCACTCCCGGACTGGTATTTTCTATTCATTTACCAAATACTTAAGTATCAGTTCGCCGGAGGAGATTACATCGTAATCGGTGCATTGGTCATGCCTGGACTGGCATTCGGGGCTTTGCTTTTGGCTCCATTTCTGGATCGTGCTCCTGGCAGAAACGTTTCCAAACGACCGATCGCTACTTCTTTGATGCTACTTGGAACGGCTGTTACTATCTGGCTCACTTACGAGTCCGTTTCAGCGGTTGATTATCAGCAGCGTTCAGAGCAGTATCTTGTGGACGTAGAAGCACAGGAGACAGAGGTCGAAATCGATACGGAAGCTGCCGGGTATGCTGCGTATGAATCGAGTTGTATGCAGTGTCACGGTGAACAACTGCAGGGATCAGGTAATAATCCATCTCTCTTGGCAACGGAGAAATCCGTTGAAGAGATAAAAGATATCGCTGTAAATGGTATTGGCAGTATGCCTGCTGATATGTTCGGTGGTTCTGAGGAAGAACTTCAGCAACTTGCTGAGTTCATCAAGCAGACAGCAGAAGCGAACGGCGGTGGAGGATCCGGAGGCGGAGACTCTGGCGGCGGATCTCATTAATTAAGAGAATGGACATACAACAAGTCGTGCTGAAGGGCACGGCTTGTTTTTTTACAAGGAGTGAAAACCGGATGGCGTTTATCAGATACTTTTTAGATTCGCGTTTGTTTTTGACGATGTTACTTCTCGTCAATTTCCTCGGAACTGTTTATGGGTACATATGGTATATCCCTCAACTCACCAGAACAGAGCCGATTTTTTTATTGTTCGTTCCGGATAGTCCTACGGCGAGTCTCTTTTTTACGATAGCAATCGCCGGGTGGCTTATGGGAAAACATTTCCGGTTGATCGAGGCCCTGGCTCTGATTACTTTAGTCAAATACGGGTTATGGGCAGTGGCTATGAACTTGCTGACTTTAGCTGTGGAAGGAGCACTCCCGTGGCAGAGTTATATGCTCATCGTCTCTCATGGTGCGATGGCTTTGCAGGCGCTTTTGTATCTTTTCAAATATACCTTTACGTTTCTGCACCTATTTCTCGCTGCTGTATGGACCCTCCATAACGATGTGATCGATTACGTGTTTGAGCAGATGCCGGTTTATCCTTCAATCAATCAATACATGAATGAAATTGGGTACGGAACATTCTGGCTCAGTATTGTCTGTATCGGTATAGGGATATGGAGCGTGCGACAAGCGCGTCTTTCATAGGAAACGGCAGAGGAGCATAAGATAGAAAAAAGAGGAGAACAATGAGGTGGAGCTGATGAAATTCCTCGTCGGTTGCGGGTTTATGCTGAAGTGGAAACCCGCTTTTTCTTTCTTTCTATTTCCTTCTGATGGTTATTTTTTGACCGGTGTCCCGCTCGATGCATTGTTATGGACAGGAATCGTGATTATGGGTACAATAATAGTGACACTATTATATGTGGGGGTAAAGAAATATCGAGCAGAAAAAGACAAAGCACCTGCTTATAAACAGTACAAAGATTACTAAAAGAGACACTAAGGTTAACGACAGGGGGACTACTAACAAATGGAATTTCTCATCTACTTTGCGATTATCCTGATTCTGCCACTATGGGCACAATCTAAGGTGAAGAGCACGTATAAAAAGTATTCGAAGGTCGCAACTTCTTCTCATATGACAGGGGCTGAAGTAGCGCGTAAGATTTTAGATGACAATGGGTTATACAATGTCAGTGTCGAAGAGGTGAAAGGGAGCCTTACCGATCACTACGACCCGCGTAAGAAGGTTGTACGACTATCTACGCACAACTACCATGAGGCTTCCCAGGCAGGCGCAGCCGTCGCAGCCCACGAGGTCGGGCATGCCATCCAGGATGAACAGGAGTATGCCTTCCTGAAGTTCAGAAGCGCTCTTGTCCCTGTTGCAGGGTTTGGATCGAATGTCTCCATCTTTCTCATACTTGGAGGACTTCTTCTTGGGATGTCGCAGCTCTTCCTGTTCGGTATCATTTTCTTCGCAGCAGCCGTATTGTTCCAACTCGTTACGCTTCCTGTGGAATTTGATGCTTCGAATCGGGCAATGACCCAGCTGGTGTCGACGGGGATCATCCGGAATGACGAAGAGAGAAGTACGAAGAAGGTTCTGAATGCTGCAGCGATGACTTATGTAGCGAGTGCATTGGTAGCACTGGCCGAACTGCTTCGCTTCGTGTTCATGTTCATAGGTATGAATGAAGACTAAAATGAAACGCCAATAAAAAAGTAGCGGGAATGATTCCGCTACTTTTTTTGATCAAATGGCCCGGATTGTTATCCTGAGTGGAAGGTCAAGGGTCAATCGGATTTTTGTTCTCATCCAAAGTGAATCCTTCCCCGATGACATCGTGGACGTGGCTCACTGCTACGAAAGAGTGAGGATCTACGGATTCGATGATCTGTTTCAAACGCACGATTTCCGTTCTGCCTACGATACAGTAGAGGACATCCCGTTTTTCCCCTGTAAAGGTTCCGCGTCCTTCGAGGGTTGTCACACCCCGGTCCATGTCAACGAGTATCTTGTTGGCGATAGCATTGCTTTCATTGGAAATGATGGTGACGCCTCTGGCTGCATAAGCCCCTTCCTGGATAAAGTCGATCACCCTCGCGCTCAAGAAAACCGCGACGAGCGTGTACATCCCGGGAACAGGATTCAGGTATGTAACGATAGACGTGAAGATGACCACACTGTCGAAGACGAACATGGCCCGTCCCATGCTCCAGCCGAAGTGCTTGTTCACCAATCTCGCGATAATGTCGACGCCACCCGTCGTCCCGCCATAGCGGAAAATAAGCCCGAGCCCGACACCGATGAAGACTCCGGCGAATAAAGCAGCGAGTGTCAGGTCCGACGATAAGTCGATGACGATCATATAGGACTGGGCTATCCAGATGAAGACGGAGACAGCAAGAATACCGATCAATGTGTAATAAAAAGTCTGTTTCCCGAGCATTTTCCAGCCTATAAGAAGGATCGGTATGTTAAGAATGATGTTCATAAGTCCGGGATCCCAATCGAACAAATAAAGCAAAAGTAGAGTAATACCTGTAAAACCGCCTTCTCCCAGTTCATTTTGTATATTAAAATGAACGAGACCGAAAGAAAAAATGGCAGAGCCGATAAGAATGAAAATTATATTCTTCCATTTGATTCCTATTTTCTTCAATGGAATACCTCCTTTTTTTATGTTCATTCTCTTCAATTATAGGGAAAGGGATGTATACTTACAATTACGAAGAGAAAGATTTGTCAAAGCGGTAACTTTTAGCTACCATTTAAGAAGATATCTCGAAAGGAGACGGGAACGATGAGTGCAACTACGAAAGAAATGCAGGAACGGGTGGACCGGTACATATCACAATTCAAAGAAGGATATTTCTCCCCTTTAAGTATGCAGGCAAGACTGTCAGAAGAAGTGGGGGAGTTGGCAAGGGAAATCAACCATGTGTATGGGGAAAAGCCGAAGAAAAGCTCAGAACCTGAAAAGGCGCTCGAGGAAGAACTCGGTGACGTGCTGTTTGTGCTGATGAGTTTCGCCAATTCACTTGACATTGACGTATCCGAGGCTTTCGATAAATCGATGAGCAAAATTGAAACAAGAGATAAAAACAGATGGACGAAAAAGGAGAGCGAATCATGATTAATGTAATTGTCGCAGGCCCTAGAGGAAAAATGGGGAAAGCAGCACTTGAGATGATAATGAAAGAAGGAAACCTTACTCTCGTCGGTTGTATCGACAGGAAGAATGACAGAACTATGGTGAAAGATATCGAAGGACTTCCCGCTTTCGATGCGCTGATATACGAGAACATAGAAGAATGTCTCACGGAGACGAACGCAGATGTACTTATTGATCTGACCACACCGGAGCATGGGTATAACCATACGAAAGCATCCCTCAATCACGGGGTCAGACCCGTAGTCGGTACGACCGGATTTACAGAAGACCAGCTACAGGAAATCACGGGTATCTGTGAAGACAAAGGGATAGGTGCAGTCATCGCTCCGAACTTCGCTACCGGCGCCGTTCTCATGATGCAATTCGCCAAGTGGGCAGCGAAACACTTTCCGGATGTGGAAATCATCGAGAAGCATCATGATCAGAAGCTTGATGCCCCATCAGGTACAGCAGTGAAAACGGCACAGCTCATCAAAGAGGAGCGGACGTCGAAAGTTCAGGGACACCCCGACGAAAAAGAAACGCTTGAAGGAGCAAGAGGGGCGGACGTGGACGGTATGAAAATCCACAGCATGCGGCTTCCGGGCCTTGTAGCACACCAGGAGGTCGTTTTCGGAGGAGAAGGACAGACGCTCACCATTAAACATGATTCCATGAACCGTGCTTCTTTCATGTCCGGGGTGAATTTATCGTGTGAGAAGGTCATGGAGATCGATACGCTTGTTTATGGCCTGGAACATCTACTGGAATAATTGAGAGAATGGACGAAAGGAATGTAATTGAATACTCATAAAGGGAGATGAGCGTTATGCACATAGCATTGATTGCACATGATAAAAAGAAAGATGATCTTGTCCATTTTGTACAGGCATACTTGCCTGTGTTCGAAAAACATACCCTGTATGCTACAGGTACAACAGGTTCTCGGATAGCTGAAGCCACGGGTCTTGAAGTCGTCCGGTTCCAATCGGGCCCACTTGGTGGAGACCAGCAAATCGGAGCAAAGATTGCAGAGGACGTCATGGATGTCGTGTTGTTTTTCCGGGATCCTCTGACTGCTCAGCCCCATGAGCCGGACATCAGTGCTCTCTTGCGATTGTGTGATGTTCATCAGGTCCCTCTGGCTACCAATATGGCCGGTGCGGAAATGATTGTCCACGGTATTCAAAGAGGTGATCTCGATTACCGAATGATCAACAAAGATTATGACTGAAATTGAAGGTGACGTATATGTCAAAAATAGGTATAACATGCTATCCGACGGTCGGCGGATCGGGGGTATTGGCAACGGAATTGGGTAAATTTCTTGCCGAAAAAGGACATGAAATCCATTTCATTGTGACTCAGGTCCCCTTCCGATTGAATAAAGTATACCCGAACATTTATTTTCATGAGGTGGAAGTGAATTCCTACCCCGTATTCCAACACCCCCCTTACGACTTGGCTTTAGCCAATAAGATGGCGGAGGTCGCTAAAAGGGAAGAGCTGGACTTGCTTCATGTTCACTATGCTATGCCACATGCCGTGTGTGCTATTCTGGCAAAACAGATGTGTGAGGAACTGAATCTTAAAGTTGTAACTACGTTGCACGGCACAGATATCACTGTGTTAGGTATCGACGACAATCTGAAACAGCTCATCAAATTCGGAATAGAAAAATCAGACGCAGTCACTGCTGTCTCTCACAGCCTTGTGAAACAGACGAAAGAGATGCTCGAAACGGAGAAAGATATGCATGTCTTATATAATTTCGTGGATGAGCGCGAGTATCATCAGATAGAAAGTCACGATCTCAAAAGGCAGTTCGGTATACGTGAGGAGGAGAAAGTGATCATTCACGTGTCGAACTTCCGCAAGGTGAAAAGGGTCCAGGACGTGGTTCGCTCGTTTCACCTGATCCGGGAAGAAGTCGCATCCAAACTGATTCTTGTTGGAGATGGACCGGAGTACAATCAAGTTTATGATCTGGTGCAGCGTCTCGGTTTGGAGGAGGATGTCCTCTTCGTCGGAAAGCAGGAGCGCGTTCAGGAACTGTATTCGATTGCGGATGTCAAGTTGTTGTTAAGCGAAAAAGAAAGCTTCGGCCTTGTCTTATTAGAAGCAATGGCCTGTGGCGTTCCGTGTATTGGTACGAACATCGGCGGCATCCCTGAAGTTATAGAAAACGGGAAAAACGGATACGTCGTGGAAGCCGGAGCCCTTGAAGAAGTGAGTAGGAATGCTGTTCGGTTATTGACGGATGAGGACCATCGCAACGAATTGAAAAAGCAAGCTATGGACACTGTGAATAAAAAATTCTCCGCTGCAAGAATCGTCCAACAATATGAAGAGCTCTATGATCGGGTGTTGAAGAATGAACTATGAACATATGCCTCTGTTTCAGCTAGCGAGAGAAGTGATGGAGCGGATCGAAGCGTATGGGGGGGAAGCTTATATCGTAGGTGGTTGCGTACGCGACCTTATTCTTCAGCACGAGGTGGGAGATATTGATATTGCAACTTCTCTCGTGCCGGAAGAGGTGATGGAAGTGTTCGATAAGGTCATCCCGGTTGGGGTGGAACACGGAACCGTCATCGTGCGTCATCGATCACATTCGTTTGAAGTAACGACATACAGAATTGAAGAGGATTATAGGAATTATCGTCATCCGGAACGGGTGTATTTCGTTTCTTCTATTGAAAAGGATTTGTCACGCAGAGACTTCACGATGAATGCAATCGCGATGTCCGGAAGTGGTGACATCATCGACCCGTTCAACGGCCGTGAGGCGATCAGGGAAAAACGGATAACGACGGTGGGAAAAGCCGAAGACCGTTTCGAAGAAGACCCCTTACGGATGATGAGAGCTCTGCGGTTTTCAGCTCAACTGAACTTTTCGATTGACGAGGAAGTCTATAGCGTCATCAATGAGAAGAAGGGCTTGTTGGAACATCTGTCTGTAGAACGAATTGCTGAGGAGTTTATCAAATTGATGACCTCGTATTCATATCTCGAGGGTTGGAGAAACTTGAAACTAACGGGGGTATATCACTATTTTCCGATTTTCAGGAATCGTCCTTTCCTGATCGACGCACGCCCGGCTACCAGGCTAACTGATTGGGGCGAGCTGATCAGTTTCTACCACCTTCAAGCCAGGGATACAGATGTGAAGGAATGGATCACTTCATGGAAATTATCGAACCGTATCAGAAAGAAAGCAGAAAAACTTATTGAAGCATTCCATCTGTTCGAAGAGAATGAAACGATTAACTATGCGATGTACCAGCTCGGTGAGGATTATTTGCATAGTTTCCGTAATCTAACTAGCAGTCTTGGCATCGACCTGTCATTTGATCCGCGAGATACGTATGATAACCTTCCTGTCCATGCCAGAAACGATCTGGCTCTGAAGACGAGTGAGTTAATGGATGTGTTTCCGGAGCGGAAAAAAGGGAAGTGGATCGGTGAATACCTTCATGCTATGGAAGAAAGTGTCGTACAGGGCACCTGCCGAAACCAAAAGCATGAATTGATAGAATGGGTGAAAGAATGGGATCAACAAAATCGAAACTGATTCAATTATTCAAAGAACAAGAGGATTATTTATCCGGTCAGCGACTGGCAGAGAGACTGAATGTGTCAAGGACGGCGGTGTGGAAGAATATCAAGGAACTTGAAAAGGAAGGTTTCGTTTTTGAATCGCTGAAGTGGAAAGGATACAAACTTCTGGAGTCCCCTGTGTCTATATCTCCATCCGAAGTGCAGCAATCCCTGGATACGATCGAACTTGGGAAGAAATTGTTCTATTTTAAGGAAGTGACGTCTACACAGGAGAGGGTTCATGCTCTCGCCAAAGAAGGGTATCCTCATGGAACGGTAGTACTGGCCGGAGAGCAAACCGCCGGTAAAGGAAGAAGAAAGAGGGAATGGAGCTCTCTCAAAGGGAAAGGGATGTGGATGAGTCTTTTGCTGCGGCCTCCCTTTCCCCCCGCAAAAGCTCCGCAGTTGACGCTTGTGGCAGCGACCACGGTAGTACAAGTTCTACGGGAATTCGGAGTCACGGCGAAGATAAAATGGCCGAACGATATTATGATCGGGGACAGAAAAGTGTGTGGCATTCTGACAGAGATGCAGGCAGAACAGGACTGGATCGATTACCTGGTCCTTGGCATCGGGCTGAATGTGAATCAAAATGAAACAGAGATGCCCGGGGAACTTAAAAAGAAAGCTACTTCCCTCTATATCGAAACGGGAGTGGAGAGTGCTATCGAGGATATTGTTAGCTGCCTTCTTAACCGATTCGAGGTAGAGCTCGGTCGCTTCTACGATAAGGGTTTTCTTCCTTTTCAGCAGGAATGGCAGTCATCTGGCTATAAGACCGGGGAATGGGTCGATGTGTCCACTTGGAAAAAACCGTGGCGAGCCAAGGTCACTCGTATCGAAGAGGACGGAGCACTAACAGTGCTTGATGAACAAGGGCAAGAACAACGCTTATATTCAGCCGAAATTTTGTGGAATGATCATTATTACGGCTGATTATGAAAGAAAGTAGGAAGAGAAATGAGTACATACGCTGTCATTGACTTAGAGACAACAGGTAACTCTCCCGGGCGCGGGGACAAGATCATTGAAGTGGGGATAGTAATTATGAAGGAAAAGGCGATCGTCGAAGAATTTTCGTCGTTCATTTACCCGGAAACTCCTATCCCTTCCTTCATTACTAGACTGACGGGCATCACTGATGAAGATGTCATCGACGCACCGCTTCTCTCTGAAGTTGTCCCTGAGCTGAAAAGACTGCTCGCTCAGGATTATATAGTAGCGCATAATATTGATTTTGATATGAAATTTATGAATGATGCACTTGCCGCTATGGGAGAAAGTCCTATTGATGCGAAGGTGCTTGATACCGTGGAACTGTCACGAATCATGCTTCCGGATGCTCCGGGTCATAAACTCTCTGATTTATCCGAGTCGCTTTCTCTTACGCATGATCAGCCGCACCGGGCTATTTCAGATGCACTGGTCACCGCTGACCTCTGGTCCATCCTTTATACGAAAATGGAAGATCTCCCTGAAAAGACACTCACTTATTTACTGAAACTATCGTCTGCTTTGAAAAGTGATGTGAAGGGTCTTATAGACGAATTCCTGCTGGAAAAAAGATACAACGGGGAAAACGCCCGTGCAGCCGATTACGAGGTATGGGAAGGGATTCCGGTACGTCCCCAAAAAAATTATACCCTACAAAGGGAAGATCGGAAATCTCTCCTGGACTGGGAGGATTGGAAAGCTTATCTGTTCCGTTCGCCGGAGGGACTCCCGATAGTCATCGATAAATACCGGGAACGGGAAGAACAGGAAAGGATGGCCGACTCCATCCATCAGTCATTTTCTCAAAATAGGCTAGCATTCATAGAAGCCGGAGCGGGAATAGGGAAATCGATGGCAAGTGCTGTCTCCGCCTTACATACCTCTTTGTTGAAAGAGAAGAGGGTTCTGATTTCCACGTACACGAATGCTCTGCAATCACAGATAATGCAAAAGGAATTGCCACAGTTACAGGCTGTAAGTCCTGTACCTTTCACATTCGCTTCCCTGAAAGGGAGTGAGCATTACTTGAGTCTGGCCCATTTCCGCTATGAGATGGAGTATGGCACCCTTGACAACTATGACGATGTCCTAACAAAAGCCATGCTTCTCATTTGGGTACTGGAGACGGAAACCGGTGATGTGGAAGAGGTTCAACTCCCTTCGAACGGGTATAAATTCTGGCGCAAAGTTTCAGCCGATCAAAAAGGGAAAGCAATCTCCCTTTCAATGGGGAATTATTCTTATTACCATAAGGCGTATGAAAAAGCGAAACGCTCCGACATCGTCGTAACTACTCATGCTTTATTCTGTTTTGATCTGCTGCAGGAGGAAGAATTTATTCCTGCCTGTCAGTATGCTATTATTGATGAAGCGCATCATTTAAAGAAAGTAGCATCCAAATATTTCGGAACCCGCCTTTACTATCCAGCGGTACAGCAGCTTTTCTCGCAGTGGAGAGAATTATTCGAACCGGGATACTACCGGAAGTCCGCTTCGGATAGAAAGGAAGTGTCCACTCTACTGCAGTCGTGCTATACCCATTTGGATAACGCGAAAGCAGAATGGACGGAACTTTCCGCTTACTTCGCCAACTATGTGGTAAAACATCGACCTTCCGTTTCTTCGGACACCGGGAAAGTCATGTTCGATTTCCGGAAATACGGATCGAAAAGATTTTATCAGACGCTTATGGAGATGTGTGAACGTCTCCTTCAGGAAATGAAGCAATTGATCCGGAAAACGGAGAGTCTGATGAATGAGATGCTCCTGCAATTGCAGATGAATGAAGATAAAGATCTTACCATCCTAATTACGCGTCTCGATTATCAGGTGGGGTATTACAAAGAATTTGTGAGTTCTGTAGAGACTGTCTTCATAAAAGAGGACACCAATCCTGTGTGGGCGGAACTCGATATCAAACATCCGCAGGGTACGCTTACCATCGAATGTGAAAGTTATACGTATTCCGATCAACTTGCCGAGCGTCTACAAACTCAGAAGGATAGTATTGTATTTACGAGTGCTACACTTGCCGCCCAAGGTTCTTTCGATTTCATGAAGAAGAGTCTAGGTCTTGAAGAAGGAAGAGAGGTAATCATCCCTTCCCCGTTCGATTTCGAGAAGCAAATGAAAGTAGTCGTTCCTACAGATATGCCGCATATCAAGCAGGAGAGTGAGGACTTTCTCTACGCTGTCGCTGAAACCATCCTCTCCATTGCGATCAAGACGCACGGAAGAATGCTCGTATTATTCACTTCCTATGCTATGCTGAGAAATGTTTATCATTTACTCAAGGAATTCCAGGAACTTGAACAGTATCAGTTGATTGCCCAGGGGATCACAAGCGGAAGCAGAGATCGCCTGAAGAAGGAATTCCAGACACTCGACCATGCCATTCTTCTCGGCACGAATACGTTCTGGGAAGGGATCGATATTCCCGGAGAAGACTTGAGTTGTCTGGTGATGGTAAGGCTTCCTTTCGACCCTCCGTCACATCCCGGTCAACAAATAGAAGAAAATCTGTGGAAATCGAGCAATGGAAATCCGTTCATGGAAATGGTTCTTCCGAAAGCTATTCTCAGGTTCAAGCAGGGGATCGGCCGGTTGATCAGAGGAGAAGAAGACAAAGGTATCGTCGTAATTCTGGATAAAAGAATCGTAGAGACCAGCTACGGCAAATACTTTATTGAAGCACTTCCTACCTCATCCATTCAACAATGTACGACCAAGGAATTGCTTGCGAATTTTCATGAACTTCTTCCCATTGACGACGATGAAAGAAACAATTAATCTTTAAATGGCGAACGTTTTTCTGATAAAGGAACGGGGAGTGTACTATGAGTCAAAAACGGGTGATTTCAAGTTTGGAAATTTCGTATTGTGAAGATTTATACAAAGTGACGGATGGATTGAATAAAGCTTTGAAAACAAAAGATGTTATTGTAGGGTTGTCGTTGAAAGATGATGAAACGGCAATTTTGACCGTGTATGAGAGCTAACTATTTATGGTGGGCCGCAGGTATTCTGTCTGGTGTCCTCCTGCTGGGGCTTATTCTGTATGTTATTTCCTATCAGGTGCTGGATGACAGAAGAACAGAAGGGATCCAGGAGTCCATTGACTTTCTTGAAGAAGAAGCGGGGGATATACAAATCACCGACAGTTTCTCATTTACAGGAAACATACCAGTTCATATCCTATATACTTCCTCAGGAGAAGAGGAGAAGGTATACTATATAAATAAAAATGAGAAAGCGATCGTTGATACGATGGATACCGAAAATCAAGTAAGCGAAGAGACTGTAACCGAATCCTGGCGAGCCAATTGTGGGTCGTGCACGTTCTCAGGCATCCAGCCTGCCTATAAAAATGAACAGCCATTATGGGAAATCACTTTCACCGATGGCGAAGGCAGGTATGGGCTGAGTTATTATCATGCTGAAACCGGTGAACAATATCAGCGATTCGCTTTCAAAAAAAATGAATAGAGAGGGGAAGATCGAATGGAACTCGCACAAAGAGTACAAGCACTGACACCATCAAGTACACTGGCTATCACCGCTAAAGCGAAGGAATTGAAACAAGAAGGGCATGACGTAATCGGGTTGGGGGCAGGTGAACCCGACTTCAACACGCCTCAATACATTCTCGAAGCAGCTAAGAAGGCGATGGATGAAGGAATGACTAAGTATACTCCATCCGGCGGTATCCCTGAACTCAGAAAAGCGATTGTTGATAAACTTAAGAGGGATCAGGACTTGACGTATGAAGAGGATCAGGTCATTGTCACCACAGGTGCGAAGCATGCACTCTTCACTCTTTTTCAAGTTCTTTTGAACCCGGGCGATGAAGTGGTCATCCCTGCACCTTATTGGGTCAGCTATCCGGAACAGGTCAAACTTGCAGGTGGCAAACCGGTATTCGTAAGTGCGGAGGAGAATAATGATTTTAAACTTACGAAAGATCAGTTGAAATCAGCAATTTCTCCGAAGACCAAAGCGGTTATCATCAATTCACCGAGTAACCCTACGGGAATGATGTATTCCCGCGAGGAGTTGGAGGCTCTCGGAGAAGTTGCGAAGGAAGAAGATCTTCTTGTCGTCTCCGATGAAATTTATGAGAAATTGATCTATACAGAAGATCCGCATGTGTCCATGGCACAATTGTCGGAGGATCTATACAATCGTACGATCATCATCAATGGAGTTTCGAAATCCCACTCCATGACCGGCTGGCGGATCGGGTATGCTGTAGGTGACAAAGCCATTATCAAGGCTATGACTAGTATGGCTTCCCACTCGACATCAAATCCGACGTCCATCGCTCAATACGGGGCGCTCGCTGCTTATACAAACAGCGAAGAAGAAGTGGAAAGAATGCGGGATGCTTTCAGTGAAAGGCTGGATGCCTTCTATGAGAAGCTTACCCGTCTACCGGGAGTCAGTTGTGTGAAACCTAAAGGTGCTTTCTATCTGTTTCCTAACGTTAAAGAAGCGGCAGTGAACTGCGGATTCAGAGATGTGGACGACTTCGTCAAAACGCTTCTCGAAGAAGAGAAGGTCGCTCTTGTCCCCGGTTCAGGTTTCGGAGCAGAAGAAAACGTACGCCTTTCCTATGCGACGTCCATGGATAATCTGGATGAAGCAGCGGAGAGAATCAAAACATTTATCGAGAACCATCAAAAGTAAGGAAGGGAAGTCGATTATGGGTAAAACGACAATTCAGGACGTATCTAAACACCTCGGGGAAGAGGTGACGATCGGTGCTTGGATTCATAACAAGCGTTCGAGCGGAAAAATAGCATTTTTGCAACTCCGGGACGGTACGGGGTTCATCCAGGGTGTCATCAGCAAAAATGATATCGGAGAAGAGAAATTCGATCAGGCGAAAGGACTGACGCAGGAGACTTCACTTTTTGTGACGGGAACTATTGTAGAAGATACGAGATCCCCACTTGGGTTTGAAATGCAAATCAGTGATTTCACCATTATCCATGAAGCGGAAGATTATCCGATTACACCGAAGGAGCACGGTACCGAATTCTTGATGGATCACCGTCATCTGTGGTTACGTTCGAAGAAGCAGCATGCGATCATGAAAGTGAGAAACGAAATCATCCGTGCTACGTATGAATTCTTCAACGAGCAGGGGTATGTCAAAATCGATCCACCAATTTTGACAGGATCTTCAGCAGAGGGGACGACGGAACTTTTCCATACGAAGTACTTTGATGAAGATGCCTACTTATCTCAAAGTGGTCAGCTGTATATGGAAGCGGCAGCTATGGCTTTCAACAAAGTGTTCAGTTTCGGGCCCACCTTCCGGGCGGAAAAGTCGAAGACGCGCCGTCATCTTATCGAATTCTGGATGATCGAACCGGAAATGGCGTTCATGGATCATGACGATAGCCTCGAGGTGCAGGAGCAGTATGTATCCCACATCGCAAAGTCTGTGCTTCAGAACTGTAAAGTAGAGCTCGAAGCACTCGATAGAGATCTTACATCGCTTCAGAAAATCGAAGCACCTTTCCCTAGAATCACTTATGATGATGCGGTCAAATTATTGCACGAAAAAGGCTTCGAAGATATCGAGTGGGGGGAAGATTTCGGTGCGCCGCATGAAACGGCAATTGCGGAGAGCTTTGACAAGCCGGTATTTATCACCCATTATCCTTTGGATATCAAAGCCTTTTATATGAAACCGGACCCCGAACGACCGGATGTCGCTTTGTGTGCGGACCTAATCGCTCCTGAAGGGTATGGAGAGATCATAGGGGGCTCTCAGCGGATCGATGACCTTGAGCTTATGGAGCAAAGATATAAGGAACATGACCTGACCGGAGATGCTTATCAGTGGTACCTTCAATTAAGGCAATATGGTAGTGTACCTCACTCAGGATTCGGATTGGGACTGGAAAGAACAGTAGCATGGATTGCAGGGGTAGAACACGTACGGGAGACGATTCCATTCCCACGTCTTCTTAACCGTTTGTATCCATAAAGTAGAAAGAAACAAACAGACACCGGGCCTCTCGGTGTTTGTTATTTTCAAAAAGAGAGGGATCATCGTGACGAACCATCCATCTTATGAAAGTATGTTGCAAAAGCAACTCATCCTTCCTCAGGGGTTACTCACCTCCTACAAACGAATGGGTATGAATGAAACAGAATTAGCCATCGTGCTGCAGCTTTGGAGGTTTCAGCAGGAAGGGGTGAATTTTCCGACGCCTGCAGAACTCATCCATTTTTTGACGATTTCAGAAGAAGAGTGTTCCATGCTTCTCCGTGCCCTTATTCAAAAAGGACTGATAGAAATCCTCGACGAGAAGGGTCCGGATAACATCATTCAGGAAAAGTATTCTTTGGAGCCGCTCTTCGCCCGCCTTTTCCAACCGGAAACGAAGCCGAAAGAAAAGAAAGATGTACCGAAAGAGTCACTTTTTCCTCTATTCGAAAAGGAATTCGGACGTCCACTGTCTCCATTTGAAATAGAAACGATCAACATCTGGCTCGATGAAGAGCATTACCAGGAAGATTTGATCAAGGCAGCCCTTCGAGAAGCGGTTTTGATGGGAAAGATGAACTTCAAATATATCGATCGCATCCTGGCGGAATGGCAGAGAAAAGGGATAAAATCAGTGAAAGAAGCAAAGAACCATGGAAAACAGTTCAGGAATCATCAGAAATCGAATACCGTACCGGCCAGTCCGAAGAGAGATGTCTCTCTTTATTACAACTGGCTTGAAGATGAATGAGGGTGATTCTATGCTTACGTTAAAAGAAATCAGGTATTGTCTGGATGTATTAGAGGAGATGTACCCGGATGCTGACTGCGAACTTGTTCATGAGAATCCGTTTCAATTGCTCGTTGCGGTGATCCTGTCGGCGCAGGCAACGGATAATCTCGTCAACAAAGTGACGCCATCCCTTTTTGAGAAGTACCATCGACCGGAAGATATAGCAGAAGTGAACGTAGAAGAATTGGAACAGGATATCAAATCCATAGGATTGTACCGCAGCAAAGCGAAAAACCTTAAAAAAATGGCAGGCACACTTCTGGAAAAATTCGATGGGGAAGTCCCTCAAACGAAAGAAGAACTCGAAACGCTCGCAGGGGTAGGAAGGAAAACGGCTAACGTCGTTGCTTCTGTGGCATTCGGTGAACCGACCATCGCAGTGGATACTCATGTCGAGCGTGTGTCCAAACGACTTGGCATATGCAGGTGGAAAGATTCTGTTTTACAAGTGGAAAAAACCCTTATGAAAAAGGTTCCGAGAGAAGAGTGGAGTGCGACCCACCATCGACTGATTTTCTTTGGCAGATACCACTGTAAAGCGAAAAATCCGAACTGTGAATCGTGTCCGATGCTGTCTTTGTGCCGGGAAGGTCAAAAAAGAATGAAACGAACATGAAAAAATCCGCTCTCCCAATATGGGATAGCGGATTTTTTCATGTTTTGGATTACTCTTCACTGTCTTCTGACGAAGAATCATTCGTTTCTTCGCCGGAGCCATCATCAGAAGTACCTCCGGAGTTATCCTGGTTGTTTCCGTCGTCGTTTTGCTGATCGTCATTGTTATTATTATCTCCGGTATTGTTGTCCCCGGAATTATCCCCATTCGAGTTATTGTCCTGATTGTCGTTTTCGTTGCTGTCGTTGTCGTTCTGATTGTTACCTTGGTCATTGTCATTATTGTTTTCATCATCTTCATTATTGTCTTCGGAGTCTTCTTCATTCTCTTCCTCTTCGGAAGAGTCATCGCCTGGAATCTCAACCGAAACGGAGCGTGCCTCACTGTCTGATGCTCCATCAGACCCTGAAGCGATGACAGATATGTCATACGTCTGCCCTGCTTGCGGATTATTGATTTCTAGACTCGTCTGTTCTGTCGTCGACAGCGTGCTTCCGTTTGCAGATACGATGAACTCTGTGTTTTCAGGATAGGACCATTCAACACTGATCGTATTGGATGCTTCGTTATAATTCGCCGTCAGGTTCGTAACCGGGTCCATGCGCTGGTATTGGCTGGAGACATTGGACGGTTGATTGTCGGCATGGAACAACTCTGTGACGATTTGAGAAGAAGGAGTATAAGCGCTCGGTAATTTCGCCGGGCGGGATCCCTCTTCCACATCGACCCAGACTGCACTACTTGGTCTTTCGAAATCTGCCGTTTCCACATCAGCCGATAGTTCGCCCATCAGATGACGGAACATTTCTTTCGGTATATTCTTGCCGCTCTGGATAGAGCTTCTATCCTGATTTCCTGTCCATACGGAAATGGAGTAGTTCGTCGAATATCCGTTGAACCACGAGTCCACGTCTTCATCCGTAGTACCCGTTTTTCCGGCCATAGGGAGTCCTGGGACTTTCGCAGCTGTACCGGTACCATAAGATACCACAGATTCGAGCATCGATGTGACCATGTAAGCCGTGTAGTCTTTCATCGCAGAAACCGGTTCAGGTGTAAGATCGACCGTCCCTCGGTCAGGCGATTCAACTTTGCGGACCGTGTACGGTTCGTTGTAGACACCTTCATTTCCGAAGGCGGCGAATGCTCCAGCCATCTGGATCGGTGTTACTTCCTGTACTCCAAGCGCATCAGAGAGCACCATACCATCTTCACCGAAAGTGATGCCCAAGTTATTGGCAAATTCACCTGCACGATCTGTTCCGATTTCATTCAAAGTCTTAACAGCCGGAATATTGATGGAATTGGCCAGGGCATCACGCATGGACATCCATCCAAGATGAGTGTTGTTCCAGTTACCCGGGGAGTACCCGTTGATGTCGATCGGCTCGTCTTGAAGTTGGTGATACGTCGACCATCTCTCGTATTCGATCGCCGGCCCGTAAGCGGTGATCGGTTTCATCGTGGAACCGGCCTGGCGGGGATCGTCGGATGCATAATTGAGCCCTCCTGAGACATAGTCCCGACCGCCTCCAATCGCCCTTATAGCACCTGTTTGTGTGTCCGTTACGGCGACAGCTGTTTGAAGCTGATCATCCGGCCAACTTATCGGTCCTTCACCGGCTAAAGCCTGCTCCGTAAGTTCCTGAGCTTCAGGGTCGAGAGTGGTGTAGATCTTTAATCCATCTTTATAAATATCTACATCGCCCATTTTATTTTTGACTTCTTTTCTGACCTGGTCTATGAAAGCCTGGTACTGCTTCGTTTCTTCGGTTCGTTCTTCGAGCATCGAAGAGATTTCCGTCTGTCTTGCTTCTTCGGCTTCCTGTTCACTGATCTTTCCGTGGTCCACCATTAAGTGAAGAACCGTGTTCATTCGATCTTTCGCGAGCTCAGGATTTTCATAAGGATCGTACCCGCTCGGACGCTGAGGGAGACCGGCGAGCAGAGCAGACTCGGCTAACGTCAGTTCACTCAAGTCTTCCTTATTGAAATAAGTTTCTGCAGCTTCTGCAACTCCGTAAGCTCCCTGTCCGAAATAGATCTTGTTTACATACATTTCAAAGATTTCTTCTTTGGAATATTCACGATCGAGTTTGAAAGCGAGGTATTGCTCCTGCACTTTCCGCTCGATAGTTTTCTCGGAACTTAGTACAGATTGCTTGATCACCTGTTGAGTGATCGTACTAGCCCCTTCCGCACCGAACCCTTCCGTAATATTCGCCCAGACCGCTGCTACGATACGGCGCGGGTCGATCCCGGTATGTTCGAAAAAGCGGACGTCTTCTGTCGCGAGTACAGAATCGACATAAACTTGGGGAAGATCGTTATAACTTACTTTCGTCCGTCTCTCTGTACCTGCGAGATCAGCGAAAAACTCATCATTCATCGTGTAAAGCTTGGAAGAGAAGGGCTCCTTTAGATCTTCGGCACTGAGTTCAGGAGCGTTCGAAATATAATAGGCGAATAATCCGGTGACTCCGAGAAAGACCAAAAGACCTGTCATTAATAAGATGGTTATGATTTTCTTCATTTTCGAAGGGGTTTTTTTCGATTTCTTTTTCTTTCCTTTTTGACTGTCAGCTTTCCTTCGTTCTGTACGGGAATTGTATTCTTTAGACATGTTCATCTTCCTCCAATTTTGCTAAAACCTTGTCCAGGGCCTTCAAGTAATCCACCCTTGCCTGGAAATGAAACGGAATGTGGTACCCGTTTTCTTTTATAAATGCATGGGGGATGGATTTCCGCCCGCCTTTCTCTTTGGATTTCCAAAAATCCAACACGTACTTGCTCTCAAGTAAGTATGTTTCTTCGAGTGGGGAAAATCGTATAATGATAAAGCTGAGTCCACAATGATTCGTCACCTGTTCCATATGCGTTACTTGATGTTCATGGATATTACTTAGAGGGAACGAGGTTTTGTTTCTCGTTTCTTTTGCTTCGAAGTCTACGTGATACCCTTTGTACACTCCATTATAATCTGTAGTAGATGCCTGTTTGAAATATGCTTCTTTTATTACTGCAGCACTGCGCTTCGGATAATCGACGTTGACGATCTGTACCGGTGTCGGTTTCTTATGGACACTGGCCAGATTACGTGCAACATAATACATGTTCGCCGCATTGATATCTTCTTCGAGAGTCATTCCCCGGTTGCTGTAGTCCTTTTTCGAAGAAGGAGGGCTCGTGCTGGTATTCGCAGTTCTTTTTCGACTTCCATTCGGATATCGCAACCTGATGTTCCTCCTCTTAGAATTCTCATCTTATTATACGTTCTTCCGCGTAAAACGACAAATGATTATCCTTTCATATGTATTCGATCACACGTTTTGTATTTTCGTCCGTATATCAAGAAAAAACTACTGCTAAAGTAGCAGTAGTCAAGTGGCCGGACGGTTTTCTCCGTTTCTTTTCGGGTCTTTCAGAGGGGTTTCTTTTTTCCTCTTTTCCTCTTTGTTCATTTTCTCACCTCCTGTCACTTTCTGAGCTTTCTCCACTTCTCCTCACTAGTTTTGTCTAAGCCGTAGGATATATTCATCTGGTGACGAATAGAAGAGAGTAATAAGGAGGGAGCGGCTTTGAATAGAGAGACGGAATGGGAGCAAAGAATCCGGCATTTCAGGAAAAGCCTTTCGACATTGGAAACGACTATGGATGAATCCGTTCATGAAGAAATGGAAGGATACAGGGAGAACCTTCGCTATATGGTGAAAGAGACGAAAGAAAAAGGACGTTTTACTACTTCTTTGCTTCATGCTACGCTTGATGTTGAGGGAGAGGATGACCATGGACTTACAACAATCGACAATTCAATTGAAGGAAGCTATAGATACTCTACATGACAGGTACCTTGCGCACTCGGAACCTGCAGACCGCACGGATCACGAATTTTTCGAAAAAGTGAAAAGGGAAACGACGCCTCATTTCACACTGGCACAGGAATGGTTTGAACAAGCGGAGGTGTTCGTCAAGAGCAGGGAAGTAAGTGTACATCCCAACCAGATTCAATCGACACACGAAAATATAGAAATGCTCATCTTGCATTCCTACTACCTGGATGTCGATAAGAACAGGTATAAGAATCTGTACAATTCTTCTCATTATGTGCTGGATATGGTTCTCGATAATTTGTAGCATCGTGTGTAAACGCTTTACATGTGAGGGATTGTTTAATATAATGAATATCCCATCAAAGGAGGGAATACACGATGAATAAAGAAGCATTGATAGAGAAAGCCAGAAATATAAGAGAAAGAGCCTACGTTCCTTATTCGAAGTTTCCGGTAGGAGCAGCATTGCTGACGAAAGGCGGGAAGCTTTATGAAGGAGTCAATATTGAGAACGCTGCTTATCCGACCACTTGTTGTGCAGAGCGAGTAGCGATTTTCAAAGCGGTTGCAGACGGATATCAGACGTTTGAAGCCCTGGCGGTTATTGCGGATACCGATCGTCCTGTTCCGCCGTGCGGATCCTGCAGACAGGTCATGAGTGAATTTTTCACGAAAGACACTCCGGTACATACAGCCAATCTGAGCGGCCAGAGCAAAACGATGACGATGGAGGAATTGCTTCCGTTTTCATTTACACCGGAAGACCTATCGAAAAAATAAATCGTTTCCCTGGAAACTCACTACACCTTATACTAGTTGTAGTGAGTTTTTTTGAGGTGATGACAATGACGAAAAGAATGGCTGTAACAGGGTATAAATCACATGAACTCGGAATATTCTCTGATAATGATCAGCGCGTTTCCTATATCAAAGAAGCAATCAGAAAAAGGATTCTCGCTTTTATCGAAGAAGGAGGCGAATGGATTCTGCTCTCCTGTCAACCCGGGGTCGAATTTTGGACGGCAGAGGTTGTGCTCGAGATGAAGCAGGAGTATGATATCTCTCTCGCTGTTCTGCCTCCGTTTGAAGGAGTGGAGGAACGTTGGCCGGAGAACGTGCAAATGGCGTATCAGGAAATTTTATCAGAAGCCGATTTTTTCAAAACGATCTATAAAGGCGGGTATCAGGGGCCTTTTCAATTCAAAGCGAAAGACCGCTTCATCATCGACCATACGGATAAAGCCCTCGTGTTATATGATGAAGAGACGCCTGGAACGCCGAAGTTCTTTCTCGAGATTGCCCGTTTAGCAGATGGATACGAGGTGGAATGGATCACTCCTGAAGATCTGCAGGATGTGGTGGAGGAACTGGAATGGACCGACCCCGGCATGTTCGATGAAGATGCACATTGACAGACGTAGTTAGTTTTGAAAGAATATAGGTACTTGCTGGATAAGAGGTGAATGGAATGACGGAGGATCGATTTCATTTAACAGGAAAAGAAATATTGGAGAAAGATTTTAAGACTTCCATGAGAGGTTACAATCAGGAAGAAGTGGATGAGTTTCTCGATTTGGTGATAAAGGACTATGAGCAGTATGATGAACTGATTAAGGATCTGAAAGCGGAAAACGAGCGGCTGAAAAAGAGTAGATCTGTATCTGCGGGACAGGGACAGGTGGAACGACAGGAAACGAGATCGAGACAGTCGACTCCGACCAACCAGTCCAATCCATCGAACCACCAGGTCAATTACGATATCCTGAAACGCCTTTCCAATTTAGAAAAAGCGGTGTTCGGTAATCGTTACGCAGATGAATAATATTTCCAGGTGACAACACGCCGTTTTTTTGGTAAAATGTCTTTTCGGATGATTAGAGATGCTGAGGTAATCGCTGCTTGTCATAAGCAGAGGAAAGTCCATGCTCGCACAAGCTGAGATGCTTGTAGTGTTCGTGCCAGACGAAATCATAAGTCTGGGTAGTGCGCCATGCGCACTAACGGCAGAGAAAAGACCTGTGTCCTTCAGGATATGGTCTGATTATCTTGAAAGTGCCACAGTGACGAAGCTGGAGTAGAAATACTCCAGGTGGAACGAGGTAAACCCCTCGAGCGAGCAACCCAAACGTAGGTAGGGGCACTCTTTCGAAGGAACGAAACGGAGAAAGAGGCTGAATTCTTTCAGCAGATAGATGATTACCACCGGAGTACGAGGCTGACCACCGTTTGCAGTACAAAGGTACAGAACATGGCTTACCAAGCATCTCTGGGTCTTACATAAGATTTGTCCCCTCCTTTATGGTAGGATTACCGTAATGGAGGGTTTTTTACTATAAATATCAGGGATGTGAGAAGTGTGCAGAAAATCACGTTAATAGCGACAGCCGCCATGGGGCTTGAAGGAATCGTCGGTCAGGAGTTGAGGGACCTCGGCTATGAAAATGTGCAGGTGGAAAATAGCCGCGCCATTTTTGAAGCGACTCCGGCCGATATTCCTCGTGTCAACCTCTGGCTCCGTTCCGCCGATCGCGTGAAACTTCTTGTGGGTAAATTCAATGCCTACAGTTTTGATGAATTGTTTGAAGAAACGAAAGCTCTACCTTGGGAGAAATTCATTTCGGAAGACGGAGAATTTCCGGTTGTAGGAAAATCGAAGAAATCGAAACTTTATAGTGTTCCTGATTGTCAGGCCATCGTCAAAAAAGCGATTGTAGAGCGTATGAAGCAGAAATACGGGATTGCCAACCGCCTGGAAGAGACGGGAGCCTTTTACCGCGTTGAAGTGGCGATCAATAAAGATGAGGCCTGGCTCACGATCGATACCTCGGGAGCAGGACTGCATAAACGTGGATACCGGATCGGACAGGGGGAAGCGCCGCTCAAGGAGACCCTGGCGGCTGCTCTCATTCAGGTCACGAACTGGCGCGGAGATACGCCTTTTGTCGATCTTTTCTGCGGTTCCGGTACCATCCCGATCGAAGCGGCGCTCATCGGCCAGAATATCGCTCCCGGTTTCAACAGGGAGTTCGCTTCTGAACAATGGTCTTTCGTTTCAGACAGCTATTGGGATCAGGCTTTCCAGGAAGCGGAAGATAAGGCGGAGTATGACAAGCCGATTGATATAACAGGGATGGATATCGACCCGAAAATGATCGAAATCTCAAAAGCCAACGCTCTCGAAGCGGGGCTCGGGGAATTGGTCCCTTTCAAACAGATGCAGGCGAGAGACTTCAAGCCTCGTGATAAAGGGGGCTACCTCGTTTCCAACCCACCTTACGGAGAAAGAATCGGTGACAGGAAAGAGGTGGAAGAGATATACCGTCAACTCGGTGGTGTCATGAAGGATCATCCGACATGGAGCGTCTATCTTCTGACCGCGCATCCTCAGTTCGAAAAAGTTTATGGGACGACAGCAACGAAGAAGAGAAAGCTGTTCAACGGGTTCATTGAAACGACCTATTATCAGTTCTTTGGTAAAAAATAATGGAAAAAACCGTTTTTCTGATCGGCATCAGGAAAACGGTTTTTTAATACCTGGATTATTCATATTTATACTTAGTAGCAACTCCGAAATATAAATGAAAAAATTCTAAACATCATCATAAAAAAAGAGCTGATACCGATTCCATTAATCAGCATCGCTCTTATATACATGTTGCCGCAAAGCAGCTTTCGACAGATCATCGGCATTCTTGTTTTCCTTTTCGGGAATCCATTTCATGAAAACGAACGAGAAATGGTCGCTCAACTGCTGCAATTCAGTTAAATAGGGGAGGAACCGCTTATTTTTCGAGGAATTCATCTCGAATGTATCCACGACGATCTTGGAATCGGTTCTGAGGGATATGATTTCTCCCGGGTAGAGATCCCTGCAGATTCTGAGAGCATAGCAGGCACTGGCGAATTCTCCTTCATGGTTCGAAAGCTCCCCCATGTAGGCAGAATAAGAGTTTTTCGCTGTGCCATTTTTAATGAAGACTCCGGCATAGCTCGGGCCGGGGTCTCCTTTTGTAGCTGCATCTGTGTAAACCTCTATCATTGCTGTCACTCCTTAATATTAAAGGACTTCGCTGCATATAAGAACGGGGTGTCGAGTGCCGAAACGATGAATTTGATGAAATACGTCGTCCAGAAAATCTCGAGCCATACGCCGAAAGGATATAACCCGTAGAAGGCGATACCACAAAACACGGCCGTATCGAGCAGCTGACTGATCATCGTACTGCCGTTGTTCCGGATCCACAGCTGGTTGTCGTTAGGGAAAACTTTTTTAAGAAAAGCATAGAGCCAGACGTCGAAATATTGACTGACGATATAAGCGAGCATGCTTCCGAGAGCAATCTGTGGGACGATTCCGAACAGGGTTTCAATCGCTGATTGTGCGATGTCACTCTCTGCGGGTAGAAACCTCAACGCAAACTGCATCATAATGGTCATTGTGACCAAAGCGGAGAAACCTAGCCAGACGGCTTTTTTGGCTGAGGACTTTCCGTATCTTTCATTGAGTATATCCGTAGCAAGGAAGGCGGTACCATATATGATGTTTCCGAGCGTGGCAGTCAATCCAAACAGTTCTACTGTTTTGACGACCTGGATATTCGCTACAACCGTAGCCATGCCAATCCAGACGAAAAGACCATATTTTCCGAATAGACGGTAAATGATGAGCAACAGACTGAAATTGACGAGAGCAAAGATGATCCATAATAATTCGTTGAACATGTTTTAATCCTCCTTAGTTTTGATGACGCGGGAGTTTGCGAACCGCGAAAACTCTGACAAATGGACATTATACGGAGGAAAGGCGGAAGTTGCAACAGCTTTCTCTTTTATCCGATGGGGCAGCAGTACGAAAAAAAGGCGACAGCTTGTAAGCTGTCGCCTTTGTCGTTTGTTTTATTTATTGTTTAACAACGTTAGCCGCTTGTGGACCACGGTCGCCTTCAACGATTTCGAAAGTTACTTCTTGACCTTCTTCAAGAGACTTGAAACCTTCTTCTTGGATAGCGGAGAAGTGTACGAATACATCGTTTCCTTCTTCTACCTGGATGAAGCCATAACCTTTTTCTGCGTTAAACCATTTTACTGTACCGTTTTGCATTTTAAAAATCCTCCTAGAACTTGCACGTAACACGTGATTTTACAAATAAAATACGGAATAAAACCCAAAAAAGTCCCTAAAAAGAGTGCGGAATATAAAATCTAAGCACTTCTTATAGGAACTACCTTTGTTTTATGATTCCGTTCTTATTTGCTTATTCTTAATATATCTTATCTCCATCCATGAGTCAATATGTACATAGAAATTAATTTTATTTTCTATTCAAAAACATTATAATAAAAGCATGGAAGAGGAGGAATAAGGGAGATGAATATAAATATAGGTCTTACGGGATGGAGTGATCATCCGTCTCTGTATGAAGAATCTGTGCGCTCTCATGAAAAGCTTCAGGCATATGCTTCTCACTTTCCGGTCGTAGAAGTGGACACGGCCTTTTATGCCATTCAAAAAAAAGAATACTACGAGAAATGGGTAAGGGAGACGCCGGAGAGCTTTTCTTTCGTCGTCAAAGCTTTCCAGGGACTCACTGGACACGACAGGGAAACGAGAACGAAGAAAGAAGCCCGCGAGCTTATAGAGGCATACATCGATTCCGTGTCTCCGGTGGTGGAGGCCGGTAAATTGAATGCTCTTCTTTTTCAGTTTCCTCCATGGTTTGATGTAAAAAAAGAGAATATCCAAAGAATGAGGCAACTGAGAGAATGGCTCGAAGACTATCCGGTAGCCATCGAGTTCAGGAACCAAAGTTGGTATAGAGATGCTTACCGCAAGAAGACGTTGCAATTTCTCGAGGAGGAATCTTTCATTCATACGGTTTGTGATGAGCCACAGGCCGGGGAAGGTTCGGTACCGGCAGTCGTAGAGGCGACCCATCCGGAAAAGACATTGATCCGTCTCCACGGAAGGAATGTTCACGGGTGGAACAAGAACGGCAACCAGAATTGGAGAGCCGTAAGGTTTTTGTATAATTACCGGGAAGAAGAATTGAAGGAGTGGATTCCTTCCATTCATCGCTTACTTGACCAATCTAAGGCTGTAACGATGCTTTTCAATAATAATTCAGCTCACGATGCTGCCCCGAATGCCAAGCAGATGATGGAATATCTCGGCGTCTCCTACGAAGATCTGAACCCCAGACAGTTGGGATTGTTCTAAATGGTCCTGTCTCCTGAGGCAAGAAATCGTATAAAAGTGTATGTATCAAAGTGGCACTCTCACGATAATACTGGCCACGATACAAGTCACGTACAGCGTGTCGTAGCTAATACTCGGGTAATAGCGGAATCAGAAGGGGCCGACCTTGAAAAATCGGAGCTGGCTGCCTGGCTCCACGACATCGACGACCCGAAACTGACGGCAGATCAGGCAGAAGCAAGAAAGAGTCGGAATAATATGCTACGGCGCTTAGGTTTTTCTGAAGAGAGGATTACAGATACAGAAAAAATTATAGCTTCCGTCTCTTTTTCAAATGGAGAAAACGTTGTATCCTTAGAACAGAAAGTGGTGCAGGATGCAGACCGTCTGGACGCCATCGGAGCGATAGGGATCGCCAGAGCGTTCAGCTACGGTGCAGCTAATGGACAAAGCATGGATGAGACGCTTCGCCATTTCGAGGAGAAACTTCTTCGTGTAAAAGCGTTGCTTTGGACGGATGCAGCTAAAAAAGAAGCTGTAAAGCGCCACCAGTTCATGAAGGCGTACCTCATGCGTCTTGATGAAGAGATGAATTTCGGTGAAGGGGAGTTTCGATTATGAGTGAACAGGCATACCTGGATCTTTGCCGGCATGTTTTACATAATGGGAAGGATAAGGAAGATCGCACAGGTACAGGCACACGTTCTATATTCGGTCATCAGATGAGATTCGATCTCGAAGAAGGGTTTCCGCTGATTACGACGAAACGCGTGCCATTTCGGTTGATATGGAGTGAACTTCTCTGGTTCATCAAAGGAGATACGAACATCCGTTTCCTTCTGGAGCATAACAATAACATCTGGAATGAATGGGCATTTGAAACATGGGTGGAAAGTGAAGAATATGATGGTCCTGATATGAAGGATTTCGGGTTACGGAGACTATCGGATGAAGCATTCGCTGAAGATTATAAAATACAGATGGATAACTTCAAACGGAATATACTTGAAGATCAGGAGTTCGCAGAAAAATACGGAGACCTCGGCAATGTGTACGGAAAACAGTGGCGAGAATGGATGACGGCAAGAGGAGAAACGATCGATCAGCTGAAAGATGTGATCGAAGCCATCAAACATAACCCTGATTCGAGAAGACATATCGTCACAGCGTGGAATCCGGAAGATGTTCCGGGTATGGCCTTGCCGCCATGCCACACGATGTTCCAGTTCTATGTCCAGGATGGAAAGCTTTCCTGTCAGCTCTATCAGCGGAGCGGGGATATCTTTCTGGGGGTTCCGTTCAATATTGCAAGCTACGCCTTATTGACCCATCTGGTGGCCAATGAGTGTGGTCTCGAGCCGGGAGAATTCATCCATACGTTCGGAGATGCCCACATTTATCACAATCATTTTTCTCAAGTGGAAGAACAGTTGGCGCGATTACCGAAGAGGCTGCCGCAGGTATCTCTTCGTGCTCCGCATAAAACGATTTTTGAATTATCGTATGAAGACGTCACGATAGAAGATTACGACCCGCATCCGGGAATAAAAGCCCCGGTAGCTGTATAGGAGGAATTCGATGATTTCGTTTATTTTCGCTATGGATAACAACCGATTGATCGGGAAAGACAATGATTTACCCTGGCATATCCCGAGAGACTTTCAATTTTTCAAGGATAAAACGATGAATAAGACGATCATTATGGGCAGGAAAACGTTCGAATCGTTTGACGGCCCGCTCCCGAAAAGAGAGCACGTCGTCATTACCAGTGATCAGGATTACGATGCGAAAGGGCACAAGGTCGTGCATACGGTAGATGAAATCCGCGAGATGACAAGTGAAGACCCTGAGAAAGAATGGTTTGTCATCGGGGGTACGGTCCTGTTCGAGTCGATGCTCGAAGATGCGGATCGTATGTATGTCACTCATATCGATGCTGCTTTTGAAGGGGATACGTATTTTCCGGAAGTGGATTGGTCTGATTGGGAACTGATTGATAAAGATAAAGGGATCAAAGATGACAACAATCCCTATGACTATTATTTCTGTATTTACGACCGGAAGTAATTTGTTAAATCAGTAGAGACATCTGCCGGAATCCGTGATATGATGAGACAAGAACATATGGATACTCATCGTTTTGAACGATGGCTTCTTTTCGGGATGAGAGCAACAAGTCGCAAGAGGAAAGAAGCATTTCATGATAATTTTACTTACGTAAAGAGGTGAATCACGTGGCATCTATCGGTGTACCAGGTTTAATTCTGATCTTAGTCATCGCTCTGGTAATATTCGGTCCTTCGAAACTCCCGGAAATCGGAAAAGCTTTCGGAACGACGTTGAAGGAATTCAAGCAGGCCACTGGCGATATCATGTCTGACGATTCGAAGAAATCATCGGATAAAGAAAACAAACAAGAATAAGTGTAGATGTAAGGTAGCCCCTTACATCTACTTTTTTGTGCAGGTTACAGGGAGGGTAGACATTGGCAGATCAGGACATGAATTATATAGATCATTTAAGTGAATTGCGAAAGAGAATCATCCTGACGCTGGTGACGTTCATATTATTTTTCGTTGTAGGGTTTCTCTATCATCGACCGATACAGACGTTCTTTTTGGATGATGTAGCCTTTGAACTTCATATGACGAGCCCGGGAGAGATTATATGGATTGTTTTCACGATTGCTGCCATCATAGCAATTGCGGCGACCCTTCCTATGCTTTCCTTTCAATTATGGCTGTTCATCAAGCCTGCATTGACGAAGAAAGAGAAACGTGTGTCTCTCATGTATATTCCGTTCATTTTCCTCCTGTTCCTCGGAGGGCTCGTGTTCGGATATTTCATATTCATTAAGTTCATCATGCCGTTTCTATTGAATTTGAATGATGGAATGTTCACCGAAATATACACGGTCGAAAGGTATTTCAAGTTCCTGTTCCGTGTTACGGTTCCGTTTGCCGTGTTCTTTGAGATTCCGCTTCTCTTGATGTTCCTTACGAGTCTGGGAATTGTGAACCCTCAATTTCTCGTAAAGGTAAGGAAGTATGCGTATCTGATCCTCGTCATTATCGGAACGATTTTATCCCCTCCGGACTTCATACTTCAATTGGTGGTAGCGATTCCGCTGATTCTACTGTATGAGATCAGTATCATCCTTTCACGGATTGTATTCCGGAAACGTATGAAACAACAGAGGGAAGGAATGGAAGAAGAATGAGCGCCGACTGAGGAGTCGGTGCTTTTTTTTGTAAGAATAGAAGAAGCATGATAAAACTGTAGTAGGATGACGAAAAAGGAGTGCTACGATGAAGCGATCATTTTACCACTATATGATGAGATATAGAGGCGACTTGCGCCAGGGAGAGGAGAAGGAACTCGCAGATTGGATGTTCCGGGAACATAGCTTCCCGAAACAAGCTACAACTTATGATGAGATCAGTGACTATCTGGAATTTCATAGTCCTTTCCCCGGGTCTCTTGCCACTTTTGATACATTGTACGAGCATTACCTGGAAGAGGAAGGATAGGGGGAGGAAAATGAAGATCATTCATACGGCCGATTGGCATTTGGGCAAAATCATTCACAAGCATCATTTCACGAAGGACCAGGAACAGATCGTCAGTCAGTTTCTGGATATATGTATGGAAGAGAAACCGGACGCTGTCGTTATAGCGGGGGATCTTTACGATCGTTCGATTCCACCGAAGGAAGCGGTCCATGTATTGAATGACGCATTCCTGAAGCTTAGTCGTGAAGGGATACCTGTGCTTGCCATAAGCGGCAATCATGACAGCAGTGAAAGGCTCGCTTTCGGATCAGAACTGTTTGAACTCGGTGGTATCCATTTACATACGTCTCTCGACAAGAACCGGGCTCCTGTCATTCTTCATGATGAAGAAGGTCCGGTCTATTTCCACTTGATTCCGTATATCGAACCTGCAGAAGCGAGCGCGGCGTTCGAAACAAAAATAAGTTCGCATCAGGAAGCCTATGAAGCTATTGTCCAGGATATAAAAGATAGGTTCGACATGGACGAGCGTCATGTACTGGTGGGTCATGCATTCATTCAGGGGGGCATGGAATCAGATTCTGAAGAACGTCTGACGATGCTCGGAGGAACTCCGTACATACAAGAAGAACTCCTCCGTGCCTTTTCCTATGTGGCTCTGGGTCATCTGCATCAACCCCAGCAAGTACATGTTCCCCATATCAGATACAGCGGCTCTCCGCTGAAGTATTCGTTTTCGGAAGTGAATCACCGGAAATCTGTAACGGTTGTAGAACTTAAGAAAGATGAGGTGCGCACGGAGAGTCGCTCATTGACACCTGAGAAAGACCTTGAAGTGGTGGAAGGGTATTTCCATGAACTGATGAAGGGAGAGGGCGCTCATCACAGGGAAAACTACCTGAACATCCGACTGCTAGATGAAGGGGAAATCCTTGACCCTGTAGGGCAGTTGCGGACCGTCTACCCTAATATTCTCCACTTGGAACGTAAAAGCATATCCGGCACTTTCTTAGAAGAAGAAGTCGCCAAAGTGAGAGAAAAGAGGAACAAATCCCCTCTTGAAGTCGTGGAGGATTATTACCACCTTGTGAAAGAGGAAGCGTTGAACGAAGAGAAGAAACGGATTATTCAAGAAGTTTTGGAAGAAGTCAGAACTTCTGAAAGGGAGCGGTGAACGATGGAGATCGTGGAATTATCGATGCAGGCTTTCGGTCCTTATCTGAAAAAACAGACCATCCCGTTCGAAACACTTCGGGAGTACCCTATATTCTTGATTACCGGAGCGACAGGAGCAGGAAAAACGTCCATATTTGATGCGATCTGCTTTGCTCTGTATGGAAAAGCAAGTGGGAGCGATCGTGATCAGGAAACGCTCCGAAGTCAGATGGCTACGCCGGAAGAGAAAACATATGTTTCTTTCCGCTTCCGCATCAACAACCATACGTACCAACTGCTGAGACAGCCGAAGCAGATCATCATGAAAGAGCGGGGGGAAGGGACGAAAGAGGAGCCGGCTAAAGCTGAGCTGTATGCGGACCCGGATAATGAGAATCAGCTGCTTGCTTCGAAAGTCCGGGAAGTCGATCAGATGATAGAAGAGATGCTTGGACTGAATTATGAACAGTTCCGCAAGATGATGATGATCCCTCAAGGGGAATTCAGAAAATTGATTTCTGAAAATAGCAGGGAAAGAGAGGAGGTACTGCGTAAAATCTTTGATACCTCCCTCTACCTGGAAGTGACGGAACAGTTGAAAAATCGGAAGTCCGCCATCGAAAAGGACATCCAGAGCTTCCGCTCCAGGGCCACGGAAGAACTCGACCGCATCCACCTCGAAAAAGAAACAGAATTGCCGGAGAATCCCCGCCAAGCCATGCCTTTTGTAGAACAGGATCTTAAAGAAAAAGAAACGCTCATCAATGAAGAGAAGAAAAAAAGGGAAAAAGTGAATGAAAAAGTTACTACCTTGCAAGAAAGAATCCGTTCTATCGAGAATCATAACTCGCTTGTCCAAGAATGGCAGGATTATCTTAAGAAACAGAAATCCTCTGAGCAATATAGAGGGGAAATCGAAAGAAAAAGAGTGGAGGTAAAACGAGCTGAGGAAGCGGAAAAATTGAAAGCTTATGAATCCCAGGTGGAAGAAGCCGAAAATCATTTGCAGGACCTCGGCAAACGTGTGAAGCGAACAGAAGAAACGTTCCACCGTAAAGCTCATGAGCGGACCACCAAACAAGAGGAACAAAAAAAAATCGAAGAACAGGAAGAAGAACGGCTCGGTTTAAAAAGAAGACTCGAAAGCCTTGAAGAAGCGATGGAACGCCTGTCAGAGATCAAAAAGAAAGAAGAAGAAAGGGAAGCCTGCAACAAAGAGTTAGAAAGACTGGATGTCTCCATCGAGCAAGCGGAGCGTTCCTCGGTATCGTCCAGAGAAACCATGGAAACGCATAAAAAACGGTTGAGCGAGCTGAAAAACATCGAAGAAACCTACTACGAGAAAAAAGAGGCATGGAATCGTTCCAAACAAGCGTTCCAGGTCTTGAAGCGATTGAACGAAACCACGAAAGAAAAAGAAGATATACAGAAGCGCTTGGAAGATACGCGCAAGCAATTGAATAAGGCGGAAGAGACCCTTGCCGGAAAGAAAGAACGGCAAAAGAAGGCAGTAGAGGCGAAAACGAGTGATCAGGCGTATCAACTATCCTTGACCCTTCACTCAGAAGCTCCCTGCCCTGTTTGCGGTTCTGTTCATCACCCTTCCCCCGCATCTCCTCCAAGAGAAGTCGTTGATGAAGAAGAAATAGAATCCATCGGTGATTCCATCGAAAAATCATCGGAGGAGAAAGAACGACTGTTGTCACGGGTATATCAATTACAGGCAGAAGAGAAGGCTAAATCTGAAACGATCGACTCGTTGATCAGGGAATTGGAAATAGAGGCCCCTTCGTCCGATAGGGAGACATGGACAAATCTTCTTAGCCGATATCAGGAAGAGATGAATCGATTAGAAAATGATATGAAAGAGCTTAGTCACCTGAAACACGAGAAAGCCTCCACAGAGAAAGAATACGAACGGTTACAGCAGGACCTGGAAAAGACCCAGGAAACCATTACCGTTGCGAAGGAAAAAAAGGGGAGGCTTTACCAGTCAGCGGCTACAGCAGATGCAGAGATCAAAGAGTTCTACCGAAACCTTCCTGTGCTCGAACCTATGGAAGAACCATCTGCGACTGATCTGGAAAACCTATACTCGGATATAAAAACGACATTCGAAGCGATGACGAAGCGAAAGAAAGAGATGGAAGATACGCTGGCCGCACTATCAGAAGAGATTAGTACGATTCAGGGGACGTGGAATCAACTAGTGGAGACACAAAAAGAGACGGAAGAACGTTGGAAAGAGAAGAAACAAGGGTTTGAACAAACGTTTGAACAGCTTTCTTTCACCGATAAGCAGGAGTATGAAGACAGCAAACGTACGCAGCAGTACGTGGAAAGTATAAGACAGGAGATCGATTCTTATTTCCAGAATGAAGCGATCATCAAAGACAGAATCGCTCGCTTGGAAAACCAATTGGGAGATGATACCTCGATCCTGCCAACCGAAGAAGTGAAGAAGGAGAAAGAAGCATTTGAAGAGGAAATGGAAGGATTGCGGGAAATCATCGTGCAAAAGGAATACGAATATAAACAGAACCTCGATTCTGTCGATAAGTTGAACCGACTGCTTGAAAAACAGGATACCAGTGAACAGTTGTTTTATGATATCGGAGATCTATCCAGTACGACGAGCGGAGATAACTCTTTGAGGCTTTCTCTCGAGAGGTATGTATTGGCTTCGTATCTTGATGAAATTCTACTTCAGGCGAACCATCGTCTGCAGACGATGACCGATCATCGCTATCAGCTCAAGAGAAGTGAAGGAATCGCCAAACGCGGAGCTCAAAGCGGTCTTGATCTCGAAGTGATGGACCAATATACAGCACAGGAACGTTCCGTGAGAACCCTTTCCGGTGGTGAAGGATTCAAAGCCGCCCTTTCCCTCGCCTTAGGGATGGCGGATGTCGTTCAGTCGTATGCCGGCGGGATCCAATTAAATACATTGTTCATAGATGAAGGATTCGGGACACTCGATGATATTTCCCTGCAACAGGCGATTGAATGTCTAAAAAACCTCCAGGACGGGAATCGTTTATTGGGTATCATTTCACACGTCTCGCAACTGAAAGAAGAGATACCTGTACAAATGCAGGTTCAGACCGATGGCAGCGAGTCTGCTATCACCATCAGACATTTAGGAAATTGAATTCTCAATTCAAGAGGGAGGAAACGCATATGGCAACACCTTTTTCCATGACATGGGTTTTGATCACAGAAGGGAAAGAAAAGAGGCTCGATCCGAACGATAACCTGTTTGAGGTCGTCTTTGACGGCTATCAGTTATTTCCCATGAATGAACATCTGGAAGTGAGGCGACATGAAAAATCGGACCAGATCGGAACGGCGGACATTGAACAGCTGACGCTGAAAGACGGAACGACGATCTGCCATTACCGACTCATTTCTCTCTATTCCGTCAACTAGATTGTCATTTATTGCGGTTACCCGGGAAATAATTAGAAGTATTAGGAGGGCTTAAGTTGATCGATTTGGGAAATGACTGGAACGCGTACTTGCAACCGGAATATGAAAAAGACTACTACCAGAACCTGAGGTCTTTCCTGAAACAGGAATATAGAGATAAAGAAATTTTTCCTCCGATGGACGATATTTTTAATGCCCTTCGTACGACCGCTTATGAGGATACGAAGGTGGTCATTATTGGTCAGGACCCATATCACGGTCCTGGTCAGGCACATGGTTACAGTTTTTCCGTGCGACCCGGTGTCCCTATCCCTCCATCTTTAAGAAATATATTCAAAGAATTACAGGAGGATATAGGCGTCTCCCCTCCTTCTCATGGTCATCTCATCTCCTGGGCGAAGCAAGGGGTCCTATTGATGAACAATGTGCTTACTGTACGGAGGGGGGAAGCACATTCCCACCAGGGGAAAGGATGGGAGCATTTTACTGATAAAGTACTCGAATGCCTGAACGAAAGAGAGGTGCCTGTGGTGTTCCTCTTATGGGGGAAGGCTGCAAGAAAGAAAGCGGAAGCGGTGGACAGAAAGAAACATTACGTGATTGAGAGTTCTCACCCCAGTCCTTTCGCGGCTCATCGTGGTTTTTTCGGTAGCCGGCCGTTCAGCAGAACGAATGAAATCCTTGAAGAAATGGGACAGACACCCATCGACTGGAGACTCGACTGAAGCCTATACGATTTGGCATAGGCGGGCATACGCTGAATACAGAGAGGAGAGGTGTCAGCCTATGTTCCCTTATCGTAATGAGAGAGTGATTTCCCCTTTTTCTCCCGGACCTCCCGGAAGAAGTAAGTTGGACCATATCCGTTTGCTGCACGAATGGATGCCGAAAATACAGAAGACCGCTTCATATCTGCAGCACTACACGCCTTTGGTCCAGCAATACCTGCCTTTCATGAAACAGTTACCTATGCTTATCCAAATGGCTAAACTGATGAATGAACCCGACGAGGAGAAAGAAGATCCTCAGAAGATCGAAGGTATAGTAGAAGCGGGAGAAGAGAAAAAGGAGAAATCTGCATCCCCCCGGAAACGGAGTGGAGAATCGAAGCCGAAATTATTCATTTAAGCGGGAAAATTGATATTTTTGCCCTTTTTCGAAACAATGGATGAACCAGTACTTAAACTTGGAGGGGTAAGATTGACACAGCATCTAAAGACAGCAACGTTTGCAGGAGGGTGTTTCTGGTGCATGGTCGAACCATTTGATGAACGGCCAGGCATCCATGGCATCATTTCAGGATATACAGGAGGGCATACGAAGAACCCCACGTATATGGAAGTCATCACGGAGGAGACCGGTCACAGGGAGGCGGTCCAGATTACGTATGACCCCGAAATTTTCCCTTACCATCGTCTTTTATCCATTTTTTGGCAGCAAATAGATCCGACCGATGATAGAGGACAGTTCGCTGATCGTGGGTATTCGTATACGACAGCGATCTACTACCATGATGAAGAACAGAAACAGCTGGCAGAAGAGAGTCGGAAGGAACTGGAAGCTTCCGGGAAGTTCAAAGCACCTATCGTGACTCAGATTCTGCCTGCTGAGCCTTTTTATGAAGCGGAAAGAGAACATCAGGATTACTACAAGAAAAACCGCTTTCATTACAAAATATACAAAAAAGGATCAGGGAGGGCGAAATTTATCAAAGATCACTGGAAATATGACAAAGATAAAGAAGATTTGAAGAAACGCCTGACAGATATTCAGTACAAAGTTACGCAGGAAAATGCAACAGAAAGACCGTTTCAGAATGAATATGATGATCACACGGAAGAAGGGATCTATGTGGACATCGTATCGAAAGAGCCGTTGTTTTCTTCTACGGATAAATACGATGCCGGGTGCGGTTGGCCGAGCTTTACGAAACCGATTGAAAAGCAGCAGGTGGCTGAGGAAGTCGACCAGTCCCATGGTATGATCCGTACGGAGGTACGCAGTTCCCGTGCAGATTCTCATCTAGGTCACGTATTCGAAGATGGACCTAAAGATGAAGGTGGATTGCGTTACTGCATCAACTCGGCAGCACTTGAGTTTGTTCCGAAAGAAGAAATGAAAGAGCGTGGATACGAAGACTTTCTGTATTTATTCGACTGACTGTCGCCACAAGAGAAAAGAGGTTCTCTTTTCTCTTCTACATAGACAGGTTGTTCACTGCTCCTTGTTCGGTGTAGAATAGAACGGTAGGAGGGATAGCATGATTCACAAGACGTGGTATGAAAATGAAACTATCAAACAAATCAAATGTGTACACAATAACGCAGAGAAGTTCGTCGTCGATGACGTACTGACACCCGGAAAAATCTATGATGTGAAAAATGAAAGTGAAGAGTTTTATTTCATCGTCGATGATTCCGGTCGGATGGGTGGATTTTACAAGAACTATTTCGAAGAGCAGAAGTAGAAAGAATCATATATTCACGTGTGAAAACCGGATGATTCGGGAATACTTGTACTATTCACACACAAAGTGAGGTTTTGTAGATGGATCGAGTGATAGTCGTCAGGCATGCAGAAGCGGAAGGACAGCACCGGGATTCACCTTTGAGCCATAGAGGTCTTGAGAACACAAGAAGGCTTGTGGACGTGCTTAATGAACACCGTTGTTGTGAGGTCATTTTCTCCAGCCCGTTTTTACGTGCGGTCGAAACGATTAAACCATTTGCAGAACATCACGAGCTTCCGATTCATACAGATGAACGCTTGAAAGAAAGAATTTTGAGCGAGACTCCATTGAATGATTGGGAAGCTATTTTAGAAGACAGTTTCGAAGACAGGGAGATGAAAGTCGGAGACGGGGAATCGTCCCGGGAGGCGAAAGAAAGAGTCAGTTCTTTCCTGGATGAGCTTGAGCCTTATTCGTATCCTCTGATCGTGACTCACGGGAATCTTCTCGCTTTTATTCTGGAATACTTCGGGAAGTCTGTTTCCTTTCAGGAATGGAAGAACTTTTCTTATCCGGACGTCTTCTTGCTCGAAAAAGAAAACGGAACGTGGAATTTTAATAGAATTTGGGAGAATTAATTGCAGGCTATGCTCATTATCGGTATGATGAAACATAGTGCTTCTTTCTAATTTAAGATAGAGGGAAGGTTTATCTTATAAAAAGGAGGAATGAGAACGATGGCATTTGTCATTACATCTCCGTGTAAAACGGAAAAATCAGGTGAATGTGTAGAAGTATGTCCTGTTGATTGTATAGAAGAAGGGAAAGATATGTTCTATATCGACCCGGCTATTTGTATCGACTGTGGAGCTTGCGAAGCAGTTTGTCCGGTAGAGGCTATCTATATTGAAGATGAAGTACCTGAAGAAGAAACACCATACATCGAGATGAACCGTAAGTTCTTTGAAGAATAAATAGCATAGTAAAAGCTGCCTTTCTATAGGCAGCTTTTTTCTTCATCATCCGATAATTTTGAAGCCATTGAAGCGCGCAGGTCCATCCAGGTCTATCATATCCACATGCTGGACACGAGCGGCCGGTGAAGGCCCCTCTTTGATTTTAGCTATGAAGGAATTCATATTATCTTCCTCGCCATTTGCTATGATTTCAACCGTACCATCCTGTTTGTTCTGGACCTGTCCTTCAATATGGTAAGTATCTGCTAGTTGCTTGGCGGTCATCCGGAAACCGACTCCCTGGACCCGGCCGTGTACAATCATCTGTTTGATCATTAGCTCACTCCTTTCTCTCGTGTTTGTCTTTACCTGCTAAGGAGTCAGTTTAAACCTGGAGGGATCTTTTATGAAGAATATCGATATTCGAGATGTAGGATCGTTCAAATATGGTCATTATACGAATGAAGAAGGTGGTACAGGTACGACAGTAATCATCCATGAACACGGAGCTGTAGGAGGAGTGAGTGTACAAGGGAAGGCGCCGGGGACGAGGGAAACGGATGTTCTTCGTTCGGAGAACACGGTCCAGGAAATCCATGCCGTCACTCTGAGTGGAGGAAGTGCTTTCGGATTAGATGCAGCCGGGGGAGTAATGAGATACTTGGAAGAGAGGAATATTGGATTCGAGGTCATGGATCATCGTGTGCCCGTAGTGCCTGCTGCAATACTGTTCGATTTCTTTCCTGAGAAACCTGCTATTTATCCGGATCTAAGCTATGGCTATGAAGCAGCGAAGGAAGCATTTGCCGAATCTCCCTTTTCATCCGGCAATTATGGGGCCGGAACAGGGGCGAGTATAGGGAAAATAAGTGGTTTCCCCTATGCTATGAAAGGAGGGATCGGTGTATATGCTGTAGAATCGGACGGGGTGAAAGTGGGGGCGTGTATTGCAGTGAACGCTTTCGGTGATATAATAGACCCGAATACAAATCGGATCATCGCCGGTGCTTATGAGAAGGGCACGGGCTTTCTGGATACGGAAAGAATTTTGAGAAATTCCCCGGCTCTGGAGCAAACGCCGGAGGGAAATACGACGATCGGTTGTATTACCACGAATGCACGCTTACATAAATCAGAAGCCAATCAGTTAGCTGCTTCCGCCCATGACGGTCTTGCCAGAAGCATCCGTCCGGTCCATACGCCGATGGATGGGGACGCTCTTTTTGTAATGAGTGAAGGGGAAGTGGAAGCCCCCCTCGTTTCCCTTACGTCGCTTGCAGTCTATGCTATTGAACAGGCGGTGACAGATGCGGTCAAACATGCCCATACGGCCTACGGACTGACCGCTTATCACGATATCGAATGATTGGCAATAAAGGAGAACATATATGACGATGGTACAATCTACTTCTTACACAATGAAGCAACTCTACGCGTTTCTTAAGCAGGAAGGTCTGCATCAGCAGGCGGAGAAAGTATTGGATCTGTACGAAAAGGAAATCACAGGTACGTTCGCTGTCGGGTTCGCGGGACACTTTTCCGCCGGAAAATCTACGCTGATCAATTTTTTGGCCGGTACAGACGTTCTCCCTTCAAGTCCGATTCCGACGAGTGCGAATATCGTCCGTCTGAAAAAAGGAGACGAAAAGGCGATCGCCTATAATGATGAAAAGCAGCCGATTGCCGTAGAAGAATCCCGAGATATCGAGCGGCTGAAAGAGATGTGCAAAGACAACCGTCAAATCTCTTCTCTTTCTATATATAAGTCTGACGCTACCTTCCCTGAAGATGTGGAGTTCATTGACACCCCCGGCGTCGATTCCACAGACGATATGGACCGGACGATTACGGAAGGGTCGCTGCACGTCATCGATCATCTCTACTATGTGGTCGATTACAACCATGTCCAATCAGAAGTCAACAGCAGTTTCCTTCAGGAAATGGAAACGAAACAGCTCCCCTTCACCCTGGTCATCAATCAGATGGACAAGCACAGGGAAGAGGAAGTGCCGTTTGAGGAATTTTGCGCTTCGGTTCTTGAATGGCTCGATAGCTATGGGTTGGAGCCGGACGGGATTTTCTATACGACGATGCATCCCTCATTCTCGGCTTCCTGGGAAGGGAATGAACAGCTCCGTAACCACCTGCGACGCAAAATGGAAACCCGTGTACGACAGGATCATCTGGCATCTTTGTTTGATGAATTCAGCGAAGCTTTCCGGATGAAATATGACATCGAGGCCTATGAAGAGCAGCTGAAAACCTATGAGGGTTCTCCAGTGGAAGAAGCGGAAAATAAGATTCAGAGCGTACAGCATACGTACGAAGAGAAGAAGATACGTCTGGAGGATTTATACAAAAGACGAGTGAGAGGTTTTCTTAAGAATGCGTACATTACTCCTGCCGTCTTGAGAGATGATGCAGCGTCTTACCTCGAAGCGATGCAGCCGAACTTCAAGAAAGGTTTTCTTTTCACCAGGGAAAAAACGAAAGAAGAACGGGAATTCAGGACGAAGACTTTCCGTGATCACCTGCAACAAACGCTTGAAAAGAATCTGGAGTGGCCGCTCCGGGACAGGCTGCGAGAGCTCACAGAAGAGAGTTCCCTTACGAGTGAAGAATTGGAAGAAGAAATCCGTCATTTTCACCTGGATGTCGAAGAACAGGTGTTGGAAGATGCGATTGCCCGGGGAGCGGGTGTGACCGGAGAGTATGTGCTGCGGTATATGGAGGATTTAAGTAAGCGGATTCTACAGTTGTATCAGCAGGAGACCGAGCGGATTTACAGGAAGATGAAGCTGCAGCTGGAAGAACAGGAGACGAGAGAGCATTCACTTGTCGAAGAAGGTACGCAGGAAGATGTGAAGCAGAAACAGGAGATAGAAGCTGAACTTCAGCAGCAAATAGAGAAATGGAAAGAAAAAGAGAAGCAGCTACGTGATGTTTACAATGACACGGGTATATCATATGACGAGGAAGTTATTGAACAGGGCCTATCTCGACGGGAAACGATCGACGAGTCTGCGACGCTTGATATAGAGACGGATCAGCGTATGGAGAAGGCGGAGAGTGTGGAAATCCGGGAGTCTGAAGATTATAACCTGGACCATACACGGACCAGAGCCGATCGACTGTTGCCGCTGATAAAAGATTATGAGTTTCTGAACACGTTCTATGAATCCATCACAGAGAAGAAAGAGCGATTGGACAATCAGCAGTTCACTGTCGCCCTTTTCGGAGCATTCAGTGCCGGGAAATCCTCTTTCATCAACGCGCTGTTAGGGGATGATTACTTGCCCACATCTCCGAACCCGACGACGGCTTCCATCAACCGTGTCATGCCTCCTGATGCGAGTCATCCGCATGAGACCGCTACGGTTACGTTTTATTCCGAAGAAGAGATGCTTGCTGCGTTTTCTTTTCTGGAAGCCTCTTCCCTCGAAGATGTAATGGATAAGGACGCTTCGCAACTCGAAACCAGAAAAAAGACGATGCTTGAAGCGTTCCAGTCCGGTTATTCTTCTATGGGAAACCTCCTGGACAGCCAGCAGCAGGTATCACGGGAAGAATTTGCGGATTACGTCAGTGTAGAATCGTATTCCATCTTTGTGAAAATGATCGATTTTTATGTAGACTCTTCCTATACGAGACAGGGCATCACTTTTGTAGATACGCCGGGAGCGGATTCCGTCAATGATCGGCATACCGACGTATCCTTCAATTATATTAAAGAAGCGGATGCGATTCTTTTTCTGACATACTACAATCATCCCTTCACAAAAGCCGACGCCCGCTTCCTGCGGCAGCTCGGTCGAGTGAAAGATTCATTCGCTGTCGATAAAATGTTTTTCATCATCAATGCCAGCGACCTGGCACAAAGCGAGGAAGATCTCCAATCCGTACGTACGTATATCCGATCTCAGTTGACGTATTATGGGGTAAGGCGCCCACGACTGCATACCGTTTCAAGCCTTCTGGCGAGAAAAGGACGAAGGGAGGAGAGTGACCTTCCCCCGTTCGAAAAAGAATTTGAAACCTTCATACATGAAGAGTTGCAGTCGATGGTTTATCAGTCCATCGAACAGGACATGAAAGAATCCCTCACATTCACCGAAGAGCTGATCGACTATGCGAAAGCGGATGAGACAGAAAAACAAGCACGGATGAAAAAGTGGCAGGAAGAAGAAAGGAAGATCTCTGAAGTTCTGCAAGCTGAGAAGACGAACGTGGATGCTACTGTCATTGTCCAGAAATTGAGGAAACAGTTCCATTACATGAAGGAGCGGCAACAATTGCAGCTGACGGACAACTTCAAAGAAGAAGTGAATCCTGGTACGATCAAGGGGAACAAGTTCGAAGTGAAAGAACAGCTGGATAGTGCCATCAAGCGTCTTATCCAGGGGTATGAGGATGAACTGACGAATGAATGTCAGGCATTGACCCTCCGTATGGAACACTTTGTGGCGGCTAGTGTAAAAGAAAGAAAGAACAAAGTGACCGAACAGGTGAAACAGATCACCGATTCCAAGCCGTTCGGTGCGGATGATCCTCGAACGGATTTAGAAACACCGTCGTTCCGCGTAACTTTTCCTGCTTATACTGAACTGACTGGTAACATCGGAAATTATACGAATACGAAGCAGTTGTTTGAAGCGAATAAAAAAGAGCAATTGAAAGAGGAGATTTCCGAGGAGCTACCCGCAATGTTCGATCAGGCACTTGGGTCTGTCGAGCAGACGTTCGAATCCTACTATAGCAATGGTTACGAACAGGAGATAGTAAAAGAGATGCAGACTCTACAAGAAAAACTCAGTCATTACTATGCGAATCTCAGAGAAAACAGTACGACGTCCCTCTCCACGCCACAGCTGGTGGAATTGAAAAAGCGAATGGAAGACATCATATAAAAAAACCCCCGGAAAGCCGGGGGTTTTAATTTACATATTATACATTTACTGTGATGTCCGCTTCTTCGCGAAGTTGTTTGATGTGGTCGTTGACGGCCTGGCTTTGTTTCTGAGAAGACAACTGCTGTTTGATCTGGTCTTTCATCTCTTCGAACTTACCGATATCTTCCTGCTGTTCAGCCATCTTATCATATTGTTCTTTCGCTTCTTCATCCGTTACTTCCGGTACGTCTACGTTGTTTTCAACGTACTTTTGGACTTTCGCACTCGTTTTCAACTCTTCTTTTACTTCCTCTTCGGTCATACCATTTTGTTCGAGGAATTTATCCCATTGGTCGTTTTCCGAGTATTGTTTCTTCATTTGATCGAATTGCTTGTTCACTTCTTCTTCTGTCACTTCAATATCTGATTCGTTTGCTTTCTGGATCACCAATTCCGTACCGATAAGCTGATCGATTGCTGTCTGGTTGATTTGTTCTTCCTGTTCGGAAGGGTCCATACCGAATTGTTCATATTGTTGTTTGACACTTTCTACATTGGATTCGAATTGCTGCTGGGAGATTTCTTCTCCGTTTACAACGGCAGCGGCTTCGCCTCCATTTCCACTTCCATCGGACTGTTCATTATTGTCGGAACCTCCGTTACTGCTGTCGTCTGATGAGCATGCAGCCAGAAGTGTCGCTGTCAGAAATAAAGCGATGACGATTACTTTTTTCATGAAAAAGCTCCTTTCGGTAAAGCGTTAATTGGAGTGTAGCATACAGGTATTTCCGTGTAAAACGTGCAGGAGGATTTACACATTTATGCCACACTCTTTTGACTTTATCGAAGAAAAGTAGTAAAATTAAAATAATTGTTTATTCTCTAGAATGAGAGGTGAAGCATGATGGCGTTCGGAAGACAGAACCAGGAAAAAGCCCCGGAAGAAGAAACATCCATATGGGAATGTACAGCAGAGGATTGCAACTGCTGGATGAGAGACAATTTCAAAGACAAAGAAGAACACACGTGTCCGATGTGCAACAGTGAAATGAAGAGATCGACGAAAGTTCTTCAAGTCGTCGAAAATAAAAGTTTATACTATAACCAATAAGAGACGCGGGATTCCGCGTTTTTTATTTTGCTATTTCCTGATATAATGGATAGGAATTTTGGAATGGAGGATGAATTATGCTACAAGTACAAAACGTCAGTTTGCGTTACGGAGATAGAAAACTATTCGATGATGTAAATATCAAGTTCACAGAAGGTCACTGCTACGGTCTCATCGGTGCGAACGGAGCAGGGAAATCGACGTTCCTTAAAATATTGAGTGGAGAGATCGAAGCACAGACCGGAGATGTAGCTCTTGGGAAAAACCAGCGGCTCGCTGTGTTGAAGCAGGACCATTTCGCCTATGATGAATACAATGTCCTTGATACCGTAATTATGGGATATGAACGCCTGTATGAAGTGATGGAAGAGAAAAATGCCATTTATGCCAAAGGCGACTTCACGGAAGAAGATGGCATGAGAGCAGCAGAACTCGAAGGAGAGTTTGCTGAAATGAACGGGTGGGAAGCTGAATCGGAAGCGGCTCGTCTATTGACAGGGCTCGGTGTGGACGATGCCGACCATGATAAGAAGATGAGTGAACTCGCTGCTAATGATAAGGTGAAAGTTCTTTTGGCACAGGCCCTTTTCGGCAACCCGGATGTATTGCTTTTGGATGAGCCTACCAACCATCTGGACATTCATGCGATACGCTGGCTTGAAGAATTCCTTATCGAATTTGAAAATACGGTCATCGTTGTTTCTCACGACCGTCACTTCCTGAACAACGTATGTACCCATATCGCTGATCTGGACTATCAGAAGATCCAGGTATATGTAGGGAACTATGATTTCTGGTATGAATCCAGTCAATTGGCAAGAAAGATGGCCGAAGAACAGAACAAGAAAAAAGAAGAGAAAGTGAAACAGCTGAAAGAATTCGTTGCACGTTTCAGCGCCAATGCTTCGAAATCCAAACAGGCGACATCCAGGAAGAAAATGCTCGATAAGATTACCCTCGATGATATCCAGCCTTCTTCAAGGAAGTATCCTTATATCTCGTTCCAGGCTGACCGTGAAATAGGAAACGATCTATTGACGGTGGAGAATCTGTCGAAAACGATCGGTGGAGAAAAAGTGCTCGACAATGTAAGCTTTACGCTTAATAAGGATGACAAAGTAGCTCTCGTCGGTTCTCATGAGTCTTCGAAAACCGTGTTGCTTGAAATCCTTGCAGGAGAAATGGAACCGGATGAGGGGACGTATAAATGGGGAGTAACCACTTCTCAAAGTTATTTCCCTAAAGATAATGCGCGTTTCTTTGAAGGAAATGAAAAAACGCTGGTGGAGTGGCTCCGTCAATATTCACCGGAAGACGAAACAGAAACCTTCCTGCGCAGTTTCCTTGGCCGGATGTTGTTCTCAGGGGAAGAAGCACTCAAGAGTCCGAACGTATTGTCCGGAGGAGAGAGAGTACGTTGTATGCTATCTAAAATGATGCTTTCCGGAGCCAATGTGCTTATTCTCGATCAACCGACCAACCACCTGGATCTCGAATCCATTACGTCGTTGAACAAAGGAGTGGCGAATTTCAAAGGTTCCGTAATCTTCGCTTCCCACGACCATGAATTCATTCAGACGGTGGCTAATAGAATCATAGAAATATCTCCAAACGGCATCGTGGATAAGGAAATGTCCTACGATGAATACCTGGACGATGCGAAAGCACAGGCGGAAGCCGCGAAAATCTAGTGGTTGTAACATCAGTGAAACATGAATGTTAGATTTGCAAACTCTTTGTTAGCTCCTTGTTCTTAAATTATCTGTTGTACCTGTTATTATGGGTATTGTGCAGATGAGATAACTCGCAAGGAGGAATTAGGAAATGAAAAAGCAAATCGTAACACTAGCAACTACAGCAGCACTTACAGGTGCATTCGCAACGACGGTAAGCGCTGAGGATTATAACGTAAATAAGGGAGATACACTTTGGAGCATCTCTCAGAAATATAATGTATCCGTAAGTCAATTGAAATCTATGAACGGGCTTAGCTCTAACATCATCTATCCAGGGCAGAATCTTTCTGTTGATGGACAAGCTTCTTCCGGAAGCACAGCAGTCAAAGCGGAATCCAATGTTTATACAGTCAAGTCCGGAGATACGCTTTATTCCATCGCTCAAAGTCATGGCGCAAGCGTTTCTCAGGTGAAAAGCTGGAACAACCTTTCCAGTAACTTGATCCATCCCGGAGATCAACTTGCTGTAGGAAGCGGCGCAGCAGTCAAAGCTTCTACTAGCAACTCCAGCAGTGCAAGCCAAAGCAGTAACACTACGCAGTCGACAGAAAGCAGCCAGGACGACGTTGTAAAACAGTTCACAGCTGAAGCGACAGCATATACAGCTTATTGCACAGGGTGCAGTGGCGTTACCGCAACAGGACAAGACTTGAGAGCGAACCCTAACCAAAAAGTGATCGCGGTAGATCCTAACGTGATTCCACTCGGTTCTAAAGTATGGGTTGAAGGATATGGTACAGCTATCGCCGGAGATACTGGTGGTGCCATCAACGGTAACCGCATCGATGTCTTCATGCCTAACAGAGGCGATGCACTAGACTTCGGTCGCCGTTCCGTAACTGTTAAAGTTCTAGATTAATAGAGCGTTTTATCAGAAAGCCTACCTCACAAGGTAGGCTTTTTATTTTATTTTGTGACATTTATTGATAAGCTAGTTATATATTTTCCCACAGAAAGGAGTTTGAAACATGAAAGCGATTGTACATGAAAATAAATCGGGCATCCCTGGACTTTCCTACAGAGAGATGGAGAAGCCTGAGATAAGCTCTGAAGAATGCCTTTTAAAGGTGAATGTAGGAGGATTGAACAGAAGGGATGTAGCAGTCATCGAAAACAAACATGACCCTGACAGCGGGCCTTTCATTCCGGGTTCAGACGCTTTCGGTGTGGTAGCAGAAGCAGGAGAAGGCGTTACGAGTGTCAGTGAAGGAGATGAAGTCGTTGTTTACCCAGGGCTTGGTTGGGATGAGAAAAGTGATGCTCCCCCTAAAGGATATGAAATCGTAGGTTTTCCGGATGATGGGACTTTTGCTGAGCATATTAAAATTCCAGCGAAGAACTTGGCGAAAAAACCCGGCCATCTAACATCGGAAGAAGCGGGTGTCCTTTCCTTGGCTGCATTGACGGCTTACCGCGTCTTATTCACACGGGCCAACATCCAAAAAGGGGATACTATTCTTTTGCCGGGAATAGGCAGTGGGGTACTTACGTTTGCCTTGAAGTTTGCGAAGGCTATCGGAGCAAGAGTCATTGTGACATCAAGGTCTGAGGATAAGCAGAAACAGGCGCTTGAACTGGGAGCAGACAAGGCCATTGATACTTACGAAGATTGGAATGCTGCTCTCGCTGAAGAGACTGTCGACGTTGTAGTGGAGAGCATCGGAAAGCAGACATTCCAGAAATCCATTGACATAGTGAGAAGAGGCGGTACAATCGTCACTTTCGGAGCTACGACGGAGGATATCATTGAACTTGATATTCGCAGTTTCTTTTATGGGCAATACAACCTTCTCGGTTCAACGATGGGCAGTATGGAAGAATGGAAAGAAATGCTGCAATTCGTGGAAGAAAAAGATATCCGTCCTGTCATGGATAAGATCTTTGATGCAACAGACTGCCAAGAAGCGTTTGCTTACATCAAAGAATCCAAGAACCTGGGGAAATTAGGACTGAAATTTAATTAATCTTCATACTTAGTAGTAACTCCGATACCCAAAAATAATAAAAACCAATATGTGAACAGATGTTCTTATTTGTTTCTTTCCCCTCTTCGCTATTGTAAAATATAGAGAGGAGGGGAGTTTTATGAGCCACAAAAATAATCCGAAAAAGTTTGCACTGAATATGAGTGCAGCTCAATTCACGAAATTTTATATCATGCATTTATTGCAGGTAAGCCAACCTATGATCAGTGAACATTTCAAAAAAGAATTCAAAACATTGACGAAAAATTGGATTCCAGCTCCTTCAACATTGCTTGATACACTACATGAAATGACAAAAGAAGGTCTGTTGCATAGAAAAGAAGATTACAAATCATATGAAAAGAAAAGACAAAAAGTGTACTGGTACTATTTGACTGACTCCGGAAGAGAAGAATTTGAAGTGTTGAAGAAAAGATATAAAATTTTATTTGAAGAACAGCAGCAAATATTAAACAAAATTATGAGAGATATCTATAAGTAAGGAGTAGGAGATCAACAGTGAAATTAAGCGTTCTTGATCAGGCACCGATTTCTATAGGAGAGCACGCTGAAACCTCACTGAGGTGTTCAGTAGAGTTGGCTATGCATACAGAATCCCTCGGTTTCCATAGATACTGGATGGCTGAACATCATAATACGAATGGGCTCGCCAGTTCTGCACCTGAAATAGCTATAAGTCAGATATTGCATCATACTGAGACTTTAAGAGTAGGCTCTGGGGGTGTCCTTCTTCCACAATACAGCCCATTAAAGGTGGCCGAAACGTTCAGAATGCTCGAGGCATTTTACCCCGCGCGAGTCGATCTCGGATTAGGGAGGTCTCCGGGTGGTGGGCAGAAGACGAGGGCTGCATTAACCGATGGTCTCAACAAGCCACTGAGTTCTTTTTCCAGACAAGTGAAGGAGCTCCAGCAATTTTTACACGATGAATTACCCAAAGGGCATGATTATTTCGGGGTAAAAGCGAAACCTGCGACACAAAGAAACCCTGAAGTATGGGTGCTTGGCCTTTCGGAACGGGGAGCAAAGCATGCAGCGCTGAACGGAACCGGGTTCACGTATGGATATTTTATAAGCCCCTCTAAAGCGAGAGAAGCAATAGATACGTACAGAGAACGTTTCACGCCCAAATTCGATATGAAACACCCTAGAGTGACGATGTGTATTTTTGCAGTATGTGCAGACACTGAGGAAGAAGCTGAATTTCTTGCCAAAAGCCAGGATCACTGGTTGCTACAAGTAGAACAAGGGTTGGATACCCGGGTGTATCCGCCTGAAGAAATTGACCTCAGTGATGTAACAGATGAACAGAGAATAAAAATAGAAACCAATCGCAAAAGATGCCTGATAGGGACTCCTTCGCAGGTAGCTGAACAACTGAAGGACTTGTCTGAGGAATATCAGGTTGATGAGTTTTTACTTATCACTAACATTTTTGACTTCGAAAAGAAAAAGATGTCTTACAAAAAAATTAAACAGGCTGTAGATGCTTTACAGTAAGCATCAGCAAGCAAGAAAGGAATTAATATGAAAAACATAGGTACCATCCAAAAAGGAACGATAAATAGCAACAACATGGTTAATATCGGAGGGCAGACAATTCCGATTGAAACGTCAGAGAGCACTTTTAAAGAAAACGAAGAAGTACAAGTGTTTCTTTATTTGAACAAAGAAGGAAATCTCGTGGCAAGTGAAACACTTCCAGAAGCGACCGTCGATTCATTCGGGTGGGCGGAAGTAGTAAGTATCCTGCCTCATTTGGGAGCTTTTGTGAACATAGGAGTCGAAGGTAAAGACATTCTTGTCTCAAAAGATGAACTTCCTGCGTTCAAATCCGTTTGGCCGAAAGAAGGAGACCATTTGTTCGTTTCTTTGGAAAGAGATAAAAAAGGAAGGCTTGAAGCGAAACCTATTACGGAAGAAGAAGTTATGGAGGATTTAGAGAAAGCTCCAGAAGAGTTACTGAATAAAGAAGCTGCCGTACGGGTTTATAAAGCGACAAAAGCTGGGACAGCAGTACTCACGGAAGAAGGGTACCGTGGATTCATTCACCCTGATGAACGAAAAGAAGAACCACGCTTAGGAGAAGATCTGACTGCACGTGTCATTGCTGTCAAAGAAGATGGAACATTGAATCTATCTTTGCGACCGGTAAAAAAATGGAGTCAGAAAGAAGATGCAGAACTCATTTATGAATATCTGGAAGATAACGATGGTGTTATGTATTTCACGGACAAAAGTGATGCTACGGAAATCCGGGACACATTCAACATCAGTAAATCAGCATTCAAACGAGCGCTAGGTAAATTGATGAAAGAAGATAAAGTTATACAGGAACAAGATCGGACCGTCATTAAGCACACATAAATTCAGCAGCAGTGATTTCTATATTACTGCTGTATTTTATATCTAAAGATTAAGAAGAGAAGAGTGTAAGCAACAAAAAAGCACCTTGTATGTTTTAATAAATTTCTTAGTTTACATAATATATATTATAGGAAGTTATACTGAAATGTGTTCACTCATCTCAAAATGCAAGTTTACTCTTGATAGTGAGACAAAGATTAATTAATGATGGTTTTGTTTTTGATTTCGGAGTTACTACTATGTATGAAGTTAAATAAACAACTCCCTGATACATTTGTAACGGGAGTTGTTTTTTATTTGGATATTGAAATTGTTTTTCTATACAGTTCTAAAATCTGTTCGGATGGTTTATCCCACCCGTATTTCTCAGCTTCGTTTCTCGCGTTTTCACTTAAAGACTGAAGCAAGTCTGGATCTTCCAGTTTCTGTACGGCATCAATCATGCTTTCGGTGTTTTCATTTTCGAATAACAATCCTGTCTCACCATCGACGACTTGTTCCTGGGTCGGTCCACTATGTGCGGCAATTACAGGTAGTCCTGAAGCCATCGCTTCTAGTATGACTAGACCGAGCGTTTCCGTTATCGAAGGAAAAATCATCGCATCTCCTGTAGCAAAGGCTTCTGCGAGTTCTTCCCCATGTAGATTCCCGGTAAATATCGTTTTGGTTCCCTCGAACTGCTTCTCGAGTTGTTCACGGATTGGTCCATCTCCGATTATAGCTAGAGATATATCATCTCTTTGTTCTAACAACGGTTTGATTTTATGGATTTCCTTTTCAGGAGCAAGACGTCCGACGAATACGAGCAGCTTATCATCGACATTCCCATTGGATAAACGACTTCTCATCTGCTCAGACTTCCGTTCAGGATGAAAATGATCGATAGCTACACCACGTTTCCATACTTCGAGGTTATGGAACCTCTTCTGCTGTAATTCTTTGAGTATGGCATGTGAAGTGCATACGTTCACGTGTGCATAACTGTGAAGCTTTTTGAAATACCACCAGAAAAGAGGTTTGAACGGATACAGGTTATAAAAATCCAGGTATTTCGGTACGTGCGTATGATAAGAAGCAAGCAAAGGCAAACCGAGTTTATTGGCATAATAAACGCCTGAAACGCCGACGAGCGCAGGGTTTACTACGTGTACAATATCCGGGCTATGTTTTTTCAGAAGCGCTTCAACCTTTTTGGAAGGAAGAGAAAAATACTTCGAAGAATACACCGGAAGTTTCGTCGGTTTTATCCCTTCCACTATAGCCCCGTCAAACTCTTTCACTCCGAGATCCGGAGCAATAACTACTACTTCATGGCCTTGTTTGTGTATATACGTAATAGCCTCCTTCAGACGGGTTACAACCCCGTCTGTAGAAGGCAAAAATGTTTCTGTTACTATAACAATTTTCAAGTGAAATACCCCGCTTTACTTCCAGGAAATAGACGGAAGCACGTTGTCCTTGATGATACGTCCCTTATGGTCGACAACTGTACGGAGAATATCACGAATGACATCATCCGTCAGCAAGTGAGGTTCAAGGCCAAGGTCACGAAGTTTCGTATTCACTGCATTGTAATAGTGCTCTTCTTTTTCCACACGAGGGTTTTCCAAATGATCGATGGAAATATCGATTCCCTCTTCTTTTGCTACCTTTTGAACTTTATCAGCCAGCTCTTTGACGGAGAACCACTCTGTAAACTGGTTGAATACGCGGAATTCACCCTGGTCGGCAGGGTTCTCAGCAGCGATTTCAACGCAGCGAACGGTATCTTCAATGTTCAAGAACGCTCTCGTCTGCTTACCTGAACCGTACACAGTAAGGTCATGATCGATAGCAGCCTGAGTGATGAAACGGTTCAGCGCTGTTCCATAGACGCCGTCATAATCAACGCGGTTGTTCAGGACAGGGTCTTTCTTCGTTTCTTCGGTATGTAAGCCATACACGACGCCCTGGTTCAGATCAGTTGCACGGATGCCCCAAATTTTACATGCGAATTGAATGTTGTGGCTATCGTGAACTTTAGACAAGTGATAGAAAGAACCAGGCTGTTTAGGATAAGGAAGTAGATCCTTACGACCTTTATGTTCTATTTCAATATAACCTTCTTCAATATCAATGTTCGGTGTTCCGTACTCACCCATCGTGCCCAGTTTGATCAGATGACACTCAGGCGCAAGTTCTTTGATCGCGTAAAGGACATTCAAGTTCCCGATGACATTGTTTGATTGCGTGTAAACGGCATGGTCACGGTCAATCATGGAATAAGGAGCTGAACGTTGCTCAGCGAAGTGAACGAAAGCGTCAGGTTCGAACTGCTTGAAAACCTGAGTCAGGAAGTCGTAGTGATTCAAGTCCCCTACAAACGTTTTTATTTCTTTACCCGTCAACTCTTTCCACTTCTCCACTCTCTCTTCAAGAGAAGCGATCGGTGTTACTGAGTTCGAATGCAACTCATCATCGATTTTTCGTCGTACCAGGTTGTCGAGGATAGCTACGTCATGGCCTTGCTTAGATAGATATAAAGCGGTTGGCCAACCACAGAAGCCATCGCCTCCGGCAACAATAATTTTCATAATTCTTTCCCTCCTAAATCAACATACATTCATAGAATAACATTATCGTGACATAAAGCGCCATTATTTCGAGAAAAGACATTTATTCCCACGTAGGTTTTTCATACTCTACTTTACGTCGCGCACCTACTACTTCCCCATTTTGTTCGGTATCAACCACAAAAGTTCCATTACTATATCTATCTTTCGTGCGATACTGGAAAGGCTCTACCTGCAGCATGTCCCTCTCAGTAAATATATCTACCACCGATTTTTTAGGAAGAATAAGCAAGCGGACCAGCTGGTGCGGGTTTTTCTTAAGTTCTCTGAAAACGATGATGCCCCGATTCGCCCTGGATCCTTTCTCGAATTCGTTCAGATCCATCCGTTTGACAGCTCCTCGTTGCGAAACGACAAAGACGATGTTCGCTTCCTCCGGATCGAATACCTGGCCGGAAACGACGGCTTCTCCGTCTTTCAAATGAATTCCTTTAACCCCAGCAGCTCTGGGACCGACAGGATTCACTTCGTTTTCTTCAAACCTTAAACAGTAGCCCTTGTCGGAGGCTATCATGATATCTTTTCCACCGCCGGATCGTTGGACGGAAACGACTTCATCATCTTTTTTGGTGTTGATCGCCACTAATGGTTTGGAGTGACGTTGAGCCTGATATTCTTTCAACATGGTTCGCTTAACCATCCCGTTTTTCGTGACAAAAACAAGATAGTCCTCTGTATCAAAGTGACGGACAGGGACTGCTTCGATGATTTTCTCTCCCACTTCAATAGGTACGAGGTTCGCTACGTGCTGTCCAAGATCTTTCCACCGGATATCAGGCAATTTGTGAACTGGAATATACAGATATTTCCCGAGGTTGGTAAACAACAGCAACGTATCTGTAGTATTTATTTCTATCAGCCTCTGCAAATGATCTCCCTCTTTCAGTGGGAGGTCCTCTTCCTGGGAAGCAGTATAGGAACGGAGACTTGTTCTCTTCACATAACCGTCTTTTGTAACAGAAGCTAGCACATCTTCACTTGCCACGGTCACTTCCAGGTCGACTTTCAGCTCTTCCACCTTCTCTTCGATCACGGTCCGTCTTTCATCTTTATATTCTTTCTTTATTTTGCGTAGATCACTCTTGATTTCTTTCAAGAGCTTGTTTTCATCTGCGAGAATCTCTTCTAATGTTTTGATGGTCTGCTGAAGTTCTTCAGCCTCTTGTTCGAGAGAAGTGATATCAGTATTCGTCAATCTATAAAGCTGCAAGGTTACAATCGCCTCAGCTTGAGCCTCCGAAAAGGAATAGGCATTCTTCAGTTTTTCTTTTGCATCGCTCTTATCTTTGGAGGCACGGATCGTACTGATCACTTCATCAAGGATAGAAATCGCTTTGATGAGGCCTTCTACAATATGAGCTCTGTTTTTCGCTTTCTCCAAATCGTAATTCGCCTGATTCGTGACTACCTCTTTCTGATGAGTAATGTAAGAATCAAGGATCATAGGAAGAGACATCAGCTTGGGCGAACGATCAGAAATCGCTACCATATTAAAACTGTAAGATACCTGAAGGTCTGTATGCTTATATAAATAGTTCAGGATGCCTTCACTGTTCGCTTCTTTCTTCAATTCGATGACGATCCTTAGTCCGGTACGATCCGTCTCATCACGAACTTCTGCAATTCCTTCGACTTTCTTATCTATCCGCAACTCATCCATACGCTTAACCATCGTCGCTTTATTGACATCGTAAGGCACTTCATCGATCACAATTTGTTCTTTACCGCCCTTGATCCGTTCAATTTCGGCTTTACCACGGACAATGATTTTCCCTTTTCCGTTCTCATACGCTTCCTTAAGGCCTTCTTTTCCCTGGATGATTCCACCTGTCGGAAAGTCAGGTCCGGGGAGCTTCGTCATCAGCTTATCCACAGAAGCCTCAGGGGAATCTATCCGCATAATAACAGCATCGATAACTTCCTCCAGGCGATGAGGTGGAATTTCGGTAGCATAACCGGCAGATATACCGGTGGAGCCATTCACTAATAAATTGGGGAACTTAGCTGGCAGGACCGTAGGCTCTTCAATGGTATCGTCGAAGTTCGGGATATGCTCGACCGTATTCTTCTGAATATCCCTGAGCAATTCCGTGGAGATCCCTGCGAGCCTCGCTTCCGTATAACGCATTGCGGCCGGTGGGTCTCCGTCGATACTTCCATTGTTGCCGTGCATTTCAACGAGGGGATATCTGACTTTCCAACTCTGACTGAGTCGGACCATCGCTTCATAAACCGAGGAGTCTCCGTGAGGGTGATAGTTCCCGATGACGGTACCGACCGTCTTCGCCGACTTTCTGTATGGTTTATCCGCTGTATTCTTTTCCTGCTGCATAGCATAAAGAATTCTTCGCTGAACAGGCTTCAGCCCGTCCCTGGCATCAGGGAGCGCGCGTTCCTGAATAATGTATTTACTATATCGTCCAAATCTGTCTCCTAATACTTCTTCAAGTGGTAGATCTAAAAGCCTTTCCGTTTCAGCCATAAAAACTTCCTCCTGTTAATCGTGCAATTTTTCATTTTCTAATATATTAGCACCGTCTTCGAGACCGAATGCAACGTGGGATTCGATCCACTTTCTGCGAGGAGCCACTTTGTCCCCCATAAGTGTTGTAACCCGCTTCTCCGCCATGGCCACATCATCAATCGTGACACGGATAAGTGTCCGGGATTCAGGATCCATCGTCGTTTCCCAGAGCTGTTCAGCGTTCATCTCACCCAGACCTTTATACCTCTGGATATTATATCCGTTCTTGAACGTACTCAACACTTCTTCGAGTCCCTCTTCATCCCAGACATACTCCTCCTGGGCTTTCTTTCCTTTGCCTTTGGAAATCTTGTAAAGCGGCGGAAGAGCGATGAATACTTTTCCTTCCTCGATCAGCGGTTTCATGTAACGATAGAAGAAAGTGAGCAAAAGAACCTGGATATGAGCACCGTCGGTATCAGCATCCGTCATTATGATGACTTTATCGTAGTTGCATTCATCGATCGAGAAATCATTGCCTACGCCGGCTCCTATGGTATGAACAATCGTTGAGATTTCTTCGTTTTTGAAGATATCATCGATTTTCGCTTTTTCTGTGTTGATCACTTTTCCGCGTAACGGCAATACAGCCTGGAACCGCCGATCTCGCCCCTGTTTCGCGGAACCTCCGGCAGAATCCCCCTCTACGAGATACAATTCATTCTTGTTAGGATTGCGGGACTGGGCTGGTGTCAATTTTCCGCTTAAGAGGGCGTCTTTTTTCTTCCGTTTTTTCCCGCTTCTTGCATCTTCTCTTGCTTTTCGTGCCGCTTCTCTGGCAGCTTTCGCTTTGATCGCTTTTTTAATCAGCATGGTGCCTGTTTCCGGGTTCTCCTCGAGGAAATATGCAAGACGTTCCGCCACTACGTTATCGATAGCAGAGCGGGCTTCCGGTGTGCCTAATTTACTCTTGGTCTGACCCTCGAACTGAAGCAGCTCTTCAGGGATACGTACAGAAATAATAGAAGTGAACCCTTCACGTATGTCGTTCCCCTCAAGGTTTTTGTCTTTTTCTTTAAGGAGTTGTGTTCTGCGAGCATATTCATTAAACACACGGGTAATCGCTGTCTTAGCTCCTGACTCGTGAGTACCTCCATCCTTCGTACGCACATTGTTGACGAAAGAGAGAATATTCTCCGTATACCCGTCGTTGAATTGGAAGGCCGTGTCGACTTCGATTCCGGAATGTTTCCCCTCAAATGAAACAACCGGGTGCAGTGTCTCCTTCTCTTCATTCAAATAGGCGACGAATGATTCGATACCATCTTCATAATGGAAGACTTCTTCAACATGAGGGGTTTCCCTTTCGTCGATCAGTTTGATCTCGAGACCTTTCAGAAGAAAAGCGGCTTCTCTAAGCCTTTCCATCAGCGTCTCTGTGTGGAAGTTGACCGTTGAGAAAATGGAAGTATCCGGTTTGAAAGTGATCGTTGTACCTGATTTTTTCGTATTCCCTATTTTGTCCAGGGAAGTGACCGGAAGTCCGCCATTTTCAAAACGTTGCCTGTAATGGGTCCCTTCCCGGTAAATATCAACGACAAGCCATTCCGCCAGAGCATTGACCACACTTGCGCCTACGCCGTGCAGACCACCACTGGATTGGTAACCTCCCTGACCGAATTTACCTCCGGCATGGAGAACCGTCAAGATGACTTCAGGAGTCGGTTTTCCAGTCTGATGCATCCCTGTAGGCATTCCTCTACCATTGTCACTTACAGAAACACTTCCATCGTTTTTGAGCGTCACTGTGATAGTTTCCCCATGTCCTGCAAGAGCCTCATCCACGGAGTTATCTACAATTTCGAAAACGAGGTGATGAAGACCACGATGATCGGTCGATCCGATATACATCCCGGGTCTTTTCCTCACAGCCTCCAAGCCTTCTAATACCTGAATCGAACTATCGTTATAATCCTGCTTTGTCGCCATACGTAAGTTCTCCTTCCTACCGTTCCTTCTTTATACTTCTATATTAGAACAAACGTTCGTAAATGTAAACGTAAACCTTATCGCTCGTTATATTGTAGCTTTTTTTGGATGATAAAAAAAGTTATTTATTGCTAAATAAGAAAAACCCCCTAGGAGAAAGGGGGTTATACCATCATAGCATGGGCTACTTTAATGCACGTATCCATGATAACAGTCTGATTACTGTTTTTAAGGATTTTGTCGGCTTCGGGATGAAAAACTCCCTGCTGTGCCCAAAATGCTTTAGCATTCTTCTCTTTTGCTTCTTCAGCGACCTCAGGCAAAAACTCAGAACGTCTGAATACATTGATGATATCAATATCTTCCTCCACTTCCTTGAGCGAGGAGACTGCTTTTTCACCTAAAGACTCGCTGATGTTGGGATTCACGGGAATGATTTTATATCCCGCTTTCTGCATTGCTTCACTGACTTGATAAGACGTCCTGTGCGGCTGATCGGATAACCCGACAACCGCTATGGTCGAGGACGACTTCAACACTTCAGCAATCACTTCCTGATCGGGGTTGGTAAAACTCATGACATAACCTCCTATTCATTCAATAATCCTTCTTCGATAAGGAATTCTCTGGCAACCTCCGCTGGATCTCTATCTTCATAGTCCACCTGATAGTTCATTTCCCTCATCTGATCTCCTGTAATCTTACCACCGAGCTGATTTAAAACTTCTTCGATTTCAGGGTACTGATCAAGAGTTTCCTGTCTCATAAGCGGAGCTCCCTGGTACGGAGGGAACAGATTCTCAGGGTCTTCAAGAACCTTCAAATTCAATTCAACCATGTAACTATCCGTCGCATACGCATCGATGATATCCACTTCTCCGTTCTCGATAGCTCCTTGACGCAATCCGGGATCCATCGTTTTCACTTCTCCGAATTCAAGATTGTACAGTTCCTTCATTCCTTGGTAACCATCCTGTCTATCGTTGAACTCGAGCGTGAACCCGGCGGTTACCTGGTCGTCGATCGGAGCCAAGTCGCCGATCGTCTCGAGGTCATGCTGCTCTGCAAATTCCTGAGTCGTAGCAACGGCATACGTATTGTTATATTGCATAGGCTCGAGGTAAGCCATATCATATTCTTCAGCCATACCTTCTTTCGCCTGCTGATATACCTGCTCTGCTTCGTAACTTTCCGGTTGTCGATCAAGCAGGGATACAAGGGCGGTCCCTGTGAATTCAGGATAGATATCGATACTACCCTCCTGAAGCGCACTGAAGACGAGATCCGTTTTTCCTAAATTAGGCTCGAGTCCTACTTCAATATCCGTCTCTTCCTCGATTAATTGTTCGTACATGTTAATCAGAATCGTCGGTTCTGCGTTCAGCTTGGCACCGATGACAAGATCATTTTCTGTTTCTCCGTTAAATACGAGTGGTGTGGTTGCTATCAATACAGCTACCGCTAACAATATACCCATCGTACGAATTCCATTTTTTGCTGATGATTTCTCCAGCACACGCAAAATGACATCCAGGAAAATCGCCAGCAATGCCGCCGGAATAGCTCCGAGCAGAATAAGGTTCGGATCTCCTCCACGGTCCAGACCTAAAAGGATAAGATCTCCGAGTCCTCCTGCTCCAATCAGGGCGGCAATCGTAGTTGTACCGACAATGAGTACCATCGACGTTCGAATACCAGCCATGATGACCGGCATAGCCAATGGCAATTCCACTTTCGATAGACGCTTGAAGGAGTTCATCCCCATCCCTGTAGCAGCTTCTAGCAGGGAATTATCGACTTCCTTGATTCCCGTGTATGTATTTCTGAGAATAGGTAATAGTCCATATGCGGTCAGCGCGATGATGGCCGGGGTCTGGCCGATGCCGAAAAACGGAATGAGAAATGCCAGCACTGCAAGACTTGGAATCGTCTGCAGAATGGCAGCAACCTGTATGATCGGTTCCGCAGTACGTTCACTTCTTGTCAATAAAAGTCCCAGAGGAACAGCAATCAGCGTAGCGATCACGAGAGAGATGATCGAAATCTGAAGGTGCTCCCATATCTTGATCCAAAATTCATCCTGCCTCTGTTCGAACACTTGTATGAATTCATTCATCCTTCTGTGACACCACCATTTCTTTCTGACGTATCTTTGAGGTAACGCACGATATTCTCATACGTAACGTAACCGAGGTATTCTCCATCCTTCACGACAGGAAGTGAAGGATGCTTGCTGTATTCGAGACGATCCGCCGCTTCCTTCAGCGTGTTGCTATTAGCAAGGATAGGCATGTCCACTTCTTGTCCGTCTTTTTTTCCATTTTGCCACCGTCCCTGTTCATCTACGATGAATTCCGTCCCTTCGGGTGAGGTATGACCTTTGGACATGACAACATCTACAGCCGTCTGCCAGGGACTTTTGCGTTCTCCGATGAAATCTTTCACAAAATCATTGGCAGGATTCAAAATCAGTTCCTGTGGGGTATCCACCTGGACTATTTCGCCTTCTTTCATCAGACAAACGCGGTCCCCGAGTGCCAATGCCTCATCCATATCGTGGGTTACGAAGACGATTGTTTTTTGAATTTCCTGCTTGAGAGCCTGTATATCTTTCTGCAATTGTTCCCTGCTTATCGGATCGAGAGCACTGAACGGTTCATCCATCAAAATGATATCAGGATCTGCGGCGAGTGCTCGGACGACTCCGACCCTTTGTTGCTGGCCTCCGGATAATTCTGAAGGTTTTCTTTTCCGGTACGTGGCTGCATCCAACCCGACCATATTCATCAATTCATCGATTCGGGAGGAGATATTCTGTTTCTTCCATTTCTTCATTTCTGGTACAATCGCTATGTTTTCCTCGACAGTCATGTGAGGAAATAGAGCAATCTGCTGCAGAACATATCCGATATTCCACCTTAATTCATGGACGGGGTGATCTTTCACTTTTTTACCGTTTATGTATATGTAGCCTTCGGTCGGTTCAATAAGACGATTGATCATTTTCATCGTCGTCGTTTTCCCGCAACCACTGGGTCCGATAAGAGTAATGAACTCCCCTTCTTTTACTTGTAAATCGAAATGGCTGACTGCTTTTGTTCCGTCAGGGAATTCCTTACCTACGTTTTCGAATGTGATCATCCAATACCTTCTTTCTTCATTGTAAATATAATGATTATAAAGTACCCTTTATAATCATTATGAAACGTGTTTTAAATCTTATTCGGAGTTGCTACTAAGTAATTAACTATCTTAATTTCGCGTTCTTTTTTATTTTTAGGCATGATAAACTAGAGATATCTTTCTTGATTGGAGGAACAAAGAAATGGAGTTCGTTTTATTCGCAATCATCGCATATTTGCTCGGTTCTATTCCTTCCGGCCTCCTCGTCGGTAAAATCGGATTCAATATAGATATCAGGGAACACGGCAGCGGGAACCTTGGAGGGACCAATGCTTTCCGTGTCCTCGGCATCAAAGCCGGTTTGCTCGTTACAGTCGCCGATATTTTGAAGGGGAGTCTCGCCGCAGCTCTGCCTTTATGGATGGGTACAGAGTTGAACGGGGTGATCATCGGGATCGTTGCCGTCATCGGTCATATGTATCCGATTTTCGCAAGATTCAAAGGCGGAAAAGCCGTAGCGACATCAGGAGGGATCATTCTCGGTGTTAACCCGCTTCTGTTCGGTATTATGTTGCTTACTTTTTTCATAGTTCTTTACCTCAGTAAATATGTCTCTCTGTCTTCCATGGTCACCGGTATCGTTACGCTCGGCGTTACGATTATCCAACAGGAATATTTACTCACGGTAGTAATCGGAGTCCTCACTGCTTTTGTGATATATCGTCATCGTTCGAATATTAAAAGAATCAAGAATAAAGAAGAACCGAAAATCACATGGATGTAAAATCAGGCAACGTTCACTTCTTCGAACGTTGCCTTGAAGCATTTATATTGTAAATGAAAATTACGATAAGGTATACTTCTTTGTAGAAATGTCCGGAAAGGAGTCTCAGTTATGCACAATACCTATAAACAACAATCAACTTCTCTGCCAACGAAAGAAGAACGTCATAAACTATTCGGATCTGTAGACCCTGGTCCGAAATATAAACCTACCGATAAATCTGAAATGCCTGACCTGCAGAATTCGAAACAGGATTTCCTCTTTTCTATAGACGTCGTGGGCATCAACAATGTCAAACATCCGATCAAGGTAAATAGTTCGCTTACACCACATGAGCAGACGACTATCGGCACATTCACCTTTTCCTCTTCCGTTGCCAGAGGAAGCAAAGGAACGAATATGAGCCGCTTCACCGAACAATTGACGAAATACAGCGAGAACGGTTTCACCGTAGATATGGAGACATTGAAAGAATTCACTCAGGAGCTGGCCGGACGCCTGAAACAGAATGATGCGTTCGTGCAGGTGGAGTTCCCCTGGTTCTTCGAGCGTAAAGGACCATCTTCAGAACTCGCAGGAATGAACCATGCCGATGCTTATATCACCGTTTCATACTCAGCAGATACCGGATTCGACATCGAAGCAGGGTTGACGGGTAAAATTACGACCCTATGCCCATGTTCCAAGGAAATAAGTGAATACAGCGCCCATAACCAGCGCGGAAATGTATCTATGTCTGTTGAACTCTCCGACGACTTCGATGAGACGACGATGGACTGGAAAGAAGCACTCTTAGAAGCTGCCGAATCGAATGCCAGTGCCAGAATCCACCCGGTACTCAAACGTCCGGATGAAAAAATGGTGACAGAACAGGCTTACGAAAACCCACGCTTCGTCGAGGACATGGTCCGCCTTGTAGCCGCAGACCTTTATGAATACACATTCGTCGAAGCTTTCGAAGTGTCCTGTCAAAACGAAGAATCCATTCACTTGCACGATGCGATTGCAACGATTTCGTTCGACAAACGGATAGATGAACTGGGATGATGAGCAGAATGATGATCGGACTGATCACCTTCTACCGGAAAGGGATCAGTCCCTTTACCCCTCCGACGTGCAGATTCTACCCGACGTGCTCGGAGTATGGACTCGTCGCCTTCAGGCGGCACGGTTTCCTGAAAGGTTTCTACCTTACAGGGAAACGCATTCTGAAATGTCATCCGTTCCATCCGGGTGGTGTCGATCTGGTACCGGAGAAAAAACAGAAGGAGTGATGACATGGATATTACAGTGACAAACGACGCAGCAAAGTGGTACAAAGAAGAGCTCGACCTAAGTGAAACAGATGCTATGCAATTTTATGTAAGATACGGAGGCGTCGGTGGCCTGCAGCCAGGATTTTCGCTCGGCATCAAAGTCGACACGCCCTACGAAGCTGTCGCAGAAACGAATGTCGAAGGCATCACTTTTTATGTGGAGAAATCCGATGAATGGTATTTCGACACCTATTCCCTGCACGTCTCGTACGATGAGAAATGGGAAGAACCGAATATCTCTTATGAATAATGAATAAATAGAAGAGAGCCCTATTCAAAAATAGCGGCTCTCTTTTTCATGCAGACGGAAACGACGTATATGGCTGTCTTTCCCTTCAGCTTTCAAGATCTCGTATTGATATTTTCCGAACAGATCAAAGTGTGGGAAGTTTTCATTGTAATCGATCCACTCCGGCTTCAATCCATAATTTCTTCCCCATGCCTTCAATTTGTCTACATCCGCACATCCTACCTTCGTCACGGTATCACAGCCAGGGAACCGCTCATCTACCCAGAAATGGGTAAGAAAAGCGATCCTTCCTGCACGTACTTCCGCTTTCCAACGTGTCAGCTCTTCTTTTCCTACACCAAACGCCATCAGGAATGCTCCACCGCTTCTTTATAAGCTTCATGCCAAGCAGGAAACGCTTTTCTAAGGGATGTAGGACGGAACGTGTCCCGCTTCACCAGTACATGGTCGGATGCTCCTGTGACGGCGACGGATCCATCCTCATGAACTATCTCATAGCCATATGTCGTTTTCACGCCGTTGTATTCCTCAATCCAAGTTTTGATGTGTACGTCATCTCCGTATCGGACCGGCTTCTGGAAAGATACCTGTACATCGGTCACAGGAGAGACGATCCCCGCCTCCTCCATCTCTTTATAACTGAAGCCGAACTCTTCGATAAGGGAAGTCCTCCCTATTTCAAACCAGACGAGATAGTTCGCGTGATAGACGACCCCCATCATATCCGTTTCCTGATACCTTACCTGAATGTCTGTCGTATTTACCTTCATGCTTTTGACTCCCTTCTGACGGCTTTCCAAGCTTCTTCTATATCTTCTTTCGAGAAAACATGCTCCGGTTTCTCTTCCATCTGAAGCCAGGCATGGTATTGAACCGCTTCATCCATCAGATTTCCGATGAACCGTCCATTTCCTTCCACTTCATTAGCTTCGAGCTGTCGTTCCAAATAGTTCCTGGCCTCTCCTGATAGTTCATACTGGTATGCTCCTGCAAGCTTCTCCATCATTTCAAGCATTTCCTGAGGAGAATAGTCAGGGAAATGGAAGAACTTTTTGAATCTCGAAGACAAACCCGGATTACTCTCGATCAGCCGCTTCATTTCTTTTTCGTATCCGGCAAGGATGACCACAAGATTTTCATTGTGCTTCGTCATTTCATCGACGAGTGTTTCTATCGCTTCTCTACCGAAGTCATCCCTGTTCCCGCTATGGAGCGAATAAGCTTCATCGATGAACAGTACCCCTCCGAGTGCTTCTCTGATCTTTTTCTTCGTCTTCATGGCAGTCTGACCGACAAACCCTGCAACAAGATCGCTTCTGGACGCTACTACGACGTGCCCCCTCTTCAAAAGGCCGCATTCTTTCAGCACCGAAGCATAAATTTCCGCCACTGTCGTTTTCCCCGTTCCCGGGTTTCCGCTGAACACCGAATGGAGCTGGATCGGCACCGTCGGGTAACCTTCCTGCTTACGTTTTTGCTGCATTTGTACGAAAGAGGATAGTTTCTCCACTTCTTCTTTAACAGCATAAAGTCCTATCAGATTCTGGAGACGTTCCATGCCGCTCCCTGTATCTTTGCTTTCTTCCTCCTCCCACCGCATATCACTCTCTGTGATACGCATATGGGAAAGCCAGTCGTCAGAAGTACGGATGACTTCCCGTGAGCCTTTGTAGAAGATAGTCTTGGTAACGAGATTCCTCACACTTCTGGCATTTCCGAAGGACTCATCCACCTGTTCTTTTTCGATAAGCGCCTCCAAACGACGAAGTGCCGCTCTTGTAAAGAAAAAGTCGTTCTCGAGAGCCGCTTTTTCCCCAATTTCGAGCAATTCATCCAGAGAATAATCCGGAAGGTCGACCCGGTTCTGGTCCGGAATCCGACTCCGAAGTCCAGGGTTCGCCCATAGAAACTGACGCATTTCCTCCGGATAGCCGGCAAGTATAACCGCGAACGTACCCCCGTACTCTTTGCTTGTCATGGCAGAGACGAGTGTATCGATGACTGCCTGTCCATAATCATTGCCGGATTGCCCTTCCCGCTTCAGGCTGTAGGCTTCGTCGATGAATAGAATGCCTCCTGCCGCTTCTTTTATGTAATTCATGGTATTCTCTTCACTCTGCCCCATATACGATCCGACCAGATGGGAACGGTTCACCTCTACGACTTCTGTCGATTGAAGAAGTCCGAGTTCATAATAGATCTCCGCCAGCAGTCTTGCCAGTGTCGTCTTCCCGGTTCCGGGGTTTCCGGTCATAATCATGTGCAGGGATGGGGCATCTACCATGGAGAATCCATATGTTTTCCGGTCCTGCTGATACTTGAGAAAGTGATAGTACTGATGAATATAGGTCTTCACTTCCTCCAACCCGATCATATCCTCCAGGGCATCAAGAGCAAAACGTTTCTCCTCCTGAAGAAAGGACTGAGGGATATGCAGCTTAAGCTCATTCGTCTTTTCCTTCACTTGTCGGAGAAGAAGGGTCACATCGGTGACGGAGAGTTTCATACGCTTCCCTTCCCGCGTTTCCAGCGCTTCCCGAACAATCGATTCTAATTGACGAATGATTTCATAAAGCTCCTGATACGTTTTCCATTTGGATGCAGCGTCCACCACGGTATGGTTCAAGTACCCTTCATCAAAATACTTCAAAAGAAGATGTAAGGAGTCGTGAAGATCCGCTGTCTTTTTCATTTTTTGAGAAATGTGATCCGTTTCATGAATCATCGGTGCTTCCTGTACGGCGGTTCGTGTATGATGAACGACGGACAGGAGATGTTGCACAACTTCCATATCTCTCGCCAATTTCAGGGTCTGTTTCTTTTCTTTGGCGCGTTTCAATATATATGGCGATAAGGCATCTCCTTCCGGATACCGCTGCAGACGATAATAAGCGTAGGCGACATAAAGGAGTGCCTCTTCTGCGGGTTCCAACGAATGCTCATCAAGCATACGAAGAATCTCCGTTTCGCTCCAGGGAGGGGCCGTTTCTAGAGACGTCCACTGATGATCTAATGCCATAGTTGTTCACTTCCTTCCTTTTCATATTTTATCACAGCTTTCTCCATAAAAGAAAAAGACCACTATCCGATTAGTGGTCTTCTGCTTCATCCTTGATTTCTTCCCTCATTCCCTCAATCGCTGCTTCGCGTTTCTCGTTCTTCTGTCGTAATAGCTCTTTTTCTTTGTCTGTCGAGAATTCATAAGCATCATGCGACTTTTCAATGTTACGAATCGTATTCTGCACGTTTTCCTGCAGCTTCTCTACGTTGTCGGAACGATCGTCAGGGCTCGGTCGTCTGTTTGTCATGGTATCCCTCCTCCATCCTAGAATGGTTCGGTCTCCCATTATTTATGCAGACGTCTCATATGTTTCGTATCAATCCGCTCCTCGATTTTCTTCACGATTGATGCATTCTTCCATATGGCTTCGCGATTCTCTTTCACTAAAGCAGAAAACGACGGTGCTTTTCTACGCATGTTCGCCCTCCTTTTTTTATCAGGATGGGCAAACGTGTGAATAGTTATACTAGTCGAGGTTTTTCATTTTTTCTGTCATATACTCGTATGTCATCGGTCCGAATTTTCGTGACTGGATCGTACCGTCACTATGGATGAAGTAAGTCGTCGGAATTGAGAACGTCTGATAAGCATCAGACAGTTCACTGTTGGTATCGAGCAACGTTTCAAACGTGAACCCTTCTTTGTCAATGTAACGGGCGGCATTTGCCGGGTCATCTTCTGTCTGTGTGGCATTGACTGCCAGGATGGTGACGTCTTCTCCGTGTATTTCATGAAACCGCTGCATCTCAGGCATTTCCTCTTTGCAAGGAGGACACCACGTAGCCCAGATGTTTAAAATGATCGGTTGTCCTTTGTAGGCATTGAGGTCCGTCTCTCTGCCATCAAGGGTTTCTAATGAGATGTTCGGTGCCTGTTCCCCTACTTCCGTCCCTTCACTCGCTTCCGGAGGTATGATAGCTGTCCCCTCCTGCTCAGGATTCCCTGACACATCATATTCACCTCCCGTGTTCCCTTGTTGTTCGGTTTCATCTTCGAACAATTCAAAGACACTATATAGGATAAGAGCGAGAACGATAGAGAAAACAGCAAGTGTCGTTATTTTTTTCATAGCGTGAGTCATTCTCCTTTGCACCTTCTTTAGAAAAGTTTATCACATGAGAAAGAAGAGCTGAACGACAACAACGGATTGTCAAAAGAATGACAAAAAAGAGAGGTGCTATCAAGGCACCTCTCTTTCATATCTATTCCATTATTTTTTCAGTTTGTTTCTCAGCACCATTTGCAGAATACCACCGTGACGGTAGTAATCGATTTCCACGTCACTGTCGAAACGGGCGATTACATCAAATTCTTTCTTGTTGCCGTCCTCGTCCGTCGCCGTCACTTTGACAAGATCGTGAGGCTTCACGTCTTCCCCGATCTCTACATCAATCGTTTCACGACCGGTAAGACCGAGCGATTCGATTGTATCGTCTTTCTGGAACTGCAGAGGAAGCACTCCCATCATGACGAGGTTGGAACGGTGAATCCGCTCGAAGCTCTGAGCAATGACCGTTTCGATTCCGAGAAGATCCGTACCTTTGGCTGCCCAGTCACGGGAACTTCCCATACCGTAATCATCTCCGGCGATTACCGCAAGAGGCGTGTTGTCCTCTTTATATTTCATCGCAGCTGTATAAATCGGCATGACTTCTTCGGTCGGCCAGTACGTCGTATACCCGCCTTCTTTTCCTTGAGCCAGCTGGTTACGAATACGGATGTTCGCAAACGTACCACGCATCATGACTTCGTGGTTACCACGACGGGACCCGTAGGAGTTGAAGTTACGCGGAGAAACTCCTTTTTCCTGCAGATACTCCCCTGCCGGCATATTCCGGGCGATGGCACCAGCTGGTGAAATGTGGTCGGTCGTTACGGAATCTCCGAACTTACCGATAACCCGCATGCCACCCAGTGGTTTTACAGGGTTGGAATCTTTAGAAAGTCCATCGAAGAACGGAGGGTTCTGGATGTAGGTGGACTCATCATCCCAGTCATACAGCGGCTCATCCGTCGTTTCGATTTCGTTCCATTTTTCGTTCGAGTTGAACACGTTCTCATACTCTTTACGGAAGATCTCAGGCGTCACCACTTTAGCGACTTGCTCCTTGATCTCTTCCTGCGTCGGCCAGATATCGTCGAAGAAGACGTCATTTCCGTCTTTATCCTGACCGATCGGTTCGTTCTTCAAGTCGATATCCACAGTACCTGCAAGGGCATAAGCCACAACCAATGGCGGAGATGCCAAGTAGTTCGCTTTCACGAGTGGGTGGATACGTCCTTCGAAGTTACGGTTACCACTTAACACGGAAGACACAGTCAGATCCGTGTCGGCGATCGCCTTCTCGATTTCAGGAAGTAGCGGACCGGAGTTACCGATACACGTGGTACATCCATACCCGACGAGGTTGAACCCTAACTGATTCAGATGATTCATCAGACCCGAGTCTTCGAGGTAGCGAGTAACTACTTTAGAGCCCGGTGCGAGAGATGTTTTCACGTATTCCGGTACCTCAAGGCCTTTGTCTACGGCATTTTTCGCCACCAGACCGGCACCAAGCATTACATGAGGGTTGGACGTGTTCGTGCAGGATGTAATCGCTGCAATCGCAAGAGCCCCTGTACTCATATCAGCTGTATCACCGTTTGCAAATTCGACGGTAGCTTTTTTATTGAATTCAGATTCATCAAGACCGAATCCCTGGTTCCCTTCCGGAGCAGTGATCGCTTCCGTGAACGATTGCTTCATTTCGGAAAGAGGAATCAAATCCTGAGGACGTTTCGGTCCGGATAGGTTCGGTTCAAGTTCTTCAAGATCGATTTCAATCAGTTGGCTGAATTCCGGATCTTCAAGTGAAGGATCGTACCAAAGGTTGTTCTCCTTGCAGTATTTCTCCACAAGATCGATCTGCTCTTCGGAACGGCCGGTAAGGCGCATATAGTCAAGAGCTTCTCCATCTACAGGGAAGAAACCGCAAGTAGCCCCGTATTCAGGAGCCATGTTGGAGATGGTAGCACGGTCCGCAAGCGGCATTTCCTGAAGACCAGGACCGAAGAATTCCACGAACTTTCCAACAACATTCGCCTCACGAAGACGCTGTGTAACTTTAAGAGCAAGGTCTGTAGCTGTTGTTCCCTGAGGGAAGTTTCCGGTAAGCTTGACACCGATAACCTCCGGTGCCGGGAAGTAGGATGGCTGTCCAAGCATTCCTGCTTCCGCTTCAATACCGCCAACACCCCACCCGAGAACACCAAGACCGTTGATCATCGTCGTGTGGGAATCTGTCCCCACAAGTGTGTCAGGATATGTATCGACACTGCCATCTTCGTTTTCTGTCGCATGCACGACATTGGCAATATACTCCAGGTTCACCTGGTGGACGATTCCCGTCGCAGGTGGCACCGCACGATAGTTATCGAAGGCTTTCTGAGCCCAGTGGAGAAATTCATAACGCTCTTTGTTACGCTCAAATTCAAGCTCCATGTTCGCCTGCAGCGCAGTATTGGTTCCATACTGATCAACTTGAACAGAGTGGTCGATGACGAGGTCTACCGGTACTTCCGGATTGATCTCTTCCGGTTTACCACCCATATCCACCATCGCTTTTCTCAGGCTTGCAAGGTCTACGACAGCCGGTACCCCTGTGAAGTCCTGCAAAATAACGCGGGACGGTTTGAAAGGTACGTCTTCCCCTTTGCTGTCACTCTGGCCCCATTTCGCCAGGCTTTCTACATGATCATCACCGATTACGCGTCCATCATGCTGACGCAGGAGTGATTCAAGCAGAATACGGATAGAAAAAGGCAAACGGGATATTTTCCCGATTCCTGCTTCTTCTAAAGATTTCAAGTCATAGTAATTGTACGTTTTTCCGTTCGATTCAAATTGCTTTTTCGCATTAAACGGATGGTTTGCCATATCTGTTATCCCCCTTATCAATCTTTCAAGAAGAGAGGATGATCCTCTTCCTCTACAAGAATACTATAATTCTGCCATTTACATTGTAAATGAAAACGATTTTAAAGTAAAACGAATGAGCCAATTTTTTGAACTCTGAAACGTTGTGTTTCTTCCCTATATTTTTTATAATGAAAGATGACCACAAAAAGATAGGTGATAATATGACATTAGGATTTTCCCTATTCATCGTCGGCTGGGTAATCATAATGATCGGACTCATGGGTATCGGTGGATTCTTCATGTTCCGCAAATTTTTGAAACGGATGCCTAAAGAAGACGGCAAATCCACCATCGACTGGGAAGAGTATTATATTGAACATACGAAACACATGTGGAGTGAGGACCAGAAAGTCTTCCTCGAGGAACTGACCTCCCCTGTCCCCGAGTTGTTCCGCGATGTTGCCCAGCAGCGGATTGCAGGGGAAATCGGAAGACTCGCCTTGAACAGACGACTTCGCCACATGACTCAGGATACCATTATCGAAGGTTACATCAGAGCTACTCCGAAGCGGGACCATAAATTTCTTATCAGAAAGCTCGAGGAGAAGAAAATCGATATGTCCCCTTACGAGAATCTTCTGGAAACATAACGAAAGCACCGCTGCTACAGCGGTGCTTTCGTCGTTTCCATCTCTTTTTCGAGTTTCACGTATTTGTATAGCATTGCCAGTCGCCATGAGATAATCATGCCGAAAGCGAGAACGAAGAACATTCCGCTCGTTTCCCCGAAAGAAATCGTCTGACCGATGATGAGTTTAAATGTGATTCTCAGGAGGAGTAGCCCTGCCAGGACACCAATGAATAACTTGGACGGTTTCAAGTAGATACTACCGCCTTTCACTTCGAAATTTGATGTCACGATCAGAAATACAGAAAATACTATTCCTACGGCAAGCGCTTCGAGTACCTGAGAGAAACTTATCCGAAATATAGGGAAAATGAACATGAAAGCTCCGGTACTCATGAACAACGGAGGCACTATGATTTTCTTTACGCTTGCAGGGCGTTCAGAGGCTTTCTTTCTTACAAAAATCATTACAGTAGCCATCATGGCGCCTACAAAAGTAGAACCGACTAATAGAAACGTATTCATAGATTATCTCCTTACTGTGAAACTTCTTCCCGGTCTTCAGCTATGGATAAGATGATCGTCATCGTCACACCAATGACCGTGAAATAAACACCAAGATCGAAGAGAAGCGCCGTAGCAAGTTCTGTACGTCCAAGAATCGGTAACTGGAAGTACGCAAACGTCTGACTCAGGAACGGCTCATTGAAGAGAAAAGAACCGAAGCCTGTTCCAAGAGCGATGATCAGTCCCAGTTTGAATAAGAAACGGAAGTTGACAGGCAGTGAATTCCGTGTAGCTGACTGCCCGTAAGCCATATTCAACAGTACGATAGCCGCTGAAGTCATCAATCCCCCAATAAACCCGCCTCCTGGTGCATTGTGACCGGCAAAAAACAAGTACAAAGAAAATCCCAGCAGTATAAATGCAATGATCGACGTCATTGTTTTCAGTATCAAATCATTCGTATTTCCGTTCATCAAATCCCTGCCTTCATCATGTATGTAGTCTGCACCTTACATTCTAACAAAAAAAGAAGAAGAAAACGACTCTTAATCCCTGCGCCGCTGAAGAACCCTAGCACGTGCATGTTTGCTTAGAGCACCGGCAGGTCATTCGGCAACACCTAACTTTGCAGGACGGATCAGTGCAAAAAAGTCTCCTTTTCAGTGACACCGCCACAAAAGGAGACTTCATACATTCATTATTTACAATCATGGGATGGAAATTATTTATCCATCTGGTTGTTCATCTGCTTCATCATCTGATTGATCTTCTTCTGCGATGGCTTCTGTCCCATCTGCATCATAAGCGTGCGCAGCATCTGTTCGTTAATAGGAGGGTTCTTTTTCAAATAGTTCATCATATATTTTCTTGCGATGAAGAATCCTAGTGCCGCTCCACCGATAAGCGCGACGAGCGCGATCAGAATAATCCATATGATTCCAAGTTCCATAGTCTGTTTCCCCTTTCGTATTATATCCCATAACAGTATAGTAAATTGGGCCGGGGATTACAATAGGTCACTTCAAGACAAAGCGTGATGTTTCTTTCTCGAAATGATCCATCCGTAATGCATTCCTTCTTCAGAAACGACGAAAAAGGGTTTTGCCATAGCTTTCAGTAAGGGAAAAACGGTTCGTTCTGCTTCCGATAAACTATTGCACCCCACACACCAATACTGCTTTTCTACTGCCATTATATCATACCAGTCGTTTTCAACTGAAACGAGAAACTCGGTATGCGGCCAGGGGTTTGCTCTACCTTTTCCGATCGCAAGCAGTCCGGCAGGTATGTTACGGGTTATGTAATCCATTTGTCGCTTCAATAAAGGATTACCGGGGTCTGCACGCCATTCTCTGAAAAAACGGCGCAGCATGTCTCCCCTGTAGTAATACCTCTCCAGCACTTCCTCTGTCATACAAAAAATATACAACTTCATACTCGCCGCCTCCTTTGTTTTATTGTAAAAAACAAAAGGAGAGGAATATGTCGTTTTCTGAATGGAAAGTTCCTACATCTCTGTCGAAACTTTTGCAATAAACAAGAACTCCGAGGCTCACCCGGAGTTCTTGAGGTAACAGGTTACTTCACAAAACTTTCGACTTGTTCCACTACATTATCGACGGTGAATCCATAATTTTCGATGACCGTGTTTCCTGGAGCAGAAGCGCCGAAGCGGTCGATGCCGATCACTTTTCCGTCGAGACCGACGTAGCGATCCCAACCGAAGGAAGAGGCCATCTCAATAGCTACGCGATTACGTACACTGTTTGGTAGCACTTCTTCTTTGTAACCGTCATTCTGCGCCTCAAAACGGTCGAAGGAAGCGATGCTTACGACTCGCGCGTCCACATTCTTCTTCTTCAGTTCTTCTTTGGCTGCCATAGCGAGCTGAACTTCAGACCCGGAAGCGAGAAGAATCGTATCCGGTGTGTCTTTGTCAGAGTCGCTTAGTACGTAAGCTCCTTTTTTCACACCTTCATACGCTTTCTCTTTCGTTCCTTCAAGCGTAGGTAGCCCCTGACGCGTAAGCACAAGTGCTGTCGGTTGAGACGTGGATTCAAGAGCAAGCCTCCACGCAGCGCTCGATTCGTTCCCATCTGCCGGGCGAATGACGGAAAGGTTCGGAATAGCGCGCAGTGCAGCTAAGTGTTCCACCGGCTCGTGGGTAGGTCCGTCTTCGCCTACCGCAATCGAATCATGGGTGAACACGTAGTTCACAGGCAGGTTCTGAATAGCTGATAGACGCAAGGAAGGTCTTAGATAGTCACTGAATACGAAGAATGTCCCTCCGTACACTTTCAGGCCTCCATGAAGAGCCATACCGTTCAGAGCAGCTGCCATCGCATGCTCTCTGACACCGAACCAGACATTGCGTCCAGCGTAGTTGTCTTTGGAGAAATCGTCTTCTCCTTTGACTGTCGTCTTGTTGGAGCCGGCGAGGTCGGCACTTCCTCCGAAGAAATAAGGGATCTTCTCGGAAAGAGCGTTGATTGCTTCCCCGGAAGTGGCGCGTGTAGCCGCTTTATCGCTCGATGTGTCATACACAGGAAGCTCTTTCTCCCACCCGTCAGGAAGTTCGCCGTTGATGGCTTTCTCCAACTCTTCAGCGAGTTCAGGGTTAGAGCTCTTATAATCTTCAAACTGCTTGTTCCACTCTGATTCTTTTTCTTCTCCGCGCTTTTGAATCTTTTCTTCAAAGTCGCTGTAAACTTCGTCCGGTACATGGAATGGCTCATGTTCCCAGCCGTAGTATTCTTTCGTCTTCTGAGCTTCCTCTTCTCCGAGGGGAGCACCATGAGAATCGGATTTTCCGGATTTGGTAGGTGCACCGTATCCGATAACCGTCTTCACCTCGATCATTGTCGGCTGCTCAGTGTTGTCTTTCGCCTTCTTGATTGCATCTGCAATGGCTGTTGTGTCGTTCCCATCTTCGACACGTAGAACCTGCCAGCCATACGCCTCATAACGTTGTTCTACACTTTCACTGAACGCGCGGTTCAGATCTCCATCGAGGGAAATGTCGTTGGAATCATAAAGAGCGATGAGCTTTCCTAGCCCCAGATGTCCCGCGAGAGAAGCGGATTCCTGGGAAACCCCCTCCATAAGATCCCCATCACTACAGATTACGTACGTATAGTGATCGACGATATTGTGCTGATCTGTATTATACTTGCTGGAAAGATGAGCTTCTGCCATAGCCATACCTGTAGCCATGGAAATACCCTGTCCCAGTGGACCTGTAGTAGCTTCCACTCCGTCTGTATGTCCTACTTCCGGGTGTCCCGGTGTCTTCGAATCCCACTGACGGAAATTCTTCAGATCATCGATTGTCACGTTATAACCCGCTAAATGCAACAGGCTATACTGCAACATGGAACCATGTCCTGCGGAAAGTACAAAGCGGTCTCTGTTGAACCAATTCGAATGTTTCGGATTGTGATTCATGAATTCTGTCCATAGAGTATAAGCCATCGGAGCCGTCCCCATCGGCATTCCAGGGTGTCCGGAATTCGCTTTTTCGACTGCATCGATCGTGAGCGTTCTAATCGTATCGATAGATTGCTGTTCAATATTTTTTGTCAATGTCATTCCCCTTTCTGGTGCGGAATATGTAACAAGTACAATCCTATAATGAAATCCGTTTCATCGCAAGTTAGTAAAGCGTTTTCAACGAAAAAACCTGCGGAAATACGCAGGTTTTTTAATGTTTCTTCTCATTTTCTTGCATACGTTTCACTTTATCCGGAGTGACATCTTTGCCGTTCGGATCGACGACGGTCATTCCTTTCAAGTGGTTTTTGAATGATTTACGAACGTTTTGCAAATATTCCTGTCTCAACTCCTGCTGTTCACTTGCTTCTTCAGACGTGAGACCTTCTTCTTTCTTTTTGTTGGCCAGTACATTTATACGGTCCAGTTTATCTTGGGATAACACGTTTCCATCACCTCTTCTTTCATCCTGGTGCTAGGACAGATTCTTCATATATGTTAACGTGTGTCATTCTCATTTTCAACTAATTGATACTCCTGATATCTCCGGTGGACGGTCGCTTTTGACACATCATACCCGAGGCCCCTCAGGGTAGCAGCTATCTCCTGGAACGTAAGTTTTTTATGTTTCAGGCGTACGACTTCTTCGATCGGAAATTCTTTTCTTTCCCGTCCCTTCGCCTGGTCGATATTCTTGAGGTTTTCTGCGGGGTTATATCCTTCCGCTACAGCTTTTCTCATTCCTCTGCGTATCTTCATATTATGGAGATGGCGTTGATATTCTTCGACAATCCCTACAATTTGAAGCACCATGGAGTCCGACTCCGATACTTCAAGCTCTCCTTCCGTCGAAACGGTATAAATCGAGACCCCTAGCTTTCTTAAATGATGTAGCAGAGCGATCTTCGTGTTCCCACGCCCGAGTCTCGTTTCATCCTGTATGAGCAACGTGTCCGCTTCTTCAGAAGAAAAGTGTTCCAGAACTTTAAGTATACCTTCTCTCTCGATGGAATAGCCGCTAGCTTTCTCTTCAATACGATCTATGATTTCCATTCCCCGCGCCTTCGCCAGCACGTCCAGTTCCTGTTTCTGTCTCTGTATCGATGATTCCTGCGCTTCTTTTTCTGTACTTACCCTTGCATACAACACAGCTTTCATCCCATCACCTCTTTCACTTGGATGATGATACAGGATTTAAAAGCTCGAGACCATAGAAATATAGAGAAAAACAAGGCTCAATACAAATAGAATCAAGTGCGTTACGTCTTGTTTCGACAATTTCTGAAACATGGAATCCCTCCGTGTAAGAACTTTTGTTCCTTAGAACTAATGTTCGTGTATACGTATCATTATATACGAACTATTGTTCTTGTCAACCCTTTATTCGAACGCGTGTTTGCACTTTCCCACCTGGCGTGCTACAATGTATGCAATAAATCTTATGTACAAGGTGTGAGAATATGACCAACCTATCAAAAAGACAGCAGGAAATATTAGATTTCATTAAACAAGAGGTAGTAGACAAGGGATACCCGCCTTCCGTAAGGGAAATCGGCAAATATGTAGGTCTTGCTTCGAGCTCTACGGTACACGGGCATTTGGCCAGGCTCGAAAAGAAAGGATTTATTAGAAGAGACCCTACGAAGCCCCGCGCGATCGAAGTGATAGAATTGGAGAAAGAATCCAGCATCCCGAAAAGCGAAGCTACGTTCGCCCCTGTTATAGGTAAAGTAACAGCAGGTACCCCTATTACAGCAGTAGAGAACATCGAGGAATACTTGCCGGTCCCTGACACCATAAGCAGTACGGAGGAAGACACATTCATCCTTGTCGTCCAGGGACAGAGTATGATCGAAGCAGGTATTCTGGACGGGGACAAGGTCATCGTCCGTAAACAGAATACGGCTCAAAACGGAGATATCGTGGTAGGTATGACGGACGAAGGAGAAGCGACAGTAAAGCGTTTCTTCAAAGAAGCGGATCATGTCCGCCTTCAACCGGAGAACGTTACGATGGAACCTATCCTTTTGGATGACGTCACGATTCTTGGTAAGGTTGTCGGTCTTTTCCGTTCCGTTCATTAAAATAATAATCGCCGCGCCCTTCTATGGGCACGGCGATTATTATTTTATATAGCACGTGAAATCAAAAAAGCACCGACACGATTCGTGTCGGTGCTTCTTCTTATTAATATGTTTGCAGGTATTGTTCTCTCTCCCAAGGGTGTACTTGGGTACGGAACATATCCCACTCGATTTCTTTCGCTTCGATGAAGTGCTCATACAGGTGTTCCCCAAGAGCATCTACCATAATCTTGTCTTTTTTCAGTTCCTGAAGCGCATCATATAGAGTTGCAGGAAGATCTTTGACTCCTGCCTCTTCACGCTCCTCTTTGTCCATAACATAAATGTTACGGTCTACAGGTTGTGGAACGCTTAGCTTATTCTCTACGCCGTCCAGACCTGCAGCAAGAAGCGTCGCCATACCAAGGTAAGGGTTCGCCGCAGGGTCTACACTACGCACTTCAATACGTGTACTTACACCACGGGATGTAGGAACGCGGATAAGTGGACTTCTGTTCTGAGCAGACCATGCTACGTAACAAGGTGCTTCATACCCAGGAACCAGACGCTTATAGGAGTTTACTGTAGGGTTCGTTACAGCAGTGAACGCCATTGCGTGCTTAAGAATTCCGGCTGTGAACTGATAAGCCACTTCAGAAAGCTGTTCTTCTCCGTTTTCGTCGAAGAAAGCATTTCCGTCTTCCGTGAACAGGGACATGTTCGCATGCATACCGGAACCGTTCACACCGAACAGTGGTTTAGGCATGAATGTCGCATGCAGGCCGTGTTTACGGGCGATCGTTTTTACAACCAGTTTGAATGTTTGGATATCGTCACAGTGCTTCACTGCATCTGAGTATTTGAAATCGATCTCGTGCTGACCTGGAGCCACTTCGTGGTGGGAAGCTTCAATTTCAAAGCCCATCTCTTCAAGTTCAAGTACGATGTCACGACGGCAGTTCTCACCAAGGTCCGTCGGAGCAAGGTCGAAATATCCACCCTTATCGTTAAGTTCAAGGGTCGGCTCCATCTTCTCATCAAGTTTGAACAGGAAGAATTCAGGCTCTGTACCAAGGTTGAACGCAGAGAATCCGAGCTCTTCCATCTTCTTCAGGTTACGCTTCAGGTTATAGCGTGGGCAGCCTTCGAATGGGGTGCCATCCGGGTTATAAATATCGCAAATGAAACGTGCCACTTTCCCTTTTTCAGACGTCCAAGGTAGTACAAGGAACGAATCATAATCAGGAACTAAGTACATGTCAGACTCTTCGATACGTACGAAGCCTTCGATGGAAGACCCATCAAACATCATTACTCCGTCTAACGCTTTATCTAGCTGACTGAATGGAATCTCTACGTTCTTGATGACTCCAAGCATATCAGTAAATTGTAGTCGGATGAATTTTACGTTTTCTTCCTCGATCTTTTTGTAAATTTCTTCTCTAGTTAATCCCATGAATGTGCCTCCTGTAGATTTTTAGTGAAAGAACCTTGATAGTTCTCCCTGCCTAAGTCCAAATTTTCCTTTTCCGGCTTCGTGCATAATTTCATTACGAAGCATCTTTCGCAACTCTTTCTCGGAGAGCTGGCGGTGCACCTCTTCGATTTCTTCCGGCTTGTAGGCCGGCTGCTCCTTGTCCTTCTGCAAATCGAACACCTGTTTGATCCCGGCGAGATTCACGCCTTTTTCTATGAGAGACTTAATCTCAAGAAGACGATCCACATCGTTGAAGGAAAAAAGACGTTGATTTCCCCTGGAGCGAGCAGGAGTTACCAATTCATGCTGCTCATAGTAACGAATTTGCCGAGGAGTGAGATCGGTCAGAGATTGAACGATCCCCATTGGAAATAGCGGCATCGAGCGTCTAATATCATCACTCACTGTTGCCACCTCCTCTAAAAATTCTTACTATTATTATAATTCAAAACAGATAATTGTCAAGGCATGTTAGAAAAGTTTACACAAAAATAAGAGTCAACCGAAGTCGACTCTTATTCCTGGATAGCCTGAACGGCCCTTTGCACAGCAATTTTGACGTGTTCATATGTCAGCCCACCCTGAACAAAAGCCATGTAAGGTGGGCGCACCGGACCGTCCGCTGTCAATTCGAGACTCGCCCCCTGCACAAACGTTCCTGCAGCCATAATCACTTCCGACTCGTACCCCGGAAGCGGACTCGGTTCGGGTCGAACGAAAGCATTGACCGGGGAGGCTGCCTGGATTTGACGGCAGAACTCCACCATCTGTTCGGCTTCATCAAAATAAACGGCCTGGATCAAGTCTGTCCGTTTTTCATCGAATGATGGTTTGGACGTGAACCCTTCTTCTTCTAAGTATTTCGCAGTAAACAGCGCACCCTTCAAAGCTTCCCCTACCATATGAGGAGCAAGGAAAACCCCTTGATACATTTCCTGCAGGACAGATAAACTTGCCCCGATCCCCTTACCAAGCCCAGGAGCCGTCAGTCGATGTGCGCATTTATCTATCAAATCCTTACGCCCCGCTATGTACCCACCTGTTCGTACAATCCCTCCACCAGGATTTTTGATCAGAGACCCGGCGATGAGATCCGCTCCGACTTCCGTAGGTTCTTGTGTCTCTACAAACTCTCCGTAGCAATTATCTACGAAGACGATGACATCCTCCCGGACTTTTCTCACTTCAGCAATCATGCCCTCGATTTCATCTATGGTAAAAGAAGGACGATCTGCATACCCTTTGGAACGCTGGATAGCTACCATTTTCGTTTCGGGGGTGATGACTTCGGAGAAGCGATTCGAATCAACACTCCCCTCGACAAGAGGCATGGACTCATAGGATATTCCATAATCATATAAAGACCCGTTATCTTCTCCATCAGATGAAGCAATCACTTCTTCTAACGTATCATATGGGTCCCCGGTAATATAGACGAGTTTGTCCCCTGGACGGAGGATACCGAAAAAAGCCGTTGAAATAGCATGGGTTCCGGAAACGAATTGAGGCCGGACGAGGGCATCTTCTCCGCGGAAAATTTCTGCATAGACACGCTCAAGAGTCTCTCTGCCTTCATCGTCATACCCGTAACCTGTTTCAGAATGGAAATGACGGTCAGAAACACGCATCTCCTGAAAGGCATTTAAAACTTTCTCCTGGTTGGCAAGAACGACCTTCTCTATATTTTCTTTGTATGTTCGTAATTGTTCTTCGATGTTTGCTTCTTTATTCATCACGCGACTCCTTTGGTATAACTTTATTTCTTAATGGATGTTCGGGATCAACATATCCACGAACAACATAACTATCTTTTTCTTCCATATATTCTCTTACTTCTATAAGCGTGTTCAATTCAAGTGTTTTGAGGAATTTTCCCTCCACCGCACTCACGTACGTATGATAAGGCTCCCAGACATCACGTAAGACGTTTTCGATAGCCGACAAAACGTCCCCGGTCCCCGATTCCTTGAGAAACGATGTATTTACGGATGGCTGCTCCATTGGAGTAAATGGTCCGGACACTTTATCCTGTTTGTTATACACGGTCAGCCTCGGTATGCCCTCAGCCTCAAGTTCTTCCAATAAAGAAAGGACCGTTTTCTCATGATTCTCATGATCCGGATGAGAAGCATCGACGACATGCAATATGAAATCCGCTTCCGTCACTTCTTCAAGCGTTGAACGGAAAGCGGCAATAAGCGTGGTAGGTAAATGCTGGATGAACCCTACGGTGTCCGAAATCAAAACTTGCAAGCCTGACGGTAACCTGGTTTGCCTGGTCAATGGATCCAGTGTAGCGAATAGCTGATTTTCCTGAAGAGCTTTTGCTGTAGTGATTTTATTAAAGAATGTCGTTTTTCCTGCATTCGTATACCCGACAATCGCTACCTGGAACGCTTTATTTTCTTTTCTCCGCTCCCTGTACTGATTCCTGTGCTCCACTACCTGTTGAAGCCGTCTTTTGATATCATTGATCCTTCGTCGTATATGCCGCCGATCGGTCTCGAGCTTCGTTTCCCCGGGCCCGCGTGTTCCGATTCCACCGCCGAGACGTGACATCTCAGCACCCTGACCAGCTAGTCGAGGGAGCAAATATTGAAGCTGAGCGAGTTCGACTTGCAACTTCCCTTCTTTCGTTTTCGCTCTATAAGCAAAAATATCAAGAATCAGTTGACTTCGGTCGATAACCCTTACTTCCAATTTATTTGTAATGTTACGAAGTTGCGTCGGAGAGAGCTCATCATTGATCACGACGAGGTCCAACTCCTCCTGATCGATCAACTCTTTCGCTTCCACAAGTTTCCCGGTCCCTACGTAATGCCCCGCATGAGGCTTTTCAAGTTGCTGGGTGAGAACATGCTTCACTTCTCCCCCTGCTGTATCCGTCAGTGCCTTTAATTCATCCAGGGAATAACGGAACCTTTCCTTATGAAAAGGGTCTACCATGGCTAATATAAGTACTTTTTCTCTTTCCAAAAGCTGCTTCCTCCTTCATACAAGCTAATACATCATCTTTTTCAATCGTCATCAGATGCTCTTTATCTGTATAATCATAGGCGATCATACGAAGAGACTGCTTACGAACGATTTCTTCGACAAGGTTTCTCGAGTATCTCGCATTAGCCCTGTCGGCGTTCCCTTCCTCTAATAGCTCTTTAATAACGACCGAGGCACCTTTACTCAAATAGTAATCCCTTTCTTTGAGCATTTGCACAATAATAGAGAAGAGTTCTTCCGAGCTGTAGTCTTCGAATATCAAATAATAAGGGAAACGCGAAGAAAGCCCGGGGTTCATCTTCATAAACATACGCATCTCCCTAGGATAACCAGCCAGAATGATTACTAAGCGATCCCGGTAATCTTCCATACCTTTCACGAGTGTATCAACCGCTTCTTTTCCGAAATCATTGTCTCCTCCACGGGCAAGAGCGTATGCTTCATCAATGAATAAGACACCATCGACAGCTTCTTCGATCTTCTCGCGGGTCTTCTTGGCGGTTTGACCTACATATTCGCCGACAAGCCGAGAACGGTCGACTTCTACCAAGTGTCCTTTACTTAGAATATCGGTCTCTCTCATGATTTCTCCGAGGAGTCTTGCAACAGTCGTTTTCCCGGTGCCGGGATTCCCCTCGAATATCATATGCTTTGACTGAGCCTGAGACTTCAACCCTTTCAACCGCCGCTTTTTAGCTACCAGTTCCTGGGCATAAATCTCTTTCAGCTCTTCTTTTACTTTATTCAAACCGATAATGGATCGAAATCTTTGATCGATAGAAGGAAATGTAGGCTTCTCCACATAAGAGATTGCCGTTTTCCTGTTCAAGGTAACGTTGATGGATCCATTCGTGTTACGTACTGAAACCATGCGCACCCCTCCTCATTATCTCATAATACGGGCAAAGAAGAAAAAGTGTGCATGAAACAAAGAAAATTGGACGCTCATAAAGCGCCCAATTTCAGCTTGCTGCCGTATTTTAATCTTCTATAGATACGTTCTTGGTTGGAGCGAAAGTTGATATAGCATGCTTGAAGATGAGTTGCTGCTTCCCTTCAGTTTCTACGAGAACCGTGAAATTATCAAATGCTTTAACAGTCCCTTTCAACTGGAAACCGTTCAATAGAAAAAGGGTGACCGGTATTCTGTCCTTACGCAACTGATTTAAATAAGTATCCTGGATATTAACTGTTTGAGCCATCGATTGATCCTCCTCTATTCTATCTCTCTACAATAGTACTACTTCTCCTTATTATGAAGAAATCCTTCTAAATCTGATAAAATCTTCACTTTTTTTTCTGAAAAAGTTTCTTCCGTAACCTCGTACCAGTCTACCGGTAGTTTATTTTTGAAATACGTATACTGACGCTTCGCATATCTGCGGGAGTTTCTCTTTAGTGTCTCCAACACCTCTTCAAAACTTGCCCCTCCTTCCAGGTAAGGAATGATTTCTTTATAGCCGATCGCCTGCATGGCTTGAGATTGAGGACCGTTTCTTTCCAGCAAACTTCTCACTTCTTCAACCAACCCTGACGTGACCATAGAATTGACTCTTTGGTCAATTCTGTTATACAACAATTTTCTGTTCATTTCCAACCCTATAATTTTGAAATTGTAAGAAGACTCCCTCCCTCCATTGTGCTGTTCTGTTTTTGTGCTTCCGGTCGTTTCATAAATTTCAAGAGCCCTGATGACTCTCTTCGTATTATTAGGGTGGATTCTTTTCGCTTCCGCCGGATCGACAGTCTCCAAGTATTGATGAAGAGCATTTTTCCCTTCATTTTCAAGTTTCTCCTCAAGTCGCCTTACTACATCCATGTCTCGCGGATTTTGGGAGAATGAATAATCGAATAAAAGGGACTGTATGTACATTCCTGTTCCTCCGACGACTACAGGCAGTTTCCCTCGTGAAGTGATATCGGCGATCAATTCCCGCGCTCTTTCCTGGAATTCCGCTGCAGAGAAACCCTCTTTCGGATCTTTGATATCAATCATATGGTGAGGGATTCCTTTTTTCTCCTCTTCTGTCACTTTGGCCGTCCCGATATCCATCCCGGTGTATATCTGCATGGAATCGCCACTGATCACTTCCCCGTCAAATACTTCACAAACCTCTACCCCTAACTTCGACTTCCCCACCGCTGTCGGTCCAACGATGGATACTACTTTCGGCTTCATCCTGGCCCCTCCTTCTCTCACCACCATTATACACATGTTTCACACTAAACTACATAGGTATCGGATTTGGTTATAAAAGACTAACGCATATCGATACAATTAAGTAACGTATTCCGTTATACATTAGTAACGTAACCCGATACATTTTATAAAATAATTCGTTAGTTTCTCTTTCTAAATCCGTTATTTTTTAGTATCATAGGGATAGAGGTGATGACATGTTAGACGAGAGGATCAAACAATTACGAAAAGAAAACAAATATACGCAGCAGGGTCTGGCTGATGAAATCGAAGTTACTTCCCAAGTAGTTTCCAATTGGGAACGCGCTTATACATTCCCTGATGTGAACGATCTCCGAAAATTGGCTGCTGCTCTACATACAACTTCTGATTATCTATTAGGGCTTTCCGATACGTCAATTGACGAATTCTCTAAAATCAATCATCATGTGAAACAGTTGAACTTATCCCCTCCGCTTTTTCTGAAATATGAAGAGATTGTCAAATTGGAACCCGCAAACATCCAGCAACTTGAAAATTATTTTCAATTTCTCCTTCAGCAGCAACAAACGTAGCTATCATTTAAATCTATGATCAAAAAAAAGCAGACTGCATGCAGTCTGCTTAATTCATAACTCTTTTGAACATTTTTTCTATATCGTACTGAGAGAAAAATATTAGAATCGGTCTTCCATGAGGACAAGTGAAAGGATCTTCCGATGTAGCAAGATCTTCAAGCAGAACTTCCATATCATTCATCGTCAAGTGGTGATTCGCCTTAATAGAACCTTTACAGGACATTAGTGCGGCTGCATCGTCTCTCAATTCTTCAAGATCCACTTTGTTCTGTTGCTCTAACTGCTCTACAATTTCCTCAATAACCTCCCCTTCATATCCCTTAGGAAACCAACGTGGGTGCGAACGGATAATATACGTATTCGTCCCGAATGATTCAAAAAATAAACCTACCTGTTCCAATATACCCTGATTTTCCTCTATTTTCATCGATGTTTTCGCAGGGAACGTGAACGTCAAAGGGACAAGCAGTTCCTGCACTTCATTTTCGGGGCTCCCGATCTTCTGCTTGAACTGCTCATACTTGATCCTTTCCTGCGCCGCATGCTGATCCACCATATACATCCCATCTTCATTCTGAGCAATGATGTATGTTCCGTGCAGTTGTCCTACAGGATAAAGTGTCGGTACTCTTCTCTTTATCTCCTTATCATCAACCTTGGGCGTGTCTTGAAAACCCTCATTTTCAGGTTCTTCCCCGGAAAGCGGAAGTTCTTCCATATGATCCAGCACTTCCGTCTGGTTATTTCTATACGCTTCCTTTTCAGGGTAGGATTTTTGCGATTCCGGTTCTTTTGCAGGTCGTTCGAAAATAAGAGAAGTTTGCTCATTCCATGGTTTCTTTTTAGATGGTTGCTCAGTGGCTGCCTTCGGAATAAGTGTCTCTGAACGAAAAGCATCACGAATCGTTTCCTGTATCAGATCGAACAGTTCCTGCTCTTTGCTGAACCGGACTTCCAGTTTTGCAGGGTGGACGTTCACGTCGACCAGCACAGGATCCATATCAATATTAATCACTACGACAGGATATTTGCCGATTGGTAAAAGCGTATCATAACCTTTCAAAATAGCCTGAGTCAATTTTGAATTTCGTATAAATCTTCCGTTTACAATGAGTGACATATACTGCCGGGAGGCTCTGGTGACTTCAGGTTTTGCTATATATGCTTCCAGGCGAAAGTCTTTGTTCTCCGAAGATATTTTCTTCATGACTTTTGCCACCTGATTCCCGTAAATTTGCGCAATGACCTGCAGCTGGTCCCCTCTTCCACTCGATTGGAAAATAGTTTTACCCTGATGGTCGAGCTGAATTTTTACAGAAGGATGGGCCAAAGCCATTCGATTCACTACATCTGTGACATGGCCTAGTTCTGTGTGGATCGTTTTCATATATTTCAACCTGGCAGGTGTATTGAAAAATAACTCTTCCACTTTGATTTCCGTTCCTTGTCTGGCATCACTGATTGTCTGTTCTTTCACCACCCCACCTTCCATATACAGACTGGTGCCAGAAGTTTCACCAGTAGACGTTTGTACTGTGAGTTTACTTACAGCCGCAATACTTGCCAGTGCTTCTCCACGGAAGCCTAGCGTCCTTACGTGGAATAAGTCATGTTCATTCTGGATTTTAGAAGTAGCATGTCGATCGAATGCCTTCTCTGCATCCTGTTTCTCCATCCCTTTTCCGTTATCCGTCATCCGTATCAATTCAAGACCGGCTTCCTTCAGCTCGATCTTTATCGATGAGCTCCCTGCGTCCATACTGTTCTCCATCAATTCCTTGACGACAGAAGCTGGACGTTCGACTACTTCCCCAGCCGCGATTTTGTTTGCTAACGCATCAGGCATGACGTGAATCGAACTCATACAAACAGACCTCCTAACGTTTCACTAATTTCTGTAATCTATATAATTCATTCATCGCTTCGATAGGCGTCATCTCCATAAGTTCCATCTGACCTAATTCTTCTTCGATAGGTGAAGAGGCTTTTCGTTCCACGCTTGGCTCTTTTAATTGCTCAGGTTCAAATAGTGACAGCTGTCCGCTGAGATCCTCTGCATCATTATTCTCGAATTCATCCAATAAAAGCTGAGCGCGTTTGATGACTCCTTGAGGTAATTCAGCCAACTCAGCGACATGGATACCGTAACTTTTATCCGCGGCCCCCTCTTTCACCTGGTGGAGGAAAACAACTTTGCCATCGACTTCCTCCGCCCTTACGTGAACGTTCTTGAGGGTAGGCAGCTCTCTTTCTAATGCAGTCAATTCATGATAATGGGTGGAAAATAGTGTTTTGGCTTTGATATTCGCATGAATATACTCGACGATCGACTGAGCGAGCGCCATACCATCATAAGTGCTTGTTCCCCTGCCGATTTCATCAAACAGGATCAAACTGCGATTCGTGGCATGCTGTATGGCATGATTCGCTTCCAGCATTTCGACCATGAAAGTACTCTGTCCAGATATAAGATCATCAGCAGCACCGATTCTGGTGAAGATCTGATCGAAAATAGGCAGTGTAGCTTCGTCACATGGAACGAAACAACCTATTTGAGCCATGATAGAAGTCAATGCCAGCTGTCTCATGTACGTACTTTTTCCTGACATGTTAGGTCCTGTAATCAGAAAAATATTCGTGTTCTGATCCATGATTATATCGTTCGGCACGAATTCATCCTGCATCACCTGCTCTACTACCGGATGTCTTCCACTCTTGAGACGGACGATTCGTTCAGTGGAAAATCCCGGCTGTTCATACCCGTTTTTTTCAGCTATAAAGCTGAATCCCTGTAATACGTCCAATTCACTGATATCTTTAGCCAATTGTTGAAGTTTGTTTACATAACTTTTTACCTGTTCCCTTATTTCCAGGAACAATTCATATTCCAGGTCGATACTCTTTTCTTCTGCTTCTAGAATCGTCGTTTCTTTTTCTTTTAATTCAGGGGTGATGAACCGCTCCGCATTTGTAAGGGTCTGTTTTCTTTCATACCTTTCCGGTACGTGGGTAAGGTTGGCTCGGGTTACTTCGATAAAATAGCCGAACACTTTATTGTACTTGATTTTCAGCGACTTGATTCCAGTGCTTTCCTTTTCTTTCTGCTCTAATTCAGCGATCCATTTCTTCCCGTTCGTCTGGGCATTTCTATATTCATCAAGTACGTCGGAATATCCATCTTTAATGATATTCCCTTCTTTTATAGAAACTCTTGCGTCCTCATGAATGCCCGCATCCAGTAGCTGTTCCAGCTCCTCCAGTGGATCTATTCGTTGAACAAACGTTTGAATAACTGGTTCTTCGAAGTGGGACAGCAGGGATAGAATAGATGGAATCTTTTGGAGCGAAGCTTTCAGTTGAATCATGTCTTTGGCATTGATATTCCCGAATGCCACCCTGCCAGCCAGACGCTCAAGGTCATAAACGGAAGTCAGGTCATCCCTGAATTCATCTCTATATAGAAAATTATTCAAAAATCCTTGCACAATAGACTGACGGTTCAAAATCGCATCTTCCTGAAGAAGAGGACGATCAATCCATTTTTTAAGCAGTCTTGCTCCCATAGCCGTTACGGTTGCATCGATCACAGAAAGCAGGCTCCCCTTTTTGCCTTTTTTCATGAGGGTCTCCGTAAGCTCCAGATTTTTCTTGGAGAACATATCCAGTTTCATATATTCATTGAGTTCAATGACCTGAACCGGTTGTAAATGATCCATCGCCCTCTTCTGAGTTCGTTTAATATAATGAAAGAGCCTGCCGAACACAAAAACGAGGTCCTGAGGCATATCCTTGATCAAGTAACTTTCTTCACGAGATATACCGGTCTCGCCTTCAAAAGATACCGTGCAATTAAGCCGTTCTTCAATTTCGGTCTGCTTTTCCTTTGCCAGTTCTTCACATACAACAATCTCTTTCACCGGACGATGGTAAAGTTCGCTGATGACAGAGTGGAAATCCCTTCCTACATAGGCCGCGCTTGTCTCTCCTGTTGTAAGGTCCGCGTAGCTGACTGCGTACGATGCATCATTAAGCTGTGAGATCGAAGCCAGAAAGTTGTTCTCTTTTTCATCCAGCATCGAACCTTCCATAACAGTTCCGGGCGTGATCAACTGAACAACTTCTCTTTTTACGACTCCCTTCGCCTGTTTCGGATCTTCCACCTGTTCACAAACGGCAATTTTATACCCTTTAGCCACCAGCTGCCTGATATAACTTTCTGAGGAATGATAAGGGACCCCGCACATCGGAATCCTTTCTCCTCCCCCGTCTCTTCCGGTAAGGGTGATTTCAAGTTCTTTTGCGGCCTGCAATGCGTCTTCGAAGAACATCTCATAAAAGTCGCCGAGCCTGAAAAACAGGAAAGCATCTTTATGTTCTGCTTTTATCTTTAAATATTGTTGCATCATTGGTGTATATGTAGCCATATCTCTTCCTCCAACACGTTCTCTTTTTTCGCATTCATTATAGCACAGTTGATTCGACTAATAAAAAATCCCTTCTTGGAAACCAAGAAGGGATAAGGTTAATCGTGATGCCTATCTTCTCTGTAGAAGTCATGATCATCCTTCGATATTTTAACGGATAATTTCGTTTCACCGATGACATTAACCAGAAATTCTTTCTCCACTTCCACCTCGATCTTATTCCCTTTCTGGTGGATGTGACAGCCCAGGCAGTTCGGTTGCTGAATGACCTTCACGATGACTTCCAAATCGTCACTGATACACGTGTCATCTTTCTCTTTCAATTCAATGTCCTCTTCGTAATGCACACGTTCTGTGATAACCTCTGTTTTTGTGTTGTCATTAAATGAATACCAGATATTCACTTCGTAACTACCGGATATTTCTACATGGTCCTTCTTCTTTTTCGCTTTATAAACATGATTGATGACCCAACATCCCAGAATGCTGTCCGGTTTGTTTCTTGCTTCGACAGTGTGTTTCGATTCGATATACTCTTTTCCTTTTCCACATACGGCTTTGGTTACGATTTCTCTGAATTCTCCATCAAAATATTTCATTCCGCTTCCCTCCTTGTTCTACCACCTATGCTATGCAGTATCTGGGCAGATGTTACAAACGAGGTTGGATGTTGGGGATATGTTTTTATTAATTTCGGAGTTACTACTAAGTATGAAAAAGAATACATTCATGGTGCGTTGTGTTGCCATATAAAAAAGCCCTCTTAAAAGAGGACTTTTCCATTAACAGCTACTATTCGCTTCTTTGGATCCGGTTTCTCCACTTAAAATGTTTCCACCCGTGGATTTGATCACTTCGTTCGTCACTTCCCTTGAAATTGTGCGGGAAATCATCTGAAGCAAGTCGTTTACGATGACTTGAGAGTGTTTGAATTCTGCTACCACCGGAATCTCATCAAGTTCATCTTGCAGACGGTCGATTTCTTTCTCCACTTTCTCCAGCGCTTCGGTTTTTCCGTAGGCCTGGAAGTTGACAGCCTGTTTCTGCAGTGCTTTGATTTTTTTGATATATAGTTGGACCTTATCGTTTTCGTTCAGCTTCGCTTCCAATTGTTTGAAGCGGTCGATTTCTTCAATGTCCGCAATCATTTTCGCTAAATCCTTCGCTTCATCCAGTACTTGTTCTCTTGTATACTCTGCCATTATTCTTTCACCCCTGTTGTTGTCTCTACCATTTCCCCGTCGAGAGACCATGTTTTTGCTTTAGTTATTTTGACCGGAACAATTTGTCCGATTGCCGAGTCAGGCCCTACAAAATTCACAAGCTTATTTCGCTTCGTATATCCGGCCAGAACCTCTGAATTGTTCTTACTTTCTCCTTCGACAAGAACGTGAACGACTTCTCCTTCATATTTCTCCATCGTCTCTTTGGATTGTTTATTAATGAGAGCATTCAGTCGCTGTAAACGATCTTTCTTCTCCTCCATGGAGACTTTGTCTCGCATCTTAGCAGCAGGTGTATTCTCTCTAGGGGAGAATATGAACGTATAAGCTGCTTCAAACCCTACTTCCTCTACGAGCGAAAGAGTCTCCTGGAACTGTTTTTCCGTTTCATTCGGAAACCCTACGATAATATCAGTAGTAAGGGTGGCATTCGGCATCGCTTGCCGGATTTTACGGACAAGTTCGAGATAATCTTCCCGGGAATACTTCCTCCCCATAATCTTCAGAACATCACTGCTTCCTGATTGTACGGGCAGGTGGATATGGTCAAGCATATTCCCGCCTTTTGCCAGAACTTCTATCAAGCGATCATCAAAATCCCTCGGATGAGACGTTGTGAAACGCACACGCGGAATATCTATTTTGTGAAGATCATCCATGAGATCTCCAAGACCATAGTCAAGATCAAGGTCCTTCCCGTACGCATTCACATTCTGACCGAGGAGTGTAACCTCTTGATACCCTTGGGCGGCTAAGTGACGCACTTCCTGGATGATATCTTCCGGAAGACGACTCCTCTCTTTCCCGCGGGTATAGGGAACAATACAGTATGTGCAGAACTTATCACAGCCATACATGACATTGACCCACGCTTTGATTTTCCCTTTTCTGGAACGAGGAAGGTTTTCAATGATGTCCCCTTCTTTGGACCAGACATCGACGACCATTTCTTTACTGAACATAGCTTCTTTCAGAAGTTCAGGTACTTTATGGATGTTATGGGTACCGAAAATCATATCGATGAATGGGTGTTTTTTCAATATTCTATTGACGACGGCCTCTTCCTGAGCCATACAACCACATACACCCAGGATGAGATCCGGATTCTCTCGCTTCAATGATTTCAAGTGGCCAATTTCGCCGAACACTTTGTTCTCAGCGTTTTCACGGATCGCACAGGTGTTCAGAAGAATGATGTCCGCTTCTGCCGCTTCTTTTGTCGATTCGTAACCCATCGCTTCAAATATGCCTGCCATCACTTCTGTATCGTGCTCGTTCATCTGACAGCCATAGGTGCGAATGAGATATTTGCGATCTTCGCCTACTCCCTGCATTTCTTCAGGAATGTTAAAGTCATAATGTACATCTACGTCCTGCTTTCGACGTCTCTGAGCATCCCGCATATTCGGGGGCTGGTATGTCGTTTCAAAATATTTCATGAAGTCTTCGGAGCTTTTATCTTTGATTCGTTCAAGGTTGCTTTCAGGATCCTTTTCACGTACCTGATCCATTTCTTTTCTCTGTTGCTCGTTCATTGCTATCCCCTTTCAACCGTACAAGGTAACTATACAATTATATCAGGTTTTTTGCTGAATTATAAGTAACTATTTGTATCGTACTAAAGATTTCCTGAAAAATAAACGGTAAAATCCTGTCGCTCGGTTTTATTAAAAAAGTGCTTCCCCTGTAAGGAGAAGCACCTATCTCATCTCGGTTCCACAATTAGTTTAATAGCTGTTCGTTCATCCTCATCAATCATAATATCCGTAAATGCAGGAATGCATATTAGATCCATCCCACTGGGAGCTACAAAACCCCTGGCAATCGCAACCGCTTTCACAGCCTGGTTCAAAGCACCAGCTCCGATAGCCTGGATCTCAGCAGTCCCTCTTTCACGCACCACGTTCGCTAATGCACCGGCTACAGAGTTTGGTACGGATTTGGCTGAAACTTTTAAAACATCCATTACTAGCTCCTCCTTCATTTACTAGTCTTCATACATTACTGTATTCCCTGGGATGACAAGTTATTCTCTTTTCATTATGAAGGAAGTTTTTACAAAATTCAAACTTTAGCTAAAAAATGGATGATCTTCATTGATGAGGATACGCTTGATTTTTTTCGCTTTTCCAGTCTTCTCATCAATATCTGCCAACACTCCGCTCAATTGCGTGCGACCGTCTTTCGGAACTTCGAATCGTACAGGGAGCTGAGTGAGAAATCTCTTCATAACCGCCTCTCTTTCCATGCCAAGAATGCCATCATAAGGACCGGTCATTCCTACATCTGAAATATATGCCGTACCATTCGGTAAAATGCGCTCATCTGCGGTCTGTACATGGGTATGAGTACCGACATTCACGCTAACTCTTCCGTCGACGTACCAGCCCATGGCTTGCTTCTCACTGGTAGCTTCTGCGTGAAAATCCAGAAAAATGATATTTGTCCGCTTTTTCGCTTCCTTGATCAGTTCGTCGATTTTTCTGAAGGGGTCATCCAGGGGGGCCATGAACGTTCGTGCCTGCAAATTGATGACCGCCACTTCCGCGTGAGGAGTTTTCACGAAAGCCAACCCTTTTCCTGGTGTACCTTCAGGCATATTTGCAGGACGCACCAGGTGATCAGCATCATCTATGAATTCAAAAATCTCCTTTTTGTCCCACGCATGATTTCCTAGCGTTACAGCCTGGGCTCCTTTCTCAAGAAACCGGCGATAAATCTTTTCTGTGATCCCTTTGCCGGAAGCTGCGTTTTCCCCGTTTACAACCGTCATCGTCGGCTGGTATTTCTGTTTCAATTTGGGTAAATATGTATCAACCATTTCTCGTCCCGGAGATCCTACGACATCTCCAATGAATAATATTCTCATGATAAGCATTCTTCCCTTCTTAAGTATGTACATAAAGAAAAGCGGCTCCCGGCCGCTTTTCTTTATCATTTATTTTGCATATTCCACTGAACGAGTCTCCCGAATAACGGTGACTTTGATATGTCCAGGATAGTTCAATTCATCTTCAATACGGCTTCTGATATTTCTAGCCAGCTTGGTTGCCTCTAAATCATCAATTTCATCAGGGCTTACCATGATTCTGATTTCGCGACCAGCCTGGATTGCAAAAGATTTTTCTACTCCATCGTATGATTCCGAAATTTCTTCAAGTTTTTCCAATCGTTTTACGTAGTTCTCTAGCGTTTCACTTCTCGCTCCCGGTCTTGCAGCAGAAAGTGCATCTGCCGCAGCTACTAAGACTGAGATGACTGAGGTTGCTTCTTCATCTCCGTGGTGGGAAGCAATAGCATTGATGACGGTGTCGTTCTCTTTATACTTCACTGCCAACTCTTTCCCGATTTCCACGTGGCTGCCTTCCACTTCATGGTCGATCGCTTTCCCGATATCATGAAGCAAACCGGCCCGCTTGGCAAGCGTTACATCTTCCCCGAGCTCTGCAGCCAGCAATCCGGAGAGGTGAGCTACTTCGGTTGAGTGTTTCAAAACGTTTTGACCGTAACTCGTCCGATATTTCAGACGGCCGAGTACTTTGACGAGATCCGGATGAAGACCGTGGACCCCAACTTCGAACGTTGTTTCTTCCCCGATTTCACGGATGTAATCGTCGACTTCTCTACGGGATTTTTCCACCATCTCTTCAATTCGAGCCGGGTGGATCCTTCCATCCTGCACAAGTTTTTCAAGAGAAATCCGTGCAATTTCCCGGCGTACAGGATCAAAGCCTGAAAGAATAACCGCTTCCGGAGTATCATCAATAATAAGATCGATGCCTGTAAGCGTCTCGAGCGTACGAATGTTCCTACCTTCTCTACCGATGATCCTTCCTTTCATTTCATCATTAGGAAGGTTAACAACAGAAACTGTCGTCTCGGCAACGTGATCGGCTGCGCACCTTTGCATAGCCAGAGATAGGATATCCTTCGCCTTCTTGTCAGCTTCTTCCTTCGCTTTGTTTTCCGCTTCTTTCACCATGAGTGCCGTTTCATGGGAGAGATCGTTCTCTGTACGATCCAAAATAACCTGTTTCGCTTGGTCGGACGTAAGTCCTGATATTCGCTCCAACTCGGTCTGCTGCTTCTCTACTAGTTGCTGCATAGCGACTTCTTCTTGTTCGAGTTGTGTCTGCCTTTCTCCCAGTGTTTCTTCTTTCTTTTCTAACGAAAGTTCACGCTGGTCAAGCGTCACACTTTTACGATCCAAGTTCTCTTCTTTTTGATTCAAACGATTTTCAAACTTTTGCAGTTCCATGCGCCGTTCACGAATATCATTTTCCGCTTCCTGACGAAACGTCTGGTTCTCTTCTTTCGCTTCAAGAAGAGCTTCTTTTTTAGCTGATTCTGCATTCCTTCGACCTTCTTCAACAATTTGCTTTGCGAGATCCTCTGCACTGGAAATCTTCGCTTCGGCAATGGACTTCCGGACGAAATAACCTGCAGCTAAGCCGATGATCAGGGCAAGCAAGATGAAGATGATCGCGGATACAATACCCATAGTTTCACCTCCTCATGCTTCAACAGCCCATCTTTTGTTTTACCATTACTAAATGTCTCATCATTTCGTTTCGTATCGAAATCATAGGTAAAATAAATGGAATGATACATATCCATTTTATGCTTGCCTATAAAGGATGTCAAGATACTACCTCTATCCAGGGTAGAAAGAAAAAGCAAGGCCCAAGGCCCTGCTTTTCATCAGACATCCAGTGATTCCTGATTTTCTGCATCTTTTTCTTCTTCGCTAGCCGCTTTGGTTTCCCCGTCCATCCCATAATGTTCACGGATCAACCGCTTCAGCTCTTCATATACTTCCACGTTTTCCTTAAGGTATTGCTTCGCATTCTCCCGTCCCTGACCGAGACGGTCTCCATTATAGGAGTACCAGGAACCGCTCTTATTGATCAGGTCGAGTTCTGTAGCTATATCGACGAGTTCCCCTTCTCTCGAAATACCTTCACCGTACATGATGTCGACTTCCGCTTTTCTGAATGGAGGGGCCACTTTGTTCTTGACGACTTTGATTCGTGTCTTGTTTCCGATCATGTCATTCCCCTGTTTCAGTGTTTCTGCTCTACGGACCTCGAGTCGTACTGAGGAATAGAACTTAAGCGCACGACCTCCTGGCGTCGTTTCCGGACTGCCGAACATGACTCCGACTTTTTCACGGATTTGGTTGATGAAGACAGCCGTCGTCTTGGACTTGTTGATCGCCCCGGAAAGTTTACGAAGGGCCTGGGACATCAGTCGTGCCTGAAGACCGACGTGAGAGTCTCCCATTTCCCCCTCAATCTCTGCTTTAGGTACAAGTGCAGCTACGGAGTCTACGACGATCATGTCCACCGCTCCACTACGAACAAGAGCTTCCGCAATTTCAAGAGCCTGCTCTCCGGTATCCGGCTGAGAAAGGAGAAGTTCTTCAATATCTACCCCGAGGGCCTGTGCGTACGTTGGATCAAGGGCGTGCTCTGCGTCTATGAACGCAGCTTGTCCTCCGGCACGCTGCGCTTCTGCAATCGCATGAAGGGCAACCGTCGTTTTACCGGAAGATTCAGGGCCATAAATCTCTACGATTCTACCTCTTGGATATCCTCCTACACCAAGTGCCACGTCCAGGGCAAGAGAACCACTCGGTACTGTGTTTATTTTGCGCTCCGCCTGCTCCCCGAGCTTCATGATGGATCCTTTACCAAATTGCTTTTCTATTTGTCTTAATGCCATATCTAGGGCTTGCTTACGTTCACTCATGAAATTCCCCTTTCTTTATTTCTATACCTATCATAACTTTTTTTTCTTCATTTGCCAACTGAAATGCGAATAAATGTTCCCTTTTTTTTAAAAGAAAAAACATATAGAAAATACAAAAAGTATAAGAAGAAAATTGTATTTTCTACATGTCTGAAGCTGCAACTATTCAATTTTTGAGAAGGTGAAATAAAAGCTGGTACGCTTTTTTCACAGCGCGTTTCCTTATCTGCTCTCTTGAGCCCTGGATATGGTAGAAGTGATGATAAGCCCTCTGTTCCCCGACTTTCACTCCTATATAGATCGTTCCAGGCTCATGTCCTTCACTTGAGGAGGGACCTGCTACACCTGTGAAACTGATACCGATATCCGAGCGGAACATTTGCTGAATCCTTTCAGCCATCTCTTCCGCGCATTCTTTGCTGATCGTTCCATAACGATTCGTAACATAAGGAGAAACTCCTAGTGATTTTTCTTTCGCTTCTTTCGTATAGGAAACCATTCCTCCCGCACAAACGTGGGAAGCACCTGGAATACGGATCAGCTCATTTATGAATTCACCGCCTGTCAGACTCTCAGCAGCTGCTATCGTAGATCCATTTGATTTCAGTAGTTCACAAACTTTTTCTTCGATCGTGATGTCGTCACTACCGTAATAATAATCACCGAGACGTGATAAGACGATTTCTTTCTCTTTAGAAATGATCTCCTTCGCTTCTTCAATCGTATCAGCGGAAGCTGTCAGTCTCAGTCCGACTTCACCCATAGAAGCGAGCGGAGCAATGGTAGGATTGTTCTGGACTCTGATCCGATCAGAGAGACGATCCTCAAGTGCCGATTCGCCGATACCGATAAAATGAAGCATTTCCGATTTGATTTCTGTGGGAAGATCGTATCTTTCTTTCAAATACGGAAAGAAGCCTTCTGTCATCAGATACTTCATTTCCATAGGAACTCCGGGGAGAAAGACCCAGATCACTCCGTCGTGTTCTACGATTTGCCCGGGGGCCATCCCTTCTTTATTTTCAAGGACATACGCCTCCTCAAACACCTGAGCCTGTTTATAGTTATTGGAAGTCATCGTCAGCCCGTTTTTTTCATAATAAGCTTCGATGATCCCTTTCGATGTCTCATCCATACGGAAGGACTGCCCAAAGAGTTCATTGGCAGCCTCTTTCGTCAAATCATCATCCGTAGGTCCAAGACCCCCTGTTACGATGACGAGGTTGGATCTGGATTGAGCCGTTTGGAATATATCCGTGAGCCTTTGCATGTTATCACCGGCGGCTATGTGATAATAGACGGAAATACCATGCTGGGCGAGTTGTTCCGATAGCCACTGGGCATTTGTGTTAGCGATCTGACCGAGCAATAGTTCGGTACCTACACCTATCAGTTCCGTTTTCCACTGTTTCATTTCGAATCCCTCATTACATGCCAATTTTTCTTAAAGTAATCGTACCCGGAATACACAGTAATCAGTAGAGCTAGATACAATCCTATGATTCCTAAAGGAAACCCAAGAAAAGCGAAAGGGAAGTTATGTAACAGCAGAAGGGAAATGGCGACAATCTGAATCCACGTTTTCAATTTTCCCATTTGACTCGCCGCAAGTACTGCTCCTTCACCTGCAGCAACAAGTCGGAGACCGGTAACTGCGAATTCCCTACTGATAATTAAGATGACGATCCATGCCGGAGCGAGACCGATTTCAACAAGAAGGATCAGGGCCGCACTGACGAGAAGTTTATCAGCCAGAGGGTCGAGGAATTTCCCGAGGTTCGTCACCAAATTGTGCTTCCGTGCCAAGTGTCCATCAATCCAGTCTGTGGTAGATGCGATGATAAACAGAATCGCCCCTAACAGATGGGAAATCGGAAGCTCCCGCTCTCCCATCTCAAGTGTTCCCCACCCGAAAGGTACAGACATGAGAATGATAAAAATAGGAATCAAAAAAATGCGTGATAGCGTAATCTTATTCGGCAGGTTCATAAAATACCCCTTTTCTAACAAAAAGCTGCCTCATCCCTAAGACAGCTTTTTGTTCTATTTGAAGTTGATCAGAAGTTTCTGTGTTGTCAAATCCGCCGGGAACTCCAGCGGCTGACCGTCCACGGAAACCGTAAGTGCACCGGCAGAACCGGTTTTCAGGAAAACTTGATTATAGGAAGAGACGTCGATCGTCAAAGGACTGTCCGCTGCTGTGTAAATAATGGGATCAATCAGATTCTCTCCATTTTTAGGTGCAGTCACTTCTAAATAGGATTCCCCTGCCAGTTCGATGGACAGTTGTTTTTCTTCAGCTCCCGTAACCTGATACGTATGTTCAGGAAAGCCACCTGTCCCTGTCTGTTGAAGTTGCACTTGTGCTTGCTGCTTTTCCTCAGGTTCTTCTGCAGCTTTCTCCTGGTCTTGTTGCTCTTTTGAGTCTGGCGTTTCACCTGATGATTCTTGCTGATCTTCACCTGCTGAATCTTCTTCTGGCGCTTCCTCCTGATTTTCTTCGTCCCCGGAGGTTTCCTCCTCATTCGAGATTACCACTTCATCTTGAGGCTCCTCTGTCTCAGGTCCTGTCTCTGAAGGAGTCGACAACTGCTGAGTAAAGAAATAAATGACGAAAGCGATGATGATGACGAGTGCCACCGTAATGATTGCGGGGAATATTTTCGACGGTTTCCCCGAACTCTTCTGTTTCGAAGTATCCTTCTTAGCTTTCTGCACTCTCGTATACGGAATCGTCGTCTCCTCATCCATCGAAGGGAGTTCACTTCTATGCTCTTCCATGACCTCTTCCGGATTCAAGCCTACCGTAGAGGCATACTCCCTTATGAACGCTCTCGTATAAAACTTGCCGGGAAGCGTATCGAAATTGTTGTCTTCGATCGCCTGTAAGTATCTTTTTTGAATTTTTGTTGAAGCCTGAACTTCCTCCAAAGACATTCCTTTGGCATTCCGGGCTTCTTTGAGTCGAGCTCCAAGTTCCATTTTCTCACCAACCTTTAAAAGTCAAACATATTAAATCCATCACCGAAATCATTGAACCCGTGATTCTTCTGCTTTTCTGCCGTTTCATAAGTGATGACCTGGTCTTCATCACTTCTCAGTTCGATGATATAGTCGAAATCGTCCATTTTGTATTCCGTCTCCTGTACGAAGATATCCGGATGTTCAATGACCTTCATCGCAGGTAACCGCATAATTTCGCGCACCAGTTGCCAATGCTCTTCCGAAGCCTTCCTCGCCGATACCATCCCATCGATGATGTATACGTTATCCGGACTGAATTCTTCTTTGATCAGTTTGCTCCTTACGGTCTGCTTCAGCAGCGTACTTGACAAAAACAGCCACCGCTTATTGGCACTGACACTCGCAGCCACAATCGACTCAGTCTTTCCTACCCGCGGCATTCCCCGGATCCCTACCATCTTATGACCTTCTTTCATAAACAATTCGGCCATAAAATCAACAAGCAAACCGAGATCCTTTCGTACAAAACGGAACGTCTTCCTGTCATCCACATCACTATGTATATACCTTCCGTGTCGTACAGCCAGGCGATCCCTGAGCTTGGGCTTTCGTAACTTCGTGATTTCAATCGTATCCATCGTCCTCAAAATCGAGCGAAGACGATTAATCTGGACTTCCTCTTTACATAAGAGCAGCATTCCGCGATGAGAATCCTCCACTCCGTTGATCGTGACGATGTTAATAGCCATCATACCTAAAAGCGAAGCGATATCCCCTAGCAATCCGGGGCGATTATACTGAATTTGATATTCCAGATACCATTCCTGTTTCTCCATTCGGAAGCTCCTTAGAAAATCGTTTGATTAGACAATTTCTGCTCTCCTACTATCATAAATGATTTTTTCCTATTAGGAAAGAAAATCTCGCCCAAAAAATAGAAAGGCCGCCCAGAAATTCTGAACGGCCAGGTGTTTCATCGATTACTGTTTTGTACCATTTTAATCATGGCATTAGCAATCGCATGCTGTTCTTCTTTGTTCGAAGCGTTCCACAAATCTCTCAGCGTCGCTTCTTCTTCATTCTTCGGATCAACGTGGCCAGCCAGATAATCGCCGATTTCATAGGCAAGCTCAGAAGCTGCACCTTCCTGTAATCCTTTGGATTCCGCCTGATTCAATCGACTTCCGAGAAACTGTTTCCATGAGTCAAAATTGTCCATGACAGACATCGAAGCCCCTCCTTTTTCATATAGTCGTTACCTAGTATGAGGAGGAATTAGAAAAGTATGCATAATCATTTCCAGCCACCGGAAACATTAATGATTTCACCGGTCACATAAGAGGCTCTCTTTCCGAGCAGAAAACGCGCAACATCGGCAACTTCTCTCGTCTGCCCCTGTCTATGGAGCGGAATCTCTTCTTCGATCGCCTCGATGTCCTCTTTTTCGAATATCCCATTCATCTTCGTATCAATCATCCCTGGGGCAATCCCGTTCACCCTGATGCCGCTACGTCCCACTTCCTTGGAAAGGGCATGGACAAAAGCACGCTGTGCTCCTTTAACTGAACTGTACAGCACTTCCATACTCGCTCCTCCCTCTCCCCATACCGAAGTGACGACGACAAGATTGCCGTGTTTTTCAGAAATCATTCCAGGAAGTACGTGCCGGGTGATCTTCCAGATCGACTTTACATGAATGTGATAAAGCTCATCCATCTGTTGATCCGTCGCTTCTTGAAAAAGTCCATACAGAGACGTCCCTGCTGCAAATATGACAGCATCCCACGTCGTCGTCAGGTTTCCCAGAAACGCATCAATTCCGTCTGGAGAGGATAAATCTCCCTGAATGTAAGTACAGGACGAAGAAGGATGAAAATCGGGCCGGTTGGAATTGTAATGGACTCCGATCTCCCAACCGTCCTGCAGCAGTTGGTCGCAGATGGCACGTCCAATATCTCCACTGCCACCGACTACGAGGCACCTTCTCATTGCTTCGGTTTTACCTGGAATGTCGTCATTTGACTTTCCTGAATCCAGTTCTCGATAAAGGCTTCCATTTCTTCTTTTTTCAGGGATTCAATAACCGGAAGTACATCAAATAAATTGATACCGAGCATATGGTAATGAGTGTACTGGTTTGCAATGAACTCCAGGGAATTCAACGCTCTCATGAATTCTCCGATTTTCTTCCGTTTCATGCGGGCGAAGTCTTCATCACCGATCGATTCTTTTCTGAGAGTGTGCATCATAGTTTTCAAACGCTTCAGGAAAGCCTCCGGATCCCGGGAATCTCCGCCGAGAATCGTGAATCCGAATTCTCGTTCCCATTCCGTTTCAAAATGGAAGCTGTCATCAATCAATCCGCCCTGATAAAGCTCATCGTAGTATTTCCCACTTGTGGAGAAGTAATAATCGAGCAGCATGTCAGCGAATAACTCCGAGCGAAGGAGTTCCTCCCCGGAAAGATCCTTCACTTTCTCTTTCATCCCCACATAGGCCTTCGGCGTCGATACTGCCATTTCAATTGCGTCCTCCGACTTGAATGCTGAAACAGGTTCACGCGGGAATCTTCTGTTTATCTCCGGGGCCTCCGGGAACGTTTTATTATTCTGATTTTCACGGACATACGCCATCATCTCCTCAGCGTCTATATTCCCCGCAATAAACAGAACCATGTTCGAAGGATGATAGAACGTTTCGTAACACGTGTACAAGTCGTCTTTCGTTATGTTCTGAATGGAATCCACCGTACCTGCAATGTCTATTTTTACTGGGTGTTTATGATACAGGCTTCCGATAGTACCGAAGAACCCTCTCCAGTCCGGTTGATCATCATACATACGGATCTCCTGGCTGATGATCCCTTTCTCTTTCTCTACGGATTCCTCCGAGAAATAAGGATCCTGAACGAAATCCACTAATGTTTTCACATTCTCATAAATATGTGAGGTTGCTGAAAACAGATAGGCCGTTTTCGTGAAGGATGTGAAAGCATTCGCAGACGCTCCGAGCTTCGTAAAATCCTGGAACACGTCACGATCTTCTTTTTCGAACAATTTGTGCTCGAGAAAGTGCGCTATCCCTTCAGGCACCGTAACCTCTTCATCCTTGCCAAGCGGCGTGAAGGTCTGATCGATGGAGCCATAGTTGGTTGTGAAGATACCGTATGTTTTCACCATTTCAGGCTTCGACAGTAAAAACACCTGGAGACCATTGTCCATCTTTTCTTCATAAATCGTTTCATTGATATGCTTGAATTCCCGACGCTTCATAATTAGGAATCCCCTTTCTCTTTACTCGTTAAGAAATAGATTGTATCGAGTTGGATTTTCTTGGCTATTTGAACGACGTCTTCTTTAGTTACGCGTTCCAAACGGTCGAATATCTCGTCTGCTGTGATTTTCTTTCCGCTCAGTTGCTGGTGATAGAGGATTTCCACGAGCCCATAAGGATGTTCCATTGTTTCTTTCAGCTGGTGGACGATCTGCTGCTTGGACTCCTCCACTTCTCCCTCTGTGAATTCCCCGTTTTCAATCGCTTTTTTCTGATCAAGGATGATCGATTTCGCCTGGTCATAATCATTCGGGTCAATCCCGCTGAACACGAATAGAAGCCCTTTGTGGCTTTCGAACCTGGAGGCGGCGTAATAAGCCAGGCTGTGTTTTTCACGGACGTTCATGAACAGTTTCGAACTCGGGAACCCTCCGAAAATACCATTGAATACTTGAAGCGGATAGTAATCATCTTCACCGAATAAAGTATGAGTCCGAAAACCGATGTGAAGTTTCCCCTGACTCATTTCTTCGTGTTCAATGATTTCACGGGAGGCTTCGACTTGTTTATCTGATGCTTTCCAACCTTCTCCTGAAGCCTGGAGACCATCTCTCGAGAAATATTCACGGGACAAATCTTCCACTTCCTTCTGAGACACGTCCCCGGTGACATAGACATCCATATCATCGCTTTCCACCAATTCTTTATAATAAGAGAAGAGATCCTCGTTCGAAAGGTCCTCGAGATCTTCCAAATGCCCGTGGGCGTGCACACCATATGCTTCTCCCTCGCACATATGATCCATCAGCCTTATATTCGCATAGCTCATTTTATCGTCTTTCACCGAATGGATCCGCTGTTTGAGCGTATCTTTTTCCCTTTGAAAGATTGATGGCAAAAACCCGCCCTCTTCCTCTTTAGGGTGATAAAGAACTTCATTCAAAATTTGAAGCGCCTTTTCCAGAAGGGATCCTTCTTCTTTTAAGTAACGATCATTCACGACTTCCATCCGGAATGTAAGTATATGACTTTCTCCTTTTTTAGCCGCATCTGCACTTAAAGCCGTCCCGTACAGATCCTCCAGGGCTCCCTGCAATTTACGGGATGAAGGGTAACTTGAAGTGGCTTTTTGTAACACATTCGGCAACAGAGCGCGTTTCGTGATGGTTTCTTTCGAAAGGGCTGCTTTCAATTTCACTACAATAGAAATCGTTTTATACTTATTGCTTGGTAAAACGTGAAGGCGATACCCTTTCATTTCTTCTGTATATTGTTTTGCGATTTTCATTTTGTTCCTCCTATAATCCGGCAATGTCTTCCTTCTTTATCTTATGCTAAATGATGCTTTTACAAAAGTAAAAACATATAACCCGGCGTCGGCCGGGTTATATGCTTAACGACTTCCTTTGATATAAGGTTCTCCGAGTGATTTTGGCGCTTCCGCTCTGCCGATGAATCCTGCGAGTGCAAGTATCGTCAGCACGTAAGGAAGAATCAGTAGGAAGACCTGAGGTATATTGGATAACAGCGGCCAACTGGCACCATTGATACTGATTGCCTGGGCGAAACCGAAGAATATCGCTGCCCCAAGTGCTCCGAGTGGATGCCATTTACCGAAGATGACTGCGGCGAGTGACATGAACCCTTGCCCGACAATCGTAGCTTGAGAGAACGCCTGAGCTACCGTCAATGCATAAGCAGCTCCTCCGAGTCCACCCATCGCACCTGAGATCATAACAGCGATGTAACGCATACGGTACACTTTGATCCCGTTCGTATCAGCCGCCATCGGGTGTTCCCCTACAGCACGAAGGCGTAAACCGAAGGAAGTCTTGAATAAGACGAACCAACCGATGAGTGCGACTGCAATAGCAAGATACGTCGATGGATAGTTCTCAAAGAACATCCTTCCGAGAATCGGGATATCAGACAATAAAGGCACATCCCACGTATAGAAAGGTTGACTGATGATATCCGTCTGACCACGGTCATAGAACTCGCGGGTCAGGAACAATCCTACACCAAGTGCCAGGAAGTTGATCGCTACCCCGCTCACCACCTGGTCGGCTCGGAATGAAATCGAAGCGACCGCGTGAACGAGAGCGAATATGGCGGAAAGAACCATAGCTGCAAGCATAGAGATCCAGGGTGTCATGGAACCGAACGTATCAGCGAACGTAAGGTTGAATACGATACCTACGAATGCCCCCATAACCATTAAACCTTCCAATCCGATGTTGATGACCCCGGACCTTTCACTGAATACGCCGCCGATCGCCGTGAAAATCAGAGGGGCAGCAAATACCAGTGCAGATGAAACCATAATTGCTAACGCTTCAAAAAATCCCATTTATTTCCCCTCCTTGCTGAATTTCAGGAATGCCCAACGGATAATGTAACCGGATGCTACGAAAAGAATGATCAGAGCGATTACAATATCAACGAGCTCCGTCGGTACCCCGGCTTCTGTCGGCATGTTGAGTGCACCGATTTTCAGTGTCCCGAACAAAATAGCCGCCAACACGACACCGATGGCAGTGTTCGCACCAAGAAGGGCTACAGCGATCCCGTCAAAACCGATATTCGTAAACCCGGAACTTACGGAAGCATATTGGAACGTACCAAGACCTTCCATAGCCCCTGCAAGTCCTGCGAAACCACCGGAAATGACCATAGCGATTATGATATTTCTTCCTACTTTCATACCCGAATACTCAGAAGCGAACGGGTTACTTCCGACCGCTCTCAGCTCGAAACCACGCGTCGTTTTGTTAAGGACGAACCACATGGTGAAAGCCATGAGAAGCGCTACGACAAAACCGTAGTGGATCCGGGAGAAGAAAGTGATTTCCCTCAGCCAGGGGGCTGCAAGTGAAGCTGTTTCAGCTACGTTATCCGTACGGTCTGAGCCGTCAGTCATTAGACTTCTGATGATAGAATTGGATAGATAAAGAGCTATGTAGTTCATCATAATGGTAACGATAACTTCATGAACTCCGAGCTTCGCTTTTAACAGACCAGGCACAAATCCCCATAAACTTCCGGCTACAGCAGCTGCCAGCAACGCCACAATCACATGAACAACCGGAGGCATGCCGAATGCTGTACCGACCCATACCGCCGCAAGCCACCCTACGATGACCTGACCTTCAACACCGATGTTCAAGAGTCCTGCCCGCATGGCGAATGCCACGGCAAGTCCCGAAAGAACGTATGGCGTGACCTGTCGAACGGTTTCTCCAAGGAAGTAGGCATCTCCAAACGCTCCATTCCACATAGCTGCATAACCGGCCACAGGATTGTATCCGAATGCAAGCATAATCAACGCTCCTGCCAGAAGACCCAGTACGACAGAGATGAGCGGTACTACGATATTAAAAGTTCGATTGCTGAACATTATGCTTCACCTCGCTTTTCCGACTTTCTTCCGGCCATCAAAAGACCCAGCTCCTGTTCGTCCGTCTCTTCCGGTTTCACTTCTGCAATAATCTGTCCGTCGAACATGACAGCGATTCTGTCACTGACGTTCATGATTTCATCAAGTTCGAAAGATACGAGCAATACAGCTCTTTGCTTATCCCGTTCTTCGATAAGCTTACTATGAATAAATTCGATGGCACCGACGTCCAAGCCTCTCGTAGGCTGAGCAGCTATGAGAAGATCAGGCGAGCGGTCCACTTCCCGGGCGATGATCGCCTTTTGCTGGTTACCACCGGATAAAGCCCTCGCCTTTGTATATTCATCAGGCGTTCTTACATCATATTCTTTGATAAGTGAACGGGCTTTTTCATAAATCTTTTTGAAGTTCAAAATGCCGTTCTTCGAATTGGGCTCCATGTAATAATTCTGAAGCACCATATTTTCCCCGATCGGAAAGTCTAGGAGCAATCCGTGTTTGTGACGGTCTTGCGGAATATGAGCTACTCCAGCTTCTGTCACTTTTCTCGGTTCAAGATTGTAAATCGAATTGTTGTTCAGAGAAACTTGGCCTGAAGAGCTTTTCTTAAGACCGGTAAGCGCTTCGACGAGTTCTGTCTGGCCATTTCCATCTACGCCGGCGATTCCCAGGATTTCCCCTTTTCTGACATCCAGGTTCAACCCTTTAACCATTTCCACCCCGCGGCTATCTTTCACCCTGAGATCCTTGATGCTTAATGCGGTTTCTGTAGGAGAACCGGGTGTTTTATCCGTCTTGAAGTTGACTTCTCTTCCAACCATTAAGGAAGCGAGTTCTGTAGGGTTCGTCTCGTTTACATCGACGGTACCGATCCCTTTCCCTTTACGGATAATTGTACATTTATCACACACCTGCATAATCTCTTTCAGTTTGTGTGTGATAAGAATGATCGATTTCCCTTCTTTCACAAGATCCTGCATGATCTGGATCAGTTCCTTGATTTCCTGAGGAGTCAAGACGGCCGTAGGTTCATCGAGAATAAGAATCTCCGCGCCTCTATAAAGCGTTTTCAATATTTCCACCCTCTGTTGCATACCTACGGAAATATCGCGGATCTTCGCTGTGGCATCTACGTTCAACCCGTATTTTTCAGACAAAGCCTGCACTTCTTTTTCGGCAGCCTTGATATCGACCGTACCTGCTTTACTCGGCTCACTTCCCAGTACGATATTCTCCGTTACGGTAAACGTATCTACGAGCATGAAGTGCTGGTGCACCATTCCGATACCCAGTTCATTCGCTACGTTCGGGTCTTCGATATTTACCTCTTTCCCATTGACTTTGATGCTACCTTTTTCGGGTTTATAAAGACCGAAAAGGACGTTCATCAGCGTCGATTTCCCTGCACCGTTTTCTCCTAAAAGCGCATGGATTTCTCCTTTTTGTACCTGCAGCGTAATATCATCATTCGCCACTATTCCAGGAAACTCTTTCCTGATGTTAAGCATTTCTATTACATAGTCCATGAGATCCTCCCCCACTCTTGCATTTTTTCTATGTTCAAAATCATCAAAGGAAGCACAGATGAGTTCCTTTGATGATTTTGAGATAGAAAGAGGCCGGGTTGTGCCGACCTCTCCTCTCATTACCATTAAAGGGAAGAGATGTATTCTTCCGCACCTTCGCGAGTCTGCGGTACTTCTACTTCGCCGTCGATGATTTTTTGCTTCCATTCTTCGATAGCAGAAATGATTTCGTCTCCAAGCGCTTCTTCGTTCGTGCGCGCAAGGCTGACACCATCATCCTCAAGTCCATATTCAACTACTTCGCCACCAGGGAATTCGCCTTCCATCGCTTGTGTGGAAACGTCCTGAACAGCGATATCTACACGCTTAACCATAGAAGTAAGTGCAACGTTCTGGTCGTTGATCTGACCTTCATCGTGCTGGTCACGGTCTACACCGATGACCCAGACTTCTTCTTCTCCACCACGTACTCGGTCTTTCGCTTCAGAGAATACACCGTTACCTGTTCCGCCGGCAGCGTGGTAGATAACGTCGGCACCCTGGGAGTACATGTTAGAAGCAATCAGTTTACCCTGGTCTGCAGAGTTGAAGCTTTCCGCATACTGAACGTCGATTTGAATATCAGGGTTTACTGTTTTCGCACCAGCACGGAAGCCGGATTCGAATTTGTTGATCAGTTCACTGTCGACACCGCCGACAAAACCGATATGGTTGGACTGTGTCTTATGTGCAGCTGCTACACCGGCAAGGAAAGAACCCTGATGCTCTTTGAACGTGATACTCGCAACGTTATCACCTTCAGCAACCGCATCAACAAGAGCGAAGTTCGTCTCAGGGAACTGAGAAGCTACCTTTTCAACATCAGGTTGAAGAAGGAAACCGATACCGAAAATGAGATCATACTCTTCACGAACTAGACGGTTAAGGTTCGTTGTATAGTCCGCATCACTCTCAGACTGTGCATAGTCGAACCCTTCTCCTTCTTCGAGCCCTTGAGCTTCACCGAAAGCCTGAAGTCCTTCCCAAGCAGATTGGTTGAACGATTTGTCGTCAACCCCTCCTGTATCTGTAACCATCGCAACAGAGAAGTCACCGCCACTTTCACCTTCACTACCGGACCCTTCTTCCTGGGAACCCGTATCTCCGCCGGAGTCTTCGGAATCTCCACCTTCATCGGAAGAACCGCAGGCAGCCAGGAAAATACCAAGTGTTAATACTAGAGTTAACAGAAATAAAACACGACGCATAGTTATAAATCCCCCTTCAAATTTTTGAAAATACTACCTTGTACACCTGAAGACTTCTTACCCGTAAGGGCCTCACCTCCCCCAATGGAATATATCATACAATTGAAAACCCTTACACTCTACGTCTTAAAACATGGAAACTGAACTTGTCTGCCCTGAAGTAATTCAATGATAGAAGCAGCGGTTCATCATCTGCTGTGTAATGCATTTGCTTCAGAAGGAGCAAAGCTTCTTCCGGAGCACTTTTCAATACGGGAGAAACGATATCATGGTACCCGATTGGCTCTATATGAGTAACTGCGTACGTAATCGTCTTCTGAGTGTATTCTTCAATTAAGTTGAACAGGGAATCCGTTTCTTTCACATCTTTTAAAGGGATGACGCCCTCCGGCAACTTATCGACACAGTAAACGACCGGTTCTCCATCAGCTGTTCGTACACGTTCGAGTTTCGCAATCTTATGTAATTCTATCGGATGGAATCTCTCACGATCCTCTTCAGTAGGTTCCACCAGTTCAGCTGATAAGTACTGGGAACCTGGCTTTTTCCCGAATGCAGCTATCATCCCTGTCACACTATCGAGTTCTTCGATACCTGCGGAGAACATAGGTTTCGGGTTCACAAAAGTTCCGACGCCATGTCTTCTCGTAACGAGATTCTCTTCTTCGAGAATCCTCAAGGCTTCCCTAAGGGTAGCACGAGATACTCCCAATTTCTTAGAGAGTTGGAATTCCGAGGGTAATTTTTCCCGTTCTTTGTAGACGCCTCCTTTGATATCCTTCTTCAATTGTTCGATGACTTGTAGATATAAATGTCTGGGATCCTGCTTAATTGGCATTTACCCACCTCCTCTACCTTCTCTCATGGTTCGAATGTTGGAGATCTGACCTCTGACGTTCGACACATATTATTTGAGATAAATATAACACTTTTTCGTCGATAAATAAATAGTCTTGTGACAATTTTGATATTTTTTCGAATTCAAGAAAAAATTCCCGAGGATTTAATTCTCGGGAACTTCTTCCTTCTCTTCTACCTGGGATACGAGTACAGCTCTCGGCTTGCTACCTTCAGAAGGTCCGACGATCCCGTTCTCTTCCATGGCATCAACGAGTCGGGCGGCTCTTGTATACCCTACCCGGAACCTTCGCTGAATCATTGAGGCACTGGCACTCTGCATTTCCACCACCATTTGCACGGCTTCCGGATAAAGATCATCGTCCACTTCCTGTTGTACTTCACTTTCTTCTTCAGGAATCATCTCTTCCTGATATTGGGCTTTTTGCTGCTCGACACAGAAGTTCACCACTTTCTCTACTTCTTCATCAGACAGAAAAGCTCCCTGGACACGCGTAGGCTTATTGGCCCCTACTGGTGTGAACAGCATATCTCCACGGCCGAGAAGTTTTTCTGCCCCACCTGAGTCGAGAATGGTTCTCGAGTCTGTCTGAGAGGAAACACTGAAGGCAATCCTTGAAGGAATATTCGCCTTGATCACCCCTGTAATGACGTCCACGGAAGGACGCTGTGTAGCGATAATCAGATGTATACCTGCAGCTCTGGCCATTTGAGCCAACCTTGTAATGGACTCTTCCACTTCGTTCGAAGCGACCATCATGAGGTCCGCAAGTTCATCAACCAGCACGACGACGTAAGGAAGGGTAGGCTGATCATCTCCTTCATATTCATTATGTCTCTTAATATAATGATTGTATCCCTCGATATTCCTCGTTCCACTTTCAGAGAAAAGGTCATACCGTCTTTCCATCTCACTGACGACTTTTTTGAGTGCTCTGGAAGCCTTTTTCGGGTCTGTCACTACCGGAGAAAGCAGGTGTGGAATCCCGTTATATACGTTAAGCTCCACTTTTTTGGGATCGATCATCATCATTTTTACTTCATGAGGTTTGGCACGCATCAGGATACTTGTGATGATTCCATTGATACATACACTTTTCCCGCTTCCGGTCGCGCCTGCTACAAGGAGGTGAGGCATTTTATTCAACTCCGCCATCACGGCCTCCCCGGATATATCTCTTCCGAGAGCAAACCCTAGTTTCTGTTCTTTGGAGAGAGAGGTCGTTTCCAAAACCTCTCTTAATGTAACCATGGAAATCTCCTGATTAGGAACTTCAATACCCACGGCTGATTTCCCCGGGATCGGAGCTTCTATCCGGATATCCCGGGCAGCCAGAGACAAAGCAAGGTCATCATGCAGATTCACGATTTTGCTTACCTTCACTCCGGTATCAGGATTGATTTCATATTTTGTAACGGAAGGTCCTACGTGCACTTTCGTAACCTTCGCCTTTACGCCAAAACTTTCGAAAGTCGCTTCAAGCTTTTTCACGGTACGTTGAATATGACTCCTATCCTGACTCTGCGGCGTGCCCTCTGGAGCTTTCAGAAGTTCATAGCCCGGCAGTTCATAATCATGATTCTCCATTTCCGCTGTAGCAAGGGAAACTTCCTTCTCTTCCTGCTGAGGGGGAGATTCCTTTTCTTCAGTAGGTGTAGACTCCTTAGCCTTCCCAACCTTCGCCTGCTCCGTGAAATCCTGAATGATCGGCTGATCTACTCGGTGATCCATTTCCTCTTCAACAGTCACCTCATTATCTTCAGATTGGTCCTGCTGTTTGTCAGGTTGTGGTTTCTTACGCTTTCGTTTTTTGAGAAGCTTCTTCCTTCTTTCCCACAATGCTGTCAGTTTTTCAGCCGGAGACCATTCTCTTATCATCATGCTTCCTATGACTACCAGGAACACAGCTACAATGATCGATCCTACCTGGCCGAACAAAAAGTATGTAAGGCTGTATAAAATGGCTCCGGTGAACCCTCCCCCCAGTTCAAAGAAAGGTTCTCCCGTACGATATAATTCCCAAGTGGAAGAAAACACTCCTCCCGCACTTTGAGAAAGGGCCTGTGCATGGCTGACAAGCAGCACTCCAAGCGCCACCATGACGATCCCTCGCTTTTTCTGAATAAGCGGCCACTTGCGTCTGATCATCAGATACACTCCGATTATCAGTAATCCGACCGGGATGACGATATACCATAGACCGAGGATCAGTCGGAAGAAATATGTCAAAAACCCGGGGATTGCACCTGCGTTCAATAGAGGAATCCCACTGCCGAAGATAGATAAAGCTATGAATAACAGCCCGATCAACTCGAAGCGGATTTGATCATTTATTTTCGATTTCTTTTTCTTGTTCCTTTTTCTGTTTGCCATATGGTCCTCCCCAGATTTTACGAAAAAACAGGATGCCTTCAACCCTGGGCACCCTGCATTCTTACTCTATCTAATTATATCATACATCCGTCGATTTCAACCACAGACCTGGTTGTAATTCAGGATTCATGAAATCATTGGGATCCGTGGAAATCAAACGTTCCATCCTGTTCCCCCGGAAAATGAGAAACTTCTCCCCAAATGCCTTCTCTTTCTCATGGATTTCTTCCTCTTCAAGAATATCCTCGGGATCAAGTGGAGTGTAATGCATCATTCTCCGCCTCCTTCCCGATCCACTCATTCATCACACTCATCGCTTCTTTCACTCCGCCCACTTCATCAATGAGACCATATTCAACTGCTTGTTTTCCAACAACGTTCGTACCGATATCCCTTGTGAGGTTTCCTTTTGCAAACATAAGCTCTTTGAATGTTTCTTCTTCTATACGGGAGTGGCTCGTAACGAAGTTGATTACCCTGTCCTGCATCTTATCCATGTATTCGAACGTTTGCGGAACACCGATCACGAGGCCATTCAGTCGAATCGGATGAATCGTCATCGTAGCCGTTTCTACAATGAAAGAGCGATCCGTCGCGACCGCAATCGGAACACCGATCGAGTGACCGCCACCAAGAACAATAGATACCGTGGGTTTGGAAAGGGAATGGATCATCTCTGAAATGGCAAGCCCTGCTTCCACATCTCCTCCCACCGTATTCAAAATGACGACCAACCCTTTGATTTTCGGGTTCTGTTCAATGGCTATCAATTGAGGAAGAATATGTTCATATTTGGTCGTTTTGTTTTTGGAAGGAAGCTGGATGTGTCCTTCGATCTGTCCGATGATGGATAACACATGAACCGGCGATGTACCGGGATCCGGGACATTGGACTGTCCCAATTCCTTGATTTTCTGGACGATTGAACTTTCCTGATTATTTTCATTTTCTTCTGCCATACAATCCACCCGCCTTTTATTGCCTAGTATGGCAATCAAAAGCGAGTAATATACTTTTGCACCTAAGAGAAAAAGCCTGCGGGATTTATCCGCAAGCTTCTACAAACGATCGACAAGATCGTGCACAAATTTTTCTTCTTCAACTGTCAGCGGGACCATCGGTAAACGGACGCCGCCAATATCAAGCCCTTTTCTTTTCACGGCTGCTTTGATAGGTGCAGGGGAAGGTGCAATGAACATCCCTTTGCATACAGGAACAAGTTTTCGATGAAGTTTCGCTGCTTCTTTCGTTTCCCCTTTATCGAAATGATTCAGCATTTGTTGCATCATACTCCCTGCCACATGAGCGGAGACAGAGACGACCCCATGAGCCCCTATGGCATAAGAAGGATAGGTCAGATGGTCATCTCCGGTGTAAACATAAAAATCATCAGCGGTTTCTTCCACCATCTGAGCCATCGCACTCAAATCCCCGGTCGCTTCTTTCACAGCCACGATACTAGGTACCCTGGAAAGATTTATAACTGTTTCGGGCGTCATTCTTACGACCGTTCGCCCCGGTACATTATAAACCATGATCGGTAAGTCTGTTCTCTCAGCAATGGTCTTAAAATGAAGATAGAGCCCTTCCTGATTCGGTTTATTATAATAAGGGACCACAAGCATAAGACCATCTACCCCTGTGTTTTGAGCCCGAAGAGAGAGTTCGAGAGACTCCTGCGTACCATTCGTTCCGGATCCGGCGAGCACCGGCACCCTTTTATCCGCAGCTTTCACGGTTCTGCGCCACACTTCAACTTTTTCATCAAAGGAAAGAGTAGCCGACTCTCCCGTCGTTCCTGCTACGACCAATCCCTCCGTTCCATTTTCAATGAGATGATCGACCAGTTCATCTATTTTCAGGAAATCGACTTGCCCATGTTCATCAAACGGAGTAGCCATAGCAGTCAACACGCGACCGAAATCCATTTATATCTCCCCTTTTTTATCTGTTTTCGTTCAATTGAAAAATCGAATGGAGAGCATTAACAGCCTCTTTGATGTCATCCTCCTTGATCAACACCCATATCGTCGTGTGAGAATCGGCGGACTGGAGAATCTGGACCCCGGCCGTCGTCAGAGTATTGACGATTTTCGCAGTAACACCAGGCACACCAGCTATACCGGCTCCTACCGTTGATACTTTCGCACAATTTCGCTTAACCATCGGATGGAACCCTTCATCTTCAAGCAATCCGACAGCTTTATCGGTGAACGTAGCATCGACAGTATAGACGATCGATTGCGGGGAGATGTTGATAAAATCTACAGAAATCCCTGCATCGGCCATCATTCCGAATACTTTGGATTGTACCCCACCATTTTCATTCTCCACAGGAATCGTAAGCTGTGTGATTCCGGTCATGTGAGCGATGCCGGTGACCAACCGATCATCGATATCACTGCCTTTCTCTCCTTCCACAGAAGCGGACACGAGAGTGCCAGGGAGATCGGAATAGGTCGATCTTACACGCAGCGGTACCTTTGCATGCATCGCTATCTCTACCGCACGGGGATGTATAACTTTCGCTCCCTGATAAGCGAGATTGCTGATTTCATTATAAGTAATTTGTTCCATTGTACGAGCAGACTCTACGATTCTAGGATCTGCTGTCATTATACCTTCGACATCTGTAAAAATATCAACGTACTCCGCATTAAGAGCCGCTCCTAGCGCAGCCGCAGTCGTATCGCTGCCTCCGCGTCCGAATGTCGTCGTTTCTCCGTCATCATTCTTCCCCTGAAAGCCGGCTACAACCACGACATCCAGATCTTTTAACTCCTGAAGAATTCTGTCCGGTTTCATGTCGACGATTTTCGCTTTGGTAAAATCACTGTTGGTCAAAAATCCAGCCTGAGCTCCGGTCAGTGCTGTAGATTTCACCCCACTCTTAGAGAGTTCATCCGAGAAGACGACCGACGAGATCACTTCCCCGCATGACATGATAAGATCCTGTTCCCTTGAGGAGAGGGTGGTGTTCGGATAGTCGACGAGACTGAGCAACGTATCCGTTGCGTAAGGCTCTCCTTTACGTCCCATGGCAGAGACAGTGACGACTACCTTGTACCCTTCCTTCACTGCTTTTTCAATATGGGACATCGCCCGGGCACGGCTTTCTTTATCCCGGACGGAGGTCCCTCCAAATTTCTGAACTACAATTTCCATTCTTTACACCTCAATAATCCTTGGATTATAACCAGTTATTAGCTACGACTCTTTCTGCAATCTGTACGGAATTCCAAGCTGCCCCTTTTAGAAGGTTATCCGATACGACCCAAAGGTGGAATCCATTTTCTACATCAGGGTCTTTCCTGATTCTTCCGACGAACACATCTTTTTTGCCTGCAGCTGATAGCGGTGTAGGGTATTCCTGTTCGGAAGGATTATCCTGAAGGGTCACACCTTCACCGGCACCGATGACTTCTTTGAAATCCTGAGCTGTAACTGTTTCGTCATCAATTTCCACATATACACTTTCAGCGTGTGACACAGCGAAAGGAAGACGGACACAAGTTGCAGAAACAGGCAGGGTATCCATATGCATAATCTTCTTCGTTTCATTGATCATTTTCTTTTCTTCAAACGTATATCCGTCGTCTTCGAACATGTCGATTTGCGGAAGCGCGTTGAATGCAATCGGGAAATGTTTCTTATCTCCTTTGACAGGAAGAATGGAAGCATCGTACTCTTCTCCGTTGAGCATAGCTTTCGATTGTTCATTCATTTCATCCACCGCTTCATTTCCTGCACCGGAGACCGCCTGGTAGGTGGAAACGAGCACGCGTTTCAGCCCGTAACGATTTCGGATCGGCTGAAGAGCTGCCACCATTTGGATCGTAGAACAGTTAGGGTTGGCGATAATCCCTTTATTTTCTTTGATATCTGCTTCATTCACTTCAGGGACCACAAGCGGAACTTCCGGATCCATGCGGTAAGCACTCGTATTATCTATAACAAGCGCTCCACGTTTTACTGCTTCAGGTGCAAGCTTTTTGGAAACGCCACCCCCTGCAGAGAATAGAGCGATATCTATATTTTCAAAACTCTCCGGTTGCGCCTCTTCTACGGTATACTCCTCATTTTTAAAGGTGACTTTGGAGCCCGCTGAGCGACTCGAAGATAAAAGTTTCAGTTCATTTATCGGAAAATCACGATTTTCCAATGTTTCAATCATTTTTTGTCCTACCGCTCCGGTAGCACCGACAACGGCTACATTTACTGCTGTTTTGTTACTCATAATAATCCCCTTCCCTGGTACAAATAATTTTGAAAATAGACTACAGTGCCACTATTTTGTTATTTTATCATACTTTTCCGCTTATCGTCAGAGGGAATAACGTTCAATTAAGACCGGCTGTCGTTGCTTTCCTTCGAGTGCGTGTTCGACTGTTTCCGGTACCAGACTCATGTCTGACACGAGAGAATTCGGTTTCTTGAACGGGTGATCCTGACCAAAGGGAACAAAGTATATGTTCTTGGTTGCCATAAGTTTCATAACATTGACACCATTTAATCCTAACGCATCGTTTGTGGAGATGGCTAATACGATAGGGCGCCCAATTCGGAGCGTAGCTTTCGCTGCCATCAATACAGGGGAATCAGTTAACGCATTCGCCAATTTACTCGTCGAATTGCCCGTCAGCGGCGCTATGATCATACAATCAAGAGGGGTTTTTGGTCCGAAAGGTTCCGCATCAGGAATAGTCCTCACCGCTTTTCTACCAGTGATCGTCTCTATCTTCTCCACATGCTTTTTAGCTTCGCCGAATTTGGTGTCTGTAGATTGCATCGTAAACGATAAGAAAGGAATGACTTCCGCTCCTTTTCTCACCATCTCTTCAAGAACTGGAAAGATTTCGTCATACGTACAGTGGGATCCCGTTATCCCGAACCCGATTCGTTTCCCTTTCAATTCCATTCCTCCGACCTCCTTGTAGTCTTTTCCAATAAGCGTTCTACAGCTCTGCAAATGACTTCTCCAGCTGTCACCGGGGATGTTTTTTCTGGTATCCCAAGAATGTGAAAGGTTTGTATCTCCTGTTTTTCCGCTTCTTCCCTATCTACTCCCCCAGGGGCAGAAGCCGCATCAAAAATGACCGCTTCACCTTCCAGAAAATCCATCAGCCGTTTATCGACAGTCAAAGCAGGCGCCGTGTTAATGACGACATCATATGGCCCAGGGGAAAAGGAATCAGGTTCCCTTGCATCGGCCCCTCTTTCTTTAGCTCTTGCAATATCTTTCTCTTCTTTGGTGAGTACTGTCACCTTCGCCTGAAGAGCCAAAAGCCTGTGAACCAGCGTTTCCCCCACCCTGCCATACCCGACGACCAGAATATCAGACCGATGGATCGTTTTCTCGGTATGCTCCATGACGTACTGAAGAATCCCTTCTGCAGTAGGGATTGAATTTTCAATAGCCACACTATCCATTTCCATAAGAGGAATAATCGTTTTTCCTGTCTTCTCTTGCAACCGGTTCATTTCCTCGGTCAGTATTCCCGTACACACAATACAACTTGCTGAAATTTTTGATAGCAACTTCACATATCGATCTGTATCATGAGTGACCTTCACCGGAAATACGATAGCTGCCAATTCTTCAGGAGAGAAGGAGTCCTCTTCGTTCCAGACGGTAACTCCCCTTACCTTCCAATACTTCCTCATTTCTTTCTGTCGTTTTCCATCACCAAGAACGAGTATTTTTTCAGGACAGACCATAATAGAGTGCTCCTTTACCTAACTTTCTGCATCTTATGAGAAAAGTAGGCGAAGTGCTACACCTAAGAGGCTTTAAACAAAAAAATGAACTGGATTCCTCCAGTTCACTTCTGAGTTATTCGGATTGCTGCGGTTCACTCTTTTGCTCTTTTTCTTTCTCGTCGAGCAGAATGGCTTTTCTGGAAAGATTTATTCTTCCCTGCTTATCGATTTCTTTCACTTTCACTGTGAGCTTGTCTCCTACATTGGCCACATCTTCCGTTTTCTTGATGTGTTCCTCTGCAAGTTCAGAGATATGGACAAGGCCTTCTTTTCCTTTGAACAATTCGACGAAAGCTCCGAATTTCTCTACGCGTTTCACTGTACCATCGTATACTTCTCCGACTTCCACTTCACGTACGATATCTTCGATGACTTTCTTAGCGTTTTCATTCATTGCACTGTCTTCAGAGGAAATGAACACCGTTCCGTCCTGCTCAATATCAATTTTAACACCGGTCTCTTCGATGATCTTATTGATCTGTTTGCCGCTCGGTCCGATTACGTCACGAATCTTATCCGGATTGATGGACATCTTCATGATTTTCGGAGCGTATGAGGACAGTTCGTTTCTCGGTTCGGAAATAACACCGAGCATATGACCAAGAATATCCATGCGTCCTTTCTTCGCCTGCTCTAGTGCTTCTTTAAGAATCTCACGGGAGAGTCCTTCGATCTTGATATCCATCTGAAGAGCCGTTACCCCTTTTTCCGTTCCTGCCACTTTAAAGTCCATGTCCCCTAGGAAGTCTTCCATTCCTTGAATATCAGTTAAAATCGTATAGTCATCTCCGGATTTCACCAGACCCATGGCGATACCTGCTACGGGAGCTTTGATCGGTACACCTGCATCCATCATAGCCAATGTACTTGCACAAATACTTGCCTGGGATGTGGAGCCGTTGGACTCGAGTACTTCGGAAACAAGTCGGATTGTATACGGGAATTCTTCTTCAGAAGGAATAACAACCTCAAGAGCACGTTCACCGAGTGCTCCGTGACCGATTTCACGACGACCAGGTCCACGGATCGGCCCTGTTTCTCCTACAGAGAAATTCGGGAAGTTGTAATGGTGCATGAAACGCTTAGACTCTTCAAGGTCTAGCCCGTCCAGAATTTGCACTTCCCCTAGCGCGCCAAGAGTACACACGCTGAGCGCCTGCGTTTGACCTCTTGTGAACATCCCGGAGCCATGTGTTCTCGGTAGTACATCGACACGTGAACTCAAAGGACGGATTTCGTGAGGAGCACGGCCATCCGGTCTCAGTTTCTCTTTTGTGATGAGACGGCGGACTTCCGCCTTTACGATATCGTCGAGGATGGATTTCATTTGTTCAAGTTCTTCCTCTTCCATCTCTTCTGCCTCGAGTTTTTCGAGGTACTCTTTTTTGGCTTTATCAATTGCTTCTTCGCGTTCTTTTTTATCGTTGATTTTTATGGCTTCGACGATGGATGCTTTGGCTTCTCTTTCAGCCTTCTGTTCCAGCTGCTCATCGTTTGAGAGAAGTTCCACTTCCATCTTCTCTTTTCCTACGGCCTGAACGATTTCTTCCTGGAATTCGACAAGACGTTTGATTTCTTCGTGACCGAACATGATCGCTTCAAGCATATCTTCTTCCGGTACTTCGAGAGCGCCTGCCTCTACCATGTTGACCGCATCCTTAGTTCCGGCGACAGTCAGATCGATGTCACTCGACTTCTGCTGTTCGATCGTCGGGTTAATGACGAATTCTCCGTCTACACGACCGACTACGACGCCTGCTATCGGACCGCCAAATGGGATGTTAGACACACCAAGAGCAATAGAAGACCCGATCATTGCCGCTATCTCAGAAGAGCAGTCCTGGTCTACGCTCATAACCGTATTGATTACTTGCACATCGTTTCGAAAGCCGTCCGGGAACAACGGTCTGATCGGACGATCGATCAAACGGGCAGTAAGTACCGCCTTATCGCTCGGGCGCCCCTCACGTTTGATGAAACCTCCGGGTATTTTTCCTACCGCGTAAAGTCTTTCTTCATAATTGATCGTCAAAGGGAAAAATGGCAGGTCCTTCGGCTCTTTAGAACCGGTAGCTGTCGACAGGACGGATGTATCCCCGTAACTGATCATCGCAGCTCCATTCGCCTGTTTTGCCATTTCGCCTATTTCTACGGACAACGTCTGTCCGGCAATATCGATTGAAAATACTTGTTTTTCAGCTGTCATAGAAGATTGTACTCCTCTCCATTTTATGGATATTGGTTAACATCAGCTTAACCAAAACCTATGTAAACATACAGAAAAAGCGGGATCTCTCCCGCTTTTTGACCATACGTTAGCGACGAAGTCCAAGACTCTGGACTACCTCACGGTAACGTGTAATATCTTTGTTACGTAGATAGTTCAACAAGTTACGACGCTTACCAACCATTTTCAGCAAACCACGACGGGAGTGATGATCCTGCTTGTGGTAACGCAAGTGATTGTTAAGAGTAGTGATCTGTTCTGTCAATACAGCGATTTGAACTTCTGCAGACCCCGTATCATTCTCGTGAGTCTTGTACTGTTCAATAATCTCATTTTTACGTTCTTTAGTTAAAGCCATTATAGCTCCACCTCCTAAATTCTTTTACATTCCCTATCCCCAAGCGCACGTCGGTGAATCGCCACGCCCAGCGAAGGTTCAATTTAAATCGTACACAAAACCAGAGAAAAATGCAACCATTTGCTTCATTTTCACAATTTTTCGAGGAAAGCTATGTTTATTTCTTCGCCTTCCTTTGAAAGCGACTCATCCAAGAATATTTGATTCTGCCTGATTGTCACAGTCACCGTTTCTTCCTCTGCGTTTGCCTGATACATTCCTTCAAGAGGCAAGTGATAATACGAAGGGATATCGATGACCCCGTCGACTGAATGTGTTCCTCGGACTTCATACGGACGTCCTAAGAGCTCATTGACCTTGGAGATCTCCCCTGCATCGAGCAAGTGGCGGATACGCGTGGAGCTTATCTTCTCAGCACTCTCCTCCACTTTTTTTACGGTCGTAGTGGAAAACTGATTATCAGCCAATTCGTCGATGATTTCCATGCTCCCTTTGCCTTTATGACCAAAAGAGAAGTCGAAACCAGCTACGACATGAGAAATTCGTAACCCTGCAAAGAATTCATCGACGAAACGTTTAGGGCTAAGAGAAGCAAGCTCTTTAGTGAAAGGCACGATAAACAAATAATCAGCGCCAAGATCTTCGATTAGTTTCTCTTTTACAGGTAAAGGTGTCAAGTAACGGGCGTTGGAAACGCCTTTCAGTACTACAGAGGGGTGAGGATCGAAAGTCATGACCCCCCATTTTTCCCCTGTTTGTTCCGCAATTTCTTTTGCTTTCAAAATCACGTGCTGGTGTCCTTTATGCACACCATCAAAGAAACCGACGGCCACTACGCTCGGCTCCACCAATTCCCTCGTTCTTCTGTAATCATTAATCCTCAATACCTTCATTATTTCACCCGCTTCATTGTTTCCTGCCAAATACACGAACCGGCTTTATCAAACCAGGCTTTTCCGGATGATCCTGATACAGAGCCAAAAGCTCACCATTAAAAACGGCAGAATGAACGGTTCCTTCTTTCCAATTTTCCGGAACAGAAAATCTTTGTCCATTCTCGATCAATTCAGCTTCTTCCTCTGTCACTTCCCATTCCGGCAAATGGGAAACAGCTCGTTGCATTGGCATTAACTCTTTTGTAATCGTTGAAACGTCCAAATCCTCGAGTCTGATGCAATCTTTTTCCTGAAAGTCCCCTGTTCCTGTTCGTACCAGCTCTTTCATATGTGCAGGAACTCCGAGAGCTTTCCCTATATCAACACAAAGCGTTCGTATGTACGTGCCTTTCGAGCAAACCACTCTTATTTTAAAGGTATGTTCCTCTTGCTTTCCAAGAAAAGAAATTTCATGAATGCGGACGACCCTTTCCGGTCTTTCGACTTCTAAACCTTCTCTTGCATATTCATATAAACGACGCCCTTTGACTTTAACAGCCGAATACATAGGAGGAACTTGAGTTATCTCTCCAGTGAAAGAAGATAATACATCCCTGAGGGATTCCTCTGAGAACACTGGAACTTCCGCTCTTTCTACCACTTCTCCAGTGGCATCTTCTGTTTCTGTAGAAGTTCCGAGACTCACGACAGCCTCGTACGTTTTCAAGGTATCCGTGAGAAATGGAACAAGCTTCGTCGCTTTTCCAAGACACAAAGGGAGTACGCCTTCCACTTCCGGGTCAAGGGTCCCTGTATGACCGACTTTCTTTGTTTGAGCGATTTTCCTTACTTTAAACACACAATCATGAGAGGTCAGACCCTTTGGCTTCCACAAAGGCAGTATACCATCCATCTATAATAACCCCCTAATAAAAGGTAACCCCGGGTCGGAAACCAGGGTTACGCTTCATTCGTATCATTCAGTTCTTTCAACAGGGACTCGATACGGTTCCCTCGCTCTACAGCTTCATCAACTTCGAACATAATCTCAGGTGTCTTACGAAGCCTGATTCTCCGTCCGATCTCTGAACGGATGAAGCCTTTTGCTTTTGCAAGGCCGGCAAGCGTATCGTGGGTTTCTTCTTCACTTCCGAGCACCGTTATAAATACTTTCGCCTGCTGTAAATCTCCGGTAACATCTACGTCCGTTACCGTTACAAAGCCTATGCGGGGGTCTTTGATCTTTTTACTGATAATATCCCCGAGCTCTTTCTTTATCTGTTCCGCTACGCGGTTTGCTCTTAAATCACTCATACTTTCACCTGCCTTCTTACAATCGTTCTACCACCGTGTCCGTTCGTTCAAACTCTGGAAAAGAATCAATGAAGTGAAGCACTTTCTGTATTGTTTGCTCCGCTTTCGTATAATCGTGAGAAACATTGACGATTCCCAGCCTCGTACGTTGCCAGACGTTTTGAAACCCGATTTCACTGATGGAAACATTGAACTCGTTTTGGACTCTGGATTGAATGCGGCGCAGAACCGCTCGTTTTTCTTTGAGCGACTGCGCACCTGTAACCATTCCATCCACTTCCGCGCTTACGATCACGCGCGCTCGACTTCTTCCAAGACGTATGGTTCGATAATGTCCCCTACTTTAAGATCATTGAAGTTCTTGATTGTGATTCCGCATTCGTAGCCCTGAGCTACTTCTTTTGCGTCATCCTTAAATCGTTTCAACTGATCGATTTCTCCTTCGTATATGACAACCCCGTCACGAATCACTCGGATTCCGGCATTTCTGGATACTTTTCCATCCGTTACGTACGAACCTGCGATAGTACCGATCTTAGAAACCTTGAAGATTTCACGCACTTCGACCTGACCGATGATCTTCTCTTCGAATTCAGGGTCGAGCATCCCTTTCATTGCCGCTTCGATCTCTTCAATCGCCTTGTAAATGACGTTATGAAGTCTGATCTCGACATTCTCGGACTCTGCAGATTTTCTGGCGTTACCATCAGGGCGTACGTTGAACCCGATGATCACACCGTTGGAAGCGGAAGCAAGAGAAACGTCTGATTCCGTAATAGCTCCGACACCAGTATGAATGATATTCACCTTGACGTCTTCCACCTCGATTTTCTCGAGGGAACCGGCAAGAGCTTCGACGGACCCTTGTACGTCAGCTTTCAGAATGAGGTTGATTTCTTTCAGTTCCCCTTGCTGGATCTGATCGAACAAATCGTCGAGGCTCACTTTTTGAGTAGAGCGTCTTTCCTCTTCGATTTTCTGCTGCTTTCTGGCTTCCCCTACGGACTTGGCTTTCTTCTCGTCTTCGAAGGCGAGGAAGCGGTCTCCGGCATGCGGGACATCATTCAACCCTGTCACCTCTACCGGCATGGAAGGTTCAGCTTCTTTCACCCGACGTCCGATATCATTGACCATCGCACGGACACGCCCATATGTGTTACCGACAACCACAGAATCCCCTACATGAAGGGTACCGTTTTGTACGAGCAGTGTAGCTACAGGACCTCTGCCTTTATCGAGTTCTGCTTCGATTACAGTACCGAATGCAGGGCGGTTCGGGTTAGCCTTCAGTTCTTCCATCTCTGAAACCAGCGTGATCATCTCAAGTAAATCATCGATGCCTTCTCCCTGGAGGGCAGACAATTTCACAAAAATCGTTTCCCCACCGTAATCTTCAGCTACGAGTTCAAATTGCATTAACTCCTGCATAACACGGTCAGGGTTGGCACCTTCTACGTCCATCTTATTCACTGCTACGATAATAGGAACTTCAGCAGCCTTTGCGTGAGAAATCGCTTCTCTTGTCTGAGGCATAACTCCGTCGTCTGCCGCAACGACTAGAATAGCAACATCCGTAACCTGTGCTCCTCGAGAGCGCATGCTTGTAAAAGCAGCGTGTCCCGGTGTATCAAGGAACGTAACCTTCTTGCCGTTTTCTTCAATCTGATAGGCACCGATATGCTGGGTGATACCCCCTGCTTCTCCGGCTGTGACCTTAGTATCACGGATAGAGTCGAGAAGCGTCGTTTTCCCGTGGTCGACGTGCCCCATGATCGTTACGACTGCCGGACGTTCTACAAGGTCTTCCGGGTCATCATCAAACGTAAGGTTTTCAATGTCCGTTTCATCGACCGTTTCTTTCTCTTCCACTTCTACACCGAACTCATCACCGATCAATTCGATCGTATCACTGTCGAGTGTCTGGTTTTTGTTAGCCATGACTCCCATAAGCAATAGCTTCTTCAAAATCTCGGAAGAATCCTTGTTCAGCTTTTCGGCAAGTTCACTGACCGTAAGTGTACCCTCATACGTAACCTTCGAAGGGGTTTCTTTTTTCTTCGGTTTTCTCTCCTGCTGCTTATTCGCTTCCTGCTTATTTTTCGCTTTCTGGTTGTTGCTTTTCTTTTTCTTCGCCTTTTTCTCTTTTGGCGGTTGTTCTTCTTTCTTTGTGGACGGATTGAAAGTTTCATCCAGCTTGCTCTGAGTTTCTTCAGTGATGGCGGACATATGGTTAGACACATCCACACCCATTTCCTGAAGTGCTTCAATCACTTTTTTATTTTCCACGTTGTTCTTCTTGGCGTATTCGTAAATTCTCATTTTACTCATACTTTCACCCCCGATTAATTTCATCGAGTAACGACTGCATTTTCTTTGCAAATCCCACATCTACTACTGCGATCGCGACTCGTCCTGATTTCCCGATAGCTTGAGAGATCGTTTGACGATCATCCACTTCAAAAATCGGTATATGATAATAGCTGCATTTATCCATCAGCTTTTTTTTGGTTTGTTTGCCTGTGTCTTCGGCAACTAAGACAAGTTTAGCACGTTTACTTTGAATATCTTTGACAATGGATTCTTCACCGAGCGTCAGCTTCCCTGCCCGCATTGCCAGACCTAAAAAATCCAGATACGTACTTTTACCCATCGCTGTTCACTTGTGTCCTCAGTTCTTCGAACACTCCGGCGTCGATGCTCGCGTTCAGATGACGGGCTAACATCCCCTGATCTTCGGCTTTATTTATGGCATCGATGCTTCTTGAAATATAAGCTCCACGTCCATTTTTCTTGCCGGTAGGATCCACGAATACTTGCCCTTCTTTGTTCCGGACTACGCGGATCAGCTGTTGTTTCGGTTTCATTTCCTGTGTGACTACACATTTGCGTAAAGGAGTTTTCTTTTTCTGCTTAGGCATGACCGTTCCCCCTTTTAATTCAATCTTCTTCAGGGATGTCGGTTTCTTCTAACAGTTCCTCTTCCTCAAGATCCTCATCCGAATCATTGAGCATACCTTCTTCCCTGGCTTCCGTTTCACTCTTGATATCAATCTTCCATCCCGTCAGTTTAGCAGCCAGTCTGGCATTTTGCCCCCGTTTTCCGATAGCGAGAGAGAGCTGGTAATCAGGTACGATCACTGTCGTAGCCTGCTCTTCTTCGTCTACAAGTACCTTCATCACTTTAGATGGGCTGAGGGCATTGGTAACGTAAGCAACCGGATCTTCTGACCACTGTACGATATCAATCTTTTCTCCCTTCAGTTCATCGACGATCGTCTGGACACGTTGTCCGCGTTGTCCTACACACGAACCGACCGGATCGATTTCCTGGTCCTCCGCATATACGGAAATTTTGGACCTGTCTCCTGCTTCACGAGCTACAGAGATCACTTCTACTGTCCCGTCGTAAATTTCAGGAACTTCCATTTCGAAGAGACGTTTCAACAAATTGGGATGAGTCCGTGAAACGTAGACATGAGGTCCTTTATTGTTGTTTTCCACTTTCGTCACGAATACTTTAAGCCTGTCATGAACGTTATACGTTTCTGTAGGCATCTGTTCACCCTCAGGCAGACGTGCTTCCAACTTACCAAGGTTGATATAGACAAACCGGTTGTCTTTTCTTTGGATGATTCCTGTCATGATATCTTCTTCACGATCTGCATATTCGCCGTAAATGATGCCCCGCTCGGCTTCCCTGACGCGCTGGGTGACAACCTGCTTGGCTGCCTGAGCAGCTATTCTTCCGAAATCTGCAGGTGTCACTTCCACTTCCACTACATCATCAACATCATAATTGACATTGAGCTGTTTGGCTTCTTCGACTGAAATCTCCTGCTGGATATCCTCCACTTCAGCCACTACCGTCTTCTGAGCAAACACTTTCATGCTTCCTTCTTCTTCATTAATGCTCACACGCACATTCGTAGCCGAGTTGAAATTCTTTTTATAAGCAGAAATCAATGCCGCTTCTAATGCTTCTAATAATAGATCTTTATCGATGCCTTTTTCTTTTTCCAAATAATTCATGGCATCAAACAACTGTTGACTCACCTGAATCCACCCCTTTATTAATTGAACGTAACGGCCAAATGAGCTTTTGCTATCTTATCAAATGGCACTTCTAATGTTTTTCTTCTAGTTTTAATTCTAATCTCTACTTCTGCAATGTCTGCCGAAAAAGAACGAAGCGTTCCTTCAAATTCTTTTTCACCGTCCACAGGTTCATAAAGCTTCATATATACGTATTCTCCGACGTACTTGAGGAAATCTTCTTTCTTTTTTAGTGGCCTTTCTGCTCCTGGTGAAGACACATCGAGAAAATAAGGATACTCAATGGGATCCTCTTTATCGAGTTGTTCACTTAATCGTTCAGAAACAATACCACACTCTTCAATATCAATTCCTTCTTCTTTGTCGATGAACACACGGAGGAACCAATTCTTCCCTTCCTGTTCAAATACGACATCCACTAATTCAGCATCAAGATCCTGTAAGATCGGCATGACTAATCGCTCTGCAACTTTGATAACGTCCTGGCTCAATCACACGACCTCCTTACGACTTATTTTCTTTTATTCATGAGAAACCGCTATGATCATTATCATAGCGGCAGCATTAAGCAAGGACCGTTCAAAATAGAAACAAAAGAGTGGGCGTTTCCCCACTCTTTCTCCTCACTTGCTATCACGTTTCGAACCATAATTAATATATCACAGATTTTACCTTCACGCAACTGGACTAGAACAGAGAGAGCTGGTTCTCGTCCGGCATACCGGAAAGGCAGCCATGATCGTCGAGATATTCCAGAACGGTTTTCGAAATTCTACTTCTTTCTCTCAAATCCTGCTTCGATAGAAATTCGCCGTCTTCTCTCGCTTTCACGATGTTGAGCGCTGCGTTCGTACCAAGACCGTCTACTGCGTTGAAAGGGGGAATCAGGGCATCTCCATCAACAAGAAATTCTGAAGCTGTGGAACCGTACAGATCCACACTCTTGAAGCTGTATCCCCGCTCACACATTTCGAGTGCAAGTTCAAGAACGGTCAGGAGACTCTTCTCTTTCGGCGTCGCGTCCAGTCCCTTCTCCTGGATGTTGTCGATCCGGGACCGGATGGCTGCTGAACCTTTCACCATCGTGTCCAGTTCGAAATCACTGGCTCTTACAGTAAAATAGGCAGCGTAAAAGTAAATCGGATGGTGGACTTTGAAATAAGCGATCCTCACAGCCATCAGCACATACGCAGCAGCGTGAGCTTTCGGGAACATGTACTTGATCTTTTTGCATGATTCAATGTACCAATCAGGTACTCCGTGCTTTTTCATCTCTTCAATCCACTCATCTTCCAGACCACGCCCTTTACGGACGAACTCCATGATCTTGAAAGCCAGTCCCGGCTCGAGACCTTTGTGCATAAGATAAACCATAATGTCGTCACGACAACCAATCACCTCAGGCAATGTACATATGCCGTCACTGATCAGTTGATCGGCGTTCCCGAGCCAGACATCCGAGCCGTGGGAGAGGCCGGATATGATGACAAGTTCGGCGAAGGTTTTCGGTTTCGTATCTTCGAGCATCTGACGCACGAATTTCGTCCCGAACTCCGGAACCCCGAGCGTACCCGTTTTACAATTGATCTGATCGGCAGTAACACCGAGAACTTCAGGACCGCCGAAAATCTTCATCACTTCTTCATCATCTACCGGAATGTCATCCGGCTCGATCCCGGATAAATCCTGAAGCATACGGATCATCGTCGGGTCATCGTGACCGAGAATGTCCAACTTCAGAAGGTTATCATGGATAGAGTGGAAGTCGAAGTGAGTGGTACGCCAATTCGATTCCGTATCATCGGCTGGGAACTGGATAGGAGAGAAATCATAGATCTCCTTGTCATCAGGCACAACGATGATACCACCAGGGTGCTGACCGGTCGTACGCTTAACGCCTGTACATCCCTGAACGATGCGATCGATTTCCGCGCCTTTATATTGCAGTTGGTGATCGGAAGCGTACCCTTTCGCATACCCATAGGCCGTTTTTTCCGCGACAGTACCGATTGTACCTGCACGGTACACTTTTTCTTCTCCGAACAGTTCTTTCGTATAATCATGTGCTATTGGCTGATATTCCCCGGAAAAGTTCAAGTCGATATCCGGTACTTTATCTCCTTTGAAACCGAGAAACGTTTCAAAGGGTATATCCTGACCATCATTGTTATAAGTCGTCCCGCATTCCGGACAGTTCTTCTCTGGCAGGTCGAACCCACTTCCCACGCTGCCATCCGTGAAGAATTCATGATGGCGGCAATTCGGGCATACATAATGCGGAGGAAGCGGATTCACTTCCGTAATGTCGGTCATCGTTGCGACAAAAGAAGAGCCTACAGAACCACGAGAGCCGACAAGGTAGCCATCTTCCAGAGATTTTGTAACGAGTTTCTGGGAGATCAGATAGATGACAGCAAACCCGTTCCCTATAATACTCTCCAGTTCACGCTCAAGGCGATTCACGACGAGATCCGGGAGATCATCTCCGTACAGCCCTTTCGCTTTGTTATAGGACATATCCCGTATCTCCTGATCGGCCCCTTCGATATTCGGAGTGTACAAGTCTTCTTTCACAGGATGCACTTCTTCCATCAACTCTGCAATCTTTTGGGTGTTGGTCACTACCACTTCTTTCGCTTTCTCTTCCCCTAAGAATGAAAATTCTTCAAGCATGTCTTCCGTCGTTTTGAAATGGACATCCGGTAACGTCTGACGATTCAGCGGATTTCCGCTTTGAGAAGCGATCAGGACCTGTCTGTACAGTTTTTCATGTTTATCAATGTAATGTGTATTTCCAGTTGCCGTCACAGGCTTATTCAACTTCTCGCCCAGCTTCGTCAATTTCTTAAGGATATCGTAGATTTGCGCTTCGGTCTGAATGATATCCTTTTCGATCAGATGGGCGTAATTACCGACCGGCTGAATTTCAATGTAATCATAAAAATCCGCTACTTTTTCCGCTTCTTCTTCCGACTTCTGCATCATCGTTTCGAAGAGTTCCCCTTTGTCACAACCAGACCCTACAATCAATCCTTCTCTGTGAAGCGTGAGACGGGAGCGCGGAATCCTCGGTACACGGTAAAAGTAATCGATGTGAGACTCTGAAATAAGACGGTATAAATTCTTCAGTCCAGTGTCGTTTTTGGCAAGAATGGTACAGTGACTGGGTCTCGAGCGCTGATAGGCTTTCCCCTCGCCCATATAATCATTCAGATTAATGTGATTCTCGATCTGTTTTTCCTCGATCGCTTTCTTGATCAGCTTCCACAATAGATAACCAGTGGCTTCCGCATCGTAAATCGCACGGTGGTGCTGTGTCAGTTCGATATCGAATTTCTTACAAAGTGTATTCAGACGGTGGTTTTTCAGTTCGGGAAGCAGGAATCTAGCAAGTTCGAGAGTATCGATGACCGGGTTCGTCGATTTTTCAAGCCCGACAGATTCATATCCGGTATTCAAAAAGCCCATGTCAAAACTTGCATTATGAGCGACGAGTATATCGTCGGCTGTCCATTCCTTAAAGTCTTTCAAAACCTCGTCTATCTCAGGTGCATCTTTCACCATATCATCCGTGATTCCTGTCAATTCAACGGTCGTTTCCGATAACGGCTGGTGGGGGTTGGCGAAAGACTCGAAACGGTCCATGATTTCGCCTTCCTTCACCTTCACCGCAGCTAGTTCGATAATTTTATCATATACGGCAGATAGGCCTGTAGTCTCAACGTCGAATACGATGTATGTGGCATCTTTCAAAGGACGATCTTCCGGCTCATAAGCGATAGGCACCCCGTCATTCACGAGGTTCGCTTCTAGTCCATAGAGGATCTGAACCCCGTGTTTCTCTCCGGCAGCATGGGCTTCCGGGAAGGCTTGGGCTGCAGCATGATCTGTGATGGCAATGGCTTGATGGCCCCAATCAGCTGCTTGTTTTATTAGTCGTGATGGAGATACAGGAGCATCCATCTGGCTCATCGTCGTATGAGCGTGCAGCTCTACTCGTTTTTCCCCTTCAGGAGCCTTGTCCATTCGTTTGACGGCTTTCACTTCATTGATGTCATTCGCCATCATGGTAAGTTCATTGGTGAAGTTATCGGTTTGGATACTACCACGCATCTTCACCCACATACCGGATTTCACCTGTTTAAAAGATGCCGCCTGGTCATCCCCACGGGAGAACATTTTCACCGAGAAAGAGTCGGTGTAATCCGTGACTTTCAATAATAGCAGGTGACGTCCGGAGCGAAGTTCTTTGATTTCGGCATCAAAGATATACCCCTGAAGAATGATCCGGCGTTCTTCTTCCTCAATTGAAGTCATCGGAACTGCCTCATCCTGAATCTTGTAACCGATCTCCACAGGACCCTGAGGAGCTTCCGTCTCCTTCTCTTTCTCCTTCTCTTCTTTTTCTTTTACAGCTTTCTGCATAAGAAGCTGGTCTTCCTGTTTGCGTTCCTCTTTGAACTTATGGACGGCTTCTCCCTGTTCTTCGAGACGCACAAGAAGTTGACAGGAAGGAAGACCGGCAGCCCGACAAAAGGAGCGGAACGGTTCTTGTAGTTTCTTCTTAATCGCTTCGCCTTCCGCTTCATTCCTGCATGTTAACATAATCTTATTACCGTCAATTTCTGGTTTTTGTTCGCATACGTAATCTTTATAGGCTGGAGACATGGAAGTCATCATCCGCGTGAATAAAAGCCAGTAGTCCAGCAATGTATCTTTGTCAAAGGAAGAAGCCACTTCGCTTTCCCAAGTTACGGAAGCGAGAGATTTGAAAGTAGCCTCCAGGCTATTAGTAAAGAGTTCATAAACAGCTGCAGGTAACACGCCTGGAAAATAGAAATGAAAATGCCATCTCTTTTCCGCTTTGTAAACCGAAAGCTTACGCAATTCACTGTCTGTAAAATACTTACGTGCATCCTCCGGTAGCTGCAGTTGCTCAATCAGATAATGCATTTTCTCCTGATTGCCGACGCTCAACGTGTTTTCCTCCCTAACGGCAACAATACCCCTGCTGCAAGAGCAAGGGTATACATTTATGCCAGTTGATTTTTTATTTCTTCCACCACAGAGTCATAAGATAGTTCTTCTTTTGAATCACTATCTCTTCTCTTCATTTCTACAATTTCTTCTCCGGCCTTTTTACCGACAATGATCCGCACAGGGATTCCGATCAAGTCACTGTCCGCAAATTTAACGCCTGCACGCTCCGGACGATCATCATATAATACCTCAAGGCCTTCTGCCAAGAGATCAGCATAGATTTTATCCGCGAGAACGCGCTGCTCTTCTTTTTTCGGATTGAGAGAAAGTACATGGACTTGATACGGAGCGACCTGGTTCGGCCAGACAATGCCCTGGTCATCATGAAACTGTTCAACCATGGCTGCAAGAGTTCGGGAGACCCCTATTCCATAAGAACCCATGACCATCGTCTGGGATTTACCACTATTATCAAGGAACGTCGCGCCCATATTTTCCGCGTAGAAAGATCCCAACTTGAACACATGGCCTACCTCGATTCCACGTGCGAACTGTATAATCCCTTTCCCGTCCGGAGATGGATCTCCTTCTTCGATAAATCTCATATCTGCGTACCGATCAGGTGCAAAATCGTTGCCTGGTGTTACATTTTTATAATGGAAGCCTTCATCATTCGCGCCACAAGTAATGTTGACCATTGCTTCTACCGCATGGTCTGCAACAACCTCAACTTCTTCAGGCGCATCAATAGGTCCAAGGGATCCGAACCCGGCACCCATCAGTCTTTTCGTATCTTCTTCGGATGCAAGTTCCACGACTTTGGCATCATAGAGGTTCTTCACTTTAACATCGTTTACTTCGTGGTCTCCCCGAGTGACGACCAATACGTACTTATCATCCACTTCGAACATGATGGATTTCAGACCCTGATCAAGACCATGGTCCAAATAATCTGCTACCTCCTGCATGGTTTTCTGGTCAGGGGTCGCTACTTTCTCTTTCTCCAAAGGAGTTTCTGCAGATTTCTCATAAGTTTGTACCACTGGAGCCATCTCCACGTTCGCAGCATATTTCGACGTATCCGAATAAGCGATCACGTCTTCACCAACGTCAGACAGCACCATGAATTCATGGGTTTCTTTCCCTCCCATTGCGCCGGAGTCAGCGATTACAGCACGGTAATTCAGACCAAGACGTTCAAATATACGGCAATACGCATCGAACATCATCTGGTAACTTTCATCCAGGCTTTCGTAAGACTCATTGAAAGAATAAGCATCTTTCATGAGAAATTCACGACCACGAAGCAGTCCGAACCTTGGACGTTTTTCATCTCTGAATTTATTTTGAATCTGGTAAAGTGTCATCGGCAACTTTTTATAGGACCCTATCTCATCGCGGATGATGCTTGTCATCGCCTCTTCATGCGTCGCACCTAAGGCGAATTCCCGGTTATGCCGGTCATTCATACGCATCAACTCCGGCCCATACGTATACCACCTACCACTTTCTTGCCAAAGTTCGGCAGGCTGAAGGGCAGATAACAGCATTTCCTGAGCACCGGAACGATCCATTTCCTCCCGGATCACTTTTTCGATTTTCGACAATACTCTTTTGCCTAAAGGTAACAATGTATAGATTCCAGACGCCAATTGCCTTATGTAACCAGCTCTCACTAATAGTTGATGACTGGCAATATCCGCATCAGACGGATTTTCTTTCAACGTAGGAACCAGCATTTTACTTTGTCTCATTCCTGACACCTCTCCTCACTTGAAAAAGAGGAAGGGGCAAAAGACCCCTTTCCCTTTTTATTATCATTGCACAAGTCTTACTTAAATACTACTACTCTCTCTTCGGGGTACATCAAAGAAAGAGACGCTGTATATCATTCCAGGTCACGACGATCATCAGAAGTAACAACAACGCAAAGCCGATGAAAGTAATAGCTCCTTCTTTTTGGGGATCGACCGGCTTTCCTCGGAGTAATTCCACTCCGATAAACAATAACCTGCCACCATCGAGGGCAGGGATCGGCATAAGATTGACGATTCCCAGGTTGACGCTCAGAACAGCCGTCCACATCACAAAGTTCGTAAGCCCTGTTTTCACTACCTGATCCGTCGCATCGTAAATCCCCACAGGACCTGACAGCATATCTATAGAGAATTGTCCCGTGACAAGTTTACCAAGATTCGTGAGTATGAGCGTTGACCATTCATATGTTTGTGTGAAACCAAAAGACAGTTTCTTTACGAATGAATCCTCAAAAGCTCTCGTCACACCGACCTGACCGATTGTCTGGTCTTGAGCTTCAATAGCTCTCGGTGTAACTTCCACTTCTTCCGTAGAACCATTTCGACTTAAAGTGACATTCATAGTTTCTCCTGGATGATCCTGCACGATCATCGTGAAGTCTTCCCATGTCTTCACCTGTTCCCCTTCGGCCTGAAGAACTTCATCGCCGGGCTCGAATCCTGCTTCACTGGCAGGAGAATTCTCCTGGACTTCTCCGAATCTGGCTTCCTCCGCAGGTACCCCCTGGATAAATCCGAGAATAGTGAAGAGAACGATAGCCAGTACAAAGTTCATCATCGGTCCCGCGAAGAGTTGCATGGCCCGCTGCCTCTTAGGTTTGGATGCGAATTGTCTGTCGTAGGGAGCAATCTGTGTTTCTTTTTCATCCATCACGAACAGTGCTTTCGGATCCACCTCGAAAAACAATTTCTCATCCTCATCGATTTCGTACCCTTCGATAACTAATCGATGATCAAGGTCGGCGTGTTCGACTTCGATGATTCTAGCTGCGGGATGTTTCGTTTTATTGTTCACGATGATCTTTTTCACTTTCCCCGCTTCATCGAATTCAAGACCGATATGATGACCAGGTTTCAATTCGATGATCTCAGGGTCTTCTCCTGCAACACGCACGTATCCACCTGCGGGTATTAAACGGATGGTATACAATGTTTCATTCTTCATGAAAGAGAACACTTTCGGACCAAAACCGATAGCGAACTCACGGGCCAGCATCCCTGCTCTCTTAGCAAAGATCAGATGCCCCCACTCATGGACGAATACAAGAAGACCGAACATGAGTATGAACGCAATAACCGTTGTCACATGAAGCACCTTCCTTTATTTAACATAACGTTTGACACGTTCCCTCGTTTCTTTATCAATCTCCATTATATCTGATAAAGAGGGGGTTGAAACACTTTTATGCTCTTGTAGAGATTTTTCTACGAGTGTTTCAATATCGAGAAACGAAATCTCTTCTTCTAAAAACATCGCTACTGCCTGTTCATTAGCGGCGTTCAGTACCGTAGGCATGGAACCACCAGCCCTGCCGGCATCAAACGCCAGTTTTAAGCACCGGAAACGCTCCATATCCATTTTCTGAAAATTAAGCTTGGATAATTCTTCTAACTCCAAAGACTCTGTGTCATCAAAACTCAACCTTTTGGGATAGGTCAAAGCATATTGAATAGGTACTCGCATATCCGGCGACCCAAGCTGAGCCATGACGCTCTTATCCTTAAATTCCACGAGAGAGTGTATGACACTTTCTCTATGCTGAAGTACGTGGATCTTATCATAAGGCATATCAAAAAGCCAATGCGCTTCAATTACTTCAAGACCTTTATTCATCATCGAAGCGGAGTCGATGGTAATCTTTGCTCCCATACTCCAGTTGGGATGATTCAGCGCATCCCTTACTGTTACACCTTCAAGTTCTTCCCTTGAATTGTCTCTGAAACTTCCACCGGAAGCGGTAATGATCAGTCTTCTTACATCTTCCTGTCTTTCTCCATTCAATGCCTGAAAGATGGCGGAATGTTCACTATCTACTGGGATAAGTGGCGTATTATACTTCTCCGCTTCCGCCATCACGATGTGTCCGGCAGTCACCAGAGTTTCTTTGTTTGCTATGGCTATCGTCTTCTGTGCTCTTATCGCCGCTAACGTGGAAGGAAGTCCTACACTGCCCATCACTGCGTTTACTAACACATCCACTTCTGCCGCTGTACTAGCCGCCTTCATTCCCTCTTCGCCGATGAAGATGGAAGCATGCCCCGTAGCTTCGGCTACTTCATTTCTGACTTGTTCGCTGCCGACAACAACTATTTCCGGCTGAAACTCCCGGATCATCGGAATAGCTTTCTGGCTGTTTCTTCCGAATGCCAATGCAAAAAGAGAGAATTGATCTTTATGCTGACGGATGACGTCTATCGTTTGTTCCCCTATCGAACCAGTAGCCCCTAATAATGCTATATTTTTCATAAAAACGCTCCCTGTTACTTATGGTATGAAATTAATTAAGTGTAAGACCGGCAACATGAAGATAAGGCTGTCAAAACGATCCAGAACCCCGCCATGCCCCGGCAAGATTTTTCCGGAGTCCTTCACTAGATAATGACGCTTAAATGCGGATTCTACCAGGTCCCCTATTTGCCCAGTCACAGATATTAAAATAGTTACGAGAATCAGCAGGAACATCGAAGAGTGCAGAGGATGTACGAGCTGGAATACTACAGCTACGACACAGGCCAAAGCAACTCCTCCGAGAGCTCCTTCCACCGTTTTCTTGGGACTGATTTTCGGCCAAAGCTTTTTCTTCCCGAACAATCTGCCGAATATATAAGCTCCTGTATCTGTCGCCCATACAACGAACAGGGCATAAAAAACGTAAGCAAGACCTCCATCCAGCCTTGTCTCAATCAGATAGTAAAAGCCCATCCCAACATAGATGGCTGAAATAAGTACAAAACCGGCATCATCAAAGCTGAAGCGATTATTCACCAGCACCGTGTAACTTAACAACAGCAACACTGCGAGTAAAGAGAGCTCTGATTTTGAAACGAACACATTCAGGTGATAAGGCATCGCTTCGGGCAACATCAACGACCACATGAATAGGAGAGTGATAAGAGAAGATACCGAATACCTTGCGATTTTTTTCATTCTCATCAATTCAAATATTGCTATGCTTGCCAGTAAGTATACAAATAAAGTGAAAGGAGTTCCTCCCAGAAGTACGATGGGAATAAAGATAAGTCCTGCAATAATTGCTGTAATTGTACGTTGCTTCATCAAATCACACCTTATACGCCGCCATAACGACGCTTCCGATTTTGATAGTTTCTGATTGCTTCTTCAAGCGTGTCTTCATTGAACGATGGCCAGTACACATCCGTAAACCAGAACTCCGCATAAGCCAGCTGCCATAACAGGAAGTTGCTTAATCGCTGCTCACCACTTGTGCGAATCAACAGGTCAGGCTCATGTAAGTGAGAAGTGTAAAGGTGCTCCTCGAACAGGTCTTCGGTGATATCCTCAGGATCCAGCTCTCCCTCTTTCACTTGACCAGCTAATTGTTTCGTCACTTCCACGATTTCATGACGACTCCCATAGTTCAATGCAAAGTTCAATACCATTCCTGTGTTATGCTTCGTTCGATATATAGCTTCATCTACCGCTTGTTGTGTATGTTTTGGCAATAAATCTTTCGTTCCTATCGTCTGAACCCGCACGTTTTTTTCTATCAGTTCCGGTAGATAGGTCTGCAGAAAATCGACGGGAAGTTTCATGAGGAAATCCACTTCTTTTTTGGGCCGCTTCCAATTTTCTGTCGAAAAAGCATAAAGTGTCAGTACCTGCACTCCCAAATCTGAAGCGTGGCGGACAACTTTCTTGACAACGTCCATCCCTTCTTTGTGGCCGGCAATGCGAGGAAGATTTTTCTCTTTTGCCCACCTCCCGTTTCCGTCCATGATGATGGCTATATGGTTCGGTACTTTTTCTATTTCTATATCTTGATGCTTTTCGTATTTTGGAAGTTTTCGATTCATAAATGGAATCTTCAGTGGCATCAGTACCATCCTTTTCTTAAATCACTATATGTACTAGAAGGGTACGGTAACCCTTCCTAACAAAACTACCATAGATGCCAACAAAACAAAAGCCGTACTGCCAAACAATTACAGCACGGCTTGTTCTATGATTTTCACACTTCCATGATTTCTTCCTCTTTTTTCTTCGCAAGATCATCGATTTCTTTCACATGATCATCTGTCAGTTTCTGAACATCATCCTGATAGGAACGAAGGTCGTCTTCTGTCAGTTCTCCGTCTTTCTCATCTTTTTTCAGTTGATCATTCGTGTCACGGCGAATATTTCTGATTTGGACTTTCGCTTCTTCTGTATACTTTCCTACGACTTTCGTCAGGTCTTTACGTCTTTCCTGCGTAAGAGCCGGGATGTTGATACGGACAACATTACCATCACTGGAAGGAGCAAGGCCAAGATCCGCTTTCTGGATAGCTTTCTCAATTTCTGAAATCGCAGACTTATCATATGGTGTGATAACCAGAAGTCTCGGCTCCGGAGCAGACACCTGCGCCAATTGATTCAATGGCGTAGACGCTCCATAATAATCGACGTATACAGCATCGAGAATATTAGGATTGGCACGGCCGGCGCGAACAGTAGCCAGTTGCTTGGAAAAAGCCTGTACCGCTTTTTTCATTTGATCTTTTGTTTCTTTGATTAACTTGTCAGACATGGTTCATTTCCCCCTCACTAACGTTCCTATATCCTCACCGAGGACAGCTTTTTTGATGTTTCCTTCTTCCATAATCGAGAATACCAATAAATCGATATCGTTGTCCATACATAAAGAAGAGGCTGTAGAATCCATAACCCCCAACCCTTCATTCAAAACATCCATGTAGGAAAGGCGATCGTATTTTTTGGCATCTTCGTTCAATTTCGGATCGGAAGTGTAGACCCCGTCCACATTATTCTTTGCCATGAGTATGACATCCGCTTCTACTTCGGCAGCGCGAAGAGCAGCTGTTGTATCTGTAGAGAAATAAGGATTTCCGGTTCCTGCAGCAAAAATGACGACCCGTTTTTTCTCAAGGTGACGCATCGCCTTTCTTCTGATGTAAGGTTCAGCTACTTGACGCATTTCGATGGATGTTTGAACACGAGTAGGAATATCGATGTTTTCAAGGCTATCTTGAAGGGCCAGGGAATTCATAACGGTCGCAAGCATACCCATATAATCTGCATTTGCACGATCCATCCCCATTTGACTTCCGACTTTTCCGCGCCAGATATTTCCTCCACCGACTACGATAGCTACTTCTACACCCAGTTCTGCAACTTCTTTCACCTGTTTGGCGACAGATTGGATGATATTCGGTTCAATCCCGAATCCTTCTTCTCCACTAAGTGCTTCTCCACTAAGCTTCAACACGATTCTTTTATAACGAGTAGTTTCCATAATAACCTCCATAGAAGTAGTCCACTTGATTTTTCACTTTCGAAAATAGGGAACACAGCGTGTCCCCTATTTCAACTGAATGTTATTATTTTTTCACCTGACTCATTACTTCATCAGCGAAGTTTTCTTCGCGTTTTTCCATTCCTTCACCGACACCGAAACGAGTGAAGTTAGTGACTTTCGCACCTTTAGATTCAACGAACTGCTTCACTTTCTGATCAGGGTCTTTAACAAAGTCCTGTTCCAGCAGGCAGATTTCCTGTAGGAACTTATTAAGACGGCCTTCTACCATCTTCTCTACAATGTTTTCAGGCTTTCCTTCGTTCAGCGCTTGTGTTTTAAGTGTTTCACGCTCCGCGTTAAGTTCCTCTTCAGGCACTTCATCACGGGACGTGTAGCGTGGATTTACTGCAGCAATGTGCATAGCTACATCTTTTGCTGCCGCTTCATCTGTGGAACCTTCAAGTACCGTAAGCGCTCCGATAGAACCGCCCATGTGAAGGTATGCACCGAATGCATCGTTATCTGTTTTCTCTTTGATTACGAAACGGCGAAGAGAAATCTTCTCTCCGATCTTAGCGATAACATCTGTGATATAATCGCCCAGTTTTTGACCATCTCCGTTTAGAGGCTGCTCAAGAGCTGTTTCTACATCAGCAGGCTTCTGGGAAACGATGTGGTTCGCAAGCTCCTGAAGAAGAGTCTGGAACTGTTCGTTTTTCACAACGAAGTCTGTTTCGCAGTTCACTTCGATCAAAGCAGCAGTGTTTCCGGAAGTAGCGATATACGCAGAACCTTCTGCTGCGATACGATCAGCTTTTTTAGCCGCTTTCGAAATACCTTTTTCACGAAGCCAGTTCTGTGCTTCTTCCATGTCACCGTCTGTTTCTGTCAAAGCTTTCTTACAATCCATCATTCCCGCGCCTGTCAATTCGCGCAATTCTTTAACCATTTTCGCATTAATAGCCATTCTATTTCCTCCTTATTATCTTTCATCTGTTCGCTTTATTCTCGATTCTTCTTTAAAAAAGGTGATAAAAGGTTTCCCTCTTATCACCTCCTGAAACCTGCTTACTCTTCTACAGTTTCTGTTTCTTCTTCTGTTTCTTGTGCTTCTTCAGCAGCTTCTGCTTCCTCTTCACCCTGTTTAGCTTCAAGGATCGCATCCGCCATTTTACCTGTAAGAAGTTTCACAGCACGAATAGCATCGTCGTTCGCAGGAATTACATAATCAATTTCATCAGGATCACAGTTTGTGTCCACCATGCCTACAATTGGAATGTTCAATTTATGAGCTTCCGCAATAGCGATGCGCTCTTTACGAGGATCGATTACGAAAAGTGCGTCCGGAAGTTGTTCCATGTTACGGATACCACCTAGGAACTTCTCAAGCTTTTCTCTTTCTTTGTTCAGTTCCATAACTTCTTTCTTAGGAAGAACATCGAAAGTGCCGTCTTCTTCCATACGCTCGATATCTTTCAAACGATTGATACGTTTGCGGATTGTTTTGAAGTTCGTCAATGTACCGCCCAACCAACGCTGGTTGATGTAGTACATACCGGCACGGTTCGCTTCATCACGAACAGTGTCTTGAGCTTGTTTTTTCGTACCTACAAATAGTACTTTGCCGCCATCTGCAGCAAGGTCGCGTACGTAATTAAACGCTTCGTCTACTTTCTTGACCGTTTTTTGAAGGTCGATGATGTAGATTCCGTTACGCTCCGTAAAAATATACTTTTTCATTTTCGGGTTCCAGCGACGTGTCTGGTGTCCGAAATGAACCCCTGCTTCAAGCAGTTGTTTCATAGAAATTGCTGACATAAATAAATCCTCCTGTTTGGTTTTTTTTAGTATCCTCCGTTCCCTTCATTTCCCGATTGCGAACTTTCCGATTAAGAAAGCAACCCACAATGGGATCCGGAAACGTGTGTATTGACACCGAAAATTAATATATCATACTCACCTTCTAATAGCAAGTCCTTCCTACTAACTTTGTCCGAATTTAACGATCAGTTCCACTTCCGTTTTTCCCTTGCCTAACTTTTTGGCAATTTCCTCTATTGATAGCCCTTCTTCATACATCTGCTTCGCTTTTGTTTCATCTGAGAATTCTACGACATCATTTTCCTCAATCTCGGGGGGACTGTATATGCTTTCCTGCTCTTGGCTGTTGTCCCTATTTCTATAAATCTCCTGAACAGGGGAAGCGACATTTGGAGAAGAGTCCATGTTCATGTTCTGTTCAAACCGTTTATTTTCTTCTTTAATCTCTTCGAGGTATGCCTGAAACGTTCCTTCAATCTCTCTTGCCATCCGTTGATGCTTCATAAGGTTATCCTCTCTGCCCTTCATTTTCGTGAACAACAGAAAAAGTCCGAGAATGATTACACCATCAATGATAAAATTAACGACTAACAGAAATATAGTCATATGAAATTCACCAACCAATTTCATTACCCGCCTTGACGCTCAAGACCTGGGCATTATTTTGATTTCGCCTTTCTCGAGGTAGATATGAACGTGTTTCTGTTCTGACTTCAGTTGACGTTCATATTTACCGAAACCTATCTGTACATTTGAATAGAGCGTCTGATCGACTAAAACCGAGGTCTTTTCAATATTACCCAGCGAATCATTCAACAGCTTCAATTCTTCTTCTATGGCCTGAAGATCATCATCTATATAAGACGAGGAGTTCCTCTGCTTATGTAGTAGCGCTTTTTGCTTGTCTGTAAGCACTCCTTTTTGTTTATAAAGATTTACAAGCTTTTCACCTATGGCTAAAAGCTTCTGCTTTTCTTCTTCCTTCATCGTTTTCGCCCGGTCGTACTGCTCCAGCTTTTCTTTGATTTTTTTGTTCACTCCCATGTATACACTTGTAGGGGTGTTCATACGATTCCCGATTTCTTTGGATTTCACCTGGAGACCTGAAGAAGTATTCCCTCCGATAATCCCTCCGTTGCTACAAAGGACATATCGTTTTGCCACACATTCACTATGTACAATGGATCTTTCTACGATAATATCCTGCCCTGCCTCTACGTTCCCCTGATTAATATAGGATGCTTTTACATCGACCCCGGCTTTCAATAGGCATTTTCCCATACCAGACACACCGCCTTCGATATAAATAGAACCTTTCGCCTCAAGAAATGCACCTTCCACCAGGCCTCTCACCGTTATATCTGCATCAGATTTCAACGTATATCCGGTGGGGACATCTCCGGAAATGACGATTGAGCCAACGAACTCCAAATTGCCTGTTTTCATATCGATGTCTCCATCTACCTGATATACCGGTTGAACAGACACCCGGACTTCATCATAACTTACCTGTCCATCAATATCAGCGTATAAATTCCCCGTGGAAGATTCGAAAGTTATATTTTTCCCTGGTCTGATTCTGCTAGGTTTCCCTGGCCTCGGACTTATTTCTTCTCCATAGACATCCCGGCCCTTTTCCCCCAGAGTGGGTTGATGAATCGTCCCCAGCTTCTCCCCCTCATGAACCGAAGGGATATTCATAATCTCACGGAAATTTTCTTTATCTTCCATACCCTTTTGTACAGACAAATCTATATCAAACGAAATGTATCCGTCCTCTCCATGGACAGGACCGGAACCTTCAGCTATACAAACAGGAAAAGAGGCAGACTGTTCCTCTATAGCTGCAAGACTATCTGCTCTCAGCCCATGCGTGACTCCTTTTCCTTGAAGAGCAGCTTCCACGTCTTCTTTTCCTATTTCTGCCGTCTCATCTTCTAAATGAATAAAAGCCTTCAAACGATCTTCACTGATTCGAACTTCCATGGTGGATATCACGTAAGCGTCCCCCTCTATGGTTACCCCTGGTATTTGCTGAGAGCGTCCCGCAATTTAAAAATAGCCCGGGCGTGGATCTGGGATATCCTCGACGTGGTCAGCTCCATTACTTTCCCTATTTCCGTAAGGGTCAACTCTTCTTCGTAAAATAAACTTAACACCAGCTGTTCTTTCTCATTTAAGTGTTTGATTTCTTCAACCATTTCCTTGATATTCTCGCTTTTCACGAGAGAATCGTCAGGCAATTCTCCCTGCTCGTCAGGAATCATGTAGCCGATCCCTTCTTTATGTTCATCCCCTGCATCTTTCGGCTTTTCTTCCACAGAGAGTACATTCGAAAAATACGCGTCTTTCGTTACTTCTTCCACCTCTTGTGGAGTCATATGAAGAACTTCGGCAATTTCGTGAGAATCGGGGTTTCTTCCAAGCGTCTGTTCAAGTCGTTCTGACGTCTGTTCTATTTTTTTCGACTTATCCCGAACTGTCCTCGGAAGCCAGTCTTCTTTTCTGAGTCCGTCGATTATAGATCCTTTAATCCGAAACGAGGCGTACGTTACGAATTTCAGATCCCGATCCAAATCAAATTTCTTCAGCGCATCATATAGACCTAAATAAGCCAGACTTTTGATATCATCCTTACTTACACTCTTAGGTAAATGCTGAGAAATACGCTGGACCTGATAACTCACGAGGTAATCATACTGTACGATCAACTCATTTGCTGCTTCTTTGTCATCATGATTCAGCCAGCGGTCCCACAATTTCTGCTCCTCGGGAGAAATTGAATTCGACATCTTACCCCTCCCTGTTCTGCCGGATTCGTACTAGTTTCTCTCATTTTCTTCATTCATTAGTTCTCTTATTACTTTTGAAGTCGCCTCTGCATCTCCTTCAGCAGAATCCTCATCTGATGAAAGCTCTTCTGCTTTTTCATGGGCTTCGTTGCGTCCTTCCCGGATTTCCTCGTTTCCTGAGAAGCCTGCAAACGACAATACAGCCCGAAAAATGAAAACAGCCAAAAAAAGTATGAGAAATGCAATCCCCCCGCGCCAAAGGGAGGTGTCCGCAGGATTCACGCGTAAGCTGATTAAAAAAGCACCTAGCGAAGCGATAACAGCAATCCAAACGTTCCAACGAATCGATCCTATCATCGGAGTGTCTTCGCTCCTTTGGCCACCGTTTTCACGGACAGTTCGGATGATCCGATGTCGAATTCGATGGTTCTCCCGTTCGTGCCCCCGGTATCTTCAGCTACTAGCGGAATCCCTCTGCTCGAAAGCTCCTTTTTGACTGCTTCTACGTTTCTGGGTCCTATACGCATCATTTCATTCGCACTTTTCGACTGGAACATTTGGGCACCTCCTGCGATCATGGCCTTCATCGCCTGCTTTTTCATCCCTTTTGTTATCAGTTCCTCATAAACATACTCGATAGCTGTATCTGCATATTTATGGAGGTTGAGATCGCCCCTTCTTGCCATTGTTGATTCCGGAAGCATAATATGAGCCATGCCGGCCATTTTTCGTTGATTGTCGTAAAGGACGATCCCCACACAAGAGCCAAGTCCTGTCGTGCGAAGTCTGTGGGGATGGTTCGCGACTTTCGCATCAGAGATACTGACTTTTATAATCGACATGGTTTCAGTCCTCATCGACCGGAACCCCCAAAGCATGGAAGATTGTCTTATATGAACCAGGATCCGGGAGCAGAAGAAAGTAGCCGTTGATTTCTTCATCTTTTTCAGGATCTACAAGAATGGTTTCAATGATGATAACTTCGTCTGTAACATTGGATACTTCTATAAGTCCGGAGCTCACGATTGCCCCAAACATATCAACGGCAAGTTCAGGAACACTCGGCTCTAAATCGAGTTTCGTAAAATCAGACAGTGCGCTTAAATAGGACCCTGCGAGTATATTACCAAGTTCCTGGGCTGCGGAAACTTTCATGGTGCCTGGATTCATTTCTTTGAAGGACCCGTCACGGATTCCCGTCATCTCGCTTGTGAAGTAATCTGCCTGATCCGGTGGCAATATGAAAAACATCGTCGCAGGAGCATCGCCTGTCATTCGTAAATAAGTGGTGACGACGATCTCCTCAGCTCCACCTGTCATCTCTGTCACCTCGTCGAACCCGGCTACTCTTACCTCCGGCACTTTCATATCAATCGTCCGGTCCAGTAAGCTTGAAAGAGCCGTGGCACCATGCCCAGCCCCGATATTACCGATTTCTTTCAACACATCTAAATGGAATTTCCCCAATTCAGCAGTCATTTAGGTCCCTCTGTCGCTTCAAGTTTCAACAGCTCTTCTTTGGACAACACTTTCTCGAGACTCAGAAGTACAAGAAGACGCTTTCCTACTTTCGCTACTCCTTGAATATATTCAGCTTCAACATTCCCGACCACTTCCGGTGGAGGTTCTACTTGACTTTCGTTCAAATCAAGAACATCGTTTGCATGATCTACTACGAGCCCTACACTCATTTGCTCGATCGCTACAATAATCACCCTCGTATGGTCACCATTTTCTTTTCTTGAAAGACCGAAACGTTCACGCAAATGAATGACTGGTGTGACGACTCCCCGAAGATTCATCACACCTTCGACAAAGTCCGGTGTCCCCGGTACTCGCGTAATAGGCATCATTCTCTCAATGGCATGTACCTGATCGACCGGTATCGCATACTCTTCATCTTCAACTTGAAAAACAATCACTTTGAAATCTTCCGCCATTCTTCATCCTCCTTGCTTTTACTTAATCAAAGCATTACTGTCGATAATCAGCGCTACCTGACCGTCTCCTAAAATGGTCGCACCCGAAATCGCGAACACATTGGAGAGGTAATCTCCGAGAGACTTGAGTACGACTTCCTGCTGACCGATAAAGGAATTTACTACGAGTCCGGCCATTTTGTCACCTTTTCGTACCATCACTAGCGAGTAGTACCCATCATCCTCGAGTTCTTCGGGCACTTCAAAAATATCCCCGAGAAATACGAGCGGCACAACTTTCCCGCGGAAATCAATGACCTTTTTGTTGTGGGCATGCATAATATCTTCTTTACTGACGATAGCCGTTTCAATAATGGAAGAAAGCGGGATTGCGTACTTTTCCTTCTGTACTTCTACGAGCATGACAGAAATAATGGAAAGGGTTAACGGCAACTGTATAGAAAATGTGCTTCCTGCATCGAGCTCCGACTGGATCGTGATAGTTCCTCCGAGTGATTCGATCGTGTTTCTTACCACATCAAGACCTACACCGCGTCCGGATAAGTCAGAAACTTCATCTGCTGTGGAAAAACCGCTCGCCATGATGAGCTCATTCACTTTGTCATTGGACATGTTGTCTGCCTGTTCTCTCGTCACTACCCCGTTGGAAATCGCTTTCTGCACCACTTTTTCACGATTGATTCCAGCCCCGTCATCGCTGATTTCGATGAATACGTGGTTGCCGCTATGGTAAGCTTTAAGCTCCAAATTTCCCTCGGGAGCTTTCCCTTTTTCTTTTCGAACTTCCGGAGTCTCGATTCCATGATCAAGAGCATTACGTATTAAATGGACAAGCGGGTCCCCGATTTCATCGATGACCGTTCTATCCAGTTCTGTTTCCTGTCCGATGATCTCAAGATTGATATCTTTCTCAAGGTCCCTGGAAATCTGACGCACCATTCTCGGAAACCTATTGAATACTTGTTCTACGGGGACCATACGCATATTCAGGATAATCGACTGCAAATCTCCTGATACTCTCGACATCCGCTCTACCGTTTCAGTCAATTCTGAATTATTCAGATCTGTTGCAATCTGTTCCAGCCGCCCGCGATCAATCACGAGTTCTTCAAACAAATTCATCAAGTCATCAAGCCGGTCGATATTGACTCGAATCGTTTTATTGGCAACTTTTTTGTTTTTATCTTCCGCCTCTTTTTTAGGTGGTTCAGCCACTGCCTTTTCTTTCTCAGACTGTTTCGCCTCTTCTGACTGCTCGGCTTTTTCTTCGGTTTCCGGTTCACTAGGAGGAAGAGAATAATTCTGAACTTCAACCTTATCAATCTCTGAAACTTTCATGATTTTCGTCTTGATTTCCTCTATATCTTTATCCGTCACTATCAATACATCGAACGCATGATCGAACTGTTCATTTTCAAGGGCTTCCGCATCCGGACGACTTTGAACAACCTCCCCTAGCTGTTCCAACACTTCAAACACCATAAACACACGTGCTGCTTTCAACATACAGTCGTTCCTGAGTGTAACGGTAACGTGATAATTATGTAGCCCCTGTTCAGATGATTCAGCTAAAACCGCTTGAACGAATTCGTCCAGTTGAAATTCCTGCGATGGTACAGAAACGGATTCTTCTCCACTTGAAGAAGCAGCCGAAACAGAAGGGTCCCGTCCCTCTTCGATATTTTGAAGTTTGACTACAACTTTTTCCACGTTCTTAGCACCATCTCCTCCTTCCTGCACATCGACCAACATCGCTTCAAGATCATCCACTGATTCAAATACGACATCAAGCATAGATGAATCGACTGAAATTTCTTCTTTACGCACACGATCGAGAACATTTTCCATCTTATGGGTCAAATTCGAAATATCCTGGTACCCCATAGTCGAAGACATCCCTTTCAACGTATGAGCTGCCCGGAAAATCTCTTCTACGATTGTAATATCCTGGGGAGTATTCTCTAATTGAAGCAATTGATCGTTGATCGTCTGTAAATTCTCTTTACTTTCATCGATAAAAACCTCTAAATACTGATTATTTTCCAATGTCCTGCCTCCTTGTTAGCGATTCGTCGTTTCATAGATTCGTTTAGCGATTTCTTTCAGAGGAGTCACTTCATCAGCAAGGCCTGAAACCACTACAGATTTAGGCATTCCATATACGACGCAACTATGTTCGTCCTCAGCAATCGTATAAACCCTGGATGACTGTCGCTTAAGATTTATAAGACCCTCTGTTCCATCTGCTCCCATTCCCGTCATTACAACAGTTATTATATTGTAAGAACGTAGCGGAGCCAGGGTTTCAAACAAGTAATTGACCGACGGCCGATGTCCGAAAACCGCTTCTTCTTTATTTAATTCAACCGTAAGCTCACTGTCCATCTTCACGCCTAAATGATAACCACCCGGAGCTATGTAAGCAGTGCCCTTTTGAATAGATTCCCCGTGTACCGCTTCTTTCACTTTTATCTGAGAGAGACGATCAAGCCTTTCAGCCAGTGATTTCGTGAACCCTTCAGGCATATGTTGCACAACAAGGATAGGGCTCCCGAAGGTTTCAGGCAGGCTCGTAAGCACTTCCTGAAGTGCTCTCGGACCTCCCGTAGAAGTTCCTATCGCTACCAGGGAGTTCGAGGATGAAGTGGAAACGGAAGGAATTCTTTCATCCCTTGAAGCATCCACTTTTTTCGAGATTTTTGCTCTAGAAGCAGCCACAACTTTTTGCAAAAGTGTTCTTTTCACTTTGTTAATATCCAGCGAAATGGCCCCCGAAGGTTTAGGTACAAAATCCACAGCACCTATACTAAGCGCTTCGACCGTACTCCGGGCTCCTTCCTGTGTAAGACTTGAAAGCATTACTACCGGTCTCGGGAAGTCCTGCATGATTTTTTCCAGAGCGATAAGGCCATTCATCTTAGGCATTTCAATATCCAGCGTAATTACATCGGGGTCTAATCGCTCCACTTTGTCTAAAGCATCCTCCCCGTTACGTGCAGTCGCTATCACATATAAACGAGGGTCTTCCTCAATCATATCGTGGATCATTTTCCGCATGAATGCGGAATCATCCACGACAAGAACAGAACGCCTATCCATACACATCTACCTTTCTGAAACCAGTCGCTTTAATTTTTGTAAGAAAGACGAATCTTCGTGTGTCGGTTCTTCATTGATATACTGATGAACAATACTTTTCAATGATCTGCCTGCTTTACTCGAAGGAAACTCTTCTATGAAAGGACTTTGGCGGTGGACCGCTTTCAATACTGCTTTGTCTTCTGTAACAACCCCCAGGGCTTTCACCTCTTTGTCAAGGAACCTTGAAATCACAGCTTGCATACGTTCCATCGCTTTTTTCCCCTGCCGTTCATTCAATGTTCTGTTCATCAGAAGGGAAATATTCATCTGAGGGTCTTCAGCGTAGATATGTTTGATCATGGAGTAGGCATCTGTCAAAGAAGTCGGTTCTGAGGTTGTCACAATAAATGTTTCATCAGAAGCAGAAATGAATTGAAGACTCTCTTCACTCGCCCCCGCTCCCATATCAAAGAAGATGTAATCATATTCATACAATAAGGAGTCGAACTCTGCGAGGAAATAGGAGAACTCCGCCTCCTCCACATGAAAGAATTGATTCAGACTAGAACCCCCTGCAATGTAAGAAAGGGACTTTGGTCCTGTCTCTATCATATCACGGATCGATATTTTATCGCTGAATAAATCCGCCATATGGTAACGAGGGGTGAGGCCTAGTAATATATCGATGTTCCCCATGCCGATATCCAAATCGATGATCAGAACCCTTTTCCCTAGAGAGCTTAGTTCCAGAGAGAAATTGATGGTTACATTAGACTTGCCTACCCCGCCTTTTCCGCTGGCCACGGCTATCACTTTCGCCTTTTTTCCGTTCTGTCTCTGGCGTAATCTTCTTCGCAATTTCTCTGCCTGATCACTCATCGGAAAGCTCCGTTGTCAATTGGTCGATGAGCACCGGGAAAGAAACGGTTTCGATATCATCAGGTACACTCTGCCCTCTGGTCATATAGGAAATACCTATCTGATGATTCATGCATAGACTGATAGCGGCTCCGTAGCTGGCGGATTCATCCGCTTTCGTGAAGATAAGGGAGTGGATCGGTACAGAAGAAAACTGATGGTAGACTGCCTCTATATCCTTGAGCTTACTTGTCATAGAAAGGACAAGGATCGTTTCTGCATCTTTCCTGAAGTCGATCACCTGCTCAAGTTCACGAACGTAGGAGGGATCTTTATAATTTCTTCCTGCTGTATCCACAATCACAAGATCCTTATCCTTCAATTTTTCTCTGGCATTTAGGTAATCACCAATGTTATAAGCGACTTCCATAGGCACATCAAGCAATTTTGCATAAGTTCTCAGCTGATCGATAGCAGCTATTCTGTACGTATCCGTCGTAATGAATGCTACGGAAAGTCCTTCGTTCAACGCAGCATCAGCCGCTAGCTTTGCGGCCGTTGTCGTTTTGCCAACACCAGTAGGTCCGATAAGGTGAATGAACTGTTTACTTTTGTTTATACTCGCTTCCGGCACCTGTGCAGCCTGGTCCGACAAATACTTTTTCGTTTCTGCTTTAAGCGAAGACCCCTCGCTCATTCGAGAGATGATTTCTTCTATAATAGGAGAGGAGAGTTCCTGATCGGAAAGTTCCATATAAGCACCTTTCACCTCGGACGTATCGACTTTTTCTGATTTGATTAGCGCTTTCAGATCTTCCAGTCCTTTCATCAGTGCCGTTTCCTGTGTGCTATTCTCCGTCATCTCCATAGGTTCTCTTTGAAACGAAGGCTTCGCAGGATTCGACCTTTTCGGCGGAGCTTGAGGAGTATCAGGGTCTTTCGCTGCGATCACTTCAATCCCTTTCTTCTTGAAAAGTCCAAGGAACCCTCCACTCTTCACTTCTTTAGAGTTCAGTATTACTGCATCCGTTCCCAGTTCCTGCTTAACTTTTTTCATAGCTTTAGGCATCGTTTCCGCCTGGAATTTTTTCACCTTCATTCAACATTCACCACCCCTACACTTTGAACTTCCACACTTGGATCGATTTCGTTGTAAGATAGCACTACTACTTGAGGAAGAAAACGATCGAGCAGCTGCTTTACATACATCCGGATCGCAGGAGAGCATAATACAATAGCCGTCTCCTCCTGAAGGGACAATTGCTCAGCGAGTTGCGCAATACGTTGGGTGACGATCTGCTGCTTCTCAGGGTCGAGAGCGAGGAAACTTCCGTGCTCTGTCTGTTGAACATTATCAGCTATCAGCTTCTCTACTTGACCGGAGATCGTCACGACTTTGACGGTACCATCTTCTTTCTTGTACTGATTCGTAATCTGGGTAGCGAGTGCCTGTCTGGAATACTCTGCGAGTAGATCTGTATCGTTGGTCATTTTCGAAAAATCTGCAAGTGTTTCAAAAATGACAGGGAGATTCTTCACAGATACATTTTCTCTAAGTAATTTAGCAAGCACTTTCTGTACGTCCCCGACTTGCAGAGGTTCAGGTGTCACTTCATCCACCAGAATAGGATAGGATTCTTTCAGATGATCGATGAGTTTCTGTGTTTCCTGACGACCCAAAAGCTCATGCGAATACCGTTTGATCGCTTCAGTGATATGTGTAGAAACGACGGATGGAGGATCGACGACTGTGTAGCCGCTAAGTTCCGCCTCATCTTTCATATCCTCTGTCACCCATTTTGCCGGCAATCCGAAGGCTGGCTCAACCGTATCAATCCCTTCGATCTCTTCGTCGTCATCCCCCGGGGTCATAGCCAAATAATGATCGAGCAGAAGTTCCCCTGAGGCTACTTCATTCCCTTTCACTTTCAAGCGGTACTCGTTCGGATTCAACTGTATGTTATCCCTGATGCGCACCACCGGAATGACAATACCCAACTCGATGGCCAGTTGTCTGCGGATCATAACGATTCTGTCAAGCAGATCACCACCCTGGTTCGCATCGGCTATGGGAATGAGCGCATAACCGAATTCAAATTCAATCGGATCCATGCTGATAAGATCCACAACATTATCGGGGGATCGCATCTGCTCACTTTCTGTTTCATCCTCTTCTTCCGGTTCTTCTATATCAGGTTCCATAGACTCTCTCGACAACCAGTAGCCGCCGAATATAAGGAAAGAAGCGATCATTGTTGTCAGCATGATCGGTATCGGAGTCAACCCGAGTAGAAATATTGCTCCACCGGCTACGTACAATAGCTTCGGAAAACGAAGCAGCTGATCCGTTACGTCATTTCCTAGATTACCCTTGGAAGCGACCCTCGTTACAACAATACCTGTGGCAGTAGAGAGAAGAAGTGCCGGAATTTGACTGACCAGACCATCTCCGACTGTCAGTCTCATATATGTATCGATGGCTTCTTGGAAACTCAGCCCCATTTGCACCATTCCGATGATCAGTCCAAAAATGATATTCATAATAACGATGATGATCCCGGCGATCGCATCCCCTTTCACGAACTTACTCGCACCATCCATCGCTCCGTAGAAGTCCGCTTCCTGTTCTACTTTATCCCGCCGCTCTTTCGCCTGATGTTCATTGATCATTCCGGCATTCAAGTCGGCATCGATACTCATCTGTTTACCTGGCATCGCATCAAGAGTAAATCTTGCTGCGACTTCGGAGACACGTTCCGCTCCCTTTGTGATAACGAGAAATTGAATAATGACCAGGATGATGAACACAACGAAACCGACCAGCGGGTTTCCGCCTATAACGAATGTTCCGAATGTATCAATTACCTGACCGGCTTTCGCTTCGGACAAAATAGAACGGGTGGTGGAAACGTTCAACCCCAACCTGAACAACGTCATTAATAGCAGAAGGGTCGGAAAGACGGCGAATTGCAGAACATCATCCATATTCATAGAAACGAGTATGACAACAAGAGCCAGCGTAATATTCACCAATATCAAAAAACTTAAGAGCCATCCGGGCAGTGGGATGACCAACATGACTATGATTAATATGATTCCTAATAGTACGGATAAATCTCTTGCTGACATGACTGTCTCTCCTTAGTGAATTCAAACTTTTTTCTGCAATTTGTACACGTACGCCAGTACTTCTGCCACCGCCTGGAAAAATTCTTCATCGATCGGCTGGTCTACATCCGTCTGATTGTAAATCCCTCTCGCCAAAGGTCGATTCTCTACTGTAACGACTTCATTGGCCTTCGCTACCTCTTTGATTTTCAGTGCTACAAAATCGACACCTTTTGCTACGACGAAGGGAGCGTCCGATTTTTCTTCATCGTATTTTATGGCAACAGCGTAGTGGGTAGGGTTAGTAATGACGACATCCGCCTCTGGAACTTCGCTCATCATCCGGGCAGCAGACATCTGTCTTTGTTTTTCCTTGATTTTCGCCCTGATCTGCGGGTCCCCTTCCATGTTCTTATGCTCATCCTTCACATCTTTTTTGGACATCCGTATATTTTTTTCATGATCATATCTCTGATAGCTATAATCGATGACAGACAACAGTAATAATGCCAGGGCGGAAGCAAGTCCCATGATCATGGTGGTATTTCCAAAAAAAGAAAGAGCTGCATCCACGGATTTCTGAGCGGCCATGACCATCTCATTTTTATTGATCCATATGATGGAGAAGGTAATGATTCCCACCATAGAAATTTTCAATAAAGACTTCAGCAGTTCCACGAGGGCCCGGGGAGAAAATATTCGTTTGAACCCCTGAATAGGATTGATCTTTTTGGGATCGATCTTCAAAGGTTCTCCTGTGAACATCACTCCTACCTGAAGAAGGTTAGCGGCAATCCCGGCGACTACAGCGATCCCCATGATCGGCGCAAGTGCTTTAGCTACCTCGACAGTCATTTCATTCAACACGCGGCCTACGGTATGCTCTGTCACTTCCAGATGAATGTATTCCGTAAAAGCATGTTCATACATCGTAAGCATCGTGTCTTTCAATAACGGTCCGATCAGATAAAGAGCACCAAACGTAAGAAGTAAAAGGAAGCCTGTATTTACATCCTGACTCTTGGCCACCTGACCTTTTTTCCTTGAGTCCTGCCTTTTCTTCGGAGTCGCTTCTTCTGTTTTTTCATCAGCAGCAAAGAATTGTAAATCAAGTCGCAGCCTTTTCACTTTACGTCCTCCCCAATACGTCTAGAAACCCTCTCATTGTTGTAAGCATCAAATCGAACAACTGCTCAATCATCATAATGTAGAAACCCATAACAATCGTAAGTACAGAAAGCGCTACAAAGATCTTCAACGGGAGACCTACAACGAATACGTTCAGCTGAGGAACCGACCTAGCGATGATCCCTAACGCCACATCTACAAGAAACAGGCAACCTACAAGGGGAATCGCCATCAGAAAAGCAGCGATGAACATTTCGTTGAACGTATATATTACGTATTCAATCCAGTTTTCACTTTGAAATGCAATGAACTGATCGATTCCGATCGCTTCATAACTGTAGAACATTCCGTCAATCATTAAATGGTGTCCGTCTACTACAAGTACAAATAAGAGCGTAATGGTGTAAAAGTACTGTCCGATCAATGGACTCTGTGCACCTGTCTGAGGATCGACGACGTTAGCGATAGCGAAACCCATCTGGAAGTCTATGAACCCGCCTGCTACTTGCACAGCAGTAATGACTATGTAAGCCAGAAGACCAACGAATAAACCTACAATAGCTTCTTTCAACATAAGTAAAAAATACGTATGGTCAATCGTAAAAACTGGTGGTTCAATCGTTATATATAAGATCAGCGCCAGAAAAAAGGAGAAACCCACTTTATGTTGGTTGGGAACATTCCGATAAGAAAACAAAGGCAAAGTCGCAAAGAACGCTGTAATTCTTATGAAAACCAATAGAAAAGCCGGAATATTCGCAAATTCCATCCACTCTGTCATGTCACTAACCTACTAACATATTCAGATTTTCAAAGACGGAAGCTGTGAACTCGACCATATTCGTCAGCATCCATGGCCCGAAAAACACGAGACCTATGAGCACGGCTACAATTTTCGGAACGAAAGCAAGCGTCTGTTCCTGAATTTGTGTAGTAGCCTGGAAAATACTCACGATCAACCCTACAGCTAGAGCAAGAATCAAAAGCGGTCCCGTCACGAGAAGGACGGTATATATTCCATCTTTTGCGAATTGGATGACCATTTCACTGTTCATTATCTTCTCCTCCTAGAACCCTTCGAGCAACGAGTGTGTGATGAGATACCAGCCGTCAACAAGGACGAACAATAATATTTTAAATGGAAGGGAGATCATAACGGGCGGTAGCATCATCATCCCCATCGACATCAGAACACTGGCAACCGCCATGTCTATGACCAGAAACGGAACGAAGATCATGAAACCCATTTGAAACGCGGTTTTCAATTCACTGATAGCATAAGCCGGCACCAATGTGGTCATAGGTATTTCCTGAACCGTCTCAGGTGTCTCTGCTCCTGAATAATTCAGGAACAATTCCAGGTCTTTCTGTCTCGTATGGGTAGACATGAACTCCTTCATCGGAATGCTGGCCTGCTCGTATGCTTCATCCAATGTAATCTCTTCTTCGAACAAGGGGGTAAGAGCCTGCTCGTTAACCTCGTTGAAGGTAGGAGCCATAATAAAGAACGTCAGAAACAAGGCTAGTCCGATTAATACCTGATTCGGTGGCATAGTCTGCGTAGCAAGGGAAGTCCGGACGAAAGACAAGACAATGATGATTCTTGCAAAACTTGTCATCAGAATGAGAATCCCCGGAGCGAGGGACAATACAGTAAGGAGTAAAAGCAGTTGAACCGAAGTGGAGATATCTTCAGGGTTGGTTCCTGAAAACAGATCGACGAATTCATTCATCTGATTGATCCCCTTTTCGCCTGCTCTTTTCCTTCGTATGTTTCATGTCACTCAAATGTTTGGAAAACAACTGCTGGAACTGTACCGTAGATTCTCCTTCTTTTTCCTGTTTTTTGGTCAAGGAGAAATTCGTAAGATTCCCTTCGTTGTCTTCTTGTACCAATTGATTCTTTGTTTGTTCGTCAGTGACTTCTGTCAACATCTCTACAGTGTCTCCAACACCAAGGAGGTACACCTTATCCCCGACTTTCACTGCCTGCACAGATCGATTCTGTCCCAAAGGAATGCCTCCCAGATTCTCCATCTTCCTTGTCCTCGAAAAAAGTTTGTTTTTCCTTTGAACGAATTTCAATATTCCGTAGATCAACAGAAGCACGAAAGCTAATGCAAGCACCAGTTTCGTAGCACTCCACCACAAAGGTTCAGAACTATCCCCAGAGGCTTCCGTATCTTCCTGATCCGTACTTGCTCCACACCCCTCAAGGTCCGGATTTTCAGCACATTCACTAACACTCGGCCCCCCTGTTGCATGAACAGATGTGGGGCTGAGGAAAGTAAGGGCCGTCATTAAACATAAAATCATTTTCAGGTACTTCATATACATCCTCTTAGCTTAATGCTTTTTGAATCGCTTCGATTACACGATCAGCCTGGAACGGCTTAACAATAAAGTCTTTGGCTCCTGCCTGGATTGCATCAACGACCATGGCCTGTTGTCCCATCGCTGAACACATGATGACGTTGGCATCTGCATCCTTTTCTTTGATTTCTTTCAGAGCCTGGATCCCGTCCTTTTCAGGCATCGTTATGTCCAGAGTAACAAGATCAGGTTTATGTTCTGAATACATATCCACTGCCTGCTGTCCATTCTCAGCTTCTCCTACCACTTCATATCCATTCTTGGTCAAGATATCTTTCACCATCATTCTCATAAATGCTGCATCGTCTACTATCAGTACGCGTTCTGCCATTTTCCTGACACTCCTTTTTCCTTATCGTAATTTCTTCAGACGATCCTGTTGACTTAAAATATCTGTCACCCGGACGCCGAAGTTTTCATCGATAACAACAACTTCTCCTGTTGCCATCAGCTTTTCATTCACATAAATGTCCACCGGCTCCCCGGCCAATTTATCCAGCTCAACGATAGAACCGGAACTGAGATCGAGAATATCCCGGATGGTCCGCTTTGTTCTGCCAAGTTCCACAGTCACATTAAGCGGAATATCCATCAACATATCCAGATTGTTGCGCTCTGTTTCCGACATGTTCACCGGTTGGAAACTTTCGAATTCGGCGGCTTCCACGGTACTGTTTTCATTTGCTCCCTGACCAATCATCTGAGGTCCTCTGTTCGTTTCTTCTGTTTGAGCCTGTGGAGCTGGTTCTCGCCTCTTTTCAGGCTGTTGATGCTCCTTCTTTTCAGGCTGCTTAGTCTCTCTTTTTTCCGGTTCCGGTTTCTTCTGTGCTTGTTCTGCAGGAGCTTCATATGCCGGCTCACTACTTCCTTCCGGATTCATCAGCTGTTCGACTAATTCTTTGGAGAAACGAACCGGAAGCAATTGCATAATTTCAGAATCGATAAGTTCTCCCACTTTCAAACGAAAAGAAATTTGAGCGAGCTTATCATCTTCCGGGATGTGTTCCACCCCCTCCTCCTGCTGGATATCCAGCATCGTGATTTCAGGTGGAGAAATGTCTACCTTTTTATTAAATATGGAAGACATGCTGGTGGCAGCGGACCCCATCATCTGGTTCATCGCTTCCTGCACAGCACTCAAGTGAATGTCATTCAGCTCCTCTTCAGGGTTGGCGCCGTCTCCCCCGAGCATCAGATCAGCAATAATAGCCGCATCTTTCGTCTGAAGCACGAGAAGATTCTCCCCGGAAAGACCTTCCGTATATACTACCTGGATCGCGACATATGGATGCGGGAATTCCTGATCCAATCCACTTCTATTAATAGTCGAAATCTCAGGAGTTGTAATCTCCACTTTCTGATTAAGAAGAGAAGAGAGCGCTGTGGCAGAATTCCCGAATGAAATATTACCTATTTCCCCCAACGCATCTTTTTCTATATCTGAAAATGATTCTGAATCATCTCCACTCTCTCCCTCTTCTTTTTCATCCATGAACTCATCATCATCAAGATCATCGTCACTGGCATTCAGAAGAGCATCGATTTCATCTTGCGACAGCATATCATCATTCATAATCTTCATCCTCCCCCCGGACCGTTTCCAATACTTGCACAGCCACCTTATTCTTCACTTTTCCAGGCTGTATTAAAAATTTGTCTTCATTATCTACTCTCAATGTCATCGGATCTTCCACCAGTTGATCGAGGTGAATAACGTCCTCTTTTGAAAGATGAAGAAATTCTTCGATGGACATATCGGATTCTCCCAATATTGCCCGCACATCCACTTTCGTTTTTTCCACTGTCTTCGTCAATGCTTCATATTCCTCGTCGTTCCTTTCTTTCGTCTGCTGTTGCTGCATCCAATAGTGGATAGAAAGGTTAGGAATGATCGGCTCTAATACGACATGTGGAATACATATATTCAACATTCCACTGGTCTCCCCGATGGTTGTATTCAATGAAACTACGATAACTGTTTCATTCGGAGAAACCATTTGCAGAAATTGAGGGTTCACTTCGAACTCTTCGAGCATAGGGTCTATCTCTACGACAGATCCCCAGGCTTCCTGATAATTTTCCAGCGCTTTTTCAAATAGCCGGGACATAAGCGTGGTTTCAATCTCTGTCAGGTTCTCTACCTTATTCACACTTTCCCCGTGTCCCCCGAGCACTCGATCAAGCATCGCATAGGCAATATTAGGATTAGCTTCAAGAAGAATTCTCGACTCGAGGGGTTGCACACTGAAAATATTCAGAATCGTCATGGAAGGAATGGAACGGATGAACTCCTCATATGGCAGCTGGTCGACAGAAGCTACGTTAATATTTACATAGGTCCTGAGCTGAGCAGAGAAATAGGTTGTCAGTAACCTGGCGAAATTCTCATGGATTCTCGACAAAGAACGGATTTGATCTTTGGAAAAGCGTAAGGCTCTTTTGAAATCATAAACTCTTACCTTCTTCTCTTCTTTCTCCGCTTTCAGTTCTTCCGCATCCATTTCCCCTGTAGAGATTGCAGATAATAAAGAATCTATTTCGCTTTGTGATAAGACATCTTCCGCCAATGTTCCACCTCCCTCATCCTGTTAGATCTCCTGTTATTGTAAAACTTTGCTAATCGTATAAACATCTGTGATGGTACCCTCTTCCATAAATTCATTGAGTCTTAGTTTTATCGTCTCTTCGAGGGTAGTCAAATCGGATTTGAACGCTTTTTCGTCCATTTGAGCCAATTGTTTGATGATGACATTTTTCATCTGAAAATCTCTCTTTTCAAGCTCCTCGAGACCATCCGTACTGTCCGTAATGATACGGAAGCTGATACGTACAAACCCGCCACTCTCGAGATCCGTAGTCATTTCTTCCGTTTCCAGAGAAGCTTCTCTTATTTCATCGATGCTTCGCTCCCCGTCCGCCTCGGAACTGTTTAAATTAAGTACGATTATAATAGCCGCTACTCCTAGAACAGTGAGAGTAATTAGAACAATGAGCATTGTTTTCATCAATTTAGACATCGTCCTCACCTGCCTTGTTAACCACCTGTAATAAACCTATTTCTCTGTAAAACTTCTTCATCTTCTGGACGACCTCTTTTTTACTTTCTTTGACTACGAAGGTTTTCCCTCTTGTAGTGGTAATCGTCGTATCAGGAGTAGATTGGACCTGTTCTATATAAATAGCATTGAACGTAAATGTCTCTCCATTGAATTTCGTAAGTTCGACCATGTTATGTATAGGGGGACCAAGCATCCCCCTTCCCCCTTATCCTTAACGCTTCAGATTGACAAGTTCATTGAGAATTTCATCGGATGTAGTGATGATTCTCGTGTTTGCCTGGAAGCCACGCTGTGCTGTAATCATTTCCGTGAATTCCTCAGAGAGGTCTACGTTCGACATTTCAAGTGCCCCTGAAATCATTGAGCCTGTCCCATTCTGACCTGGAATATTGAAATTCGCCGCTTCATATCCGTCCCCATCTTCAGGTCCGTTGATCCATCCAGCATTATCAGTATTTTGAAACTCATTTCCCCCAATTTTTCTAAGACCTTCCGGGTTAGAGAAATTGGCAAGTGCAACCCTTCCTGCAACTTGAGTAGTACCGTCTTCATCAATATAGTTAACCTCACCATTCGGCTGAATATTAAAGCTCTGGGCTCCATTCGGAATAGTTATTGTCCCTATTCCTCCCAACTCATCAGTTTCAGGTTGTACATCAAGCCCTGGTGTAGACTGACCAACGAGATACTTTCCATTTCCATTTACTATTGCTCCATCACTGTCTAAATAAAAGTTTCCCGCCCTAGTAAAAGACATTACAGCATCTTCAGGTAACCCTTCTCCACCAGGAGCCAAATCACCAGCCGGGGATTCAGCTAGCGCAAACATCCCATCACCTTCTATAGCAAGGTCAAGAGATCTGTTTGTTGTTTGTCGATTCCCCTGAGTATGGACATTATCTATTGAATTTAACTCAGATCCCAATCCTACTTGCTTAGCGTTTACACCACCTAAATTTCTATCATCTTCTCCTTGAGGGCCTTGCGCAGCTGAAACAGTCTGGCTCATCATGTCCTGAAATGTCGCTCTTCCCTTTTTAAACCCGAATGTATTTACATTGGCAATATTATTACCGATAGTATCAAGTTTTGTTTGAAAACCTTTCATTCCGGAAATACCTGCATACATTGATCGTAACATTTATATTCATCCTCTCTATTTGCGGCCGTTTCTGTCTATCCACGGCCTAAGGCTTCCTAAATAGGTCCAGCCATTTACATAATTATAGTTCCATCGATATTCGTAAACACTCTTGCTTCCGTAGCTTGCTTATCCATAGCAGTAACAACAGTATGGTTCTTCGTATTGACAATGAGCGCCGCATCATTCGTCAGCACAAGAGAATCCCTAACTCCCTTGTTTTTAGCTTCTGTCAGTTTTTCACTAATCTTTTTCCATTGCTCGTCCGGTATTTCAATATTACGTTCTTTTAATCTTTCAGCAGCGTGCTTGCTCACCTTAAGTTGTTGATTATTTAAAACCTCTTTGAATGATGTTTGCTTTTCTTTATTACTGGCAGTTTTATCAGCATGCTTTAAGGGAATCGGTTGGTAAGTCTGATGAATTTTAGGTTGCATCATTCATCCCCGCTCTCCGGGTTTCTTACCTCCTGTATCAATGAAACGGGAACGGAAGTTCCATCACTTAATTTTAGAGAAACATTTCCATCTTTTTGACTGACGGCCTCTACCACTCCTGTTTGAATGGTGTCGCCCTCTCCTCCAGTGTCACTTTCAGAAAGATAAGAGATTTCTTTAGCAATCATATGACTATATTCAACTACCTGAGCCTGACGTCCTTCGAAAAATTCCTGGAAAGAGCTGCTCATATTAGTCATTTGCTCCAACTGAGTGAATTGAGCCATCTGAGCTACAAAGTCTTTGTCTTTCATCGGATCAAGAGGGCTCTGATTTTGCATTTGAGTCATCAGTATCTTCAAAAAATCATCTTTTCCTAGGGAACTACTTCCTGTGGAACGTTCCTGTTTCATATGATTCTCAAGATAATACGTCGAATCAATACTATTCATTTATTTCACCTACACTTTCTCATTCAGAATATCGGAGAAAGACACGGCCGACTCTTCACCTTCATCTTCTTCGAAATCTTCATCAAATTCCTGCCCGGAAGATTGTTCTTCCCCTTCATGGAAGTTTTCAGCTTCATCTTCATTCAAAAATTGCTGATTCAATGTTTGTTCTGTTTTCTCTACAACTACTTGCTGAGGAGAAAACATATGGCGCAGTTGCTGCATGTTACCTTCAAGCATTTCTTTAGCTGCCTGAGACGTAACCATGATTTTTACAGCCATTTCTCCATTGACCTGAGCAAATTTAATAGTCATATCACCAAGAGAGGAAGGTTTCAACTTGATTTGCATTTCCTGATTCCCTAACTTATCCGTGAACATCTTACTCGATTGGATCATGTCTTGAAGTTTTTGAAAAACTTGTCTTTGAGCAGGGGCTTGAGACTGCTGGTCCACCTTTATTACAAATTGCTCCACTTTTGTCATCGGTGTTTGATGACTTATTGTAGAGAGCTTATCGTTTCCGGTATTTAAAGAAGATTCTTCCATTTTAATCTTTGTTGAATGAGATAACCACTTCCCTATATCTTTGACTGTTATTTGCTGCTGATTATAAACAGTAGGAAGTTGTTGTTTGCGTTGGACATTGCGGATCAATTGTTCAAATAAAGCTTTATCTTCCGGCTTTCCAGATGATTGATTAAGAAGTGCCTGAGTATCAACTCCTTTGGATTCATTCACAAATTTCACCAACAATTCCCTTAACTCTTTCAATTGAGCATTCGTCACTTCTTTTAGAGAGGTTTTTCCTCCCTCCTGTAGTGATAAAATCCCTCGAAAGCTCTGAAAGATCTCAGTTAGTTGCTCATTGCTTGAAGCAGTCTCACCAGCAACTTTTTGGATATTCTGTTGAAACCCATGGATCCCTGTTAAAAAGTTATCTTCAAGACTTTGAGTGAATGTCTGAATATCATCGAGCACTTGAATTAAAGCGGACTTTTCACTTTCCTTCTTGCCTTCATTCAAAGTATTCAATGAATGCCTCAATTTTTCCACTAGTGCATTCCATTTCTTTGTATCTTTCTCCATCATATTCACAGTTTGCGAAGGGCTGTTGGAAAGAATCATTTCACCCAGACGAAAATCCTCTGCTGATAAGTTTTTAAGGAAGTTCAACATGCCATTTTCTCCATTAGGAGAAGACCACCCTTCACTTATCAACTCGATGACATTCAACATTGCTTCTCTTTCTTTTCCTTCAAGGTTCAATAAACTTTCCGGGAGATCACCCTGGTTTCCAGCTATTATAGCTTCTTTGACTTGAGACACTTCAGATTCAGATAAGCTTTGAAAAATCTCCATTACCTGATTATTCCCATTCATACTTTGAAATATGGATTTCCCTTGACTCAGCAATTGCTCCATTGAGCTACTACTTTTTTGCATATGCCCCTTTAATTCTTCTAAAAGCTTCATCAACTCTTCTTTTTGAGCTTTTGTAAACATTCCTTTTTCACCGGATAATGAAGCCATCAATGCTTCCTTGCTACCTTCAGACTGTTGAGTCTCTTCCATAACAAGACTTATTGCTTCTCCAAAAGCTTTTTTATTCATATTTTCGTTGATGTTGCCTTTAGTCGAGTTGGTTTTTTTTATATTCACCTGACTTGTTAACAATTCCATCATCTGCATTCATTTCACCCCCCTTCAAAAGCAATCATCTACTTATTCAACCGCCAGCCGCTCCGCTATAGTCGCGCCGATCTCCGGGTCCATTTCCGCTAAGATTTCCCCTCTCGCTTCACTACTGACTTCTCTTAAAATCTGTACAATCGTGGCTGTATCCATATTTTCAGAGAGTGCCGCGGCTCTCTCTGCATCCATTTCTTCGAAGGATCCAGCCAGCTCTCCTACACTATCTGTCGTTTCAGCTTCTTCTGAATTCTCTTCTTCTTCAGAAATACTGCTTTCTAATGTGGCTATTTCCTGTTTCAACTCTTCAATTTCATTGTCTCTGGAAGAAACCGTACCTTCGAGCTCCTGAATCTGAGCTTCGTAATCTGCCACCGTTGCCTCCAGTGACGCAATTTCCTGCTCCCCGCTTTTTTCTTCCTCAGTGGTAACTACATTGGAGACACCGGGGATTTTCTGGCCGATTTTAGCAGCCTCATCAAATACGTTGAATCCCATAATCGTCAGTACCACGATGGTCAAAGTTATTGCGAAAATCACAGGGACAATGATTACGAAAAAGAACCATTGAAACCTCCCGGAGTTGCTTTCCTGCTTTTTCTTTTTCGTTTTTGCCATGTCATCACCTGTTCACTTTGTTCGAAAATTGCTGTATGGAAATACCATCCATTTCTTTCGATTCTTCATATTTTACCCAGTTTTGAAATTCCTGCTGTTTACGGTCGATGATTTTTTCATACTTTTTAACTTCTACATAGGCTTTATCTCGCTGGTCTTCAAGGCGATTCATATTCTGCCTGGCCTTATGTACTTCAGGCTGGAGCCGGCTCACTTCTTCTTCCATGTTCTTGATTCTGGCCTGATAATAGTGAATAGAATGCAGATCCACCATCCCACTTCCCAGTTCCTGATCCACTGCAGCTTCCATATTCTCTTTTTCTTTAAGCAGATTGTAGAGGGTGGTGGCTTTCTCTTCGAATACGTCTATGGCTGACTGATACTTTTTCTGGCGCTCTTCTTTCTCCCGCTCCTGATAATCTCTCAGTTTGTGAAACGCATGAATATTCACCCTTGATCACTCCTATAAAAATAGTTCTTCCAGCTCTGCCACCGATGTTTCATAGGGAGCTTTCTCATTCATATCCTGTGATAAGAATGAATCGATCTCCGGTTGCATTTTAATGGCCTCATCAATGTTTTTGCTGCTACCCTTTTTGTAGGCACCGATCTGTATAAGCTCTTTGTTCTCCTCATATGTTGATAATAATGAACGAAGCTGGTTCGCTTTTTCTATATGAGTTGGAGACACGATCTGATTCATGACTCGGCTCACAGACCCTAAAACATCAAGAGCGGGGTAACGCCCTTGTTCTGCGATTTTCCGGTTAAGTATGAAATGACCATCCAATATCCCTCTGACTGTATCAGAGACTGGTTCATTGAGATCATCTCCATCCACTAAGACCGTATAGAAAGCAGTGATCGTCCCATTCGCACTCGTTCCTGTTCTTTCAAGTAACTTAGGAAGCATCGCGAAAACGGAAGGGGTGTACCCTTTCGTTGTCGGTGGTTCACCAGTGGCCAGACCTATCTCACGTTGGGCCATGGCTACGCGTGTCACCGAATCCATCATTAAATTCACGTCATATCCTGCTTCTCTGAAATACTCGCTGATCGCTGTAGCTGTGTAAGCTCCCTTTTGCCTCAGCAATGCAGGCTGATCCGAAGTGGCAACAACTACAATCGACCGCTTCAACCCTTCTTCTCCAAGGTCATTTTCAAGAAATTCCCTCACTTCTCTTCCACGTTCTCCAATAAGTGCTATCACATTAATATCAGCCGAACTGTTGCGGGCGATCATACCAAGGAGAGTACTTTTACCAACACCACTTCCAGCGAAGATTCCCACACGTTGCCCTTTTCCGACAGTCAACAGAGAGTCGATAGCTCTCACTCCGATTTGGATCGGAGCCCTGATCCTTGGCCTGGACAAAGGGTTCGGGGGAGACTGTTCTGTTTCGAAATTTGTGAGTCCTAAGGGATGTTCACTTCCATCCATCGGTTTTCCTGTGGCATCGAGGACAGAACCTATCAATCCTTCTCCCACTTTAATGGAAAGCGGGGCTCTCGTTGCTTCAACCAGACTGCCAGGTTTTATATCCGTCATTTCTTTGTAAGGCATGAGCAGAATGTTTTCCCCCTGAAAACCTACCACTTCAGCAGTTACCACTTCATTCTCAAGTTTTGATGGGTGGATATAACACACATCTCCCACTGAAGCCTCCGGCCCTTTCGATTCCACCATTAGTCCTACCACTCTATGGATTCTACCGTAATGCTTGTATCTCTCCACCTGATCGATTTTTTCCGTTATGGCTGATAAATCCAACTCATTCACCTTCTTTCATAACGTTCATAATCGCTTCACGGATTAGTGTGAATTGACTGTCAATGCTGGCATCCACTCTTCCAAAAGGGGATTCTATATAGCATTGATAGGGATCCTCGAAATTTTTGGCATATACGGAAAGCTGAGCCTGGCTGTCCATCATTCTGCTTAATTCTTCACGATACTTTGTAAGTTCTTCATGGAAGTGCGGATGTACATAAATAGAAATTGTCGGTTGATCAGCCACCTCTTTAATCGCCTCTTTTACAAGGGAGCGAAATTGTGACGGATCTCCTTCCAACGATTTTCCCAGGATTCTTCTGCCTGCACGCATTGCAATGTGAAGGATCTCTTCTTCAGCACTTTCCACCTTTTCTTTGTAGAGGTGTTCCGCATCAGAAATGGTTGTGTTCGCCTGGTCGATCAAGGAAGCATACTCATCCTTCCCTTCCTTCTGTCCTTCCATGAAGCCTTCCTGACGCCCTTCCATTCTCGCTTGTTCCGCAATGATACGTTTTTCTTCTTCCCATGCTTCTTTCTCCGCTTCGATTTCCTCTCTGGCTTGTCGAATCAAAGCTTCCGCTTCCTCTTTCCGTTTGACAAGCAGGGATTCTGCCTCTTCTTTCTTCGAAGCTATTTTTTCTTTTTCCTGCTCTAACACGACTTCCTCGTTTGTTTCTTTCGGTTCTTCTTTAGGGGATAAATCCCGGATTGGTATGAGACGTTTAGACAATGATGTCATCTCCTCCACCACGGGCAATCACGATTTCACCGATTTCTTCAAGTCTTCTTATCGTACCTACCACGCGCGTCTGAGCTTCTTCAACATCTCTAAGCCTGACTGGTCCCATGAACTCCATTTCCTCTTTGAAGTTTTCAGCCATACGCTGGGACATATTATTGAAAATGATTTCCTGGACTTCATCACTGGCAACTTTAAGTGACAATTGTAAGTCTTCGTTGTTTACTTCCCTGATCACTCTTTGAATCCCTCGACTGTCAAGAGTGACAATGTCTTCAAATACGAACATGCGCTTCTTGATTTCTTCCGCAAGTTCCGGATCCTGGGATTCCAGGGAATCGAGAATCGTCCGTTCCGTACTTCTATCGACACCATTCAGCACCTCTACCACTGATTCTATACCACCGGTTTCTGTATAATCGTTCGTAACAGTAGCGGAGAGCTTTTTCTCGAGGACCTGTTCCACCTGATTGATGACTTCCGGTGATGTAGAGTCCATCGTAGCGATCCTTCTTGCAATATCCGCCTGAACATCCTGGGGAAGCTCTGACAGGATTTGCCCTGCCTGGGTAGCATCCAGATACGAAAGGACCAACGCTATCGTTTGCGGGTGCTCATTCTGTATGAAGTTAAGAATTTGACCCGGGTCTGCCTTCCTCGCAAAGTCGAAGGGGCGCACCTGCAGTGAGGAGGTGAGCCGGTTCAGTATGTTGCTTGCTTCATCATTCCCCACTGCTTTCTCGAGGACCTCTTTTGCGTAAGAGATTCCCCCTTGTGAAATGTAATCCTGTGCGACAGCTATCTGATGAAACTGCTCTAGAATTTCTTCTTTTTGGGTCGCATCCACTTTCTGTACGGACGATATCTCCAGGGTCAGTTGTTCAATCTCTTCTTCACTTAAATGTTTGTATACCTGGGCAGCCACATCCGGCCCCAGAGATATCAGCAATGCTGCAGCCTTTTGTTTACCTGACAATTTCTGCTGAGGCATATTCATTCCACCCCCTTAATCTTCTGAAATCCAGGAACGCAATAACTTCGCAAAATCTTCCGGATTCTCGTTGGCCATTCGTTCCAGCTGTTTTTTCCTTCTTGTGGATTCATCATCCCGTTCTTCGATATCAGGAACCTCTTCTGGAACCCTCACTCGTTCTGTGACTTCTTCATATTCATACTCTTCTTCTTCCTCCCCATTTCGGAAAAGTCTCCATAGGAGGAATGCGACGACCAGAAGCAGAAGTCCTCCTACTATGTATACCCAGGTAGGTAACCCTGTGGCTTCATCATCAAATTCAGGGGTTCCCTGAAACTCCTGAAATATAATAGATACACTATCATCCGGGTTCACATTCTCTTCGTATTGGGTATTAATGGAAGTGTTGATCATCGAGTTCAGGACGGAATCGATACCATCCGAAACTTCCTGCTGTTCCTGCTCTGTCAATAATTCAGGTTCGCCGTTTTCGTTTTGTCCGCGAACCGTATCCACAGCCACTTGGATACCTAAGTCTCTTATTTTGAATGGACTTTCTTCAATATCTCTATAAATACGATTGAATTCGTTATTAATCGTTTCCTCAGTCATCTCATAATCCGAAGGCGCTCCCTCAGCATCAGCGGGGTAGTTCTGTATGTCCTCGTCCCCAGCACCGGCTATACCTTCTGGCACACCGCCACTATAAGCTTCTTCTATTCTCTCGATACTTACAGGCAATCCTTCCATTTCTTCGGGATCGACAGGTTCGACCAGTTCTTCCCGTCTGTTTTCCTGAGTGAAATCGATATCAGCCGTTACCGTCGTGATCGCTTTGTTTGGTCCCACCATCGCACTTAACATACGCTGAACCCGTTGTTGAATGTCCCGCTCGATTTGTTTCTTGATCGTCTGCTGCTCCGTATAGTCCGTCGCACCGGCCATAGAGTTATTGGACGATTCAGGATCATAATATTGGAAGTTCTGATCCATGATTGCGATATTCTCATTCGACAAGTTCGGCACGGACTTGGATGCAAGGTTATAAAGTGCTTCCACTTGGCCATTCTCAAGTCTATAACCAGGCTCTGTATTTACCACAATGGAAGCGGATGTCGGCTGTTTATCATCTGATACAAACACTTCTTCTTCGGGTATATTAATCATTACTTTGGCATCATTGATACCATCGATACTGCTCATAAGCGTAGCCAGCTCGGACTGCATAGCATCCAGCTTGATCATACTGAACTCATTGTCCGTCATCCCCCAGGAGACGTTATTACTGAAAAAACCGTAGTCGATATTCCCACTTTCCGGAAGCCCTGCCGCTGCGAGGTCGACAAGAAGCGATTCCGCCTGACTCTCAGGGACATGGATTGTACTTCCTCCACCGGTTATTTCATAGTTAACGCCTCTCGTATCCAGTTCAGCTTTCACCTGACCTACTTCCTGACGGGAAAGATCCTGGTAGAGAGGTACCATGTTCGTCCTCGATGAAAAGACAGTGACGGCTACTATAATGAACAGTAGGGCTATAAATGATCCGATGATTATTCCTTTTTGCCCTTTTGACCTTTCTCTCCAATAAGCAGTGACCTTTTCCTGATAATTTTTCAATTTCTCTTTCATAATAGCCCCCACAAAACCAACCGTTTATTCGTACTTATTAGTACCGTTATACTTGCATGCGCATAACTTCTTTGTATGCACTGATCACTTTGGACTGCATCTCTGTAGCAGTCGTCATCATGACACTCGCTTTTTGGGAAGTGATCATCACGTTATGGAGGTCATCAACGTCTCCCCGCGCAAGTGCTTGTGTCATTTCATTAGACTCCACTTTCGCTTTGTTGACCCCTTCGATTGCATTTTTCAAACTATCAGCGAACTGAGTGTGTACTTCATTCGGCGTCGTATCGTACGTTTCACGAATAGATGCTTGGGGTAAACCGTTTATTGATTGGACCATTTTCGTTCCCTCCTCAATTATCGACCGATTTCCAGTGCTTTCATCAGCATATTTTTGGATGCATTCATAGAAGTTACATTCGCTTCATAGGAACGAGTCGCACTCATAATGTCGACCATTTCTCTTAAAGGGTCGACATTCGGCATTTGTACATATCCATTTTCATCTGCGTCAGGATGATTAGGTTGATAAACGTTCTTGAACGGTTCATCATCCTCTGTAATCTTTGTAGCACGGACTCCTTCTCCAGGTGTTGCACTTCTGTTTGATGCCTGTTGGAGAAAGGAACGAAAAGACTTTTCCTGCGGTTGGAATGAAACCATTTTTCTTCGATACGGTTCCCATTCTCCATCTTCGTTCCTCGTAGCTCTCGTTGAGTCTGCATTGGCGATATTCGAGGACGCCACATCCATTCTCAGACGCTGAGCAGTCAGACCGCTGGCACTATTGTTGATTGCGTGAAACATACTCATTTAGGCACTCCCACCTTTAATGACACTCTCCAGAGATCTGAATTTTCCGCTTATCCGGTCGACAAGTGCCTGGTAATAGATTTGATTGTTCGCAAGTTCCGTCATTTCCTTGTCAATATCCACATTGTTGCCGTTATGGTTATATGTGGTTCCTGAGCGGACCGTCGTCCGGAACCCATTTCTCTCTCCTTGATTGAACGGCAAATGTCTGGCATTTGTTCGCGTCGCCTGAAGCTCGCCCTCCAACATTTTCCCGAAAGAAACGTCTTTCGCTTTATATCCAGGAGTATCAACATTTGAAATATTATTGGATATCGCTCTATTCTTCTCACTGGCATAATTCAATGAATTCTCGAGTACATGGAACGTATCACCGAATAATTGCATTCCTTCACCCCAACAGTTTCGTATTATGTACATTGTTCATTCTAGCGAACTTGTATTTTGTGGTCTACCAGTCCGGAGCAATAGATGACAGTATTACAGAAATAACGACAATCGACCTACTACCTCCGAATTAAGACCTCCTCTTAGAATCGGGTTCTTCTTATCGTCATTTTCCCACAATTTTTAATAAAAATAAACATTTTTCTGGAATATTTTTTAAAAGTTAATATTTTTGCTAATAAAAAAGCTATGTTATTAATAACATAGCTTTTGAAGTAATCAATTAGTTTTAAGTCTTTGCAGTTCCAGCAGGAAGTTATCATTCAGGACTTTGATATACGTCCCTTTCATACCGAGTGAGCGTGATTCAATGACTCCGGCACTCTCTAGTTTTCTTAGGGCGTTCACAATAACGGACCTAGTAATTCCGACACGGTCGGCGATTTTACTGGCTACAAGCAATCCTTCGTTTCCTTCCAGCTCTTCAAAGATATGTTCAATAGCTTCCAGTTCACTGTAGGAAAGGGAACTGATTGCCATTTGAACCACGGCTTTGTTACGAGCTTCTTCTTCGATTTCTTCCGCTTTTTCATGAAGGATTTCCATTCCGACGACTGTCGATCCGTACTCGGCAAGCAAGAGATCGTCTTCGTTGAAGCTTTGATCGAGTCTGCTCAGAATTAACGTTCCAAGGCGTTGTCCTCCGCCGATGATAGGACACACAGTTGTGAGACCCTCTTCGAAAAGATCTCTATTCTCTTCAGGGAAAGCTGTGTATTTACTATCAATATCGATATTGGCTGTTGTCTCCTGAATATTGAAGAGACTTTCTGTATACTCCTGTGGAAACTGTCGATTCGAAAGCATCGCTTTCATTCTTTCATTTTCGATTTCCTGCTTGATGGCGAATCCAAGAAGTTTTCCTCTTCTACTTACAACGAAAATATTAGCTCCGATCACATCTCTGAGTGTTTGGGACATGTCATTGAAATCCACTGATTTTCCGGTGGTCGTCTGAAGCATTGCATTGATTTTACGGGTGCGTTCTAGTAAGTTCATTGTTAATTCCTCCTGTTTATAGTATAAATCTGCTTAAATCCTTATCCTCGACAATGGCAGACAGCTTACTGTCCACGTACTGAGGGGTGATTTCTATCGTTTCCATGGTGACATCAGGAGCTTCAAAAGAAAGATCTTCAAGTAATTTCTCAAGAATCGTATGAAGTCTTCTGGCCCCTATATTATCTGTTGCTCTATTTACATCAGCTGCAATCTCTGCGAGCCTCGTTACAGCTTCATCCGTGAACGTAACGTTGATGCCTTCTGTTTCGAGAAGGGCTTTATATTGCTTCAACAGAGCATTCTTCGGCTCTTTGAGAATCTTCTCGAAGTCTTCGACAGATAACTTTTCCAATTCGACGCGAATCGGAAATCTTCCTTGAAGTTCAGGAATAAGGTCCGAGGGTTTCGACATATGAAAAGCACCAGCAGCAATGAACAGGATATGGTTCGTCGAGACTGCTCCATGCTTGGTCATAATGGTAGAACCTTCAACGATCGGTAGAATGTCTCTTTGCACACCTTCTCTTGAAACATTCCCCTGCGATTCGCCCTTAGCAGCAACCTTGTCGATCTCGTCGATGAATATCATACCAGATTGCTCGACGCGTTCGACCGCTTCCTCGGAAACTTCATCCATATCTATCAGCTTCTGGGCTTCTTCTTGTTTCAATACTTGCCTGGCTTCCTTTACCGGAAGTTTACGGCTCTTTTTTTTCTTCGGCATGAACTGGCTGAAGGCATCCTGCATGTTCATCCCCATCTGTTCCATACCTGACCCCTGGAACATATCAAACATCCCTGCCTGAGACTCCTCGACTTCAATAGTTACCATCTTATCCTCAAGTTCACCGTTCTTCAATTGATATTCGATAGTGCTGCGTTTGTTTTTTATATCCTGCTCTTCGCCTTTTTCCGGTTCCTCTTCGTCTTCAGGACCCTGATTAAAGAGCATTTCAAATGGGTTTTTCATAGAAGGAGCCTGCTTCTCTTTCCTGGAAGGAACGAGAAGTTTCACAAGACGCTTGTTGGCTTGTTCTATAGCCTTCTCTTCCACTCCTTCCATTTTCTCTTCTTTCACCATGCGCATCGATGCTTCCACCAAGTCACGAACCATTGACTCTACATCTCTACCAACATAGCCGACTTCCGTAAACTTCGTAGCCTCTACCTTTATAAAGGGAGCATTGGTCAACTTGGCGAGACGTCTGGCGACTTCCGTCTTTCCTACTCCTGTAGGTCCGATCATCAGGATGTTTTTGGGTACAATTTCATTCCTTAAGTCATCATCCAATTGCATTCTGCGATATCTGTTACGCAAAGCTACAGCTACAGATTTCTTCGCTTCCTGTTGACCAATTATATATTTGTCCAGCTTCTCTACGATGGTACGTGGTGTCAAATTAACAGACAACTCCACCCCTCCTTTATTCAAGTACTTGCAGTGTCAATTCATCATTCGTGAAGACACAGATTTCACCGGCTATTTTCAGGGAAGCTTCGGCGATCTCTTCAGCAGTCTTTTCCGGAGAATAGCGTTTGAGAGCTCTACCTGCACTCAACGCAAAATTCCCGCCGGAGCCGATAGCTAAAATCTGGTCATCCGGTTCAATCACCTCTCCTGTCCCTGATAAAAGAAACATCTGATTTTTGTCCATTACAATCAACATCGCTTCCAGTTTCCTAAGCATCCGATCGCTACGCCACTCTTTGGCGAGCTCTACAGCGGCACGCGCAAGATTTCCATCAAAGGATTCGAGCTTCGCTTCAAACTTTTCGAAAAGCGTAAAAGCATCAGCTACAGACCCTGCAAATCCAGCAAGAACCTTACCACCAAAAAGCTTACGTACCTTGGTAGCCTTGTGTTTCATAACGACCTGATTCCCGAGTGTGACTTGACCGTCTCCGCACATGGCACTTTGACCATTATGCCGGACAGCGAATATCGTTGTTGCATGAAATGACTCTTCCATATCTTCCACCTCACTTTTTTGCTCTTGGATGACTGTTTAGATATACATCCCTTAATCTATCTTTGGATACATGAGTATAAACTTGCGTACTCGATAAATGCTCATGACCCAGCAATTCCTGAACCGACCGCAGATCAGCTCCTTCATTCAACAAATGGGTAGCGAAGGAGTGTCTCATTTTATGGGGATGGATATCCACCGTTAGTGATGCTTCTTTTACAAGTTTATCAAGGATTGTACGAATCCCTCTTGGAGTAATTGCTTTTCCTCTATTGTTCAAAAATACTTTCGTTGTCTTTTCATTGCTTTTCGTCAAAAGCTCGGAACGTCCATTTTCGATATAGGCCTTAAGTGCATCCTGGGCATACTGTCCAAAAGGGACGTACCTCTCTTTCCGACCTTTCCCTGTTACCAATATCGTCGATAATTGAAAATCTATACGTTCCATTTCTAAATCAGCACATTCACTTACTCGTATACCTGTACCATATAACAGTTCGAGGATGGCAAGGTTTCTTTGACCCAAGGGTGTAGAAGGGTCCGCAGCTTTGAATAACTCTTCCATTTCTTCCTCATAAAAAAACTGAGGAATGTACTGATCCTCTTTCGGGAGACGTACGTCCATCATCGGACTTTTCCCTACGCCCTCTTCCCTTTCAATGAATCTGAAAAACCCTCTCAGGGAAGATAACTTCCTTGATACAGAACGCCGCGAAAGCCCATTGTCGTATAATTGCGACAAATACAGACGGATCACTCCCATTTCTATCTCATCGATACCGTCAACCACTTCCTTTTCCAGAAATGCAGCGAACTCTTGTAGGTCATTCTTATACATATGTATCGTATGAGGCGAAGCATTCTTTTCAATCTGTAAATACTCTATATACTGACGAAGCCAATCTTCATATTCAGGCACAATGGACCCCCTCACAAAACGATTAAATTCTATCATTATCTTCAGGAAAAAACAATATATTTAATAAAATTGTAACAAAATTCTGAATTGTCGCTGACTACATACATTTTACCACAAGCGCTTATTATATAGAAGCGTTCCGCTACTGTCAACGCACAAAGTCGTAAACGACAACTTTCCTTCTCCATAAAAAAAGCCCGGCTATGCCGGACCTTTATTTTTGCTGTAATTCTTCTTTATAGTCACACTCTGTACACTGTATCTGGTTTCCTTTTTTCAAACGTTTCTCTACGAGCAGAGATTCACATTTTGGACAAGGTCTGCTGATCGGCTTATCCCAGGAAATGAAATCACAATCAGGGTATCGTTCACAACCGAAGAATTTACGATTTTTCTTACTTTTCCTCTCAACGATTTCACCTTCGTTACACTTCGGACATGTAACATCGATCTTCTTGAGAATCGGTTTCGTATTCCTGCATTCCGGAAAGTTGGAACAAGCCAAAAATTGACCGTATCTTCCCATTTTATAAACCATTTCATGACCGCATTTCTCACAAGTGATACCCGCGGGTTCATCTTTGATCTCGATTTCTTCCATTTCTTTTTCTGCTTTCTCGAGTCTTGGTTCGAACCCATTATAGAACTCCCGAAGCACTTCGATCCAATCCTCTTCGCCGTCTTCGATACTATCGAGGTCATCTTCCATTTTCTTTGTGAATTCGACGTCGAGAATCTCCGGGAAGTACTGGAGAAGTTGTTCGAGGACAATTTCCCCGAGCTCAGTAGGGATGAACCGCTTATTATCAAGTGAGACGTACCCTCTGCGTTGAATCGTATCAAGGGTAGGAGCATAGGTAGAAGGACGCCCGATCCCTAGCTCTTCGAGTGTCCGGACGAGCCTTGCTTCCGTATATCTCGGAGGTGGCTGAGTAAAATGCTGGTTCGGTTCGATCTTATCAGCCTCTACAGTCATGCCTTCTTCGAGATGTGGGAGCTGCTTGTTTTTATCATCTTTCTTATCGTCTTTGCCTTCAACGTATACTTTCATAAACCCTTTGAACTTGATTTCGGAGCCCGTAGCACGGAATTCTACCCCTTCATTGTATAGATGAACAGTCATCGTATCCATCACCGCCGGAGCCATCTGGCTTGCCACGAACCGCTCCCAAATCAACTTGTAGAGACGGTGCTGGTCTCTTGATAGCATCTTTTTGAGGTTGGTGGGCTCACGCAAGGTTGATGTTGGTCGAATAGCTTCGTGAGCATCCTGAGCCCCTTCTTTCTTCTTTTCGTTCTTCTTCGACCCTGCACTATACTCTTCTCCGTATTCTTCAAGAATATAATCCAGAGCCTCTGACTTCGCGGTATCAGAAATGCGTGTAGAATCTGTACGCATATATGTGATCAGGCCTGCTGTTCCCTGTTTTCCGCCAAGGTCTACCCCTTCATAAAGTTGCTGGGCGATCATCATCGTTTTCTTTGCACGGAAATTCAGCTTTCTTGCCGCTTCCTGCTGGAGCGAAGAAGTGGTGAAAGGAGAGGCAGGGTTCCTTCTCCTCTCTTTCTTATTCACTTTCTGAATGCTGAATTTATTTCCGTCCATCTGCTCCTGGATCTTTTTGACGTCTTCTTCGGAGCTGAGCTTTCGCTTTTCACCGTCCACTCCGTAAAACGACCCCTCAAAGGTTTCTTTACCTTTCAGAAAGTCCGCTTCAATGGACCAGTATTCTTCAGGTGTGAAATTATTGATTTCCTTTTCACGGTCGATGATCAGTTTCACCGCTACGGATTGCACCCTCCCGGCACTGAGTCCTTTCTTGACTTTCTTCCATAGTATAGGGCTGATATTATAGCCGACGAGCCTGTCGAGAATTCTACGTGCCTGTTGGGCTCTTACCAGGTCATCGTTTATCGTCCTGGGATTTTTGAAAGACTCTTTGACCGCTTCTTTCGTAATCTCGTTGAAAACGACACGACATTCACTGTTTTCGTCTATGTTAAGACTGTGAGCCAAGTGCCAGGCGATTGCTTCCCCTTCACGGTCGGGGTCGGCAGCGAGATATACTTTTTTCGCTTTCTTGGCTGCTGTCTTCAATTCTTTTAAAACTGGACCCTTGCCCCGGATTGTAATATATTTCGGATTAAAATCATCTTCCACATCGACACCCATCTGACTTTTCGGTAAATCACGGACATGTCCTAGTGAAGCTTTCACTTTATATTTTTTTCCTAAATATCGTTCGATTGTTTTGGCTTTAGCAGGTGATTCCACAATTACGAGATAGTCTGCCATGTACGAGCCTCCCATAGAGGTTTTGATAAAGTAAATCTTCCTTATTATTAAATAGATAGAAACTGTTTGTCAAACAGAGTCATCCCTTTGAGCGTTGTTCAGGTACAAGTATATCGTGATGAGTATGAACGATCTTCGCTCCCTGATCAATGATAAAGTGACATCCTTCACTTGTTTCACTGCCTACCGGACCGGGAAAGGCATAGACTTCTTTTCCCTGCTCCAGAGCCTGATCCACCGTAATCATCGTACCACTCTTCATTCGTGCTTCTACCACCACCGTAGCGTCACTCAATCCTGAAATGAGTCTATTCCTCTCAGGAAAGTGATACTTTTCGGGAGCAATATGTGGCGCATGTTCGCTCAAAACCAGTTCTTCGGTCATCAACCTCTGGTAGAGAGTAAGGTCATTTTTAGGGTAGACCTTATTGAATCCTGACCCGAGAATTGCAATCGTACGTCCCCCGTTTTTGATAGCCAATTGATGGGCAAACTGGTCTACTCCTTGGGCCATTCCACTGACGAGGCAATGGGTTTCGACCATAGGAAGAAAGATCTTCTTCATCGCTGGCAATGCATAAGAAGACGGTTTTCTAGTACCTATCACACTTATACGCCGGTTATGTTCAAGTAATGAAAGGTCCCCGGACGCATATAGAACAAGCGGAGGGTCCGGAATCCTTTTCAATGCATCCGGATACTTGCGGTCTATAATGGTGAGTACGTGGAACCTGCGAAGGGCTTCGGATAATGTACGATTTACAAACGCATCTGAAACATGGTTCCTGATTTTGTTTGCACGTTCGACAGGAAGGGATAATTGATGGTGCCAGCGTTCGGGGGGAGAGTGAATAAATGTTGAAAGAGAAGGGTCTTGCCTGATCATCTGCTTCAGCAGACGCCTCGTTACATTAGGGGAGCTTTGCAATAGTAGTAGATTCCAGATATCGTCCATCACACACCTCATTCACTATTATTAAGTTTTAAAAATATAGAGAAGGGAGCATATCCCTTCTCTATGAATCATTAATGCGTCTTACATTTATCATAAAGATCATTCTTTTTCAGTACATCAATCAACGTCTCTCCCATTACAGAAGGCGTCTCAGCTACTCCGATGCCACACTCGTTCATGACGCGGATCTTCTCATCAGCTGTACCTTTTCCACCTGAAATGATGGCTCCTGCGTGGCCCATACGTTTACCGGGAGGGGCTGTACGTCCGCCGATGAACCCGACAACAGGTTTATCCATATTGGATTTCACCCATTCAGCAGCCTCTTCTTCAGCTGTACCACCGATTTCACCGATCATAATTACTGCCTCCGTATCATCATCCTCCTGAAATGCTTTCAGAACATCAATGAAGTCCGTTCCGTTAACTGGATCTCCACCGATTCCGACAGCTGTGGACTGACCGATTCCAGCCTCAGAGAGCTGATGAACCGCTTCATACGTCAACGTACCGGAACGGGATACGACCCCTACATGTCCTTTTTTATGGATGTATCCCGGCATGATGCCGATTTTACACTCATCCGGTGTAATGACACCTGGACAGTTCGGACCTACGAGACGCGTTTTCTTCCCTTCCATGTAACGCTTCACTTTGATCATATCCTGAACCGGAATATGCTCCGTGATACAGATGGCGATATCCATTTCAGAATCAGTCGCTTCCATAATTGCATCAGCAGCAAAAGGAGCCGGTACGTAGATGACAGAAGCATTTGCTCCTGTACTTTTCACAGCTTCTTCGACCGTGTTGAAGACGGGCACTCCTTCAACTTCTGTACCGCCTTTACCCGGTGTTACTCCGCCGACGATTTGCGTACCGTATTCAAGCATCTGTTTCGCATGGAACAACGCTGTAGACCCGGTAATACCCTGGACAATCACTTTTGTATTTTTATCAATATATACACTCATCCTATTCCCGCCTTTCTACTTTACAAGTTCTACGATTTTTTGTGCACCGTTAGCCATAGAATCTGCAGACGTAATATTCAGTCCGGATTCTTCAAGTATTCGCTTACCTTCTTTGACGTTCGTACCTTCGAGTCTCACAACAAGAGGAAGCGTCAGACCTACTTCCTTCGTAGCTGCTACAATTCCTTCGGCGATGACATCGCACTTCATGATTCCCCCGAAGATGTTAACGAAAATACCGTTCACATTTTCATCGGAAAGGATCAATTTGAATGCACCTGTAACCTTCTCTGTTGTAGCTCCGCCCCCAACGTCAAGGAAGTTTGCGGGTTCTCCGCCATAGTGCTTGATGGTATCCATCGTCGCCATTGCAAGTCCGGCACCGTTGACCATGCAACCGATGTCTCCGTCAAGAGCGATATAGCTGAGATCGTATTTAGACGCTTCGATCTCTTTCGGATCCTCTTCGTCAAGGTCTCTCAAGTCCGCAATATCTTTCTGACGGAAAAGAGCGTTGTCATCAAAATTCAGTTTGGAATCAAGGGCAAGAACTTCTCCATCTCCTGTAGTGACAAGCGGGTTGATTTCCGCAATGGAACAATCCTTTTTCACAAAGACGTCATAAAGTCCAAGCATAAATTTAACCGCTTTCGAGAGCGATTCTTTCGGAATGTTGATATTGAAAGCCAGACGACGTGCCTGGAATGGAGTGAGGCCAGTAACCGGGTCGATCACTTCTTTGAAGATTTTCTCCGGCGTTTCTTCTGCCACCTCTTCAATTTCAGTTCCGCCTTCCTCGGATGCCATCATTGTAATACGGCTGGTATTACGATCGAGAACAAGTCCTACGTAATATTCGTTTTGAATATCACAGCCTTCTTCGATCAGTAAGCGCTTTACTTCTTTCCCTTCAGAACCTGTCTGGTGAGTTACGAGCGTCTTGCCGAGTAGTTCTTCCGCATATGTACGAACGTCATCCAGACTTTTCGCTATTTTCACTCCACCCGCTTTGCCTCGTCCACCGGCATGGATTTGAGCTTTTACGACTGTTACATCAGAGCCGAGTTTCTCCGCGGCTTCAACAGCTTCGTCGACATTATAAGCAACGTGGCCATTCGGTACGGCTACGCCGAAATCGCGCATGATTTGTTTTCCCTGATACTCATGAATGTTCATGTTTCATCCTCCCATCATTTTCTACTGCAAGTCTCATTGTATATAAAGTGAGCTTCCATTGTCTACAGTTATACAAGGATATGTCGAAAATTTCAAACGTTCCAGCTCACGGCACCTCTATTAAATGTAAGCGCCATCCTTTTATTTTCAGTATGTGTACGGCTTTTCTGTTTCCAGAAATTAATTCTCCTCTGTCTCACGTTTTTATTCTACTTTTCTTATTAAACCCGATGAAAAAGGCGGAACCCGACCACGGATTCCACCCATCATTCAACTTTTTTATCGCCCTGTACATTCTTCCTATTCTGTTTCATTTCCTTATCGGACTGATAGATAAAGGCGAACACTTCAGCAACAACCTGATATAGTTCTTCAGGGATCTGTTCATTAATATTGAGTTCGGACAAAAGTTCAATGAGTGTAGCGTCTTCTTGAACTGGAACATCCGCTTCTTTCGCACGATCCAGAATTTTATCCGCTATATACCCGTGACCTTTGGCCGTCACTCTCGGTGCTTCCCCACTCTCAGGATCGTAGGTCAGCGCAACCGCTTCTTTTCTTTCGTTTTCATTCTTCATACGCGAAAATCCACCCCCTGGAAATTGATGGACGGTGTCTGTTTATGCTCTTCGACTCGACTTTCCCCCCTTCCCGCCTTCACCTGCATGGAAGCAAGAGAATAACCGGCATTCTCCAGCCCATTTTTCAGTTTGGTTTCAAAACTTCCTGCAACTTCAGGCAGCTGCTCCGCTTCATTGAAAACAGTTACATGTACTCCTCGGTTTCTTACCTGAAGATCGATCACCGTTTCCTTAAGATTTTCCAGGTCCAGATAGAAAAGTATATGGCAATGATTAGGGTCTATCGTACCGTCTTCGTTTTTCTTTCCTTCCACGTTCACGTGGATATCTTTCCTTGCCTCCAACAATTGTCCCGGGAACTGTAAGGAAAATTGCAGAGATTGAGCAGTCTCCTGAGAAGCGGTCATCTGCATAGAATTGAAAAAATGAAGAAGATTTCTAGCTGCTTCAGCTTTAGGAGTCTGCCCCTCTCCGAGAAGAGCCAAAAGCCCTGTTTTCATGGACGGTTCAGGTTGAGAATTGTTTTGACGAAGAATTGCTTCATCATCGAGACCGCTCATCTGCTGAAATGCCCTTACTTGTAGCAGCAACCGTTCCTGTAAAGGCAGCGGAGATACCTTTTCTGTCAACACCGTCCACTCCGTCAATGTTTTTTGCAGGGAAGGAGGGAGCTGCGTTTCAAGTGTCTGATGGATTTTCTTCATAGCTGCTTGCATCATACGAATAGCGTCTTCAGAAGTGGCAGCCCTACTATTAGGAGAAAACTTCATCGCTTCGAAAGGGATTTGATTGATCACTTTTTCGATGGAAGACCTCTCCGTTCCCGACATGGGAGCTGTGAGTTTTTGGAAGGTTCCTTGCGTCATCAACTGCCGGTGATTCTCCACAAATGACTGGAGCAAGGCCTGCGGACGGGATTCGCCCCCCGAGGTGAACATCCGATTAAATTGCCCCATCCACTGAGATAATTTCTGCGTCTCCTTCCCGGAAAGGGGAAGCTGTTGCCTGAAAAGATTCTGGATTTTTTCTGCTGTTTCCGCGGAAAAATCCACTCCGTTCTTTGGCAGTACCCCACGAGTCCCTTGACCTTGACGATGTGTAGCCGTCAGAGGGAGCATCTGGTTCATATCCTTTATAACCGGTTGCTCTCCTGAGCGTGAAAAGCTGCTCACGGACAATTTCTGCATCCCTTGAAACAAGTTTTGTTGAGCGGATTTGGAACCAGACAGGTTTCCTATAATTGAATTCTGCCCCTGCTGTAAAACATTCGATCGGAAGGATCCAGGCGATTGGGTCGAAGGAAAGACGCCCGCTCGTTGAAGAACCCGAAAAGACTGAGACTGATTCGCCTGAGCTTCATTCATAAGTTTTTGATTTGCGGCTTGCTGAACACTCCCGTTGCTATCTGAGGCAACGATAGAACTCAACAAAGTGGAAGCCCTTGAGGCGAGCTGGAAAGGCCCTCCCCCTTTACTGAGTTGGTTGAAAAGCGTTTGTAATTGCGTCTGTTTAGAGGTTGTTAGAGCATGGAATACAGATGGTCTGATAGGCAGCTGCTTTTCGAACATTTCTTTTAATACAGCAACTGTTTGAGGACTTTTGGATGATTGCAGCATCGAAAAAGCCTGCTTTAATTCCTGCGCATTAAAAGGAATCCTACTGTCCATCAACATCTTAGCGAAGGCAAGCGTCTGATTGTTCGCTTTCATTCCGTGAGACTGCATCCATTTTTGTAGAGATACCGTTTCGTCTCCTCCTGGCTGATTCGCCAATACTTTCAGATGGATCGGTTCTTTCCCGGGCTGGACTTGAAACAGGTAGTTCTGTCCTTTCGTAAGCGATGTTTCAAGACGGGCATGCACCTGTTTTCCGCCGATATCAACGATGGCACGATTTTTCGGTAAAAGTTCTGCCACTTTCCCATTGATCACTTTTCCGGCACTCAAGGCTGGTGAACTTACTTTTTGAACTTTTTGCAGTGAATGGAACATACTCTGTATCGTCGTATTCATATCATTACCCTCTTTTCATTCAGGAGCGGACAGGTACGAAACTTTTTCTATGGTATGGGGTGATTCCCTCTGCCTTTATCGCATCGAGGTGCACTTTCGTCCCGTATCCTTTATTATTGGCGAACCCGTAGCAGGGATAAGACTCACCAAGGTCTTTCATAAACCGATCTCTTGTCACTTTAGCAATCACGCTCGCAGCAGCAATGGAAACGCTTCGCTCATCCCCCTTCACATAAGCCTCCTGGTCACTTTTCACGGGAATGCTCATAGCATCTACGAGAAGGAAATCAGGAGCGTATTCCATATTCTCTACCGCTCGTTTCATAGCCAGTTTCGTTGCCTGATAGATATTAATTTCATCGATCTCCTCTGCGCTCGCTTCCCCTACCCCTACATCCGCATACTTCATGATTTCGTTATAGAATGAATCTTTGTCTTTCTCTGTGAGCTTTTTGGAATCATTCAGACCATATAAAGTGAATCCTTCCGGTAAACGCACACATGCTGCCGTGACCGGACCCGCAATCGGCCCTCTGCCTGCTTCATCTATGCCGGCTATATAGCTGTATCCCTTTGCCTTTTTCTCCTCTTCCAATAGACTCATTTCATGCCACTGGTTTTCAAGTTCTTCTCTACGTGCTTCCTGTTTTTTTATACGTGCAACGATTTGCTGGACACCTTTTCTTTCATCTTCCTGAATGTCTGCTAATGTCAAAAGCCCCTGCTTTTCTTCTTCCTTCAATTGCTTCACTGATTTATTCGGCATTGCGGATCCTTCCTCTCCTTTTTATATCGGAAAAAAATAAAATAATTGAATGGTTTCGTGAGATGGAACCCAGCGCTAAAGTTTTCTAATGAAAAAAAGAAAACGCGTCATGGAAGAGATCCACACGCGTTACGGCCGTTCAAAACTGATTCTGCCGAGCCGGTCATTCCTCAAATCATGGATGATGATTTCAGCCACTTTTTCGTAATTTACGACACCGCCACCTTCAAGCGCACCTCTTCTTTTACCGATTTTATCGAAGGCTTCCACTACATCTTCGAAATCGGAAAAACCGAACCGTGCTTCCATCAGGTCAGGGTAATGATCCTTCAAAAGATTAAGGATATAAATAGCCACTTCATCCTGAGGCAGAATCTGATCCTTGATCGTCCCTATCGAAGCAAGACGGAACCCGATCGCTTCGTCTTCGAATTTCGGCCAGAGGATGCCTGGAGTGTCCAATAGTTCAAATTCATTCTTTACTTTGATCCACTGTTGTTTTTTCGTTACACCAGGTTTGTCTCCCGTTTCCGCTTTCTTCTTATGAGCAAGACGGTTGATCAGCGAGGATTTCCCGACGTTTGGGATCCCTACGATCATTGCTCTCGGATTTCGCGGATTTATACCTTTCGCCCGCTGCTTATCAAGCTTTTCCTGGGTAATTTGGCGTGCCGCCTGAGCTATTTGCTGAACGTCTTTCTTATTATTCACATCTATTGCAATCGCGTAAGAAAATTGACTTTGAAAATAATCAAGCCACTCTTTCGTCACCTCCGGATCAGCCAGGTCCTTCTTCATCATGACGACCAGTTTCGGCTTATTCTGGATTTCTTCCTGTAACATCGGATTCTGAGAAGAAGCTGGTGCTCTTGCATCTACCAGCTCGATAACGAAATCGACAAGCTTCAAATTCTCTTTCACTTCGCGTCTCGCTTTGGCCATGTGGCCTGGATACCACTGAATACTCACCTTAGTCCCTCCTTTAATCAAGCCATTGAATGCGCTCCGGCGGCCAGTAAGACAGAATCGCCTCTCCTACGACCTTTTCAAGCGGTACGACTCCAAACGCCCGGCTGTCTGTAGAATTCCTGCGATTATCCCCCAGAACCAGGACGTTACCTTCGGGGATTTCCGAGTAACCACCTTCGAGCTGCTCCAGCTCAAAGTTTCTCGTGTATCTCTCCCCCTCCGGCATTTCCCTTATCCTATCTTCCAGGAACGGCTCTTCCACCTGTTCATTATTAATATATAGCTGATCATCCCTTACGGCTACGTGTTCTCCTGGCAAACCGATCACTCTTTTAATGTAATCTCTCCGTTCTGTTGCATGGAAGACGACGATATCAAAACGGTGAGGAGAACCGAGGGTATAGTTGATTTTACTCACGATCAAGCGATCCTCATTATGTAAATTCGGAAGCATGGATGGACCTTCCACTACCACAGGGGCGAAAAGGAACAACCTTACAAGGATAGCAAGAACTGCTGCCACGGCCAGTGCTTTTGCCCAATCTATGATTTGTCGTTTCATATTCGAAGCACCTTCTTTTCCATTATAACAAAAGGCGATCCTATCCGAAAAAGCACAGAAGCAGGATCCTGCTTTTGTTCGTTTATCTATTTTATCAGAAAAAAAGGAGCTTGACAGCGCAAGCTCCTTTTCCACTATTAAATGATCTCTTTAATACGCGCTGCTTTTCCGCGTAGGTTACGCAGATAGTAAAGTTTCGCCTGACGTACTTTACCACGGCGAGTGCGTTCAATTTTTGCGATTCTTGGGCTATGAAGCGGGAATGTACGCTCTACACCTACACCGTAAGAAATCTTACGTACCGTAAACGTTTCGCTGATTCCTCCGTTTTGGCGTTTGATGACGACCCCTTCAAATACCTGGATACGCTCGCGGCTACCTTCAACAACTTTTGCGTGTACTTTTACAGTATCACCAGGGCGAAAGTTGGGATGGTCCGTACGGAGCTGATCCTTTGTAATGTCATGAAGTAGTTCCTGCATTTTTTTCACTCTCCTTTTAACTAATGCTCATCCCTCTATGAGCGAGCGGAACATCGTTTTTTCCACTTAAACCGAACGTTTAAGCACAACGTATAATATAGCATATTATCCCTTTTAACACAAGGGTTTATCAGCTTTTTTTCCATTCTTCTATCAAAGCCTTTTCATTATCCGAAAGCTCTACTTTATCGAGGAGATCGGGACGTCTGGCAGCCGTCCTTTTCAAAGACTCTTTGCGGCGCCATTCGTCTATTTTGGCATGGTTCCCTGATGTTAGAACCTCGGGCACTTCCATCCCCCGAAAGTTCTGTGGGCGCGTATAATGAGGATGTTCAAGTAGTCCGTTCGAAAACGAATCTTCCGGAGCCGACTGCTCATTACCCAGGACTCCGGGAAGTAATCGCACGACAGCATCCATCGTAACCATTGCCGGCAGCTCTCCGCCAGTAAGGACATAGTCACCGATGGAGATCTCATCCGTAACGAGGTGTTCACGAATCCTTTCATCGTATCCCTCATAATGGCCGCACAAAAACACCAGATGATTCTCCTCCGAGAGTTCTTCTGCTTTACGCTGAGTCAGAGGTTCTCCTTGAGGACACATAAGAATGACTCTGGCTTCTTTGTCGGGATTGATCGCCTCCATGGCATCAAACATCGGCTGCGGGGTAAGAACAAGTCCTGCTCCCCCTCCATACGGATAATCATCGACTTTGTTATGCTTGTTCGTCGTGTAATCCCGGAAATTGATGAACCGATGGGTGAAAGCACCATTTTCCCCGGCCCGTTTTAAAATAGAAGAGCGGAGAACCCCTTCGAACATTTCCGGAAATAATGTCAGAATATCAATATGCATCAGTCCAACAGTCCCTCCATAGGTTCAATAATAATCGATTTCTTTACTACATCGATATACGTAACGACATCTTCAATGTAAGGGATAAGCGCATCTCCTTTCCCTTCTCTCTCTACCACCCATACATCATTCGCACCAGGGGTCAGGATTTCTTTGATGGTCCCGACATAATGGCCACCGGTTGTATACACATAACATCCGATGATTTCATGAAAATAATATTCATCTTCATAAAGGATGCCCGGATTATCTTTTTCGACCATTAACATCCCATCTCTCAAAGATTCCGCTTCGTTTACAGTCGGATAGCCCTCGAAAGTAAGAAGATCAAAACCCTTATGGATACGGTGGTTGCCAACGACAAGTTCCGTCACCTGTTCATTACCTTCATTCGTCCAGTACAACGTATTACCTTCTTCGAAACGTTCCTCGAAATCCGTGATGCGCTTGACCTTCACTTCCCCTTTTATTCCATGGGTATTGATGATTTTACCGACATTCAAATACTCTTGATCCATTTAAACATCCCTCACTCGCTTTATGACTCCATCTTCAATGACGATTTCTCTATCCTTCAGTGTTTCCCATCCCATACCTTCTTCGATATCTATGACACTATCCACTTCTTCGACTGTCAGTTCATAACTCTCAGGAAGGATATCCAGCTGTTCTAATTGATAGCTGATCGCTTCCACCTTATTCTCCCGCTGTTTGATTTCCTGACTCATCCGTTCTTCGATCTTTGAAGGCAGTGTACCGTACTTGTGCTCTAACTTCTTCTGTTCAAAATGAAGCTGTTCCTTTTCCGTTTCCACTTGCTTCCGCTGGTTACGCAGGCGATCGCTTTGTTTGTTTCGCTCTGTTTCTGTGAGGACAACTTTCACCGGGACTTTTTTCATTATTCTCAAGAGCGTCACCCCTTTTCGGATGCAAAAAAAGGGAAAGGTTTTAAATCCCTCTCCCTCTTCTTACATGATATCTACATAAACCTTCTTGTTGTTGTCTCTATTAGCTGCATAGACGACGGTGCGAATCGACTTCGCGATCCTGCCGTTCTTACCGATCACTTTCCCTACATCATCCTGATGAACAGTTACGTGATAGACTACCTTATCCGGTTCTTCATTCACGTCGATAACCAGTTCCTCAGGATGATCGATCAACGGTGAAACAATCGTTTCAAGCAAGGTTTTCATGAGATCACACTACTTTATTTTTGATTTTTTTTATCGTGGAACTGCTTCATGATTCCTTCTTTGGAGAAAAGGTTACGGACTGTGTCACTCGGCTGAGCACCATCAGTCATCCACTGAAGAGCTTTCTCCTGATCAATGTTCACTTCTACCGGATTTGCTACCGGGTTATACGTTCCGATCTGCTCAATGATACGACCATCACGAGGGGAACGGGAATCTGCTACTACTACACGATAAAATGGGTTACGCTTTGCACCCATGCGCTTCAAACGAATTTTAACTGCCATATTTATTGCACCTCCGATTAATATTAATGACTCACACAGATTAAGATTTTAGCAGAAGTTCAAAACTGTGTAAAGCATTTTTCCATTACATAAAAGGAAAATTCATTCCTTTTCCTTTTTTGCCTTTTTGATTGCTGAATTGTTTCATCATCTTCTTCATTTCATTGAACTGTTTCAAGAGCCTGTTCACTTCGGATACAGACGTACCTGAACCTTTGGCGATCCGCTTCTTACGGCTCGCGTTCATCACAGAAGGGTCATGACGTTCCTTTTTCGTCATGGACTGAATGATGGCTTCCACATGGACGATCTGTTTATCGTCGAAGGAAGCGTTCTGCAACCCTTTCATCTTGTTCGCACCAGGAATCATATTGATGATTTCATCCAGTGGTCCCATGTTTTTGACCTGATCCATCTGCTCGAGGAAGTCGTCAAAGGTGAAAGAAGCATTCTTCATCTTGGCTTCTAATTCTTTCGCCTGCTTTTCATCCACCTGCGTTTCCGCTTTTTCGATAAGGGTGAGCATGTCCCCCATACCGAGGATACGGGATGCCATACGTTCCGGATGAAAGACTTCAAGCTCATCCAGTTTCTCTCCCATACCTACGAATTTGATCGGTTTCCCGGTCACTGCCTTGATGGAAAGAGCAGCACCACCTCGGGTATCCCCGTCAAGTTTCGTCAGGAGAACACCGGAGATATCGAGTTGTTCATCAAAGCTCTCCGCTACGTTCACGGCATCCTGACCGGTCATCGCGTCTACGACGAGAAAGATTTCATCCGGATTGACCGCCTCTTTGACCCGGCCAAGTTCACCCATAAGCTCTCCGTCAATATGAAGACGACCGGCCGTATCGATGATGACGTAATCCTGATGGTCTTCTTTTGCTTGTTCCACGGCCTGTTTGGCGATATCCACAGGATCAGCTTCTGTCCCTTGGGAATGCACAGGGAAATCAAGCTGTTTCCCGATTGTCTCGAGCTGATCGATGGCTGCCGGACGATAGACATCGGCCGCTGCAAGAAGCGGTTTACGGTTATAGCTCTTGCGAAGAAGATTGGCAAGCTTCCCGGTAGTCGTCGTCTTACCGGCACCCTGAAGACCTACCATCATAATGACAGTAGGAGGCTTTTTCGCTACGGCGATTTTACTCTCATCGCCACCCATCAGCTCCGTAAGCTCCTCTTTGACGACTTTAATGACCTGCTGTCCGGGAGTCAGGCTCTCCATTACTTCCTGACCGATGGCACGTTCACGGATTCTTTTCACGAAATCCTTTACGACTTTGAAGTTGACGTCGGCTTCAAGCAGAGCCAGACGAACTTCTCGGGACATCTCTTTAACATCCTGCTCGGTGACTTTCCCTTTTCCTTTTATCTTCTGAATCGTTTCCTGCAAACGATCTGAAAGTCCTTCAAAAGCCATTCGGAAGACCCCCTATTCTAATTCTCTCAGTTGATCCACATATCGCTTTAACGGGTCCCGTTCTTCAAGCGATTGTTCCATCTCATCCAGTAGCTTCTGACGCTTACTGAACTTATCGTACAGAAGCAGTTTATTTTCATACTCCTCAAGCATCATTTCTGTGCGCCTAATGTTATCATAGACGGCCTGTCTCGAAACATCGAAGGTTTCCGATATCTCTCCAAGCGAATAATCCTCGAGAAAGTACAGCTCCATGTAACTTCTTTGTTTAGGAGTCAAAAGCGATTGATAAAAATCAAACAAAAAATTAACTCTCGTTGTCTTTTCGAGCATCCCTCTACTCCTTGTTAAGTGAAATACCTTTACAAACATTAATACTAAAGGAGGGAAGGAAGGGCTGTCAAGGATTATCCCTTCTCTGTCTCTTCTTCATAATCATCAATCATATCAGCGAACAATCCATACACGAATGCATGAGCATCAAATGTTTCAAGATCGTTCACGCCTTCACCGAGACCAACGAGTTTCACCGGAATCTCAAGCTCCCGGCGGATCGCCAGAATGATACCACCTTTTGCAGTACCATCCAGCTTAGTCAGTACAATCCCTGTCACATCGGTCGCTTCGGAGAACGTTTTCGCCTGGCTCATTGCGTTCTGCCCTGTAGTAGCGTCCAGCGTGAGTAGCACCTCATGAGGAGCTTCTGGAATCTCCCGGGAGATGACCTTTTTCACTTTGGACAATTCATTCATCAGGTTCACTTTGTTCTGCAGACGTCCGGCTGTATCACAGATGAGCACGTCCGCTTTTCTTGACTTGGCAGCCTGGATTCCGTCATAAACGACTGCGGCCGGATCGCTGCCCGCATTATGCTTGATGACATCGACCCCGACTCTTTTGCCCCATGCATCCAACTGTTCGATGGCACCGGCACGGAACGTATCTCCAGCCGCAAGAAGCACTTTCTTCCCTTCCTGCTTCAACTGATACGCGAGTTTGCCAATAGAAGTCGTTTTTCCAACACCGTTGACACCGACGAACAGATACACCGTGAGGTCGCCTTCTTCTTCATGAAGACCTTCGACTTCCTCTTCATCATCTTCCCCGTAATAAAGCTCTACGAGTTTCTCGGAAATCACTTCTCTTACTTCCTTCGTATCCTTGATATTACGGCGCTTCACTTCCATCTCCAGTTCTTCGATCAGTTCCATGACGGCATGAACTCCGACGTCTGCGGAGATCAGAACTTCCTCAAGCTCTTCGAAGAATTCCTCATCCACTTCCCTGTATTTAGCTACGAGATCATTGATTTTCGTTGAAAACGAGTTCCTCGTTTTGGCAAGGCCTTTTTTGAATTTCTCTGCAATAGAGACTTTTTCCCCATCTTCCACAGGTTCCGGTAATTCTTCTTCCGTCCATTCCTCTTCCGATTCATGAGAAGGAGGTTCCTGCAGCTTGGCTTCCGGTTCTTCCGTCTCCGGAGCTTCCAATTTTTCCTGTGCAGGAGCTTCGAGTTCCACAGTTTCTTCCGTTTCCGGTTCTTCAAGCTCAGGAGTCTCTTCGGTCACAGGGCTTTCTAATTTTTCACTTTCTTCCGCTTCATCAAGCTCAAGTGCTCCTTTATCAGAGTCTGTAGCTTCGTCGATTGATGGATCGTCCTGTCTGGAACGATCTTCAGAGGTCTCTGTTCCGGTTTCTTCCTCCCGGGCGGGTGCTTCTACATCCTCTGCGTCTTCTTTTTCATGATCGACTGGTTCTCCGACTTCGATCGGGGTAAACTTTTCTTTCAGTTTTTTGAAAAATCCCATCTAACCTTCCTTCCTTTACACTTCTAGTAATGATTCCGATTCCTCAAGCTTCACAGAGACGACGCTGGAAACGCCTGACTCCTGCATCGTAACTCCATATAAAACATCTGCATGTTCCATCGTACCCTTGCGGTGAGTGATGACGATGAACTGGGTTTCAGCACTGAAATCTGTAAGGAATTGAGCGAAACGATCGACATTCGCTTCATCCAAAGCAGCTTCCACCTCATCAAGCACGCAGAACGGTACAGGACGTACCTTCAGAATAGAAAATAAGAGGGTGATAGCAGTGAGTGCCCGTTCGCCTCCCGAGAGCAGGTTCATGTTCTGCAGTTTCTTACCTGGTGGTTGGGCTACGATCTCTACCCCTGTCTCTAAAAGATCATCCGGGTCTGTGAGAGTCAGATCAGCTTTACCTCCCCCGAAGAGTTGTCGGAATACATGTTCGAATTGACCGCGAATCGCCTGGAACGTTTCTTTGAACTTCCGTTCCATCTCCTGATCCATTTCACTCATGACTGTACGCAAGGTTTCTTTTGCTGAAAGGAGGTCCTCTTCCTGCCCTTTGAGAAACTCGAAACGTTCTCTCACTTCTTCATATTCATCGATCGCTGCGAGGTTTATCGTCCCCAGCTCTTCGATGCCCCGCTTGATCAATTTCACCCTGGTTGTAGCTTCGTCTACATCAGCTACACGTTCATACGTTGCCTTCGCTTTCTCATAGGTCATTACATATTCCTCTTCAAGGTAGCGAAGCAGGTTTTCAAGCTCAACGTCGAGCCGATTCGCTTTCACCTCTTTATCCTGGAGGTTCTGTACAAAATTCGAATGAATACGATTCGTTTCTCTGATCACAGCATCCAGGTCTTCCACTTCGGTCTGTAACAACCTGCGCTTATCCTTCGCTTCTGTAAGCTTCGAGGACAATGCTTCTTTTTCTTCACCCTTCGCATTTATCTTCTCTTCGAGTTCTTCCTTAGTTTCTTCAGAGTGGAAGAACGACATCAGCTCTTCGTAACTTTCTTCCACCTTTTGAAGAGAAGCCGCTTTCTCTTTATGCTCCGCTTCGATCTGACGCACCTTTTCTTCTGCATTCCTTGCTTCCGCCTGGTGAGTAGCAAGCTGCACTTTCAATTCCTGTTCTTTCTTCCTTAGAGCATCTTTGTTTTGTTCTTTTTCTGCTTTGACATTCGTCAACCGGTCGATTTCCTGCTGAGTCTGTTCGATTTTCTTCTCAAGCTCATCGAGATCACTGTCGATGGCAAGCATATCTTTACTCGTCTTGTCATACTCTTCTTTTTGCTGGACATACTCACGGTCGAGAAAGGCAAGCCGCTCTTCATAATTATCGATGGAGAATTGTAGTTTCCGCTCTTCTTCCCTGTGGGTACGGACTTCTTTTTCGACCTCACTACTTTTCTGCTCTACTTTCTGCAGGTGTCGTTCCTGTTCTTCCATCGATTCTTTCAGCGACTTCACCTTCTTCTCGGCGCGCTTCATTTTCTCTTCATAGTCTGCAACTTTCTCTGTAAGGTCTTTCAATTCCTGTTCCTGTGAGAAAAGAGATGAAGACTTGCCGGACTTTGCACCGCCCGACATCGAACCACCCGGGTTCACAACATCTCCTTCAAGCGTGACTACTTTGAATTTACGTCCGGTCTTCCGCGCAATAGCATTTGCCGTCTCCAGTGTGTCGGCAATCAGTATGTGGCCAAGCAAGTTACGGAGGATTGCATTGTATTTAGAATCCACCTGAATGAGAGCACTTGCGACACCGACGAATCCACTTTCCTTTCTCACCCCTTCAAGCGTACGTTCAGGAACGAACCTCTCCTTGATAGCTTCCATGGGAAGAAAGGTGGCCCGCCCCTGATTCGTTTTCTTCAGCCATTCGATAGCATTACGCGCGGAAGCTTCATCCGCAGTGATTACGTGCTGAGCCTGAGCTCCGAGTGCTGTTTCGATGGCTGTCATGAACTCTTTCGGAATGGTCACTTTCTCAAGAACAGATCCCTCTACTCCCTTGAGTTGGCGGTTGTCCCGAGCTTTCAACACAGCTTTCACCCCTTGAAAGTAACCGGCGAAGGATTCCTTCATCTCTTCAAGAGCACCTTTTTTCGAACGGAGGCTCTCCATATGCTGATAACCCTGATACAACTTCTGCTGCCATTCTTCATAGGATTGTTTCGTCTGTTTCCACTGATCTTCTTTCTCTTTAAGTTCAGTCGTCAATTGTACTTCCTCAGCTTCTAGAGGGTGCAATTTCTCCACAATATCCTGATGGGTACCTTTCATTTTTGTCAATTCTTCACGAAGTTCAGTCGTTCTTTCGTCAGACTGGTTCGTCTTCAGTTGGTCGGCACGTCTCTTTAGATGCTGCTTTTCATTTCTCTTTGCTGCCTGATCATTAAGAAGATCGATGTAATCAGCTTTCAAGCTTTCAATCGTTTGTTCTATCGTGTCGATTTCCTCATATAGCGCTGAGGCCGTACGATCAATCTGATCTTTCGTATCTTTTTCTATCCGCTTTTTCTTCCGCTTATGTTCCTTTGCTTCCTTTAAGGCTTCCTCTGAAGATGTCAGCTCTTTCCTCATTTTCACGCGATCATTTTCCAGACTTTCCTTTTTCTCTTCATAATGCTTTTTCTTCTCCTGGAAAAGCTCTCTTTTACCGTTCAATCCCTCCAGCTCTTTGGTCAACTGAAGCATCGTCCCGTGCGTTTCTTCAATCAGACTGTCAAGATGAGCTGTCTCTTCACGCTTGTTTTCCACTTCCGTCTGTTTTTGTTCCACCTTTTCGTCAAGCTCCTGTTCCTGCTTCCGGTGGTATTCGATATAAGCTTCCAAAGCTTGCCATTCTCCGTGCATATCTTCAATCTGCGTGACGAGAAGAGCCACTTCTTCTGTTTCAAGTTCTTCTTTCTTTTCCAGATAATCACGTGCGATCGAAGCCTGTTCCTTTAATGGCTCCACCCGGTCTTCGATTTCTGATAGGATATCCTTCACACGGTACAGGTTATCTTCTGTTTCTTCGAGTTTCGCTTCCGCTTTCCGTTTCCTTTGTTTGTATTTCAACACTCCGGCTGCTTCCTCGAAAATGACCCGGCGGTCTTTAGGTTTAGAACTTAATATCTCCTCCACCTTGCCCTGACTAATAATAGAGAAGGCTTCTCTGCCAAGTCCGGAATCCATGAAGAGGTCTACAATATCTTTCAGCCGGCAGCTTTCCTGATTTATATAGAATTCACTATCCCCGGAACGGTAAACCCGCCTGGTCACCTGCACTTCTTCAAACTCAAGTGGCAAGGTATGATCTTCATTGTCCAGAGTAAGTGTTACTTCTGCATACCCTTTGGAATGTCTCGTTTCACTTCCGGAAAAGATGACATCCTCCATTTTGCTTCCGCGCAATGAGCGGGCGGACTGTTCTCCAAGCACCCACCGGATCGCATCCGTTATGTTACTCTTTCCGCTTCCGTTCGGCCCTACGACAGCCGTCACTCCCGAAACGAATTTAATATCTATTTTGTCGGCGAAGGATTTGAACCCAGCCGTCTCCAATTGTTTGAGGAACATCTCTTATCCTCCTGTTTGTCATTCTTTCTCTAACTTAATTATTCTATCATAATAATATTGACGCGCCCACCTGGGTTTTCGAGGGGTTTCAAAATCTCCTGTAATCATCTATCATAGACAATAGCAAAAAATAGGGGGAAGATACCATGAGTTTGGAAGAAGCAAACAGAGATAATTTGAACACACTAATAGAAACACTCGCTGATCGATTGCAGGTGGTCAACCGCGGCCTCCTCGACCCGGAAGATTTCGACCTTGATCATTATCATGATATCAAAGAACTTTACGATATCATCGAAATGAAAGGGCAGCTTAGCGTGTCGGAGATTCAGGCGTTCGTCTCTGAACTGTCTAAATACCGTAAATACTGAATCGGAACACTCGCTTTACAACAACATGGATGGGACCACAAAAAACTCCGAACAATTGAACTATAATTGTTCGGAGTTTTTTTAGGAAGCTTTTGTGCGCGCTCATTCCTCGAAAGAAGGTATCTGAACCTTTACTTAAGCTTCTCCAACGCTTCTTCCGCGGCTTTCTGTTCGGCTTCTTTCTTTGTTCTTCCTATCCCGATTCCTGCGGTATCCCCGTGAATATGTACATGAGCAATAAATTCCCGGTTGTGCGCAGGACCTCGTTCTTCTACAATCTGATAATCGATATCCGCCTGTTTCTCCCGCTGAATGAATTCCTGAAGCTGGCTTTTATAATCCATCGCATGAGAAAAAGCACCACGTTTGATCTTCGGATAGATATAGTAACTTAGAAAAGATAGAACACGGTCGAATCCCTGATCAAGATACAAAGCGCCGATAAACGCTTCAAAAACATCCGCGAGAAGAGCAGGGCGGTGACGGCCACCGGTCATCTCTTCCCCTTTTCCAAGTAGCACATAATCCTGGAAGTTCAAGTCATTGGCAAAATCGACGAGAGAGGCTTCACACACGATAGAAGCACGTAACTTCGTCAAATCCCCTTCTGCCATATTCGGATATTTTCTGTACAGGTACTGGGAAACCCCGAGTTCCAGTACGGCATCTCCAAGAAACTCAAGACGTTCATTATCTTCCCGATCCGTATGACGATGCTCATTCACATAAGATGAATGGGTAAAAGCCTGCTCCAAGAGCGATATGTCAGAAAATGGTACGTTCATATGTTCCTGAAGCTTAGTTAGATCCCCCATAGGTCACCCGTTCCTTTGCATTGTACTTTTGTTTATCTTTTTTTACAGGAAAGGCTGCCTGACATGCAGGCAGCTCCAACATTTAAGACTGACTGTCTATGTAATTGACAGCGTCTCCCACTGTATTGATTTTTTCTGCTTCTTCATCAGAGATTTCCATGTCGAACTCATCTTCAAGTTCCATTACAAGTTCAACTACATCAAGTGAATCAGCTTCCAGGTCTTCTTTGAAAGACGCTTCCATCGTCACTTTAGATTCTTCGACATCCAGACGATCTACGATGATCTCTTTCACTTTTTCAAATGTCTCGGCCATTCCGGTCACCTCCCTTCAGATATTATAGTAAAATTCGGTCCAAAAAACCAGTGTATTTCTCCGTCTTCTTTCGTAAAAAACGGCAGGTTTCGCTTACATGACCATACCGCCGTCTACGTGAAGCGTCTGACCTGTCATATATTCAGCATCTTCACTCAGAAGAAAACGAACGACTCTTGCGACATCCTCCCCTGTTCCAAGGCGATTTAACGGAACCAATGAAAGCATCTGCTCTTTTTGCTCCTCTGTGAGCTCGTCTGTCATGTCAGTAGCGATGTATCCAGGTGCCACAGCATTCACCCTGATATTCTTAGCAGCAAGTTCCTTGGCATTGGATTTTGTAAGACCTATCACACCGGACTTCGCTGCTACATAGTTTGCCTGGCCAGGGTTCCCTGAGACACCGACGATAGAGGAGACATTGACGATACGACCGAACTTCTGGCGCATCATCTGGCGCGTCACCCCTTTAGTGGTAAGAAAGACTCCTTTTAAGTTAGTATCAATGACAGACTCGAAATCTTCTTCCTTCATCCTCATCAGCAAGTTGTCTTTCGTAATACCCGCGTTGTTCACAAGAAGCTCCAGACTTCCGAATGTATCGACTACTTCTTTGATCATAACCTTTACATCTTCTTCCTTCGATACATCCGCCTTGATCTTGAACGCTTCTCCGCCGGCAGCCAGAATCTCATCAACGACCGCCTGCGCCTTCTCTTCACTACCGGCATAGTTTACTGCCACTTTCGCCCCCTTCTTAGCAAGTTCAAGAGCAATGGCTTTTCCGATTCCACGGGACGCTCCTGTGACTAGCGCCGTCTGTCCTTCGAACATTATGAATCCTCCTTATACCAGTCAATGAAAGCTTCAAGACTATCTTTATCATTGATCTGGAATGTTTTCATTCGTCTTTCCACTTTTCTTACGAGTCCCGACAACACTTTCCCTTCTCCTATTTCCACGATGGCGTCCACACCTTCCTGAACGAAGGCTTCCAGCGTTTCCTGAAAGCGCACCGGAGAATAGAGTTGCTCTACGAGAAGCCTGCTTATCTCTTCTTTTTCCTTCACAGGACCAGCTGTTACGTTCGCATATACCGGTACCCTTGCGTCTTCTACCGCTATTTCGTTCAAATAGGAAGCGAAATCCTCTGCTGCGGGTTTCATAAGATCCGAATGGAACGGTCCGCTGACGTTAAGGGGCATCACCCGCTTTGCTCCCTTTTCTTTCAGATTCTCTTCGGCTTTCGATACAGATGGCTTATCTCCGGAAATGACTACCTGACCCGGACAGTTGATATTGGCGATATTCACGACACCATCTACACTTCCTATAGCTTCCTCGATTTCAGCAGTAGACAATCCGAGAACGGCACTCATAGCCCCTTTCCCTGATGGATAAGCTTCTTCCATCAGCTTTCCACGGGTATGTACAAGGCGTACCCCTTCAAGGGCCCCGAGAGATTCGGCGGATACGAGGGCACTATACTCGCCGAGACTATGGCCGGCAGCCATATCCGGCTTCATCCCTTCTTTCTTTAACAGCTGGTCAATAGCAGCACTGACAAGCAGTAAGGCCGGTTGTGCATTCTCCGTTTTCGTAAGTTCTTCTTCAGGACCTTCGAACATAAGTGAAGTCAAAGAATACCCGAGAGCATCGTCCGCTTCGTCAAACAGATGCTTCACGAGAGGGAATGATTCGTATAGATCCTTCCCCATCCCAACCTTTTGGGAACCTTGTCCAGGAAATACAAACGCTACTTTTTTCATTCTTTTTCACCTTCCATTTGTTCAAGAGTTGTTTGAATCGTGGAAGAAACATCCTTCTTCACCATATCACGTGCCTGACGCACAGCATTCACAATCGCGTTCTGATCTGAAGAGCCATGCGCTTTGATTACAGGAGCAGAAAGGCCAAGCAAACCTGCTCCTCCGTATTCCGAATAGTCAAGCTGGTCTTTGAGCTTTTTTAAATCATTTTTGACAAGAGCCGCAGCCACTTTTGTCTTTATGCTGGACATGAATGTCTCTTTGATCATCTTGAACATATTCATCGCTGTCCCCTCGATCGTCTTCAGCGCGATGTTACCTGTGAATCCGTCCGTCACGACAACATCTGCCACCCCATCGAGAAGATCCCTCGATTCGACATTTCCGACAAAATGAATCGGAGCTTCCTGCAGCATGGTAAAGGCTTGTTTCGTAAGATCGCTTCCTTTTCCATCTTCTGTGCCCACGTTCAATAAGCCCACTCTCGGATTATTGATTCCGCGGACCTGCTCTGCATAAATCGAACCTATGATTCCGTATTGCAACAGGTGATTCGGTTTTGCATCTACGTTCGCACCGACATCCAGCATGAGGAACCCTTTGCCGTCAAGAGTGGGAAGGGTCGGGCTTAATGCGGGGCGGTCCACCCCTTTTATACGTCCGACAACAAACAGACCGGCACTCATCAGAGCTCCGGTGTTCCCGGCTGAAATACAGGCATCCGCCCGTCCTTCCTTCACCTCCGTAGCCGCAAGAACCAGCGAGGACTGCTTTTTTCTCCTCACGGCACGTACCGGTTCATCTTCATTCGTGATCACTTCGGATGTATGCACAACATGAAGACGTTCTCTCGATTCCGAAAACGCATGGATCTTCTCTTCGTCCCCTATCAGGGTAATCTCTATGTCTTCATATGTCTGAAGGGCTTCCATCGCACCTTTCACAATCGCCTCGGGTGCGTGGTCCCCGCCCATCGCATCAATAGCTAGTTTCATGACGTCTCTCTCCTTCTACTCTTCGGAACGATACATATAAAACGTTCCAGAAAACACTTCTTCCTGTCCTACATAGCTCGTAACTTCCACTATGGTGCGTTTCTTCTCATCCAAGCCACGCACCTTCGCTTTGGCAACGACCCGCTCCCCGCGCTTCACCTGTCGGGTGAATTTCAGAGAGGAGCTTGCTGTCAGTGCCAGTTCATCATCGATGACAGCTACAGCAAGGGAATTGGCTTGCGCAAATAAGTGGTGCCCTCTGGCTATATCATTACGGGAGAAGACGTGTTCATCTTTGATATCCATGATCGAGATCGCTTTCTCATCAAGCACAAGATCGACGACTTCTCCTATGACATCATCGATGGACAAAGCTTTCACCGTCTCCGTCCATTCCTGGTGTGCCACTGATTTGATTCTTTCCCTCACCTCAGGAATCTGAAGTTCCATACGATCGAGCCGAATCGTCTGTATACTTACGGAAAATTTCTTCGCAAGCTCATCATCTGTCACAAAGGGGGTCGCTTCAATCGTTTCCTGAAGTTCCTTTTGCCTTTGCTGTTTCCCTTTTTTCATTCTCTTCTCCACCGTCCATTTTTATGACTAGGTACTAATAGTAATATATAATACTATACTTGTTAACGCAACAGATGTGAGTTAATCAAGGACCTCTCCAATATTTTCAAGATCATGTCTCAACATGTTCCTTAAAGACCGGAATTCCTCTTTTTCCTCCAACCATCCACTGTCGATGATTTCAGCCGCATCTTTTCTGGCGGTCTCTAGCGCCCGGTAATCGTGAACCATGTCTGCGACTTTGAATTCAGGAAGTCCACTTTGTTTTCTTCCAAAAAAATCCCCCGGACCCCTGATTTTCAAATCCTCTTCCGATAGTTTGAATCCGTCCGTCGTCTCTGTCATGATCCTCATTCTTTCTTTTCCTGTGTCGCCTTTCGGCTCAGCGAGAAGTATGCAATAACTTTGACGCTCTCCGCGTCCCACCCTTCCTCGAAGCTGGTGAAGCTGCGAGAGTCCGAAACGATCGGCATCATAGATGACCATCACACTTGCATTGGGAACATCAACACCCACCTCCACGACAGTAGTGGATACAAGAATTTGTGTCCGGTTCTCTGCGAACTCAGTCATGATCCCTTCCTTCTCTTCATTCGACAACCTTCCGTGCATAAGTCCAACGGTGACCTCAGGTTCATATACTTCCCGGAGTTGTTCGTAAAGCTCGACAGCATTCTGAATATCAAGCTTGTCGGATTCTTCGATCAAAGGACAAATAACGTAAGCCTGACCGCCCTGTTGGACCTGTTTACGGATAAACCCGAGAACTCGCTCTGTCATCTTCCCTTTCACCCAGTAGGTCTCCACTTCTTTACGACCGGAGGGCATTTCATCGATAGAAGAAACGTCCATATCACCGAACGCTGTAATCGCCAATGTACGGGGGATCGGAGTAGCCGTCATGAACAACACATCAGGTTTCATCCCTTTGTCACGAAGAGTGCGGCGTTGTTCCACCCCGAACCGGTGCTGTTCATCGATGACGACGAACCCGAGTTTCGAGAACCTGACATCTTCCTGTATCAATGCGTGGGTACCGATCAATATATCGATCGTGCCCGTTTCGATCTCTTCGATGATTTCCCTTCTCCTGTTTCCTTTAACCGAACCGGTTAAAAGTCGAACGTTCAAGCGACCCCCGAACAATTGCTGTAAAGAAGAAGCATGCTGTTCTGCAAGTATCTCTGTAGGCACCATAAGAGCTGCCTGCTTCCCGGCCGTAACTGCCCCGTACATACTGATCGCGGCTACTACTGTCTTCCCCGAACCTACGTCCCCCTGAAGTAGCCGATTCATACGATGGGGCTGTTTCATGTCTTTCAATATTTCTGCCAGAGAACGTTTCTGGGCTTCCGTCAACGAGAAGGGCAGAGACGCAACAAACTCCGTAAGGACTCCGTTATCATAATGGAGGGCATTCCCTTCCGTCGCTTCTTTATACCTTTTTCTAAGCAGCTGCATTCGCAACTGAAAAAGAAGGAGCTCTTCATATGTAAACCTTCTACGGGCATGTTTCAGCAAAATGCGACTCTCCGGAAAATGCATGTCCCGCATCGCCCTATGTCTCTGAGGCAACTTGTACATGTCGAGATAACTTTCGGGGAGCACTTCATCCACGTGATCTCCGAATTCTTCGATCGCTTCGCGCATCACTTTTTTCAATGTGGAGAGTTTCACATGTTCACTGACGGAATAAACCGGCTGGATAGGTGCGTCGGATTTCGCTTCCCCTTTCTTCAAGTGGGTAGCTGTCAACTGCAGGCGGTGCATGTCCCATTTCCCTGTCACCGTGACCGTATCATCCATTTCCAGGCTCTTTTTCAGAAAGGCACGGTTGAACATAACGACCTTGACAGCAAATTCTCCCACTTGCATCGTGAAAGTCAGCCTTGATTTTTTCTTGCCATAATAGGCAAGGGAAGGTTGTGTGGCAACCTTCCCTTCGAGTGTCGCTGTTTCCTTATGAACCAATTCCGTCAGTGGCTTCACTTCAAATTCATCATAACGGAACGGAAAATAAAACAGCAGATCACGTATCGTATAGATTGATAGATCATTCAGATAGGAAGCGAGTCTTTCCCCCACTCCCTTCACTTGTTGTACCGATTGATCCAGCACTGGTCCTCACTCTTTTCCATAGATATTCTTCGCTAGCGCTTTTCCTGTAGGGGTAGCAGCAAGCCCTCCCTCAGCTGTTTCACGAAAAGCTGAAGGCATCCGCTGACCGACTTTGAACATTGCATCGATCACTTCATCACAAGGGATTCTACTTGTTACTCCGGCCAGAGCCAGATCCGCTGATACCATTGCCTGGGAAGCACCCATCGCATTTCTTTTGACGCACGGAACTTCCACAAGTCCTGCTACAGGGTCACAAATCAATCCTAGCATATTCTTCAAGGTTATTGCCATCGCTTCCGCTGATTGCTCAGGAGTTCCCCCCGCCATTTCGACAATAGCCGCCGAAGCCATACCGGCAGCGGAACCCACTTCCGCCTGACAACCTCCGGCTGCCCCTGATATAGATGCGTTATTCGCCACTACAAATCCGAACGCACCAGACGTGAACAAATATCGAAGCATATCTTCTCTTGTAGGGTTCAGTCTGTTCTTTACAGCAAAAAGCGTGCCCGGTACGCAACCGGCACTTCCTGCCGTTGGCGTAGCACAAATCCTTCCCATAGCAGCGTTCACTTCATTCGTCGCCACAGCTTTACTGACAGCATCAAGAAGCAGGTCTCCCGATAAAGGGGTCTGTTCCTTCATATACTTCTGTATCAAAACAGCATCTCCACCGGTCAATCCACTATGCGACTTCACGCCCTGAAGTCCTTCTTCGACCGCCTCTTCCATGACCGCCAGGTTTTGTTCCATGGTAGCGAAAACTTCGTCGCGAGTAGCCTCTCTCGTTTTCATCTCCTGGCGGATCATCACTTCGGATATGGCGATCCCCTCTTCTTTTGCAATAGCTAACAATTCTTCAACATTACGAAACATATTCATTCTCTCCTTCAATCCGATATTCTCGCTGCCTGTGTAATATGATCGGCGACTTCGAGTTGTTCCATCACAGTATCCGGAATGTTCTGATCCACCTCAATCACCATCATAGCCGCTTCCCCGGCTGCAGTCCTCGAAACTTCCATTCTACCTATATTTATCTTCTCTTTAGCGAGAATTCCTGTCGCAGAGGCGATCGCTCCATAACGGTCATGATGCAGAAGGACAATCGCCGGATGATTCCCGGAAAGTCGAAGTGGAAACCCGTTCAATTCTGTGATTTCCACTTTCCCTCCTCCGATTGAAATCCCCGTCAATTCCAGTTGATCCTGCCCGTCTTGCATACGGACTTTCGCTGTATTCGGGTGATCAGCTCCCGCCTGTTCTTCATGGATACGAACACTGATCCCTTCTTCTTCTGCCTTGATTAGGGATTGTCTGATGCGATCATCGAAGGTATCGTAATCCAGAATACCTCCAACGATTGCAACGTCCGTCCCATGCCCTTTATAAGTCGATTTAAAAGAACCGTACAAATATATGTCCACTTGCGAAGGCTGCCTTCCAAACAGATGCCTTGCAGCTCTTCCGATACGCGCAGCTCCCGCGGTGTGAGAACTCGAAGGCCCGATCATCACCGGTCCTATAATGTCGAATACAGATCTGTATTTCATTTTTAACCACCTCTCATCTTCCCTTATTTTAGCATATACAAGAAAAAATCCCCACTTTCTCTCATTAACGCAGTGCTGTCACAAAAGGAAAGGTAGCGCTTTCAATGATTTTATATTTGATTATTGAGAAGCAAGGAAGTAAAATTGAAAGCTGTGGGTTCATTCGTAACCGGGTGGGAGAGGGACAAATTTCATAAGGAGAACGAGATGCTGAATAAAAACGGACAACAGACCTCTTGGAAACAGGAGCTGATTGCTGGATTTATCGGTTATTTCACGACCGTGTACATCGTCGCCGTCAACAGTCAAATTCTCTCCGATGCAGGCTTGCCACTCGAGACAGGCATGGTAGCTACCATTCTTGCCAGTGCACTGGGCTGTTTACTGATCGCTTTGTATGCTAACGCGCCGATGGTCCTCATACCTGGCATGGGAATCAATGCACTGTTCGCCTATTCTATCGTAGAAGGGAACAATTTCACGTATGAACAGGGGCTGGCCGTGGTCGTCGTGGCATCCGTGTTTTTTGTCATTACCGCTTTCACTTCTCTCGGTGCATGGTTGAGCCGGGCTTTACCGCTTTCACTCATCCACTCCATCACCGTGGGAATCGGGTTTTTCCTGGCGTTGTTGGGTCTTGAAAAAGGCGGAGTCGTCGTAAAAGGAGAACAATCACTAATTGCTCTAGGAGACCCTACATCACCTGTTGTGTTGACAAGCCTCGCCACTTTATTCATCGCCATTTTTCTATTTGCGAAAAATGTTCCGGGGAACTTCCTCGTTACACTAGTGGTAGGTACGATCATCGCTTCCTTTACAGGAGTCCTGGATGATCCTCAACCAGCTCTTAATTTTGCTGAACAACAGTGGGTGTTCGCTCCTGATTTCTCAGCGATGGTAGATTTCGGGTTTTGGATGGCGGTCTTTCCACTCGCCCTTGTCATCATTTTCGAGAACATGGGCCTGATTCACGGGCAGCTTGATATGGTCGGCAATAAGACGGATACGAAATTCCATAAGTCTTACCAGGCCACCGCTTTTTCTTCTCTGTCGAGCGGGTTTCTGGGCACTTCTCCAACGGTTTCATCTGCGGAGAGTGCAGCGGTTATCGCAGCGGGAGGAAAAACGTGGCGCGCCTCCATGACTATGGCTGTATTGTTCATCGCTACGCTATTCGTGATTCCGTGGATCTCCATTGTTCCATCCACTGCGATCAGTCCTATTCTTATTATCGTAGGTTCTTTGATGGTACAGGAAATCAGACATATTCCTTTCGATGATCTGTCTGAATCCCTTCCTGCCTTTCTGATGATAGCTATGATTCCGTTCACCTATTCTATTCCAGATGGGATGGCATTCGGATTTATCGCTTATCCTATAGTCAAACTCGCTATGGGCAAACAGAAAGAATTGACGGTTCCGATCATATTGATCGCTTTGGCGTTTTTCATTGAATTTTTATTAAGAATCATTTCTACGTAACTACACCCCCGCTTTCGCATGGAAAGCGGGGGATTCTTATATTCATTTCTCTCCCAAAAAGAAAAAGCGCACCATTTCCCGGTACGCTTGTCCTCTTACTCTACAGAAAAGATGAAAGAATAGATAGGTTGTCCACCTTCATGGATTTCTATTTCCATTTCCTCGAATTCTGCTTCTATATAATCTTTCACTTCTGCAAGCTCTTCTTCCGTCACTTCTTCCCCGTAAATCACCGTGAGTATCTCATCCTCTTCCTGATCGATCATTTCAGAAAGAAGACCTTTGGCCACATCCAGACGCTCCGGATGTGAAACAGTGATATCTCCATCGAAAATCCCCATGAAATGGTCTTTCTCGATGGTCATTCCTTCAAAGGAAGTGTCACGGACGGCATAGGTCACCTGCCCTGTTTTCACATCTTCCATCATGGAAGTCATCGTCTGCTTATTCTCTTCGAGAGACAGATCCGGAGAGTACCCGAGCATGGCACTCATACCTTGAGGGATCGTCTTGCTCGGGACGACAGCCACATGATCTTCTGAAAGGTCAGCGGCCTGTTCGGCTGACATGATAATGTTTTTGTTATTAGGTAAGATAAGGACCTGTTTGGCATGTGCCCTTTCAATAGCTTTGGAGAGATCCTGGGTAGACGGGTTCATAGTCTGTCCACCTTCAATGACGACAGAAGCCCCCAGGCTTTCGAAAAGCTTCTTAACACCATCTCCCATGGCTACGGTTACGATACCGTAATCACTTTTTTCTTTTGCCGGTGATTTCGTTTCACCGACGATAGAGGTATGCTGCTCTCTCATGTTTTCGATTTTTATATTTGTAAGTCTTCCATATTGCTGTCCTAGAGAAAGTGCGCGTCCAGGTTCTTCTACGTGAACATGGACTTTGATCAGTTCTTCATCAGAAACTACGAGAAGAGAGTCTCCGAACTCACTCAGGTCTTCACGGAATGCCTCTTCGTCGTAGGGGGTTTCCGCTAATTTATCTTCCTCGAATTTCACCATGAATTCCGTACAGTAACCATAGTGGATATCGGCGGTTTCCATAAAATCCTGGTTCAATTTATGGTGTTCCGCACTTACCATGTCATCCATGCTCACACTGGTATCAGCTTCAGGCGCTTCTTCTCCTTTAAGGTTGGAAAGAAACCCTTCGTAAATGGTCAGAAATCCCTGGCCGCCACTATCAACGACGCCGACCTCTTTCAATACCGGTAACAGTTCTGGCGTACGATCCAGTGACTTCTTTGCAGCCTTCACCACACGTTCGAGAAACGGAATGAATTCCGCTTCTTCTTCTGCAGCTTTCTCCGCTTCTTCACTCGCTTCTCGCGCCACAGTAAGAACGGTTCCTTCCACCGGCTTCATCACAGCTTTATAAGCTGTCTCTACTCCCTGCCTCATAGCAGCAGCATAGTCTCCGGTAGTAATCGTCTCTTTACTCTCGAGTGACTTGGAAAAACCACGGAATAGCTGGGATAAAATTACTCCCGAATTACCTCGTGCTCCCATGAGAAGCCCCTTGGCGAGCGCCTTGGCCACATCTCCTGCATGGTTCGAGGTTACGTTTTTCACTTCTTCCTGTCCGGATGTCATCGACAAATTCATGTTCGTCCCCGTATCACCATCCGGAACGGGAAATACGTTCAGAGCATCGATCATCTGAGCGTTCTTTGATAAATAACGGGAGCCCTGCAGCACCATGGCTGCAAATGTCTGCCCATCCAACTCCTGTAAACTCACGCTGACTTCCTCCTTTGCCTTCTACCTCACTTTAATCATCACTGGTCACTCGCACACCCTGAATATAGATATTTACAGAGTCCACGGTGAGACCTATTGTTTTACTTAATGTATACTTCACTTGAGACTGCACGTTGTGAGCGATCTCTGAAATTTTCGTTCCATAACTTACGATAATATACATATCGATGTGGACGTGATCTTCTTCCTGCCTTACAACGACACCCCGGGAGAAATTCTCTTTTTTCAACATTTCCGTCAATCCATCCCGAAGCTGATTCTTCGAAGCCATTCCGACAATGCCATAACATTCCACGGCAGCTCCTCCTGCCACAGTGGAGATCACTTCAGTACTGATAGTAATTTGACCATTTTTCGTATTCATTTCAACGGACATTCGGATCCTCCTTTAACATGTCTTCCATGCGCTATTATTATAACACAGGACGAACCCCCATCCCCATAATACTTTGTAACAATTCCATTGTTCTGTCAAGGGAAAATTCTTGATATAACCGATTGCATTACACATTTTTCTATGATAGAGTAATTAAGTATCTAAATTGTAATTGGAGGGATTCGATATGGCACGTCGTTGTGTCGTTTCTGGACGTCAAACCCGCAGCGGGAACAATCGTTCTCACGCTATGAACGCTAATAAACGTCAATTTAAAGCTAACGTACAAAAAGTCCGTATTCTTGTGGACGGTAAGCCTAAGAAGGTTTACGTATCTGCTCGCGACTTGAAATCAGGCAAAGTTACCCGCGTGTAACTTTAAAAAAAGCACCCCATAGAGGGTGCTTTTTTTAATGATTACCGCTACGAATTCCACCAGCTGACGCTTTTAGAGACCTTCTTTTTCGAAGCAAGTCCCCCACATCACCAGTGAACATGGTTCACTTCCGGAACGTTCCAAGAACAGCCCGTACGAAACCACCTACAAAACGAGGTAATTTAATGGTATAAAATTTCACACCGTGTCCTCCTCTGTTTACTTAAGGTCCCCCTCGTCCCTGCTTCTTACCACTAATACTATGCCTTCCTTAAAGAAATAAGTACCTGTATCCTCACAAAGCTGATTAGACAGACACAAGGTCGATCCAATGGGGACACTTTCTTTCTCAAGTGGATATTTGAAATTATGAAGTGTCAACCCTTCCACTTTAAGAGAAATCGGAATAAAAGAAATATATGGATAAGAAGTGCTGTAATTTATCGTATGTGAACCGGCCAGTTTTAATTCCATTTCGTTTTGGTTATCAATGATACGTCCCTCTACACCGTGCTGCAAAAGAGGATAAAGAAGCTGGATATTAGCTAACGTATGATCCATCCTTCCACCTGTGACTCCAAAAAACAGAATCCGCTCCGCCTGTCTATCGATAGCTTCATTCACCGCAAGCTCCAGGTCTGTTTCATTTTTTTCCTGAGGATAGACTTTGGTCTCTTGCGCCTTCGCTTGGATTAACGCAAGCATGTCCCCGGATACGGAATCAAAATCTCCTACTGCTACATCTACAGGCATCCCCTTTTCTATAAGCACCTTGGCTCCGTGATCTGCACCGATCCATAAAGAAGCAAGGTCACTGGAAAGTTCAGGAATATATGAGCTCGGTCCACCTCCGACGATTGCAATAGTTTTCATATCTGAAGCTCCTAACTGTTCCGAATCTTTTCTATCGCTTCCTGGCGATTTCCGCTTTTGAAAATGGCGCTTCCGGCTACAAGTACATCCGCCCCGGCGTGTTTGCAACGTGACGCTGTTTCCTCATTCACGCCGCCGTCCACTTCTATTTCATAGGTGAAAGTCTCGTTTTCTTTCCTCCACGTATCCAATTGCTCAATCTTTTTCAGGGTAGCAGGAATGAAATCCTGACCGCCGAATCCCGGGTTGACACTCATGATCAATACTAGATCCGCTTCCGAAAGAATCGGCTTCAGTACTTCGACCGGTGTACCTGGATTGATGACTACCCCTGTTTTCACACCCTGGTTCTTGATAAGTTGCAGCGTTCGATGCAGGTGAGCAGTTGCCTCCTGATGAACGGTGATAATAGAAGCCCCAGCCTTAGCGAATGCTTCGACATAATTTTCAGGGTTCTCAATCATGAGATGCACATCAAGCGGCAGAGAAGTGATTGGTCCGATCGCTTCTACAACAGGAATACCTATGGATATGTTCGGAACAAATTTCCCATCCATGACGTCCACATGGATATAGTCTGCTCCTTTTTGTTCCACGTCTTTGATTTCTGTGCCTAAGTTCGCAAAGTCCGATGCCAGAATAGATGGTGCGATTTTTGTCATTGATCAATACCTCGGCTTTCTATTTTGAATTTCATGTAAAAACTCGATATAGTGTTCATATCTTCCCTCGGCAATTTCCCCGTTCTCCACAGCAGCTTTGACTGCACACTTCGGTTCTTTATCATGAAGACAACCTCTGAACTTGCAGAACGCAGCATTTTCTCTCACTTCCGGAAAACACTCCCCCAGCGCCTCAGCACTCACAGAGTCGAACTCCAGAGAACTGAAGCCAGGGGTATCGGCGACCAACCCACCATTGATCGAAAATAATTCCACATGTCTTGTCGTATGCTTGCCTCTCCCCAGACTTTTTGAAATCTCTCCTGTTTCCAGGGAAAGGTCAGGGTGGATGGCATTCAGTAATGTCGATTTTCCTACCCCGGATTGTCCGGCTATGACTGTTGTCTTATCCTTAAAGAGCTCCTTCACAGCAGTCAGCGCCTCTTTCTTACCCGGCTCACTTAGTATCACTTGATAGCCGGCTTTTTCATACACCGCTTGGTATTCCTCTATTTCCACCGCTGAAACCACCTGATCCTGCTTAGATATAACAATAATCGGGTCGATCAATTTCGACTCGACAAGCACCAGGAAGCGGTCTAGCAGCCGGGAATTAAAAGCTGGATCTACAGCCGATATCACGATGATTGCCTGGTCGATGTTCGCTACCGGAGGACGAACAAGCTCGTTGGTCCTTCGTTCGACAGATAGGAGATATCCTTCATCAGGATCGAATTCCACGATGTCTCCAACGAGAGGGGTGATTTTTTTATTCCTGAATACGCCGCGGCCTTTACATCGATACGTTTCCCCTTGGGACAGAACGTCATAAAAGCCGCTCAGCGATTGAATGATGATACCAGAAGCCATTCAGGCCCTCCTTTTAGTAATTAAGGTTTCCTTCTTCAATAATCTCTCCATCCTGTTCCACTCGGTATAAAGCCTCAGAACCGGGGTTTATCTGGACATCTATTTCCACTGTCGTTTCTTCAGTGATCGTCTCTTCCTGGTACACTTCCTCCCCGTCACTATTCGCATCATCTACATAAATCTGGTAGGTTTCTTCTTCTCCGTCTTCTCCGTTATAAGGTAAAGTCAGTGATAGCGTATCTTCCCTTATAGGTTCCTGTTTCTGACCAAGGGAGACCGTCACGGTTACAGTCGTCCCCTGATTCACTTCCGTAAATGCTTCCGGAGACTGAGAGATAACCCTTCCGACTTCAATATTACGAGAGAACTGTTCGCTGGTCTCCATCTGAAGCCCTTCTTCTTCAAGATAATTTCTCGCTTCTTCCTGGGTCATATTCCTGAGAGGTCTCAGCATAACCTTCGGTGGTCCTGTGCTCACGCGGAACAGCACGCTCGTTTCTCCTGGAACCACTTCCTGATTCTCAGAAGGCTGGAGTTGTTCCAATATTTCCCCTGCAGGACGCTCAGAACTTTCACTGATCGAAAAGACAGAGGCAAATCCTTGTTCTTCAAGCTCTTGTTTCGTCGACTCGAAATCTTCACCCGTGTAATCTTCGAGACGGACCGTCTCTTTCCCCATGCTGGAAACGACGGTTACCGTGGATTCCTCTTTTGTCACACTGCCGGCCGGAGGATCTGTCCTTATCACATACCCTTCTTCTACCTCATCTGAATACTCCGTTTCCCGTTCCACTTGCAGATTCAAATCACGCAGCGTACTATAAGCTTCTTCATATTCCATTCCGGTAACGTCTGCGATTTCCACATCTTTCGGCTCAAGCATCATGGGGATAGCTACTGCAGCTCCTGCGCCCATGAGTAAAAAAAGAAAAAAGGCGATGATCCACGGTTTTTTGCTTCTCTTTTTCTTTTCCTTCTTCTTCGGACCAGGGCCTGGAGCATGCACAAGCGTATCACCACCGGAAGAAACAGGAGTATCTTCGGTCACAACAGGAATCGCCTTCGTTTTCTCCCCTTCCTCCTCCGGAACCTGAAAAGGCTCTACATCTCTATGTTCAAGACAGTGACTTAACTCTTCGTCCATATGTTCGACGGAAGAATAACGATGCAAGGGGTCTTTCGCCGTCGATTTCAACACGATATTTTCTACACTTTGCGGAACATCTGCATAGTTCGATACCGCCGGTGTGTCGTGCTGCAAATGTTTCAAAGCTACAGACACCGGAGACTCTCCGGAAAAAGGGAGACGTCCCGTCAGCAATTCGAAGAAGACGATTCCAAGCGAGTAGATATCCGATTTCTTTGTGGCTATCCCTCCCCGGGCCTGTTCCGGAGACAGGTAGTGTACAGATCCGAGAACGGAATTCGTCTGTGTCAATGCGGTAGCAGAAAGGGCCATCGCTATGCCGAAGTCCGTAACTTTCACGGCTCCGCTTGAGTCGATCAGAATATTCTGAGGCTTGATGTCCCGGTGTATAAGACCGTTTTCATGGGCGTGTCCAATTGCATCAGTAATCTGCCTCATAATCCTTACCGCTTCCTCAAGGTTTACAGGGGCATGCGTCTGTATGTATTTTTTCAGAGTCATACCATCGACATATTCCATGACCATGTAATATATATCCGATTCTTCACCCACATCAAAAATATTAACGATATTCGGATGATTGAGGCTGATCGCTGCTTGTGCTTCTCTATGAAAACGGGTAATGAATTCGTCATCATCTCCGTATTCCAACCGTAGTACTTTGATGGCCACGTGCCTTTCAAGGATCGTGTCAAAAGCTAAATAAACATTCGCCATACCTCCGCCGCCTATCATCGACTTCACATGATAACGGTCATTTAGCATTTGATTTTCAAGCATCACTCGTCACCTGCTTTTTCGGGGGAAGACGAATAGTCCAGAATAGCAATGGAAATGTTGTCTTCACCCCCACGTTCATTAGCAAGCCCGATCCATTCATCAGCCATGGTCTCAACCTCGTTGTTGTAATCGGCCAATGCAGAAAGTTCTTCGTCTGATACTTTATTTGTAAGCCCGTCTGAACAAAGGATCACTCTTGTATGCCCTTCAGGTGAAAGAGAATGAAGATCAGGCGAAACATCCTTTTCTGTTCCAACTGCCTGCAAAAGTACGTTTTTCCTTGGATGGTGATCAGCCTCTTCTTCTGAAATCTGACCGGAGCGAACCAGTTCATTCACGAGAGAATGATCTTTCGTCACCTGACGGAATCCACTTCCATCGGCAATGTAGCATCTGCTGTCTCCTATATTAGCGATAACGAGGAAAGATGGAGTGCAAATAGCAACAACCACTGTCGTTCCCATGCCCTGGCATTCTTCGTTGACCGAAGCGTAGGAAAGAATGCTTTCATTAATATCCTGCATCTTTTCTGCTAACCACGTTTCCATTTCTTCCGGCACATCAAAAGTCTCTCTTTCCAAAAACGCTTCCGTCATCCGCTCAACGGCTATTCTGCTGGCAACATCCCCGGCACGATGCCCTCCCATGCCATCGGCGACAATCAAAAGCCAGGACCCGCCATCAGGGTGTTCAATTGCTGCCCCGTCATCTTCGTTATGGGGTCTCACCTTTCCGGTATCCGTCCAAAAAAAACCTTCCATTTCTCCACCTCATTTCGAACGTTTTTTGAGACGCGTCAAAAAGAAACCATCAGAGTCCGCATCCTGTGGGAAGATCTGTACGCCTGTCCCTTCTATCCAACGATATCTGAGGGCCTCGGGGAGTTCCTCCCGCAGATCTTCGACTATAAAATCCGGGTGAGTCTCGATAAAGTGGTGCACGGCTTCATCATTTTCGTGCCTATCGACCGTACAAGTGCTGTAAATAAGGGAACCACCTGCCGTCAGAAGCGGTGCTACGTGATCAAGGATCGCATCCTGGATCTCTCTCAAGTTATATATATCTTTCTCTTCTTTGCTGTATTTGATATCAGGCTTGCTACGTATAACACCAAACCCTGAGCACGGAGCATCCACAAGAATCCGGTCGAACACTTCCGCTTCATGTTTCTCTTGAAGTTTTCTGGCATCAAAACCTTCTGCTTTTATATTCGTCAGCTTCAGAGACTTGGCTTTCTCTTCTATGGCCCGGGCTTTTTTCTTATGAAGATCATAAGCATGAATCGATCCTTCGTTCTTCATTTTCTCCGCTATGTGTGTTGTCTTTCCTCCGGGGGCCGCACACGCATCTAGCACTGATAGTCCCGAATCCAGTTTCATCAGCTCGGCCACCAGCATAGAACTCTGATCCTGGATCGTAACCAGGCTTTCCCGGAAAAGACGATGCTTAATAATATTTCCTTCATGGATAATAATGCCTTGTTCGGAAAATGGAGAGGCTTCCACCTTAAATCCGTCTGCCTTAAGTTCTTCCATCGCTTCTTCGCGGCTGGTCAACATAGGCTGAACCCGTATGGATTCCGGCATCCGTAACTGGTTCGTTTCACACATCTCCCTAGTCTCTTCCTCGCCATATTGTTCCGTCCATCTTTTCACGAGCCATAAAGGATGACTCGTTGCTATGGCCAGTCGTTCTTCTTCATCTTCGATCACTTCTACAGACGGAACACCATCTCGCTGAATGGAGCGAAGTACACCGTTTGTGAAGGAAGCGATTCCTTTATGGCCTTTCTCTTTTGCCAGGTTTACGGCTTCATTGATGATGGCATGGTCGGGAATGCGGTCGAGCATTTTCATCTGATACACAGACATATACAAGAGCCACTTCACCCAGGGAGTGATTTTTTTCTGGTTCTTGATGGAGGGGTGCAGCCAGTACTGAAGGAGGTCTCTGTTTTGAAGAGTGCCATATACAAGTTCGGTCAGCAGACCGGCATCAGCAGTAGAGAACTTCCGCTTATCAATCTCCTGATTCAGAAGAACGTGACTGAACCCTCCTTCCTCTCCGATGCGGGACAAAAGCTCAAGAGCGGAGGAACGTACAGTACCCTTACTCATTGTTCTCACCCAGAACATCACCTATGTTCATAGCCTGTCCTACACCGTTCACAAACGCAGCCGCATCCATTCTCTTCTTCCCGGCTGGCTGCAATTCCGTCACGATTACACTTCTTCCGTCTCCACAGGCCACAACGATTCCTTCTGGAGACTTATCGAGAATTGTTCCCGGAACCTCTGAGTGTGTAAGTGACCCTTTTCGCGCCGCCCACAGTTTCAAAGGTTTCCCTTCCCAAACGGTGTGCGCCACGGGCCAAGGGCTCATCCCTCTGATATGGTTCCATACGTCCTCTGAAGGTCGGGTGAACTCAATCGATTCTTCTCCTCGTTTGATAGTGGATGCGAATGTCGCCGCTTCATGATTCTGAGGTTCAGCGATCAGCGTACCTTCTATCAGACCAGGAAGTGTCTCTTTCAACAACCCGGCTCCGGCATCGGATAACTTGTCATGCAGAGTCCCCACATCATCCGTTTCCTCGATTTCAACCGTCTTTTTCGAAAGCATATCACCGGCATCCAGGGCTTTGACCATATACATGATGGTAACTCCAGTCTGCTTCTTGCCCTGCATCAGTGCGTAATGGATCGGTGCTGCACCCCGTAATTCAGGAAGAAGAGAAGCGTGCACATTAATGGCTCCAAGTTCCGGATAATCAAGAAGCGGCTCCGGAAGAATCTGACCGTAAGCAGCCGTAATCAGAATGTCCGGCTCATAAGCAAAGATCTTCTCATAGGATTCTTTTATCTTTTCGGGTTGGAATACCTCGATCCCATGCTCTATAGCAGCCTGCTTCACTGGTGGAGGTGTCATCACTTTCTTCCTTCCTTTAGGCCGATCAGGCTGGGTCACGACCAGAGGAATATGATACCCTTCTTCAATCAATCTGTTTAAAATAGGGACCGAGAAATCAGGGGTCCCCATGAATACGATATTCGTCATAACAATGTCCTTTCTCCTACATAAGCTGATATGGCTGAAAATCAACGATGATCTGTAAGCCATTCTGATCTTTCATTTCGTTCTCATAGTAATTCATAATTCTTTGAACGTACTTGTGCTGGTGCGGTTCTGCCTTATATTTTACCATGGTTTGATATCTATATCTATTATTGATGCGCTCGAGAGGCGATGGTGTCGGGCCCAGGACTTCCGATGTTTCTGAAAGGTTCTGGGATAGGTATTGCGAAATCTTCCTCGTCACTTCCTGAGCGTAGAACGTATTCGGATGAGAAATCGTGAGCAACGTCAAATAATAGAAAGGAGGATAGTGGAACATTTTCCTGTATTTCATTTCTTCTACATAAAACTGTTCGAAATCATAGGTGCTCGCAAGCTGAATACTGTAGTGCTCCGGAGTATACGTTTGTACGACGACTTCGCCTTCCTTTTCATGACGTCCTGCCCGACCACTTACCTGGGTGAGCAGCTGGAACGTTTTCTCCGAAGCCCGGAAGTCCGGAAGGTTCAGCAGGGAATCCGCTGCCAATACGCCAACTAACGTTACATTCCCGAAATCGAGTCCTTTGGCGATCATCTGAGTACCGAGGAGAATATCCGCCTCATGATTCCCAAATTTCGTCAGAAGCTTTTCATGCGCCCCTTTACGCCTTGTAGTATCGACATCCATACGTATGATCCTTGCTTCAGGGATCAATTGCTGCAGATGTTCTTCGACCTTCTGCGTTCCGGTTCCGAAATATCTGATCGTTTTGCTTTCGCACTCCGGACACTCGGAAGGCATCGGTTGTTCGTAAGAGCAGTAGTGACACTTCAACTGTTCCTGTTTCCGGTGATACGTCATCGATATATCACAGTGTGGACATTCAACGACATGACCACAATCCCGGCACATGACAAACGTGGAGTATCCTCTGCGATTGAGGAACAGCACGGACTGTTCCCCTCTTCTGAGACGCTCCTCGAGCTTTTCTTTTAGTGCATGAGAAAACATCGATCTGTTGCCTTCGTGCAGTTCTTCTCTCATATCAATGAGTTCGACAGAGGGCATCGCCTGTTTGTTCATTCTCTCCGGCAATTGCAGAAGGTGATAATTACCTTTTTGAGCTCTTGCAAAACTTTCAAGCGAAGGAGTTGCGGAACCTAAAACCACCGGACACCCGTGATTCTCTGCTCTCTTTATCGCAACATCCCTCGCGTGGTACCTCGTCCTGTCTTCCTGCTTGTAACTCGTCTCATGTTCTTCATCGATGATGATCAGACCGAGATTTCTGAAAGGTGCAAAAATCGCTGACCTGGCACCAACGACAACTTTCACATCCTGCCTCTGAATCTTCCGCCACTCATCGAATTTCTCTCCGGCTGAGAGAGCACTATGAAGGACAGCCACCTTGGAACCGAACCTTCCTTTGAAACGCTCTACCATCTGCGGGGTCAGAGAAATTTCCGGCACGAGCATGATCGCTTCTTCTCCGCGATCCAACACTTCCTGGATGGACTGCATATATACTTCCGTCTTGCCGCTGCCAGTAACCCCGTGCAAAAGAAAGACTTCCGGCTCTTCTTCATGGACAGAAGCAACGATCTGATTCTTCGCTTCCTGCTGATAATCCGTCAAAGGAGGCGGGCTCGTCTCCTCAAAAGTATGTCCTTCATAAGGATCTCTCAAAATTTCCTGCGTATAAGATCGAAGGTAACCCTGGTTCACAAGTGGTTTAAGCGAAGCGTCCGTAGTCTCCAGTCGCTTCAGCAGGTCTTTTTTCGGAATCGGGTCCGGATACTCGATGAAAAAGTCGAGGAGAGCCCGCTGCTTTTTCGCCTGAGGAGAAATATCCACGAGAGCTTCTTCCAGTTTCTGCATATCAAGAGAGGGCTCAATCACCGTTATCTTCCGCTTCGTTTCTTTACTCTTCACCTCATACCGTACATCGAGATAGCCATCGTCCACCCATTTTTTCAAATGGTAATACCCGTAGGAAGATACTTCCCATTCCTCGTTCGTAAGCATATCTTTCCCTTCAAACAGACGTTCCAATTCCTCGGGCAAGTGCTCTTCCAACCGCCATATTTCTTTTTTGTACTTGGCTTTTAATACTTGCGGCAACATGACCTGCAGACAGGATATGTAAAAGCTTAGAGTGCGGGAAGCCAACCATTTCCCGAGTCCCAACAGTTCCTCCGTGAGTACAGGGGTCACATCGAGCACTTCTTCCAGTGGCTTCACTTTTTCTACATCCGTTGCCTCCTGAAGCCCGACGACATATCCGAGGATTTTGCGGGGCCCGAATGGGACGATTACTCTCATACCAATGTCTATCCCCTTCTCGAACCCTTCAGGTACAAGGTAATCGAAGGGGCGATTCGTCTGATTCGTCGGTACATCCACAATCACTTTTGCAATCATAGGTCTCGGATCTCCCTGACGATCCGGTCCAGGATCTCTCTGGCTACATCCTGTTTTGAAAGAAGCGGCAACTTCTCTTCTTCTTTCCCCATCCAAATGACACGGTTTTCATCAGCACCGAATCCTGTCCCCGCCTCTGAAACGTCATTGACGACGATGGCATCGAGGTTCTTTTTATCCCGTTTCATTCTCCCGTATTCTTCCACATTCTGTGTTTCTGCGGCAAACCCTACGAGAAACTGGGTCGTCTTCTTCTTACCGAGTTCCTGTAAAATATCCGTCGTTCGTTCCATCTCCACTTCCCATTCTCCGTCTTTTTTCTTCATTTTATGGTCAAACGTAACAGCCGGACGGTAATCAGCGACAGCTGCCGTCTTAATGACGATATCCTGATCCGGGAAGTGTTCCATGACACTCTCGTACATATCACGGGCAGACACAACATCAATTCTCTTTACATTCGGAGGGGTATCAAGAGTTACCGGCCCGCTGATCAAGGTCACTTCAGCTCCCATTTCGGCAGCCTCTCTGGCCAATGCGTACCCCATTTTACCCGTGGAAGGGTTGGTGAAATAACGGACAGGATCGATCTTTTCTCTTGTCGGTCCTGCTGTTATCAATAGTTTCCGGCCACTTAGCTGCCTTCTCCGATCCGTTTCCTTGCGCAGCACTTCTACAATGGTCTCCGGCTCTTCCAGTCTCCCTTTCCCCACGTACCCGCACGCCAGGTAACCATCTCCCGGTTCAATGAACTTGAATCCGAAACCGTCCAACTTCTTAAGATTCGCCATCACAGACGCGTGCTGGTACATGTGCACATTCATAGCAGGCGCTATGTATACACTCGCTTCCGTAGCCAGTAGTGTCGTTGTAAGCATATCATCAGCGATTCCGTTTGCGAGTTTTCCAATAAGGTTAGCCGTGGCCGGAGCCAGTACAAACATATCGGCCCAGTCCGCCAGATCGATATGTTGTACACCACTCGGATCCTGCTCTTCGAACGTATCATCGTACACCGGCTGGCGGGACAAAGCCTGAAATGTAGACGATCCTACAAACCATTTCGCATTTTCTGTCATAATAACTTTCACGACTGCCCCTGACTGGGTCAGTTTACTTGTAAGAGCGGCCGCTTTATAAGCAGCAATACCGCCGGAAACCCCGAGCACAATTTTTTTGCCTTGAAGCATGGATGATTCCTCCCTTGCTTGATATAAAGGACTAAACGGATCCCGTTGACTCTGGCCCTTCATCTATAACAAAAGCCGCGCTATAAACGCGGCTCTTCCTTTGAATATTAGTCTTTTTCCGTACGAGTGTGTACTTTATCGGCATTCGAATAGGAAAGGTGACCTTCTTTGATTTCCTGAAGCGCAATCCCTACGGATTGTGGGGAAGAAGTCTTTTCTACAAGCGGTTCTGCTCCCTGCTTCAGTTCTCTCGCCCGACGAGCGGAGAGTGCGACTAGGGTGTACTTCGACTTGATCTGTTTCTGCAATGAGTCAATGGATGGTTCGAGCATCATTTGGCATCATCCTCCAGTGCTTGTTTGTATTGTTTGGCTACACGACTCCTTTTACAGTGCTCACTGACAACGATGGACTGGACTTTTTCCACTGCATGATCGATATCATCATTGACGACGACGTAATCATACTTATCCATCATATCAATTTCTCCGCGAGCCGCTTCGAGTCGTGCTTTGATCTTATCTTCCGTTTCCGTTCCGCGACTCACGATTCTGTCTTTCAATTCCTCGAGAGAGGGTGGAATCAGAAATACGAAAACTCCTTCCGGGAAATTTTCCCGGACTTGAAGCGCACCATTCACTTCAATCTCAAGAAAAACATCTTTTCCTTCTTCAAGCGTCTGTTCGACGTAAGCTTTCGGGGTACCATAGTAGTTGTTCGCATACTCTGCGTACTCGATCAATTCACCTTCAGATACCAGTTTTTCAAACTCATCCCTCGACTTGAAAAAGTAATCGATTCCGTCTTCTTCTCCTTCTCGAGGATTTCTGGTCGTCATGGAAATAGAATAACGAAGCTCTGTATCCTGTTCAAACAGCGCTTTTCGAACCGTCCCTTTCCCTACACCGGACGGTCCGGATAATACAAATAATATCCCTTTTTCTTTTATCACACCGATGTTCCTCCTAGTTATCTTCCGACATTTCCTCATGACTGAGCACACGTTGGCCTACCGTCTCCGGCTGAACCGCCGACAGAACGACGTGATCGGAATCCGTAACGATCACTGCGCGTGTCCGTCTTCCGTATGTAGCGTCTACCAGCTTATTGTTATCTCTCGCGATCGTGATGATACGCTTGATCGGAGCCGACTCCGGACTCACGATAGAAATGATACGGTTTGCTGATACGACATTCCCGAATCCTATATTGATCAGTTTTAAACTCAAAATTAGTATCCTCCCAACAAGTACTGCCTACAATTTTATTACCTTCTATTATAGGCGAATGACGGCTGATTTCTCAAATGATACGTCGGATTTTTCGGATTTACTTCCATTTACTTCTGTAACCACGACCTACAGTGTAACAAAAAAATTCGATTTGTGCGATAGTTGAACGTACGTTTGTCTTCCGTGATATACTTGAGGGTGAGGTGAAGAATTTATGGCATTCGATGGAATAGTAACACGCGCAATGGTTCACGAATTGAATAACGACTTGCAAACAGGAAGAATCACAAAAATATATCAGCCAACAGATACAGAACTCGTTTTTCAGGTGAGAAAAGACAGAACGAACCACTCTCTCTTAGTGTCAGCTCACTCCACCTACGCACGATTTCATTTAACGAAAGACAATTATGATAACCCGAAACAGCCTCCGATGCTGTGCATGCTTCTTCGGAAACATCTCGTCGGAGGTTTCGTCGAGAGAATCGAGCAGATTGAGAATGAACGGATCGTCAACATCCAGATTCGCACCAAAAATGAAATCGGGGACGAAACGCTCAAAACGCTGGTCATCGAAATCATGGGCAAACATTCGAATATCATGCTTGTCGACCAGGAAGGCGGACATATCTTAGATAGCATCAAACATTTGCCTCCTGCTCAGAATACGTACCGTACGATTATGCCCGGACAACCTTATAAACAACCTCCGTCCCAGGGGAAAACCCACCCGCTTAAACTTACGGGAGAAGATATCGTCCGAAAGCTCGATTTCAATACCGGGAAAATGGACCGTCAGCTTCTTAACATCGTCATGGGCTTCTCTCCGCTCCTTACGAAAGAAATCGTTCATAAAGCGGGCCTCGGAGATACGTTCGGGTACAGTGAAGCTTATGAGCATGTGAGAAGTCTGATAGAGGCACATTCGTACACACCTGCTATTTATGAAAGAGATAAAGAAGTGTTTCACGTACTTCCTCTTGATCATCTGAAAGCAGAGAAAATGGTCTATGGATCTGTGAGTGAGATGCTCGATGCCTTTTATTCCGGGAAAGCCGAGCGGGACCGCATCAGACAACAGGCCGGGGATCTGCATCGCTTCCTGAAAAACGAAATCGATAAGAACCACCGTAAAATCAAAAAACACGAGGAAACCATCAAAAGATCGGAAGCAGCGGAGGATTACCAGAAACTCGGCGAACTTCTTACAGCTCATATGCACATGGTGAAACAAGGTGATGAGGAAGTGACAGTAACCGACTATTATAAGGAAGACCAACCTGACCTGCTCATCACACTTAACCCGAACAAATCACCGAGCGAGAACGCCCAGAATTTCTTCAGGGATTACCAGAAGCTTAAGAATTCGAAGCTGTACGTAGAACAGGAAATCACCAAAGCGAAGCAGGAAATCGAATATTTGGAGCGCCTGCTGCAGCAGGTGGAATCCGCCCGTTCCGAGGACGTAGAAGAAATCCGTGAAGAATTAAGAGACGAGGGATACATGAAGAAGAAATCGAACCCTCGTAAACAGAAAAACAAGAAGAAAAAGCCGTCTCCTGAGAGATATGTCGCTACAGACGGAACCGAAATGTTCGTCGGTCGCAATAATCTTCAGAATGAATATGTAACAAGCCGTCTTGCCCATAAAGAGGACATCTGGCTTCACGCGAAGGATATCCCGGGTTCTCACGTGGTAGTGAAAGACAATGAGCCGTCAGAGGATACGTTATTCGAAGCCGCTCAGCTGGCTGCCTATTTCAGCAAGTTCCAGGCCTCTTCTTCGGTACCGATCGACTATACGAAGATCAAGCACGTCAAGAAGCCATCAGGCGCAAAACCCGGTTTCGTCACCTACGATCACCAGAAAACGCTTTTTGTCACACCGGAAGAAAAGAACGTAAAACAATTAAAACGGAACGCATCCGTCTGATTATTCAATGAAAAAACCCGGATTTTTTCTGACTTTAGAAAAAATCCGGGTTTTTTGTCATCTGTTTTCATTCATATCTTTCCGCCACTTCTTCAGCACCTCTTTTTCTTCTTCTTTGAGGTCCAGTGTTTCCATAAGTTCAGAATACGTGAGGAGAGAATCAAAAGCAAAGCCTGCTTCTTCAAAAGCATCAGCCGCTTGCGCCAGTTCATATGTAAAGATACTGAGCACCTTCTCCACCTTTACCCCTGCATCCTCCAACACCTTACCTGCTTCGATAGAAGAACCTCCTGTAGAAATCAGATCTTCGATGACTACAGCCTTCTGTCCTTCTCCGGCAACACCTTCGATTCTATTTTCCTTCCCATGACTCTTTTTAGAACCTCGGATATAAACCATAGGAAGTTGCAGTTCATCCGCCACCCAGGCAGCGTGAGGAATACCTGCAGTAGCACAACCGGCGATAAAATCGACCTTTTCAGGCAGCTGTCTGATTTTTTCGGAGAGCTGTTTGCCTACCAGGGTACGTACATCAGGATAAGAAATGGTCAATCGATTGTCACAGTAAATCGGGGACTTGATTCCAGAGGTCCAGGTAAAAAGGTTTTTCGTATTTATTTGAATCGCACCGATATCACTAAGTCGCTTAGCCAGGTTCATTACTTTCCAACTCCTTCAATATATAGTCATAGACAGCCCCCGGATCTTTAGCCTGGGTAATCGCCCGTCCCACAACGACGACATCCGCCCCGTGCTCTTTGGCTTTCTTCGGAGTGGCTGTACGTTTTTGGTCATGGGAAGGCTCTCCTTCAAGACGGATCCCGGGCGTGAGAGTAAGAAAATCCTCGCCGGTTTTCTCTTTGATCGCGTTTACTTCATGAACGGAGCAGACGACCCCATCCACTCCACTTTCATCTGCCTGTAAAGCGAGATGCGGAATGATCTCTTCCATAGCAGCATGAACTCCTAGCTCCGCGTTCAACATGGCTTCGGTCATGGAAGTCAAATGCGTTACAGCTAGTACTCGGGTCTCTCCTGCCGCTTGTTTCGCCCGGTTCATCATCTCTTTTCCGCCCTGAGCGTGAACGGTCAGGACATCGACATCGAGGGAGGAAAGGCTTCTTACAGCCCCCTCTGCTGTATTCGGAATATCGTGTACTTTCAGATCGAGAAATACAGGGTGCCCGCGCTTTCGCAGTTCCCTTACAATCGGAGGACCCTCTTTATAAAAAAGTTCCATCCCCACTTTCACAGGCACCTCTTCCAAATTATTGTGCTCCAGGAAATGCAAGGCTCTTTCTCCATCGGGAAAATCAAGGGCTATATAAAGGGGATACATTTGTTTCATCATGGGCACCTCCGATCGCTTCCTGTACAGAAGAAAAGCCATACCTTTCAAGAACGTCAGGAAGGTTTTCAATAATCTCAGGCATTACGAGAGGATTTCGGAAGTTAGCCGTTCCCACCGCTGTCGCTTGTGCTCCTGCAAGCAGAAACTCCAGCACGTCCTCTGCGCTTTCGATTCCTCCCATACCGATGATCGGAATCGACACATGAGGGTACACTTCGTAAATCATGCGGATGGCTACCGGTTTAATGGCCGGGCCTGACAACCCACCTGTCTTATTCGCAAGGAGCGGTTTTCTTTTATCTTTCATGATCTGCATACCAGTGAGCGTATTGATCATGGACAACCCGTCCGCTCCCGCCTGCTCACAGGCGACAGCCATGCCCTTGATATCAGAAGTATTCGGAGAAAGCTTCACATAAACCGGCACTCGGGATTTATGTTTTACGGCTTTCACCACTTCCGCTGCAAGGGAAGGGTCTGTACCGAACTGGATCCCTCCCTCTTTTACATTGGGGCAGGATATATTCAATTCGATAGCAGAAACGTGAGAAGATATCTTTTCAGCTACTTCCTCGTATTCTTCGACGGTAGAACCTGCGATATTTGCAATCTTCGGTGTCTGAAAACCTTCGAGGAAAGGAAGCTCGTTTTCAATAATGGCATCGACCCCGGGGTTCTGGAGACCGATGGCATTCAGCATGCCGCTTGAGGTCTCTGCTACCCTCGGAGTTTTATTTCCGAAGCGTGATCCTCCGGTAGCTGCTTTCAGAACAATCGCCCCCAACTGATCAAGGTTATAGAACGCCGCATACTCTTTCCCAAAGCTGAAACATCCGGAAGCCGGCATGACGGGATTTTTGAGTTTCAGACCTGGAAGGTCCCGTGTCAAGTTCATGGAAGCACCACCTTATCCTTTGGAAATACAGGTCCATCTTTACATACATTGACATAACCACCATCACACGTTTCCATGGTGCAGGCAAAACATGCGCCGATCGCACATCCCATTCTCTCTTCCATCGATATATACCCGGGGACCTCAAGCGTCTTCGTGACTGCTTTGAGCATTCCATTAGGACCACAGGCATAGAAAATATCTGCATCTTTCCCGAGCCATTCCGTCACCAACCCAGATTTCCCGTAGGAGCCGTCTTCCGTGACGATGGTAACATCGGCAAAAGCAGAAAGCTCTCTTTCATAGAAAACCTCCGCTTCAGATCTGAATCCTAACACCGCGCTCACGTTATTGTTGGTACGTGACAATTCTTCGGCCAATCCTTTCATCGGAGGTACGCCGACGCCACCCCCGATGAGTAACACGTGTTGGTCTTCCGGCAGTGGAAATCCGTTGCCGAGAGGCCCCAGCAGATTCACTTCATCTCCCCGACGTTTATTAGTGAGTGTCTTTGTCCCGGGCCCGAATGTTTTATATACGAACGTAAGCGTATCCTCCGTCCATGAAGCGATGGACAACGGACGCCTGAGGTAGTGCGGAGGATCAACCAATACGTGGACGAATTGCCCCGGTTGCTCTATCGATATGCTTGCATCCGTGGCTACAGTCATTTCGTACGTGTCTTCAGCCAATTTGCGGTTCTCTGTTACTTCTACGTCCAGAAGTTTCATAGAAAGGTGCCTCCCTGATTCAGCAGTGGCCGGGATGTGAGACTCATGGAACGAAGCACGTCCACGGCTGCGGAAGCAGTATCTACGCTTGTGAAGCAGGCCTTGCCATACTCTACAGCTTCCCGTCTGATCCGGAAGCCGTCGGTATGAGCTTTTCGTTTTCGATTCAGCGTATTGACGACCATTTGTACTTTGTCTTCCCGGATGACCGAGAGCACGTCCTTTTCTTCTCCTACCTTGCCGACAGTAGTAACCGGTAATTGTCTGCTTTGAAGAAGGTCAGCTGTTCCTTCTGTCGCGAACAAATGGAACCCGAGGTCTACGAGAGAAGTCGCGAGAGGAATGATTTCTTCTTTATCCTTATCCGCCACTGTCAACAGCACACTCCCGTGATCAGGGATGGAAAGTCCAGCTGCGAGCATTCCTTTGTACAACGCTTTTTCAAGTGTTTCGTCGTATCCGATGACTTCTCCGGTCGATTTCATTTCCGGTCCGAGGGTTGTATCAACACTTCTCAGCTTCTCGAAGGAAAAGACAGGAACTTTCACATAAACTCCTTCTCGTTCTTTGGCCACTCCTGTTCCATACCCTTCTTCTTTCAAAGTGCCATTCATCATCATCTTCGTCGCAAGTTGTGCCATTTGTATGCCGGTGATTTTACTGAGGAAAGGAACGGTACGACTCGCTCTTGGATTCACCTCAAGCACATACACCTGTTCTTCATGGACGACGAACTGAATGTTGATCAGTCCTTTCAATGGCAAATTCCTGGCGATTTTCACCGTCGCTTCTTCGAGTTGCTTTTTCACTTCTTCAGAAAGTCGCTTCGGAGGATAAACGGCCATAGAGTCTCCGGAGTGAACGCCGGCACGTTCAATGTGTTCCATAATACCTGGAATCAGTACATCCGTACCGTCCGTAATCGCGTCGACTTCCACCTCTTTGCCTGTGACGTACTTGTCGATCAGAACAGGGTGACCATTGGAAACGAAACGCGTGAGATAATGAGCCAATTCCTCTCTGGAATAAACGATTTCCATCGCTCTTCCACCAAGGACATAGGATGGCCGGACCAGTACCGGATATCCTATCGCTTCTGCAACCTGGTATGCTTCTTCTTTTTCTTCCACACTCTTTCCACCGGGATGCTTCACATCAAGGTCGTTCAAAAGCTGCTCGAAGGAATCGCGATCTTCCGTTGCCTGAATGGATTCGATGGTTGTTCCAAGAATGGAAACGCCTTGTGCTTCGAGCCCATCTGCGAGATTCACAGCCGTCTGACCACCGAACTGGACGATTACCCCTTCCGGCTTCTCAAGATCGATGACATTCATGACATCTTCAACGGTGAGCGGTTCGAAGTAAAGCTTATCGGAAACACTGAAGTCCGTCGACACCGTTTCAGGGTTGTTGTTGATGATGATCGCTTCATACCCCATCTCTTTCAGGGCAAGAACCGAATGTACCGTGGCATAATCGAATTCGACACCCTGACCGATACGGATCGGGCCGGATCCGATGACGAGCACTTTCTTATTATCGGTAACGTCTGATTCGTTGAATGCTTCATACGTTGAGTAGAAGTAAGGAGTCTGCGACTCGAATTCTCCTGCGCAAGTGTCTACCATCTTATAAACCGGCACGATTCCTTCTTCTCTTCTCATCTCCGTGATGCGTCCCGCTGTCGTTTTCAATACGCGGGCCAGCTGCGTGTCGGAGAACCCTTTCTGTTTGGCGAGATGGACCCGCTCGTTGCTCCAGCCTTCCTGTTGAAGCTCTTTTTCCAGAAGGAGAATCGTCTCGAATTTACGCAGGAAGAACCAGTCGATTTTCGTTTTATCATGAATCTCCGCAAGGTCCATTCCTCTGCGTATCGCTTCCGCAAGTACAAACAATCGGCGATCATCGGCACGCTGCATGTGTTCTTTCAGTTTCTCTTCGGAGAAGGACTCGAAAACCGGATCATAAAAGTCTCCATCCGTCTGCTCAAGGGAACGCACCCCTTTGAGAAGTGCCTCCTCGAGGGTTCTCCCCATCGCCATAACTTCCCCGGTCGCTTTCATTTGCGTGCCGAGTATCCGATTCCCGTCTTCGAATTTATCGAACGGCCAGCGGGGAATTTTACAAACGACATAATCAAGAGATGGTTCAAAACAGGCATAGGTGGTTTCCGTTACCGGATTTCTGATCTCGTCCAGCGTCATGCCGACGGCTATCTTAGCGGCTATCTTCGCGATCGGGTATCCGGTCGCTTTCGAAGCTAAAGCAGAAGATCTGCTGACACGAGGATTCACTTCAATGACATAATAGTCGAAGCTCTCTGGATCCATAGCCAGTTGCACGTTACAGCCACCTTCAATCCCCAGCGAGCGGATGATTTCTGTAGAGGCGTTCCGTAACACTTGAAAGTCACGGTCGCTCAACGTCTGTGTAGGTGCCACGACAATAGAGTCTCCGGTGTGAATGCCTACAGGATCGATATTTTCCATCGAACAGACGATGATGCAATTGTCTCTTTTATCTCGCATCACTTCCATCTCGACCTCTTTGAAGCCGGCGATGTTCTTCTCGATCAGACATTGATGGACCGGGGAGAAATCAAGTCCTGCTCTTACCGTCTGTCTCAATTCCTCTTCATCGTTACAGATACCACCCCCGGCACCTCCCATCGTATAAGCAGGTCGTACGATCACCGGGTATCCGATATGAGAAGCAGAAGCAACCGCCTCGTCCGCGGATGAAACGATGTCACTTTCCGGTACCGGCTGGCCTATTTCCCGCATAAGAGAACGGAATAGTTCCCTATCTTCTGCTTTCTGGATAGCATCAAGGCTTGTTCCCAGAAGACGGACATCCATTTCCTTCAAAATACCAGTATCATTAAGCTCCACCGCAAGGTTAAGACCGATTTGCCCGCCAAGCGTAGGAAGGATCGCATCAGGGCGTTCTTTCCGAATGATTTTGGATAAGAATTCTACTGTGAGCGGCTCCATGTACACCTGATCGGCGAAAGTATAGTCCGTCATGATCGTTGCCGGGTTCGAGTTTGCCAGAATCACTTCGTACCCTTCTTCTTTTAAAGACTGGCAGGCCTGGGTTCCGGAATAGTCGAACTCTGCCGCCTGTCCGATAACGATCGGGCCGGACCCGATGACGAGTATTTTTTGAATGGATTTCTCTTCAGACATTCGTTTTCTCCCCTTTCTCCTTGCGAACCAAAGCTAAGAATTCTTCAAAAAGGTGCCCGGTATCTTCAGGTCCGGGTGTGCTTTCAGGATGGTACTGCACCGAAAACACCGGATATGCAGAATGCTTCAGTCCTTCGACGGTCTGGTCATTCAATGAATATTGAGTGACTTCAAGTTCAGTTGACATAATTGTATTATCGTCTACTGAATACCCATGGTTCTGAGAAGTCATAAACGTCCGTTTGCTTTTCTTATCGAAAACGGGCTGGTTTACTCCGCGGTGACCGAAGTGCAACTTGTGTGTCGTTGCTCCACAGGCTCTTGCAATGATCTGGTGACCCATGCACACTCCGAAAATCGGAACCCGGCCGATCAATTGCTTCACGGTTTCCGTCGCTTCAGGAATATCTGCAGGGTTTCCGGGACCATTTGATAGAAACACTCCGTCCGGCTTCTGTCTCAGAATTTCGTCTGCAGACGTGTCGTAGGGAACGACCGTTACGTGACAATTTCTTTCCGTAAAGGCGCGCAGCAAACCGTTTTTCATTCCGTAATCGACGATGGTGATACGTTCTCCCCGATTAGGGATGACGTAGGGTTTGTCTGCAGATACGGTTTCCACCTGATTGTGAGGCAGATCCGTTTCTTTCATTTGCTTCACCGCTTCTTCTGTAGAGAAGGACTCGTCGACAATCATTGCTTTCATCGTCCCATTTTCCCTGATGATTTTGGTAAGTTGCCTTGTATCTACTCCGCTTATGCCAGGGATATCTCGTGCCTTCAAAAATTCATCCATCGACTCTTCGTTGCGGAAATTCGATGGGAACTCACAGTGCTCCTTCACGACCACCCCGAATAGAGAAGGAAAAATCGTTTCGAAATCATCCCGGTTGATTCCATAATTCCCGATCAAGGGATAGGTGAATGTTATAATCTGTCCGCAGTAGGAAGGGTCGGACATGACCTCCTGGTACCCGGTCATACCGGTCTGGAATACGATTTCTCCGAAAACGGACCGCTCACTACCGAACCCGTTCCCATTCATTACTGTCCCGTCTTCAAGAATCAGTTTTCTCATTTTTCCTTCCACTCCTTCCATACAGTCTTACCGTCAATCATCGTGCAGACTGGGATACCGCTCACTTCTCTTCCATCGAACGGAGTATTTTTCCCTTTGGATACAAACGCATGTCTGTCTATCACTTCCGTGTTCCTTACATCGATAAAAGCGAAGGTCGCCGGATGAAGCGGCTCGATTTCACGTCTATTCAGTGAAAACACCTTTCTCGGCTTCGACGTCATCCAGGCGATAAGTTGACCCAGGGACCATTTCCCGGTCGCTACAAAGTGGGTATAGAGAAGAGGGAATGCCGTTTCCAGACCTGTAATACCGAACGGTGCCTCTTTCATCGATTGCTTCTTCTCATCTTCTGCGTGGGGGGCATGATCCGTAGCTATGAAATCGATCGTTCCATCTTCAAGCCCTTCGATAAGTGCTCTCTTATCCTCTTCCGATCGCAGAGGAGGATTCATTTTAAACATCGCATCATCTTCCGTTACGTCTTTCTCACTTAAGATAAGATGATGGGGAGTGACTTCTGCTGTAACGTGTATTCCTGCCTGCTTTGCATTCCGTATCACTTGTACCGATCCCTTCGCGGACACGTGACACACGTGGTAATGACAACCTGTTTCTGCAGCAAGAAGTACGTCTCTGGCTATATGTACCGCTTCTGCGCTTGACGGAATTCCCGGAAGCCCGAGACGTTTGGAAACATCTCCTTCATGAACTACCCCGTCGCCTGCGAGAGAATTATCTTCACAATGAGCAACTACCGGCATATGAAGTTGTGAAGCCTTCTTCATCGCCTCTTTCATCTGTGCCGCTGACTGGACACCGACCCCGTCATCTGTAAAAGCGAAAGCCCCTGCTTCTTTTAAAGCTCTCATGTCCGTCAGTTCGTGACCTTGCTGTTCCTTCGTAATAGAAACATACGGCAGTACTTCACAATTCGCACGTTCCCTGATCATTTCCGTCAGTTCTTCCAGTTTCTCTTCGGAGTCAGGCACGGGGTTCGTATTAGGCATCGGACAAATGGTAGTGAATCCGCCCTTGACCGCAGCATTCGTTCCTGTCTCGATCGTTTCTTTATGCTCTCCACCCGGCTCTCGTAGATGTACGTGCACATCTGTAAATCCCGGGGCTAGCAGGGTCTGTTCCGCATCAAAAATCGCTTCTTCTTCCTTCTTTGAAAGAGTATGACCTATTTCTGCGATCACTCCGTCCACTATACGAATTTCACACGGTTGCACATAACCCTCGTTCCATCTGAATGCGTTTATGATTTTCATAGTACTTCCCCTCCATCAATGTTTGTATAATCGCCATTCGCATATAAACTCCGTTGTTCATCTGCTCGAATATTCTCGATCTCTCACATTCGACCAGTACTGAATCGATCTCTACGCCGCGGTTCACGGGGGCAGGGTGCATGATGATGGCACCAGGTTTCATCAGATTTGCTCTATGCTTCGTCAATCCATACGTTTCGAGATAAGAATCGGTGCAGGACTCATCTTCATGACGTTCTTTCTGAATCCGTAAGAGCATCACGACATCACTGTTTTCCACAGCTTCATCCATGGATACATAGGAGCCATTCGTTTCCCTCCACTGATCCGGAGCAGAAAATTGAACTTGAGCCCCAAGCTGCTTCAAGGCATAAGCATTCGATCGTGCCACCCGACTATGCTTGATATCACCGGCAATCGTCACGGTAATCCCCTGGAACGTACCGAATTCTTCATAAATCGTGTAAAGATCGAGCAGGCTTTGCGTAGGATGCTCCCCTGTCCCATCTCCTGCGTTTATGATGGATGCACCAGTTTTTGCGGCAATGTCATCTAGAGCCCCACGTTCGGACTGTCGGATCGTTAAAACGTCTGCTCCTAACGCCTCGAGAGTTCTCACAGAATCGTACAGCGTTTCTCCCTTTAACAGACTGGACTGTTCTGCTTCGACGTCAAGCACTTCCATTTGAAGACGTTTCTCAGCGACATAAAAGCTTTGTTTCGTCCTCGTACTCGGTTCGAGGAAAAGATTCGCTGCAAACATGCCTTTGAGTGAAGGGATCTCTCCTTTTTTCATCCGGCTCGTTCGGTCGAGAAGGTCATAGATCATCTCATTGGTTAGTTGACTCATGGACAGTAAATCCTTCATCTTATCCCTCCTAAGCGATATCTTCTTCTTTTTCAAACAAGGAATCCTGCTCTTCCTGCTTTTCCGATTTCGGAAGCACCAGGTTCAAGAGAACACCGACGAAAGCTGCCAGCGCCATTCCCCCAAACTCCACATTCGCAGACAATTTGATGAATGCTCCGCCTACACCAAGGACGAGTACTACTGACGTTATGACAAGGTTCCGGTTATCCCCGAGGTCTACATTATGATCCACCATCATCCGCAGACCACTTGCTGCAATCACCCCGAACAGAAGGATGCTCACTCCTCCCATTACAGCCTGAGGGATGGAACTGATCAAAACCGTCACCATACCGATCCAGCCAAAGAGAATCGCGAACACAGCAGCAAGCCCGATTACAAATACGCTGAACACTCTTGTCACAGCGAGCACCCCGACGTTTTCACCGTACGTCGTATTCGGAGGTCCCCCCATCATGCTCGCAAGCATTGTCGCTGTTCCATCTCCGAGAATCGTTCGGTCGAGTCCCGGGTTCTTCAGAAAGTTTCTTCCTGTAACTTTAGAAAGTACCATCTGATCCCCGATGTGTTCTGCAAGCGTTACTAGAGCGAAGGGCATCATAACGAGCGCAATCTCGAAGCTCAGAACCGAAAACGGTGAGTAATCTACAAAAGGTAGAAGGAAATCCGGGGTCTGGAAGAAGGCTTGAAGAAAGCCTCCGAAAGTCTCTGCATTCGTCCAAGCTTGCCATTCTTCCTGGATAGAAGCCGTATCTACAATTCCGTTAAAGAAAGCGAACGTATATCCTGTGAAAATACCTATCAGTATCGGAATCAGCCGGAAGATACCTTTGAAAAAGACCATCGAGATGATCGTCGCTCCAAGCGTTACGAAAGCTGTAATGATATGAATGGTACTGTACACATTGTCACTTCCGGGTTCATACATCGCCATATCCACTGCTGTCGTCGCCAGCCCCAGTCCAATCACCATGATGACCGGTCCCACAACAACCGGAGGTAACAGTTTCGTCAGCCAGTTTACTCCGAAGGTCATAATGAGGAGAGATGCTACGCCGTACACGATGCCTGCCAGGAAGCTCCCTACCATCGCTCCGGCTACCCCGGCACTCTCGGAGATCTGAGTAATCGGATAAATGAAAGCGAAGCTCGAACCGAGATACGCCGGTACTTTTCCTCTTGTAATCAATAGATAGGCAAGTGTTCCTGTACCGCTTGCTACCAGGGCTACAGCTGGAGATAACCCTGTCAAAAAAGGTACAAGGATCGTCGCTCCGAACATGGCGAACAGATGCTGCAGGCTCAGAGCAAGCCAGGATGGCACATCCGGTCGTTCGTTGATATCGTATACTGCTTCTTCATTTTTCATCGTTATATCCTCCTTTTGGTAATAAGCATCTGGACATTAAAAAAACCTCTTTGCTTCAATAAGCAAAGAGGTTCGGTTACAGGTACAGCTATCCACGTATCCTGTCACTCTTTACCTTTGAAGCCTCACGGGACGTTCATTAAAGGTACGTTTTATTTATTTTTCGAAAATGACGACTTCTTCCTGTCCATCCGATTCATCGAGATAAACAGTAACGATCTCGTCTTTGGAAGTCGGTATGTTCTTCCCGACAAAGTCAGCCCGGATCGGCAGTTCCCTGTGACCACGATCGACCAGTACTGCCATCTGAATCGAAGAAGGCCGTCCGATATCTACCAATGCGTCCATTGCGGCACGCACCGTTCGACCTGTGTAAAGGACGTCGTCCACCAGTATAATCTTCTTTCCGTTGATATCGATAGGAAGCGAAGACTCTTTGATCTCCGGTTCTTTATCCTTCGTGACTTCCTTCAGGTCATCGCGATACAAAGTGATGTCCAGTTCTCCCTGAGGAAGCGTCACTCCTTCGATATCAGCTATTTTATCTTTGATTCTTGTTGCAAGCGGTACCCCTCTCGTCTTTACACCGACGATTACAAGGTCGTCGACCCCTTTATTCTTTTCGACTATTTCATGAGAAAGTCGGGTGAGTGTTCGTCTGATCGCCGAGTCATCGAGTACCGTAGCTTTTTTGTTCATACCGGATCCTCCCATACAAAAAACCCTTTTTTGACACACGTGGGCAAAAAAGGGTAAAATCTCCGAAATCCTTTTCAGCCTCACGGGACTGTTGTTAAAGGTCTTTATTAACTTGTCGTTTATTATCACAGAAGATCTCTACTTTGTCAACCGGATTCACTCAATTCATTCAGTGCTTCCTGGAACTCTTCCGGAGGTTCGACAGTAAAACGAAGTTGGTCTCCGGTTGCAGGATGGGTGAACCCTAGCGTTCCGGCATGAAGTGCCTGTCCTGGAAGGGCCAGTGTCTTTCTCGGTCCGTACTTCGGATCACCTGCGAGTGGATGCTCAATGTAGCGCATGTGCACACGTATCTGATGAGTACGTCCTGTTTCCAATCGGCAGGTGAGATGTGTAAAATCTGCAAAGCGTTTCTTTACAGTGAAATGTGTGACCGCGTCTTTACCGCCTTCGATTACAGCCATTCGCTGACGCTCCTTGGGGTCGCGTCCTATGGGAGCATCAATCGTACCATGATCATGAGCCACGACGCCATGTACAATCGCTTCATAGGTGCGTTCCACGGTCTTGTCCTGCAACTGTTCAGCTAAACTCTGATGAGCCTTATCATTCTTGGCAACCATTAGAAGTCCGCTTGTATCCTTGTCGATACGATGAACAATTCCCGGACGTTCCACTCCGTTTATCCCTGACAAATCGTCACAGTAGTAGAGGAGGCCATTTACCAGTGTACCACTATAGTGACCGGCAGATGGATGCACCACCATGCCTGCAGGTTTGTTTACAACGAGCATATGCTCATCTTCGTAAACGATTTCGAGAGGTATATTTTCCTTTTCAATCGTCGCCGGCTTGACTTCAGGAACGCTCCACTCCACTTGATCACCAGGTTGGAGCTTATAATTGCTTTTCACATGTCTTCCGTTCACCGACACGTGATGTTCTTTGATCCATTGCTGAACCTGAGCACGGGATACGTCTTCCAGTGCTTCACTCAGCCATTTATCAATTCGTTCTGATTTGTCTTCTTCCGTTACCACCATCTGTTCACTCATGATGATTTTGCCTCCTTCTGTTTCTTCTCTTCCATTAATGTCGCAATAAGAAACAGAATGACACCGATGGTCAAAGATGCGTCTGCGACATTGAATATCGGATAATTATAGCTACCAATGTACATATCGACGAAATCGACGACCTCTTTGCGGAAGAGACGATCGATGAAATTACCGATGGCTCCCGCAAGCAATAAGGCCAGAGCAACTCCAGTCGCTTTATTTTCTTTTCCTTGTGTATGCAAATAATAAATCAGAAATGCCACGATAATGACTGTAATGATGTAAAAGAAGGTCATCTGCCCCTGGAGAATCCCCCATGCTGCCCCCTCATTCCTGTGAGAAGTCAGATAAAGGAAAGAATCCACTACCGGAACCTGTTCTCCAACGTCCATCAATACGGTTACGAGCCACTTCGTGATCTGATCAATAGCGATTATCAGTAAAGACAACCCATAGAACCAAATCATAGTTATCCTCCATCCATATATTATCCGTCCTTATTGTATCATAAAAGAAGAAGCGCCTCTTCTCCCTCGAAAAAAAGCCTTTCTCTATAGGAGAAAAGGCTTTTCTCTCTTACCTGTTGGATGGACTGTACTCCTGTTCAAGCTGGTCGGATTCGACTTCCTCTTCAAAAAGACGATCCCAGTCATCGTTCTCGATCATGTCGATTTGAGCTTCCACTAGCATACGTAGCCGCGTCTTGAATACTTTCGCCTGCTTCTTCATCTCTTCGACCTCTATGGAGATACGTCGGGACTTTTCGAGAGCATCGTTGACGATACGATCCGCATTCTTCTCCGCTTCTTTTATGATCAACTTCGATTCCTTATTCGCATTCCCTTTCACCTCTTCAGCGGTTTCCTGGGCAACGAGGATCGATTTATTCAACGTCTCTTCGATATTGCTGAAGTGTCCCAGCCGTTCATTCAGCCTTTCCACTTCTCCTTCCAACTCTTTCTTCTGACGTATGACCACTTCGTAATCTTTGATCACCTGGTCAAGGAACTCATTCACTTCATCTTCATCATACCCGCGAAACCCGCGCGTAAATTCTTTATTATTGATATCAAGCGGTGTTAATGGCACACCAGGCACCTCCTCGATCTCTTTAATCTATATACTTTATTCGACAAAACTAAGGAACTTCCTGCCCGGTTGGACAGATCTCTCCTCAAATGTTTCACAAGTCATGACAATACGGAGACGGTCACCCGCCATTTGTCTTTTTTTGTCTGTCCCATCACTTCTGTAAGTTTGCTCCGTCCCTTCCCTCTCAAAGAAAGAAGATCCCCTTCCTCCAGCAGAAAAGAAGGGTCATCTACGGTACGGAAATTCACTTTCACGTGTCCAGCCTCTATGAACATCACCGATTTCTTCCTGGGCAGACGGTAGATTTCTTTAAGTACCACATCGAGTCTCAACGAAGATACGGTCGAAAACATATCTTTCCACTCTTCCTCTGACTCCATCCGTTCCTCCAAAGGTTTTTCTTCCCACGTGACATTTGCATTTTTGATTTGGGTCAGCTGCATTTTTATATAATCACTGATTTCCTCTGCGACCAGAATATGTATCAAACCGTCCCTTACAACAAGATCTCCCAGTTTCTCCCGTTTGATCCCCAGGGACATAAACGCACCGAGTACATCCCGGTGTTCGAGCGACATGAACTTTTCAGGATAGCGGGCTTCAAGTAAAGTGACCCCGAAATCCTCTTCCTCAATAATCTCATATTCAGGAGCGATGATCATTCGCCTGCGCTCATCGGCATCAGTCCCGGAGACTTCCACTTTCAAATCAACATTCGCCAGCAGGGAAAAAGCGATGTGTCGTTCTCTCGGATTCAGGAAATCTGTCCGTTTCCGCTCGAACCTCATCTCCACATCTGATCTCCACGCTTCCACCTGATCGATGAATGGTCGTTCTTCTTTTCTGAAATGCTGGTATACGTCCATATGTCCTCCTGTAAGATGAATAGGAATGTTTCTTTCAAAGAAGAAAGAACAGAAAGTCCTGCTCTCTGTCCTTCCCTACATCGTCATTAACATAAAATATAGTTCCTGTATGCCTCTCGAAGCGAAATTAAGTGTCAAAATTGCTACAATCGGCGAGATATCGATCATTCCAAGTGGTGGAATAATCTTACGAAACGGTTCCAGAAACGGCTCTGTAACCTTCGCCAGCCCTTGACCGAAACTGGAATCTCTCGCTCCCGGGAACCAGGACATAAGGATATAAATGATCAATAGCCAACTATAAATCTGGATGGCGTTAATCAAAAGACTGAAAATCAAACCCACACCGCATTACCACCTTCTATTAAATTCATCCTCGTTTTGAAGCATCTCTGATATGGAACCGGAGACCTCCACGTTGTCAGGTACACAAAGGAACGTCTGACTGCCAAGCTTTTGTATATCGCCACCTATAGCATATACCGTCCCGCTCAAAAAGTCGACGATCCGTTTGGCCTGGTCATGATCGACCCGCTGCAAGTTGATGACGACAGCTCTGTGGCTGACAAGTTCATCGGCGATCTCCTGCGCTTCATTATAATTCCGAGGTTCGTGTAAAACCATTTTAGAAGATCGCTGCGCACTTTTCAAACTGACGACATTTTCTTTCCCTTCTTTCTGCCTGGAGGAAGGAACCTCGGACTCTCTCTCCTCTTCATACTCATCCTCTTCGACGTATTCATAATCATCATCAAGAGTGAAGAATGATTTGAATTTGTTTTTCATACTCATCGATTGTCACCTCCGTTAGATTCATTCCCTACAAGGCTTGTACCGATACGAATATGTGTCGCCCCTTCTTCGATAGCGATCTCATAGTCGTTACTCATCCCCATGGATAAGAAATCACACGGGGCATGTGCAAACCCCTGAGCTTGTACTTCGTCTCTTAGAGCACGCAATTTGCGGAACACTGCTCTCAATTTCTCTTCGTCCTCTACATGAGGAGCCATCGTCATCAGACCGATGATGCGGATGTTCCCATAGGCCTCCGCCATTTTCACAAAATCGAGCACTTCTTCCGGTGCCAGACCGTGTTTCGATTCTTCTCCGCTCACATTCACCTGAACAAAACAGGAGAGAGGTTGTTCTCTTCGTTTATTGATTTCTTTCGCCAGAGATTTACGATCGAGAGAGTGAAGGATATCTATCTCTTCAATCACTTCTTTCACCTTTCTCGATTGAAGAGAGCCGATGAAATGCCACGTCGCTTCTTCTCCGAGAGCCTGGTGCTTATCAAGGAAGCCTTCTTTCCGGTTCTCACCGAGATTCACAACCCCTGCATCTATCGCTTCTTTTGCCCGGTCGATACTTACGTATTTGGTAACGGCGATAACTGTGATTTCATTTGGATCACGATCGACAGCCTTACACGCCTTGCTTATATTTTCGTTGATGATTGCCACATTGTCTTTTACGCTCACTATATTTACCCCTTTCACGTGGAACGGACGATGAAACCGAGCATTCTGCCTGTTTGTCCCTCGTCTCTCCGGTGGGAAAAGAATAACTCTTCTTCTTTATACGTACAGGAGGGAGATACAACAATATTATCTCCCTTCATACCGGCTTCAATGGCTAGACGCCTGTTCAATTGTTTCAGATCAAGCAACCAGCCGTTTGTGTCTATATGCTGCAGAACGTTCTCACGAAAACGTTCAGCTATCTGAGAAGCTACACGATCATCCACTTTATACACATCTTCGCTGATGGCCGGTCCGATGACCATCGTAAGCGTTTCAGTATTCGCTCCTTGCTTCTTCAACGCTTCGATCATACTGCCAGCCATATTATTTACGGTGCCTTTCCAACCGGCATGGGCGATTCCGATCCATCCCGTGCTCTCATCCATAAAATAAAGCGGCACGCAGTCTGCATAAAATCCAGCAAGAAGGGTGTTTTCGTCACTCGTAATAAGACCATCTGCTCCCCCCACAGCTGTATGTAGATCCCTCGCTCCAAGCCCGCGGTCCGATGAAGTCACATGCTTCACCTGTGTGCCGTGTACCTGCTCTGCGAGAATCCAATGGTCCAGGGGCACTCCGATATCTTCGGCTACCGATTCCCGGTTCTTGATCACAAGTGCCGCATCGTCGTCTATGTGCAAGCCCATATTCAGCGATTTTTCTGGATATGCAGAAAATCCATGATTCCTAGTCGTAAACCCTATGGTGACGTCTGAGTCGTCCTGTTTCCAACGAAGAACTCTTTTGGTTTCCGGAACAAACATATTCATCCACCTCTGTTAATTTTCATTTTATCACATGTTTCGCTATATTGCTTTATCATCTTCTATTTTTAACTCTACTTAGGTTCAGTACCCTTAATATTCACCAGAATAACGTCTGCACCGATGTTTACAATTTGTTCCCACTTCACTTGAACGGCTTCTTCTTTGCCGAATAATCCCATCGTTTTCCCTTTCAACTGAAGTTCAATCGAAGCGAGTCTCCCCGTCTTCGTATCAATATCCACATCTGTAATAAATCCGAGCCTTTCTCCTGATTCCACTGCTATAACATCTTTCAACTGAAGATCTGTTATTTTCATCGAATCCCTCCTGTATTATCGTATGTTTCATCCATCCACCTCATGAGGGATATCAACTGAAGCAGGATAGGTTCGGAGGGGAATGATCAAGTATACAAAATTAAAAAAGCATGGCTTCAACGACAGCTCTTTAAGGAGCAAATCGTTCAAACCATGCTTTTGAAATATGTCGTAATGGATTTATTCTTTGTTCCAGTTTCTACTCCTGGAACATCGATTCGTTCATTTCCTTCATTGCTGCCTTCTCAAGTCTCGATACTTGAGCTTGTGAAATTCCGATTTCTTCCGCCACTTCCATCTGTGTTTTCCCGTCGAAAAATCGCTTCGTAACGATCGTCTTTTCTCTGTTATCCAGCAATTTGATCCCCTCCCGAAGAGACAGTTCATCATCCCAGGAGGCTTCTTTTTCATCCTTCAGCTGATCGACAACATATATCGGATCCCCACCGTCATTATATATCGGTTCAAACAATGACACGGGGTCCTGTATAGCATCAAGGGCGAACACCACATCTTCTTCAGGAAGGTCCATTCTTCTTGAAATCTGACGGGCGGTAGGTTCTTTCGCCGTTTCTCTCATTATCTCTTCTCTCATCTGAAGTGCTTTATAGGCTGTATCTCTAATGGACCGCGAGACACGGATCGGCGTATTATCCCGCAGATACCTCCGTATTTCTCCGATGATCATGGGAACTGCGTAAGTAGAGAATTTCACGTTGTGTTTCAGGTCGAAATTATCAATGGATTTCAAGAGACCGATACATCCCACCTGGAACAGATCATCCCCATACTCTCCTCGATTCATGAACCTCTGGATCACGGATAATACCAGCCTAAGATTTCCGTTGACCAGTTCCTGCCTTGCTTCTTCTTCCCCGCTTTGAAGTCGGATGAACAACTCTTTCATTTCTTTGTTTTTTAAAACAGGGAGCGTGGATGTATCTACTCCGCATATGTTCACTTTATGTTTTGGCACAGAAGTTCCCTCCTGAGAAGCAATTTGTATTTTCATTGTCTCCTCAGGAAATTTTTTTATGCGCAGCTACACCATTTTGTCGAACTCTTTCTGAAGCCTTTGGATGATCTTTTTTTCGAGTCTTGATATATACGACTGAGAGATTCCCATCGCATCCGCTACATCTTTCTGCGTTTTTTCTTTATTCCCGATAAGTCCGAACCTCATATGCATGATCTCTTTCTCCCTATCGTTCAATTGTTCGATGGCACTCATCAGCAGGGATTTATCCACTTTCTTTTCCATTTCTTTCGTAATTACATCATCGTCGGTCCCCAGAATATCGGATAACAGCAATTCATTTCCGTCCCAGTCTACATTAAGTGGCTCATCAAAGGATATCTCCGTTTTTCGTTTGCTGCTTTTTCTCAGGTACATGAGAATTTCATTTTCAATACACCTCGAAGCATACGTCGCCAACTTGATCTTCTTTTCCGGATTGAATGTATTGACCGCCTTGATGAGTCCGATGGTGCCGATACTGATCAAATCTTCTATGTGAACCCCTGTGTTTTCAAATTTCCTGGCTATATAGACGACGAGACGAAGGTTACGTTCAATGAGCATGCCCCTGGCCGCCTTGTCTTTCTCTGGAAGCTTCTTCAAAAGCTCTTGTTCTTCCTGCCTCGAGAGGGGAGGTGGCAGAGCATCGTTCCCTCCGATGTAGTAGGTTTCCTTCGGCTTCCATCCCAATTTTCTAAGAACTTTAAACAGCCATAGCCTCATTCGTTTCCATCGATTCATAACTTGTCCCCTTCCCATTCATTCATAAGGTCCGGGTGCAGGAGCATCTGATACGAATGATGTGCCGACAATTTGCCGGGATGCAGACCGATCAGTGGCTTATGAATAACATGTTCGCCGTCGATGATCATGTCATCCATTTTCAATACCGCCATCCATTCATGATCGCTTGCGCCTGCAGCCTGAAACGGAATAAAACAAAACGGGGAGTCGGTATTTGTAATATCAGTGAACTCCACTAGTTGTTCCTCCGTAAACCAATGCAAAAACACATCCTTCTCCGCTACACTGACTCCCTTGCCCGTCCATGGTTCCGTGAGCAGATTTCCCGTGTCAACAAAAGCACTGACTTCAATATTTTTATGATTCCAGATCAATCGTACGTCCCTGCACCCTTCCTTGACACGCGTCAGACTCTCCATTTGACCAAGAATCCCTCTTACCACCCATCCTCCTCCGATAAAGGAGAGAACGGTAATAGCCGGGTTCGGCCAGCCGCTATATGGCGCTATCGCGTAGAATCCTCCCCCTACCATAAAGCAAATAACATAATAAGTGGCTGCCTGCCCCACCCAGGCATTCAGCGATCGATACGGAAAAATGATACGTATAATTACTACAATGCCTCCAAGAATCAGAAGCCACACAGGTACGATGTTGTACAAAGAAGACCAGGTAAGCAATAAAAAAAAGAGGAAAGCGACAGTCATTTTACGCAAAGACAGACGAACCCCCCACAAACGGGCGGTAATCTGTAATAGAATTCCATCCACCAGGACGTTCATCAGCATATAAGACTCTAAGTATACAGCCTCTCCCTCCTTCCCTTTCTATCATCAGTATAAGGGGAGAGGGGCGGAAAACATGTCGGTAAAAAGCGAAGAAGATGAATATTATTTTGTCGATTCATCGAAAAGCGAAGTAAAGCTTTCTAACATGAATAGATGTTTTGCTAGGAACGAAACATGCTTTCAACTATCATTTTCCACAAAAAAACTTCCACCTGTTACAGGTGGAAGTCTTGGTATTATCTTCTTCTATTTCTATTGCGCAGGAATGTCGGAATATCCAACGTTTCCTCTTCCTGAGGAGCTGACTGGTCGTTCATCTGCTCTCTAGGTTCACGGCGAGGCTGTTCTTCCCGTTGCCGAGGTTCCGGTTCTGATTGCTGCGTTTGTACCGTGCGCTGACGAGGTTTGGACTGTCCTTCTTTCATTTGCGTTTCATCAAATCCGGTAGCGATGACCGTTACTACTATTTCATCTTTCAGATTTTCATTGATGACAGACCCGAAAATGACGTTAACTTCCTGGTCTGCAGCAGAAGTGACGATGTCAGCCGCCTCCTGCACTTCATAAAGGCTGAGGTTCGTACCTCCACTGATATTCATCAGAACACCGTGCGCCCCGTCAATGGATGTTTCCAGAAGAGGGGAAGAAATAGCTTTCTTCGCTGCTTCCGCTGCTCTGCTTTCTCCCGTAGCGATACCGATACCCATCAACGCGGACCCTTTATCGACCATGATCGTCTTCACGTCAGCAAAGTCGACGTTGATCAGACCCGGAACCGCTATAAGGTCCGAGATACCCTGTACACCTTGACGAAGGACGTTATCCGCTTCACGGAACGCTTCAAGCATCGGAGTGTTTTTATCGACAATTTCAAGCAGTCGATCGTTAGGGATTACGATTAGTGTATCCACACTTCCTTTGAAGCTGTCGATACCTCCGCCAGCCTGGGTCGAACGCTTTCTGCCTTCGAAGGTGAATGGTCTGGTGACCACGCCGACAGTCAACGCTCCCAGTTCTTTTGCTACCTGGGCAATAACAGGTGCAGCACCGGTTCCGGTTCCGCCACCCATTCCAGCTGTTACGAATACCATATCCGCTCCCTGAAGAGCTTCTTCTAGCTGTTCTTTACTTTCTTCTGCCGCTTTTCGTCCGACTTCCGGGTTGGCACCGGCTCCGAGCCCACGGGTCAACTTATTTCCGATCTGCATCTTCACTTCCGCTTTCGACATATTCAGTGCCTGGGCGTCCGTGTTGACCGCGATAAACTCAACTCCCTGGACTCCATGCTCAATCATTCGGTTGACAGCGTTCGAACCGCCACCTCCAACACCGATGACTTTAATCGTAGCTAATTGATCCATGCTCGTATCAAAATCTAACATCATTCGTTCCTCCTAACCGGCTAGTTGCATCCTTATATTTTAGTCAAAAAATGCTTTGATGAATTTCGAGAAACCAGTTTCCTCTTTTTCTTTCGGCTGTTTCTTCTCTTCTTTAGGCTGCTCTGTTTTTTGTACTTTTTTCTGCTTTGGTGCAGGTCTCCCTGAACTAGCAGTGTCTTGCATACTTGGAAAGATATCCTTTCCCTGTATTTTCGCATTGCGGTAAGCAAATTGCAAGATACCTACGCCGCTTGTGAATTTAGGGTCTCTTACTCCCAGATAATCCGGAACGGCAAGCCTCAGATTTGCACTGAAAACATCCTGAGCAAGCTCAAGCACCCCGGGCATATTCATGGAACCTCCCGTAAGTACGAACCCTCCAGGAAGATCACGTACACCCATGTTCTGCAGCTCTTTAGCTACCATCACATATATTTCTTCGAGTCTAGCTTCAATCATATCAGAAATCTGAAGCTGATTGAATGTCTGTAACTGATTGCTGCCGATAATATTCACAGAAAACGTTTCCTGATCATTGGCATCATCGAAGAAAGCATGTCCATAATCCACTTTGATATTTTCCGCTTCCTCTGTAGACGTACGCAATCCGACAGAAAGATCTTTTGTAATATTATCTCCACCAAGAGGAATCATTGCCGTACCCACAATATGCCCTTCCCTGAATACAGAAACGGTGGTGGAGCCACCGCCCATATCGATGAGAGCTACTCCAAGATGCTTTTCATCTTCTGATAAAGAAGCGGAGCCGGATGCCAACGGCTGAAGACAAACATCACCGACTTCAAGTCCGGCCCTCTCTACGCATCTTAACGTATTATGTAACACGGTTTTAGTGCAGGTGATAATCGTACCTTCCATTTCCAGACGGACGCCGATCATGCCACGCGGATCCGTGATCTCATCCTGTCCGTCAACAATGAATTCCTTTGGTATCACATCAATGATTTCTCTCTCCGGAGGTACGGAAACGACTTGAGCAGCGTCGATGACACGTGTGATATCCTCATCAGCAATTTCCCGATCTTCACTCGAGACAGCTACTACCCCGTGGCAGTCCTGTAACTGTACATGATTTCCGTTAATTCCTACAACCACGCGATCGATTTTCATGTCTACCATTCTCTCCGCCTGATCGACTGCAGAACGGATGGATTGGACGGTCTTGTCGATGTCGACGATAGCACCCTTTTTCATTCCTATAGAAGGGGCGCTACCCACTCCAATGATATTAAGGGAATCATTGGCAACTTCTCCGATTATTGCTTTAATTTCACTTGTGCCTACATCCAGGCTTACAAGTATCTCTTTTTCATTCATCACTATGGCGCACCTCCTGTAAACGACCATGAAAGTATGTCACATATTAAAGGATAACCCATTCAAAAACAATCGTTTTTCATATTCGTAAACGAATTGATAGACTGTGTAATGCTTTAGCCTCACAAGACAACTGAACATTAAGGGTGAAGTCGTCCATATCCTTTTCCGTTAGAAAAAACCTATTATACATCTAATTCCATTCGGATAAACAAATTCCTTCTTTTTTTCCTTTGTTACTCTTCAGAAGTATTCTCCTCGAGTTCCGATGTGTCTTCACTTTGTTCGCTTTGTTCGCTTTTTTCGTTCTCTTCATTCTCCCCTTGACCACTTTCGGTTTCGGATGGTTCAAAGTACGTGCCCACTCCGATGTGAATCACACCTCTGGCATCAGGGTTCAGCTGTGCTACGATGGATGGGTAGCTCGGCATTTTTTCAGCAAAGTATCGCATAGAAGCCAGAACCGTATAACCGTCGTTCATGTATAATCGAACTTTGTCCCACTCTTCATCTTCTACCCAGTGTACTTCCGAAATCAGACTGGAGATGCTTGGAGGAAGCTCACTAATTTCAGCAGCCATTTCTTTAAGGTTCTCTTCTTTAGTGAACCCTGAAAGGACAGGAGCGTCTCCTCCTGGATGATCCACTCTCTTATCGAGAATGTTTCCATTTTCGAGAATAGGTGCATAAGATTCTTCTTCCTCCACATAAGCTACCCTGTCTCTTTCATCAACAGTGATCGTGACAGTAGCCGGGAAACTTCTATTGATGGTTGCATCCTTCACCTCGGGATGTGTCATAAGAGCTTCCCTGACAGAATTGCGGTCCACGGACCACAAATTATTGTCTTCCGTTATTCCACTTAATTCCCTGATTTCTTCTTCTGCCACTTCCTCTTCTCCGTTCACCTCTATAGTAGCGACGTTACTGAGCGGGGATTGAAGATAAATAACGACTCCAATCAGCAAGAAAAGGATGGTCAAGTACAAGATCAGTTGTCGATTCACTTTTCTCTTTCGTCGTTGTTTCAGTTGAGGAATTCGTTCTTCAATCGATACAACATTTTTTTCTTTCTTCATCTAAGAATCCCCTTATGTACGGGTAGGCTTCATACCCAGCCAGTATAGATGTATTTCACTTTATTATAGCATATGTAAACGCCCCTACGTAGACGGTAATGCGAGGAAATCGAAAAAAATAGGAGCATTCTCACATGCTCCTCTTCCCTAACCTTCTTTTTCGTAAACATTGTTAATTCTTCGCGTTCCCGCTTACACGTAGTACGAGTCCAAGCGAAGCCAGTGTCACTGTCAAAGATGAACCTCCGTAACTGATCAAAGGTAGTGTTATGCCGGTGACAGGTATCAAACCGATCACAACGCTTATATTTATACCTACCTGGATTACGACCATACCTACGACACCAGCGGCAATGAAAGACGAAAACATATCCGGCGAATAGATAGCAGTTATGAAACCTCTCCACATCAATAGGAAGAATAAGGCCAACAGGGTCGAAGCACCAATAAACCCTAGCTCTTCGGCGATGACAGAAAATATGAAATCCGTCTGAGGTTCCGGAAGATAATAATACTTTTGTATACTTCTTCCGAGCCCCGTACCGAACAAACCTCCAGGCCCCACTGCGTAGAGGGATTGAATAATCTGAAAACCCGTGCCGAGAGGGTCCTCCCAGGGGTTGAGATAGGCAGTCAACCGATCGATTCTGTAAGGGGCGGAAGCGATCAGCCCGACCAGCCCTGCAAGTGCCAGACCGGCCAAAGCGAAAAAATAACGCATTCTGCTTCCAGCAATAACGAGCAGCACCATACCTGTTCCGAACAACACTGTCCCCGTTCCGAGGTCGGGCTGAAGCATAATCAGCAGGAAAGGAAGTATCGTCATCACTAACGCCGGTAAAAAAACACGCTGAAAAGATTGAACGTCCTTATAGTTTGTCGCCAAAAACCTTGCAAGCGCAAGAATGACACCAAGCTTCATGAATTCCGCAGGCTGAATACTGAAAATACCTATACCAATCCAGCTTCTTGCCCCACCGCGCACCATCCCGACTCCCGGAATAAGCACTGCTGCCATGCAAATCAGGCACGCGATATAAATATGATAAGCATACTTGTCCCAAAAACTTATCGGAATCCTTTGTACCAGGGCCATCATCGCAATTCCCAACCCTGCAAAAAGCAATTGACGCTTGGCGTAATAAAAAGAATCATCGAATTTATACATCGACCAAGCTGAGGAGGAACTGTACACCATCACCACCCCCGCTCCGACGATAACCAGAATCAGTAGAAGAAGGAAACGATCACAACGTTTAAACAAAAACCCCACCTCCGTAAAGAGCCAGGGCACATGTTGTCCATAAGCCCCTACTAAAGCTTATGAACAGCCGCTATGAATTTATTACCTCTCTCCTCAAACGTCCGATACTGGTCCCAGCTGGCACACGCCGGAGAGAGAAGGATGACGTCACCCTTCAATGAAACTCTATAAGCCGCTTCTACTGCATCTTCCATCGTCTCTACAGATACAAAGGGGATATCAGAATCCCGGGCAAGCGCTTCAAGTTTGCCGGCAGTTTCCCCGAAAAGGACAAAATGTTTCACTTTAGGGAGATATGGAATGAGTTCATCGAACGCATTTCCTCGATCGAGCCCTCCTGCAAGCAGCACGACAGGCTCTGGAAATGCTTGTAACGCATGACTGGTCGCTCTGATATTAGTCGCTTTCGAGTCATTATAGAAGAAGCGTTCGTACTTCTTGTCTACGTACTGCAAACGGTGAGAAACCCCTGCGAACTCATAGAGCACAGCTTGAACGGCTTCATTCGAAACTCCGAGACATTTACAGGCAGCAACGGCGGCAAGACAATTCTGTATGTTATGTTCCCCGACGAGGACGATTTCCCCTCTTTCTGCAACGATTTCTTCTTTGTAATAGATAAACGAATCGTCCGCCCAGGCACCATTCTTATCCTGATAAAGAGAAAAAGGAACGCCTTTTGCCTGAGTCTTCGTTTTATAGCTTTCTACGAGCCTGTCATCTGCATTGTAAACGAAGCAATCTTCATCGGATTGGTTGTTCAGGATATTGGCTTTGGCAGCCTGATAGTTCTCCCGGGTTTTATGATAATCAAGATGGCTGTCAAAAAGGTTGAGCCACACTGCTACGTCTGCACGGAATTTCTCAATGCCGAGCAATTGAAAAGAGGATAGCTCGATTACCATGATATCCGAATCGTCGGTACGCTGAGCCACCTCACAGGCGACCTCTCCTATATTACCTGCAACATGCACTCTCCGGTTGTCCGCTTCAAGAATGCGGTGCACAAGCGTTGTCGTCGTCGTTTTTCCATTAGAACCCGTAATGCCGATCACAGGCCCTTCATGCAAGTAAGCTGTGAGTTCCACCTCTGTCACTACGGTGATGCCACGTTCTACAGCCTCTGCTATCAATTCATTTTCATAAGGGATTCCCGGGTTCTTGACGACAACATCCGTTTCATCCAGAAGTTCCAAGGGGTGACTGCCTGTTACAAGAGAGACCCCCATCCGTTTAAGCTGCCCGGCTTCCTTACTCCCCTCTGATGTATTCAAATCATTGACCGTGGTGCGGACGCCGCTTTTTTGAAGAATTGCAGCTGCTGCGAACCCGCTTTTGGCTAATCCAACCACCAGCGCGCGCTCATATGGAAAGTTCTTCAACTGTTTCATCCGACCATCACCTCCATCGAAACTCCGAGGATAGCGAATAGAAGACCTGCAATCCAAAAGGCGGTTACCACTTTCCATTCCGACCATCCCTTCAGTTCATAATGGTGATGAAGAGGACTCATTCGAAACACACGTTTTCCGGTTGTTTTATAAGAAAGGACTTGAATGATGACAGACAAGGTCTCCAGTACAAATACTCCTCCCACGATGATCAAGAGAAGTTCCATTTTCAAGAGGATGGCGACCATAGCAATAGCCGCTCCGAGAGCCAGGGAACCTGTATCCCCCATGAACACCTTCGCAGGATGAGCGTTAAACACGAGAAACCCGAGCAATGCTCCGATGACCGCTACCGTGAAGAGGGCCGTCTCTACGTCCCCCGCTACTGCCCATGCAAGGATTGCAAAAGCTCCGAATGCGATAGAAGCCGTCCCTGCAAGTAATCCATCCAGACCATCTGTCAGGTTGACGGCATTCGATCCGCCTACAAGCATCAATAAAAGCAGCACACCATAACCAGCTCCAAGGTCCACGGAGAGAGAGGTAGAAGGTATTTGTATGGATGTGTCAAATCCTCCGGTCATCAGGATGACGTATACAATAGCTGCTATCACGAGTTGCATAGCCATTTTCTGCTTAGAGGTCAGGCCGAGATTCCTTTTCTTTGCCACTTTAATGTAATCATCGAGAAATCCGATCAACCCGTACCCTAGCAGGACAATCAGAAGAAGTGTCGTTTCCATTCCGAGTCCATTCGCATAGAAGAATGGGAGGAATAAAACGATCGTCACCGTAACAGAAAAAAGCACCATCAAACCGCCCATGGTCGGCGTACCGCTTTTTTTCTGGTGTGAGGAAGGCCCTTCTTCACGGATTTCCTGTCCAAACTTCAACCTTCTCAAAAACGGGATGACCACAGGGAACAGGGCGACCGTAAGCAAAAAGGCGATTCCCATAATTGCAAGTAATAATAGTTCATTCATTTCTGTATTTCCTCCTTAAACCGATCAACCAACATTATTCATTCGTAATAGCTGTCACGACTTCTTCAAGTTTCATTCCGCGGGAAGCCTTCACAAGTACAACGCTGTCTTCTTGGAGCAGGCTTTTCAGTTTCTCTATCAATTCCTGTTTTTCTTTATAATGAGCCGTTAGTACAGAAGAGAACCTCCTGGCCACTTCTTCTGTGATAGCTCTCGAATCCTCCCCGATCGATAATACAGCATCTATGTCAGGGGTTACGGACTCTGCGACGCTGGCATGCAGTTCCCGGCTGTGATATCCGAGTTCGAACATATCTCCCAGCACGAGAATTTTGTGGGATTTAGCCTGATATTGTTTCAAAAAATCGATGACGGCTTTCATCGAAGTCGGGGAAGCATTGTACGTATCGTTGAAGACATGAGAGCCCTGCAACCCTAGTACCTTCTCCAGACGCATCCCGGTCATCGTCAACTCCCCGAAGCCACTCTGGACTTCTTCCGGGTTCATACCGAGCTTTTCCGCAAGGGTCAATACGTAAACGGCATTCTTCACGTTATGTTTTCCGACAAGGGGAAGGTCATAAGTGCTTCCTTCCACTTGAAAACGACTCCCCTCATCATGAAGAAGAATATTTTCCGCTTTTCTATCTACGTAATCCGAAAACCCACAGGTGATTCCCTTCGTACCTGCGAGCAGTTTTTCATCCCCGTCATAAATAAGGAGACTGCTTTCCCTGAACCCGGCTGTGATTTCAAGCTTTGCTGTCGCTATATTCTCACGGCTCCCCAGATGTTCAATGTGAGACTCTCCTATATTCGTCACAATTCCGTAATGGGGGCGGGCGAGTTCACTCAACACTTCTATTTCCCCAGCTCTATTCATCCCCATTTCTAGCACAAGGACTTCCGTATTCTCCGGCATTGCAAAAACGGTGAGGGGCACACCGATATGATTATTCAGGTTCCCCTTCGTGTAATGCGTCCGGAATTTCTTTCTTAGTACTGAAGCCGCCATATCCTTCGTTGTCGTTTTTCCATTTGATCCGGTAATCGCTACGACAGTCGGTTCCACCCTACGAATATATTCATTCGCGAGCCGTTGCATCGCAGTGAGGGTATCCTCTACAAAAAACACCGGAAAATCCGTCGGAACGTAAGCAGGAAGGTCTATATCCTTTTGCCATAACGCCGCCACCGCTCCTTGCTCAATCGCTTTATCAAGGAAGGAGTGAGCATCAAAGTTCTCTCCTACAATCGGAATGAACAAACTTTTTCTTCCGGGGACCCTGGTATCAGTCATCACACTTTCGATGTGAATTCCTCTATGGGCATCCCCCTTGAAATCGTGGAACAGAGAGATCATCGTTTCTGTCGTCGTTATCATGTTTCTTCCCTCCTACCTGTAACAGCTTCCTTTGCGACTTTACGGTCGTCAAAATCTGTTTTTACACCATCTATTTCCTGATACGTTTCATGTCCTTTTCCGGCTATGAGCAAGACATCTTTCTCCTGGCAGGAAGACACCGCCCGGGCAATCGCCTGTTTACGATCCGTGATTCTCTGGAAGCCTCCGCTCAGGTGAAGGGTCATATCGTCAAGGATTTGTTCGGGGTCTTCGGATCTCGGATTGTCAGACGTAAAATACACATCATCCGCCATCTCCATCGCTATATCAGCCATCTGCGGACGCTTCTCCCTGTCTCTGTCTCCCCCGCAACCGACGACCACTCTAACTTCTCCTTCACAAACCTTGCGTAAGGTACTCAATACATTTTTCAAGGAATCCGGTGTATGCGCATAGTCGACGACAATTCCATAGTTCTGACCTGCAAGGACAGGTTCAAGTCTTCCAGGTACCCCCTTCGTTTTCTGAAAGGCACGAGCAATCACTTCAAGTGATATGCCACTGGCAATAGCGGCCCCTGCAGCTGCCAGCATATTATAGATACTGAATTCACCCATGAGCCCGCTGCTTATGTCGACGGTTCCTACTGGTGTGACCATCGTAAAGGAAACGCCGGTCTCATTCGACACAATATTCCGGACATGTATATCTCCATGCTCGAGACCATAGGTAAGAACCGGCTGAGCTGTCGACCTTATCAGCATCTCTCCGGCAGGATCGTCTGTATTGACGACGGCATATTTCTCTCTTCCTTGTTCGTAATGGTTACCAAGCTGAGAAAATAGCAGAGATTTGGCACGCAGATAGTCATCCATATCTTTATGGTAATCAAGATGATCCTGGCTCAAGTTTGTAAAGACCGCTATATTAAAGTCGAGTCCATAGACCCTTCCTTGATCAAGGGCATGGGAGGATACCTCCATCATCGCCGCATCTACTCCTTCTTCCTTCATCGTGTGGAAGAAATCGTGAAGCGTAACAGAATCCGGCGTAGTGTTCGCCACATCATAGGACTGTTCATTGATTTTCGTTTGAATCGTTCCGATCACTCCGGTGGAGCTTCGATTCTCCGTAAAGATCTCATCCAAAAGATACGTAATCGTCGTTTTCCCATTGGTACCGGTAACACCGATCAAGTGCATGTCACGGGTCGGGTTATCGTAGTAGTAAGAAGCGAGTTGAGCCATAACACGTTTCGTATCACTCACTACGATAAGGGGAACATCCACTTCCACAAATTCTTCTGCTACGATTGCCGCAGCCCCATTTCTTATAGCTGAAGGTATGTATCGATGCCCATCCGTCTCGAAACCTCTGATAGACATGAATAGATCCCCCGGCTTTACCTGCCGGGAGTCCATCGTAATGCCTGTTATATTCGTTTCCTGATCTCCGAATCGTTTATAAAACGGTACGGAAGTAAGTAATTGATCCAAATTCATCTCATTCATCCTAACTTTCTTAGTAAAAAACACATTCTTTCTTATTATATCAAAGATAGCTTCCTTTTGGTTACAAAAAATGAGTGTAGCGAAATCTGACTGTTTCAATCGCTGAGGTAAACACGAACGACAGTATCAGGTGGCACTTTAACTCCGGCCCGTGGAGCCTGATGGAACACACGGTCTCCTTCCCCCTCTGCTTCCACTCTCAAAGGTGTCAGCAGCTTGCTTAGAGAAGACTTCGATTCCCCTGTTATATCCGGTACTTCCACATATTCTTCTTCCGTCCACGTATAATCCTTCTCCAGCTGGTCCTCACGCTCTTCGATCCCCATCGCCCGTAAACTGTCCTCCATTATTTCCTTCACAATCGGTGCAGCGACAACCCCGCCGAACTGGACAGTATCTTTCGGGTTATCTACAGCCACGTAGACGACAATTTCCGGATCGTCGGCAGGTGCAAAGCCGATGAACGACACTATGTGATTATTCGTCATGTAAGTGCCGTCCGGTCCGACCTTCTGAGCCGTTCCGGTTTTCCCTCCCATCGGATATCCTTCAATGAAAGCGCTCCTCCCTGTACCTTTAGCAACGACTGACTCCAGAGCTTCCCTGATCTTCAGGGAAGTTTCCGTATCGATGATTTTACGTTCCGCTTTCGGTTCAAAAGCCTGGATCTCTTCACCTGTCTCAGAATCGATCCATGCTTTACGGATAAATGGCTGAAAATACGTTCCCCCATTCACAGCCGCGGAAACGGCAGCTACCTGCTGAATCGGTGTGACCGATACGCCCTGACCGAAGCTCGTCGTCGCAAGCTCAATCGGACCAACCGCGTCTTCTTTGAAAAGGATGCCTTTGGCCTCTCCACTCAGGTCGATTCCTGTCTGCTTACCGAACCCGAAGTCCTTGATATACTTGTACAACGTCTCGACTCCAAGTCTTTCTCCCAGTTCGACGAAGCCGGGGTTGCAGGAATTCTGCACGACTTCCAAAAAGGATTGACTGCCGTGACCTCCGCCTTTCCAACAGCGCAATTTCGCGCCATTCACCTTCACGTGACCAGGATCATGGAAATGGCCATTATGAAGATCGACCACATCTTCCTGAAGAGCCGCGGCAAGTGTAATGATCTTAAAAGTGGATCCCGGCTCATAGGTGCTCCATACAGGCAAATTCCGATTATACACGGAAGGGTCTACCTCTGAGTATTCCCCGGGATGGAAGGTGGGTCTCGAGGCCATCGCCAATATCTCTCCACTACCCGGGTCCATTGCAATCGCAATCTGACCGTCGGGATTATAAGTAGCTTCAGAGATATCCAGTTCTCTTTCCACGATTTCCTGGATGTCCCGATTGATGGTTAGTTTGAGGTCCTGTCCATCTTCCGGAGGATTATATTTATCCATAAGCCCTTCAAGTCTTTTACCTTTGGCATCAGAATAGAACGACAAGGAACCCGCCTCTCCTTCAAGGCGATCATTATAATAGGCTTCGAGTCCTGCCAGCCCCTGATTATCAATCCCACTGAAACCGACCACGTGGGATAAGAAAGCACCTTCGGGGTATTTCCTCTTGTAGTCTTTTGCGATGTATACACCTTCCATCCGTTCTTCTCTTAATTTCAGCACCTGTTCCTCCGTTATTTTGCGCCCTTCCGGATGAATGCGCTCCATAGACACCTGGTTCGTTACGTGACGATATGCTTTTTCTTTACTCATCTGGAGGATGTGAGCCAGGGTTTCTGCTGTTGTTTCTTTATCTTTGACTTGTCTTGGAACGACGATTACAGATGGAGCCGGTTGATTGCCGACTATAGTTCTGCCTTCCCTGTCCACGATTTTCCCACGTTCTGCTTCATAAACAATATCTCTTGTCCATAGCCCTTCCGCTTTTTCTTTCAGATCCTCATGCTTTTCGAACTGGACATATCCGAGGCGTGTGATCATGATAAGAAATAATAGAAGGGCAGCAAAAAAAGCAGTGACTAACCGTTTCTTGATTACATACATGGCATCTCAGTTCTCCTTTTGAGATTTGCTTGTACTTAATGTATGTATATCAAAAACGATTAGAACACTGCTAAGGGGTTTCCGGCGGTTCGAGTTCAATGACTAGATAATCATCTTTATCAAGCGCTGCACTTCTTTCTATGCTTTGTTTCTTCACATACCCGTTCCCCATCACTTCAAGGGTGATTCCGAAATAATCAGCAAGTCGCTGCACTTCACGCTGGGACCAGCCTGTAATATTCGGCATCGTCGGCTCATCAGTAATAATCATTATATGCTCATTCGCTACTGCTTCCTCCTGGTTATGAGGCAGCACCGCTTCCACTTTGGAGCCACTTCCTACTACAGTGACTTCTGAGAATTCGCTCAGGGACTGTTTGGCTTCTTCGACAGACTCCCCTTCAACCTCAGGAATCTCCAAGTTCTCTACAGTCATCTTTTCATTCTGGTCCGGAGATATATTCAAGTAGTGAAGACTATTTTGCATGACGGTCTTGAAGATATGGGAAACAGGATCCGATCCGATTTCTGAATTCTCGAGTTTCGGCTGTCGAACCGCTACATACATAACAAGTTCCGGATCTTCAGCAGGAGCCATGCCCAGGAAGGAAAAGGTGTAATTGTTCCTCCCGGCAAGGTATCCTCCTTCCGATATGTTCGCCGTCCCTGTCTTCCCGGCTACAGAAAAGTCTTCAAGAGCAAACGGCTTCCCTGTTCCATCTTCGTTACTGACCACTTGAGTAAGCAACTCTTTCATTTGTTCTGCTGTTTGTTTAGAAATCGGCTCCCCGAGGGTTTCCGTTTCATTCTCCGCAACAGCTTCTCCCGTATCTGCTTCTCTGATGGAATCAAAGACATACGGTTTCATCATCTTGCCTTCATTCGCAATAGACGTTGCTGCTGTAAGAAGTTGGATCGGGGTCATTGTGGAACCTTGACCATACGACGTGGTAACCGTTTCGATTGCCCCGGACAAAATCGTTCCCGTCTTCTCCCCAGGAAGATCGATACCTGTTTTATCATCCAACCCGAAACGACCGATATAATCCCGGAAGGTTTCAGGACCAAGCTTCTCATAACCTAGCTTCGCCGCAGCTACGTTGGACGACCGCATCAGTCCTTTATCATAAGTGATCGTCCCCCAACCACTGTCGTTATGGTCGGAAATGGTAGATCCACCTACCGTATAGGAGCCTGATTGGAACGTTTCAGATGGGTTATAGACTCCTTCTTCCATCGCTGCTGCCCACGTGAACATTTTCATCGTGGACCCTACTTCGAACGGGTAAGCAATCATATCATTGTACCAATTCTCCACATCACTGCGATCGTTCGGGTTATAGGCAGGTCTGTTCCCCATGGCCAATATTTCCCCAGTCTCCGGGTCCATCACTCCTGCCATCACTTTTGCAGGGTCATACTCTTTCTCGACCTGAGTCAGTGCGTCTTCGAGGAACGTCTGTATTTTCTGATCGATGGTAAGATATACATCTTCCCCGTCTTTCGGAGCTTTCAGGATCTCCTCCGGATCGAGAAGTTCAGTTCCATATTTGTCCCGTTGATAAGAAATACTTCCATCTTCGCCCTCCAAATAGTTCTCCATGGATTTTTCCACGCCTGTGACTCCTTCTACGCCTTCGTCCGTGGATTGAGCAAAACCGAGGATGTGGGAAGCAAATGTACCATTGGGATAAAAACGCTCCGTCTCCTCTTCGAATGTAACACCCGTTATCTCTTTTTCTTCGAGAGAACTTTCGATGTCTTCTTTATCATCCTTCGGAATATCTCTTCCTGCACTGCCGAATTCAACTTGGAACCTACCTTCTTCCTGCCCTTCTTCTATCCGGTTCGTTATATCCGACTTTTCGAGAGGCAGGTAATCAGAAAGAACTGCTGCAACTTCCTCCGGATCCGTCACATGTTCAGGTTCCGGGAGGTTCTCGGAGTACTCCGGTTCAACAATCGCCTGCAATCGGTACGTCGGGCGGTCATAAGCCAACACCATTCCGTTCTTATCGTATATCTTTCCGCGTTCTGCAGGTATCGTGTAAGAACTTGTACGCTTTTTGTCCGCCCATTCCTCAAGATCTACCCCCTGTACAGTTCCAGTCGTCTGTATGTAAAGAAATCTACCGGCGATGATGAGAAAAGCAAGACCGAACAATAGCAGGAGAAGGGATGCCCCTCGTGTTGTGTTTTTATGCTTCATAGTGCCATCCTCCAGATAATCAGTCTGCGGATACGGTTCCTGCCTGTTTCACCTGAGACTGTTTTATATCCAGGCCGTGTTTCTTTGCGATTTCAAGAATCCTTTCAGGATTCCTGAGTTGTTCTGCTTCATAGGAAAGGGAGTTATTTACAGATTGTTGTTCCTGGATCTTCCCTTCCATGGACTCGATATCCCGGTTCAGGGAATCCGTGGCACTTGAAAAGCTGATGACATAAGCACATGCACATAACATAGCGCCACTTATCACTGAATAAAGATATTTCTCTCCGGTACTGATCCATTTCTTTTTGGTGACTTTCACCTTCACCTGTTTCTGTTTCCGCTTCGGCTTCGTTTCCGGTTGATACGCTCTTACTTTTTCTGTACTCATGTCAATTTCCACCCTTTCTCAAAGTGAAATTCTTCGGACCATGGCTTCACCTTTTCAACGACGCGGAGTTTCGCAGAACGCGACCTGCGATTTTCTTCCAACTCTTCACTGATTGCTTCTACCGGTTTCCTTGTCACCAATCTGAAAGGTGGTTGTTTTTCGTCAGGTATCACCGGTAAATTTTTCGGAAGAGGCGGGGTCGTACTCCATTGTTTGAAAGCCTGCTTACAGATTCTGTCTTCCAATGAATGGAAGGTGATGACTGCAATTCTTCCTTCAGGAGATATGTAACGTGCTGCCTGCTCAAGAGAAGAGAGAAAAGCTCCGAGTTCATCATTGACAGCAATCCTGATTGCCTGAAAGACTCTTTTTGCCGGATGCCCGCCTTTTCTTCTGGCAGCAGCCGGAATCCCTTCCTTGATTAATTCTACGAGTTCTCCTGTCGTGGTGATCGGTTCCGTTTCCCTTTGTTTCTCGATTTTTCTTGCAATCTGTTTGGAAAATTTCTCTTCTCCGTATTTGTAGAAAATACGGACAAGATCTTCATAAGCCCATTCGTTGACTACTTCATACGCCGTGATAGCATCATGCTGATTCATCCTCATATCAAGCGGGGCATCCTGATGATAACTGAATCCTCTCTCTTTCACATCCAGCTGTGGGCTTGAGACACCGAGGTCGTATAAAATGCCGTCGACCCTCTCCACCCCTCTTTTCTCGAGCTCTTCTTCCAGACTGCGAAAATTCGCAGCGATGAACGTGACATTCGCAGCATATGGTTCCAAGCGTTCTCGGGCTGCTTTCATCGCGTTCTCATCCTGGTCGAAGGCATACAGATGACCGGTGGTGAGGCGTTTCAGGATTTCTTCACTGTGTCCTCCGCCCCCCAGTGTACAATCAACGTACACCCCGTCTTCCCGGATGTTCAATTTTTCAATGGTTTCTTCTTTTAGTACGCTATAATGTTCAAACATGGACTCACTCGTTTCCTCATTCATAAATCAAGATCCAATAAATTTTCGGTAATAGACTCCAGTTCCTGGCGGGAATCTTCCATATAATTTTCCCATTTCTCTTCGGCCCATATTTCCACCCTTGTGGAAACCCCTACAATAACACAGGATTTCTCGAGCGAAGCATGGCTCCTGAGAGGTGGGGCCAAGTGGAGACGTCCCTGACCATCAAGGCCACTTTCCATGGCACCTGACAAAAAGAATCTGGTGAAAGCACGGGCATCTTTTTTCGTCAAAGGTAGCGATTGAAGCTTCTTTTCAAGCTTTTCCCATTCATACATCGGATATACGAATAAGCATCCATCCAATCCGCGTGTCACTACGAATGAATCGCCGAGAGAATCCCTCAGTTTGCTGGGTACGATCAGTCGTCCCTTCGTATCCATGTTATGACGATATTCTCCCATCAACATATAGACGACCCCACTTTCTGTTACAAGCGTACCACATTCTCCCACTTTGCACCACAGGAAACTAACGGAAAACGAAAAAACCCTACTTTAGAAGTAGGGTCAGCTGTAAATAAGATAATGTTGTTGCCGGAAATCCCATGTGTATTCGGGAATCTCCGTGAAAAAGTTCCAGCCGAACTCATTGAGGAATGGAACCGGGTTCCACACCCTTTCCTGCAATCCTCCGAAGGGGCGTAACAGGTTCTCCATTTCTCTGTAGAAATCAAGCGTTTTCTGATAGCTTTTCTTCTTTTCTTTCGAAATCCGTTCCACCAGTTCATCTACGAGAGATTCCATGTATGCCAGATTTTTACCGGCAAATGCTTCAATGTCGGGCCCTATCGTTCCTGCTTCCTCCTGGAACGGTCTGTGGATCCGGGCAATCTCCCTCTTCGCTTCCTCTCTCATCTCTTCAAGTGGCAGGTTCGTCTGAGAAGCAAGGTACTTGATTTTCTCTTCTCCGAGCCCTCGTCGTAATACGTGATACAAATCGATCCCTTCATTCCTTGAAGCGATCCGTTTATCTTCACCGATGAAAGTGAAACTGAGGCGGGGAAGGATAGGCGGCATCTTTATGGAAAGCTCTGAAAATGCAGGCCTTAAGGCAGACCAGTAACTTATCTCACCCGGACCACCGATAAATCCGAGCACCGGGAGCAACAGATCCTGCATGAGAGGTCTCGATACGACGTTATTACTGAGTTTTCCAGGCGTCTCTTCTGCTATCATCAGCAGCTCATCTTCGTCCAGTTCCACTTCTCCCTGTTTTCCGACGAAACGGCTACCTTCACGAACAAGAAGGACCCTTCTATCCTCCTCATGATAGAACAGATGAGCATCTTTCTGTTCTGCTCCGATGGTAGTAGGGTATCCCTGCCTTCTATTTTCCTGTTCGCGAGTATAAACTCCTGAAGCGATCGCTTCGCTATGTTCTATCATCTGGACGAAATAATCTTTCTCCATATGACGGATAGCCGGAGCGTGAGCATCCATCACAATGAGTCCCTGATCTTTGAACAATGCAATCAGCAACCTTGCGAAGAAGTCCGTGTACGTTTTCGAGCCCATCAAAGCATTTGATATTCTGTCATAGACCTCTTTCGTGTGCTTGGACTCCGGCAATTTCCGAAAGCAGTCATCGATGAAATTCTTTGCTGCATCTTCATCCAGCCCTACATCAGATACGGAAGTTTTCCCATCTGTTTGTTGAGAGATTTTCTGCTTTTTCAACCCGTCCTGGTTCAAATAGATATGGTTGATCTCTTCAAAGTCATGATCTTCCCCAGCAATCCAGAATACCGGAAGTACCGGCTTGCCAAGAGCCCGCTCTTTTTGCTTAGCCGCTTCAATGACAGATATCGCTTTATTTACGGTATATAAAGGGCCTGTAAGTAGACCCGCCTGCTGACCGGCAATCATGACGGTTGCATCATCTTCTTTGAGCCGTTCGATGTGAGCGAGCGTCATCTCCCCAGCCCCATACTTTTCATTCATCTTCTTCAAAACTTCCGACAGTTCGGTTCTATGAAAGGAACGATCCCGAATCTCATCGAGCCGTTCCTTCCAACAGTCTTGCCGAAAAGGGTTGTAATCGAATTTATTTTGTATTTTTTCAAAATGAGAACGATAATCTCTCATTAACGTATTTTTTTCTTCAAACTGAACCGGATCGATTCTCATCACACATTCTCCTTTGTACGTCCCTATGTATCCATTCTCACCATATTGTACATAATTACGGACAAGCATTCATCTAATCTGTTTGAAACAAGTTAAGTTCGCTGACCTATGCGAGTAACCAGAAATTCTACTCACTCAGGAAGCTAGAAACACGTGAGTCACGAAACCATAGGAAAACAAGGAGACGTGCGCAAAGGTGAAGACCAGAAAAGCAAGCCGCAAAAATCCTTTGAATGTCCTTCCGAATTTAAGCTCTTCTCTCGTTTTGTACTGGATCACACAGGAAAGACCCATAAGGCACAGTAACATCACTACTACCCAACCGATATAACCGCTCCCGAAAAGCACTTCCAACAACAGATAGACATCTACCACAAAAATCGGTGCCGTAAGATGGACCGCTCCTCTGAGCGCTCTTTTCTTCGTCTTCGTCCATTTTTGAAACCATATGTATATGAATAAAAAAAATAATAGCGGCATCGTAACTATCGGAGCAACAATGAAAGTGAACACATTGATCATATCTCTCACCTCTTTTCCCATTCCAAGTACCATTGTAGCAAACTTCCGCCAGTCATAGCAGCACAAAAAGGTTGTCATTATTCATTTCATTCTGAAAATTTTTATACTATAATGAGGATGGAAAGAAAGATTGCTGAAAGGGGAATCAGTCATGATGGGTACTAGTACACAAGTACAGCCATTGCTTATCAACTATAAAACATTAGAAGAGTTCAAACGATTCAAGGAATATGGAATCCAGGAACTTACCATGCTTGAAGATCTCCAGGGGAATATCGTTGAAAATAACAGCGAGTCGCCTTTTTTTGGAATTTACATTGGAAACGCTTTAGTGGCCCGTATGAGTCTGTACAGGGTATCCGCTAAATACGATCATTATTTCGAGCCTCCTCAGGATTACCTGGAGCTCTGGAAACTCGAAGTATTGAAAGATTACCAGGGGCAGGGATACGGAAAACAATTGGTAGACTTCGCAAAAAGCTTCGAACTTCCTATCAAAACGAACCCACGCGTCAACTCCCACAATTTCTGGGAACGTATGGGTTTCCAAAAAGCGACATATAAAGTTGAAAGAGACTTGGGAGAAAACCCACTTCTATGGCTTCCACAAGGGGTGGAAGAACAAAACGATAAAGAAGAATAAAAAGGCACCAGCTTATTCCTTCAAAGAAAAGAGGCTGCTATTCATCGGATAGCGGCCTCTATTTTGTAGCTTGCCTTACATAACGGACAAACTGCTCAAGATCACTCCATGCCCTTTCCCAGACTTCCATCTTTTTCTCCAGTTCTTTCGTATCTGGTGAAGTACAAGAATCACTCTTCTGACGAGCCTCACGAATCGATCCGTCATACTTTTTTCTGAGCACTTTATTCCAACGGAAACCGCACGCTCTCGGAGTACGCTTAAGCTTGACGGACGCTTCTTCGAAAGCTTTCAACTGTGTTTTTCCGGCCTTCATACACGTAAGCACCGTTTCCGCGAGAATCAGATCCTCTTTTTCTTTCCACGCATCTTTCCTGGCAATCTCTATCACTTCCCTTCAACCATTTGTTCATCTATATGCCTGATGGGTGAATGATAGAATCACTACTGCCCCCTTCGCCCATTGAAAAATGCGCGCACTGCTTCTTTATGCATCTCTGACTCCCATAATTTCGCAGCCTGTAAGGTTTCCTGAACCATCCTTCCATGGAGTTTTTCCACATCCATTCTGCTAAGTATCTGTGTTTTCCAGAAGAGAAGCTGTTCCGGGGACATCTTTTTCAAAAAGAAATAGTCCTCTTCTTCAGTAATCTTTTGCAGCCAACCGATCCGATGAGCTTGTTCGGATGAAATCATTTCACTCCTTATAAGCCAGTTCATCGCCTCGCTGGCCCCTATTCTTTCCTGAAGGAGTACGCCTCCTCCCCATCCCGGAACGATTCCGAGACTGCCCTGGATAAAGCCGTAATAATCGTCGTTCTTCCCATAACGAAGGTCACAGGCACTTGCGAGTTCACATCCGCCTCCTTGCGCACTTCCGTTCAGGTAAGCTAGTGTAGGAACAGGAAGCGTTGCTATGTTGTACAATACCTCCCGCATCGGGGTAAGAACAGAATATGCTTCTTCTTCCGTGAGATCCCCGTGCAGTTCCTTTAAATCGCCTCCAGCGCAGAATGCTTCAGGTCCTTCAGCTGTAAGTACCATAGCTTTCACTTCTGTACTCGATCGGATATCATCGAGCGCTCCCTTCAATTCTGAAATCATTGCACGATTCACAGCATTACGTTTATGTGGACGATTCAGCATAAGGACTGCTACACCTTCTTCATATGTAAGATTTATCGTTTCCATCACGATCCCCCCTCCTCTTATTATACATAAAAAAAAGAGCCTGTATCGACAGGCTCTTTCTTACGCTTCTACAACTTGCTTTCCGTTGTATTGACCACAAGAACTGCACACGCGGTGCGGCTTAGTCAATTCTTCACAGTTTTGGCACGCAACCAATTTAGGGGCACTCAATTTCTTATGAGTACGGCGTTGGTTTTTCACTTTCTTGGACGTTCTGCGCTTAGGTACTGCCATTGCTGTACACCTCCTTTATGAGTTATGAGTTCAGAGTAAGTGATTGTTCCTCACTTATTGTCTTCCTCATTATCCAATAATGATTCCAGTTTGGCTAAACGGGGATCCACTTTCTCTTCTGTCTGCGGCTTCTCATCCACAACGCCCCATCCCTTACCTTCTTGAGGAGGGGTGTTTTCAGGATTTTCCGCAAACACTCTATATGGAACCTCCAATAGCACATTCTCCTTGATATAAGGAGTCAAGTCAAGTACTTCTCCACCCAGGGGATGCACTTCAGAATCATCCTCTTCCGTGTAATACTGGGACGTATTGAAGTACTCATCAGCCTCAATCTGAAAGGCATAGGGCACATCGGCCAATGTCCTCGCACAAGGAAGAATCATCTCTCCCTTGATGGTCATCGAAACAATAATTTCTTCGCCTTTCATCTCCGCCTGGCCAGTTACTTCAACAGGAGAGATTTGACGAATATCATTCTTTGCCTCTTCCAGGGTAGAAAGATCAACCTCTCCTTCGAAAAAGAAGGGTTTTTCCCCTGCCTGTTTCACTTTTTGTATAGGAAATTTCACGGTCATCACCTCATGACAACAAGAGTAATTTTAAAACCAAATCAGTATTTTGTCAACATTTTTTCTTTACACCTTATGAATGCTTTCTCCTAATGTTAAAATAGATGGCACATGAGTGCAAACATACCGGAGAGGGAGATTTTATGCAAGCCACAGGCATTATCGTCGAATACAATCCATTTCACCTCGGCCACCTATACCATGCGGAACAATCCAGAAAACAGACGGGAGCGGACTGTATCATCGCAGTTATGAGTGGACCATTTCTTCAACGGGGAGAACCCGCAATTATAGACAAATGGGAGCGGACCCGAGCAGCTCTGACCGGAGCTGTCGATCTCGTTGTAGAATTACCACATCTATTCGCTGTGCAACACGGGGATTATTTCGCTAAGGGAGCCGTCGAAACACTCAATCATCTGAATGTATCATCTATCTGCTTCGGAAGTGAAGAGGGTCACATCTCCCCTTTTCTTACTGCACACAGAACCTGGCAGGAAAGAAGAAGTTCGTTCGACCGCATCCTCACTTCCCACCTGGATGCCGGAAACTCTTTTCCGGAAGCTTCGAGACGTGCATACGAAAGTATCGGAATCCAGGATCTGGATGTATCGCGACCGAACAACATCCTCGGTTACAGTTACGTAAAAGCGATCGCTGAGTACGCTCCCTCTATTCAACCGGCCACTATCAAAAGGCTGAAAAACGACTACCATGATGAAGAAATGACGGGCCATATCTCGAGCGCTACAAGCATACGCAAAGACCTTCACCACTACCATGAAATAACGGAAGATGTTAAAGAAACACTTCCGGCTTCCACCATCCGTACACTTGCCGACTATAAATTCCATAAAGGGCTCTGGCACTCGTGGGAGCACTATTTCCCCCTGATCCAATACCTGCTGCAAGTATCTTCCCCCGAAGAACTGAGAGAGATTCACGGGATGGAGGAGGGACTCGAATACAGAATTCTTAAAGCAGCGGACTGCACTTCTTTCAAAGAAATGATGGAAACGGTGAAAACGAAGAGATACACGTGGACTCGTCTGCAGCGATTGTTCGTTCACCTTCTTACTAACATTAAGAAAAAGGAAAGCTATATTCTCGATTCCCCCGTCCCTTATGTCAGGGTTCTCGGCATGAATGAGAAAGGGAGGAAGTATCTATCCATCCATAAGAAAAATATAGAAGTCCCTCTCCTGACACAATTGAAACAATTGAATCATCCATTGTTCGACATGGATATCAGAGCTCAGAAAGCATACCTTTCTCCCCTTAGTGCCGTAAATAGAACGGAAGGGGTCAAGAGAGAAAGAATGCCTCCTGTGATGATCTAAGAATCGATGACCTGGGATGGGATAGCACTCCAGGTCATCGATTCTTTAATTGTTCTGTAAATAATCCAGCGCTTCCCCGAACGTATCCACCGGTACAATCTCCATATCTGTTCCGATCTCTTCCGCCGTCTTTTTAGCAACTTGATAATTGGAATCCTCTGCTCCTTCTTCATTCGGAGCGAAGAATACAGAAGCCCCCGCTTCGTCTGCAGCTACCACTTTTTTATCGATACCTCCGATTCGACCTACTTCTCCTTCATAGTTGATCTCCCCCGTACCGGCAATCTCTTCGCCGTCTGTCAGATCATCCTCTGTCAGCTGGTCATAAATCTCAAGAGAGAACATCAGACCGGCACTGGGTCCGCCGATCTCACCGCTTTCCACCGTAACTTCAGGATCGACTTCAACAGAACGATCGGTAACTAAGGAAATACCGATCCCTACCCGCTCTTCATTATCGGGAAAAGGAGCCAGTTCCACATCCCTCGTCAGGGTCCCATTTTCCCTTTCGATCACAAGAGAAACACTTTCTCCGGCATCTTTGTCTTCTACGTAATCAATGAGATCACTCGATTCATTAACCGGCTGTCCATCCACTTCAACGATCCGATCTCCCGATTGCAAACGTTCTTGTGCCGGCATTCCATCCATGACCTGAACGACATAGACCCCTTCATATTGAATATCTATATCTTTCCCCGCAGCTTCATAGGCTACGACTTTCGCAGCCTCCTGCGACGACTCCATCATCTGGAGCTGGGCGTGGAAATACTCTTCCTCCGTCACACCTTCCGGGCGTACCTGGTCAATCGGTGTCAGTTCGTGGAAAGGTCGGATTTGTGCCAGGGCCCATTGTACAATCGTCGCCTGTCCTCCACGAATCGTGACCAGATGCATATCGCCGTCACTTGCATAACCACCTTCCACTTCGATGACAGGATCAAGCGCGTCTGCCGAACCGGGTTTATATACGTAATAAGGCAATTGATAAGAAAACAAAAGCGCCGTGATGACGGCGGTGATGACAACTACAATAAGTGTCCTCTTATTTATTTGCATAAAAAAAGACTCCTTCCTTCAACCAATTCATAAATGTATAGCACGTAGGCGTAGGCTTATTAGTACACCTATATTTTACCTTGCCTGTCCATAGAAGTACAGAAATCAACGTATAAGGAAAGAAGGCGTCCAAATGAAACGGTTCATCTTAATTTCCCTTTTACTGATGTGTGCGAGTATGCTCTTATATCCGAACGTAGCACTCGATGCAGCTAAAGACGGCCTCTTGCTATGGGCGAATCTCGTCTTTCCTGCTTTATTCCCCTTTTTTGTTACAGCGGAACTTCTGATCGCTTATCGCTTCGTAGAAAAGTTGGGAGTATGGATCCAAAAGCCTGTCAAGGTCATTTTCCGCCTCCCTGGAGAAGCCGGATTCGTTCTTATAATGGGGATGCTTTGCGGATATCCTGCCGGTGCCAGATGGACCGCAGACCTCAGAAGAAGAGGGCTGCTAGCTAAAGAGGAAGCAGAGAGGCTGCTCGCTTTCTCTAATGGACCCAGTCCCCTCTTTATTCTTGGGGTTATTGCCGGGGGGTATTATTCGTCTCCGGAAATCGGATGGGTATTGCTTGGGTGTCTGTACCTTTCCACCATTATTCTCGGTCTCCTTCTTCGAAACAATACGAAGAACGTTCCTGTCCTGCCCTCCAACCATTCCCAGCAGGTACCAGGACCTTTCGGAGCTGAGTTGACAAGAACGATCCGTAAGTCCGTCGACACCCTTCTGATTGTCGGAGGGGTCATCACTTATTTTTCCGTGCTCACAGAAATGCTCCTACGTCTCTTCACGGCTATCGGAATCACACATACTTTTATTCCAGCACTGTTTGAAATCACCGTAGGCGTCGATCTTATAACCTCACTTGACGAACCGCTTCTGGTCCAGCTCTGTTTTCTGACTTTCCTTACAGGCTTCCACGGCTTTTCGGTACAGGCCCAAGTAGTCAGTATGCTTCAGGGGACGGACATAAGACCAGGAACTTATCTGAGGACGAGAATTCTGCAGGGGATTATGAATGTCTTATTATTGGTGACTGTATTGCATATGTTCTCTATACCGGTTCAGGCGGCAGACAATTATTCCCTAAGAGGACAGGACTTTCCCCTTTACACCAGTTTCATTCTATTGATGTATATCCTGATAGTACTCCCCTTATGTAAAAGAAAGAAGCTTTGATCAACAGTCGATCGAAGCTTCCACATACCCCATTATTGTAATTCGTCTGACAGTTCGGTGACGTGCCGTGCTCGTCTCACCTCTGAAACCTTTCTTTCAAAGCTTTATCTACAGCATCCGGAACCAGATCAGTGATTTCTCCGTGATACCTGGCGATCTCCTTAACGATACTGGAACTGAGAAACGAATACTGATTATTGGTCATAACAAAAAACGTCTCTATCTTCTCGTTCAATTTCCGGTTCATCGATGTGATCTGCATTTCATATTCGAAGTCGCTCACCGCACGGAGACCGCGGATGATGGCTTTGGCTTCGACTTCTTCCGCATAGTTCATCAGAAGACCACCATACCCATCGACGGTGACATTCCCGAGGTGGCTTGTAGACTCCTCGATCAATGCCTTTCTTTCCTCCACAGAGAATAGAGGAGATTTGCTCTGGTTATTGAATACGACGACGCGGACTTCATCAAACACTCGCGCCGCTCTTTCTATGATATCGAGATGACCGTATGTAATCGGGTCAAAACTTCCTGGACAAATCGCTAAGCCTGACATCCTACTCCTCCTTTTGATAAAACGATACTCCTATGTTCGAGCCGTATTCTTCTTGTTTGAATTGACGAATAGGTCCCACTTCCCGAGGAAGCGCTTCCGAAATATCATGTTCACATACGACGACAGCTCCATCTTCCAGAAGCTCATGCTCCAGAAGCTTCTGCATCAAGTCTTCATAAGAAAACTTTTTATAAGGAGGATCCAGAAATACGTAAGAAAAAGTAATTCCCCGTTTGCCGGCCGCTTTCATAGCACGATATGCGTCAGTACGAAAGACTTCAACATGGTCTTCAAGCTTCAAAGCTCTCACGTTGTCCCAAATCGTCTTAATCGCTTTTGGTTCCTTGTCCACAAAGATCGCTTTTTCCGCTCCACGACTCAAACACTCGATACCGAGACCTCCACTGCCTGCAAAACAATCAAATACCACGCCTCCATCAAAATAAGGGCCGATAATTTGAAACACGGCTTCCTTCACTTTGTCGGTCGTAGGTCTTGTCTTGTGGGTAGGAACAGAATATAGACGATGACCTTTGTGCGTTCCACTGACTACTCTCATCCATTGTCACCCCCTATCCACTCATTTTTCTTTATCCTACCATAAAACCTTCAGGAGAAAAATCATTCTTTCCTGTATAAGTCTTCCCCCGCTTGAACAGACTATGTACGGAAGGGGTCAAAGGGCTCCTTCCGGAAACGAGGCGGCTTACTCCCCATAAGCCCGTCCTCCGATTTCTCCTCTCCCTTTACTTTTGTGCCACTGGCACAAAAAAAGACGAGCCCTCCAGGCTCGTCTTTTTCTTCTATTTTCCCTGTGGACCTCCAAGATAAAGGTCGAGCACTTCATTCATAAAGGTTTCCTTCAGATACAGTCCTCCTTCAAAACGTTTTACAGCTTCTGATGCAATGCCGAAGTCCGCCTCGTTCTGAACGAACGTATCCGAACCTAAAGAAAGCCTGATCCGCTTGGAGCTTGTCTCCAATAAAAAGGAATCATTCTGAAGCATGGTTATTTGAAAGGCTTGATCCTCTTTCAGAGCCTGAAGCGGGATATAGGTGTCATTAAGATACGTGATGAAGAGAAATTCTCCACCCGTGTCAGACATTCTTGGTACTCTATAATAGAAACGACTATCCGCTTTATTCGCTATTCTCTCAGAATAAGTCGTCTCCCCTTCTCTCATCGAAGATAAAAGGTCATCAGAAAAAGCCACTAGTTCATCCTCTTCACTTACGTCTTTCACTTTCCTTTTGATTTCTTCTTTCTCTTCCGATGAAAATGTAGAAGAAAGCGGCGAAGCTAATTGTTCAGCCCTTTCCATAGAAGTTTCGAACAAAAGAGCCGTATACATGCGAATGACCCAATGGTCACTTACCCCGGAATTTTCAGCCGCCTGCTTCCGGAACAGCAGTGATTCGAGCACTTCCGTATTCCGATTGCGCAGAAGAACCTTATTTTGTGTGAACGTATCTTGTTCTTCGTCAAGAAATAATAAATAAGAACCATATTTTTCCGTATAACCTGTAGCCTTTTCAACAAAAGAAGGTTCAATCAGTTCCCCCCGCTCATGCAGAATGGTGAGACGATCATTGGCAAACCTTTGTGTATCTGTTGTATCATACATAAACAGCGGAGCTGATGTAACATCGTCCCATTTGTAATAGTGAAGCCGTTCCTTCTCCACTTTTGCGTCCGGCGATTCTACCATCGTGAAACTCCGGTTCCCATATGCTCTATCCTTCACAACTACTTCATAACGGACTTCCTCTTCCTTAAGCTCGGCTGCCCAGTGACTTGTTTGTTCAGATAAAGGCAGACGATAGGATAGAACGGGAGACTCTTCTTTCAGTTGAAAATTGTCTGCTTCGCCGCAAGGGGCAGGGGCACAAGCAATCTCTTCGGCTTCATCAGGATAATCGATTTTATAACTACCGGGAACATATCCCCCGAAAGATTGTTCTATGCGAAGCTCTTCATCCGTAGCTGTTATGGTTACAGTTGACTTGACTGAGGAGCTTTCCGAAATGTGGTTCTCCGAAAAATCCAGCCACTGATAGGTGAGTGTAATGGTTGCTGTCGAGGCGATGAAAAGCAACACTAGGAGCATTTTCTTCATGGGTTCGTAGACCCCCTGACGTTTTCCTTTACGGCTCAGTTTACTATACTTCTATAGGTGTTGAAATAGTTTTGCATTATGGCCGACTCGTGCTAGAGTAGAAGAAACTTGTTTCAGAAAGGAATCCGTTCTATGCGACAAAAATTCATTGAACTAGGGGAAGGGTACACAGATATCTATGAACTTATAGAACTCGGGAGGCAGATGCCTTCTCGTGTCAAAGGAGCTCTTGCATTTCACTGTGAACGAGAAGGTAAACCGAAATCTTCGCTGGCACTGATCATGGCGCCGGCAGATAAATTCCAACCTATTTATATCTGCAGAGAGGGAATACCGAATCCTCACGAAATTCCGAATACGCGATATGATCTTTTTAAACGGATGACAGAAGAAATCGGAGTGGATATCCACGAATACACGTTGAAGCCATCCACCATGTTTCCGGAGACTGAGCTCTATTACCAATATCTGATCGGGATACTCAGAAGCAATAAAGAACTGCCCCGCCTTACTTAAAAACAACGCACGGAGGCTCCGTGCGTTGTTCGTTTAAATTCCGAATTTATAGTCGTATTCTTTCGCTTTATCCGGCTTTGCATTTTCGTAGTCAACTCGAACTTCCGGCTTATACGAGGGCTCTACCCGATGAACGTAAGGTAACTGTTGAAGAGCTTCCATCTTCTCATTGAGATTATCACGATTCACATAGATGAGCGCATATTTCTGGCGCTTCGAGGCGTGAATAAGGTGTCCGTATTTTTTTAAATGACGGACGTTTTTCATTTGCTGAAAATAGACGATGATCCCCTGCCTAGGCACTCTCATTATGTCACTTCCTTTTTAAGAACAGCCGCAACCGCCGCCACTGCCGCATGAACAACCTGTATCTGTAAAGACCATCCCATTCCGAGGGACTTTGATCTGTTCACTTACGCTATAGGCGACACTCTGGCTGATATCATCCAATAACTTCTGAACGTTCCGCTCTGCGCGTTTGTAACGAGCGACACTCTCATGCATGTCCATTTCCCGCTTCACGCTGCGGATACTCTTAGTGATGGTACTGTAGTCAGGATGATACCTGCCGAAGCGCTGAACTTCTTCGTATTGGTCTTTCATTTTATTGAAATTATGGATAAGTCGTTGTGCTTCTTCGTTCTCTTCCATTTCCTGTTTGGACTGATAAAATTCCTTGAACACGTCCGAATCCATGATCATTTGTCCGATTTCTTCCGATCTATCTAACACATCTACAACTTCCATTGTAGCTAACATAAAAGGCTTCACCTCCACCTTCATCTTATCAAACACCGGAAGAGAATAAAATCTTTCATGGAACTTTTCTCAGGTTCCGGCACTTTTACCCCCGAAAATAAGGAGAAACCTCACCAGTTTAATTGCAACTTTTCCTTTTTCATAATAAAATGAACACTATACATACATTGTTGTGAGGTGGAGACATTGAAACTAGAAAATACAGGTATTGAAGATTTGGTTCTTGATGTTAGGACTTTGACCAGAGTTATGGAATCCAAAGGGTTCATGCTTGGCGGTTCCTGGGACTACGAGCGAGTTACATACGATTATAAAATTGAATCGAATGAAGAGAACATCACTTATTATGTACGAATCCAAGGGTACGCTCTTGAAGGGGACGTAGATAAAGGAAATGCGGTCATCAAATTGATGACACCTTTACTCGGACGCCACTATTACCCACACGGGGTGGAGTACGGCGAGGACGAAGGCTTCTCCAAAGACATGATCAACAAAGCGCATCGACTTGTAAGCAACGTGCAGCCCCCTGCAAAAGCGAATCAGGTGGAGCAGTAAGAAGTAGCAAGAGTCGCACATCTCGAATGATGAGCGGCTCTTTTTAACAATGAATCAGCGCTTGAAGAAAGGAGACACCGTAAAGAGTTGTTTAAATATTTAACAAAACGCCAGTGGACTTTAATTTTACTCACGATTGCAGGGATCATCGCAGCTTATTTCATTTTACCGGTGTCTGTGCCACTCATCGTCGCCTACGTTACTGCTCTGTTTCTGAACCCTTCGATTCGCTGGTTTCAGTACCGGTTTCATATAGGTCGCCAGTTAGCTGTCTCTATCGTATTCCTCCTATTTCTTATGCTACTCGGTTTGATAGGGACTTTCGCTGTCACGAGAGCTGTCGCTCAGATTATTCAACTCATAGATAATGCTCCGTATTACATTTCGCAGCTGAATCAGGTGTTGATCGATCTTCAGAATAACATGAACAGTTTCATGGAGATGCTGCCTAAGGAATTCGTGGACCAGACATCCTCACGCATCGAAGAAAGTCTGCAAAGTTCTACCGACAGACTGACGGAAACGTTGAATATCGAGAATGCTGCTGCGTTTGCGACAAAGATACCTAACCTCATTGTAAGCCTGTTGGTATACTTGATCGCTCTATTCCTATTCATGCTTGAACTGCCTCGGTTGAGGAAGAAAATGCACAGCTATCTGACCGAAGAGACGTCAGAGAAAGTCAAGTTCATGAATGCCCGTCTCGGATACGTCGTATTCGGTTTCTTGAAAGCACAATTTCAGGTGAGTATCATTATATTCATCGTCACTCTGTTAGCATTGCTATTCATTGCACCCGAAGTAGCGGTTCTCATGTCACTGATCACCTGGGTGGTCGATTTCATTCCTATTATCGGATCTATCGCGATTATCGGACCATGGTCCATCTATATGTTCGCTACAGGCGATATTGCTACAGGTACCCAATTAGCTGTTCTTGCCATTGTTCTTCTGGCAATCCGTCGTACGGTAGAGCCTAAAGTCATGGGTACACAAATAGGATTATCACCGCTTGCAACACTCATAGCCATGTACATCGGCCTGAAGCTTATCGGGTTCCTTGGATTCTTCATAGGGCCCCTGGTGGTCATCGCTTTCAATTCTGCAAAGGAAGCCGGATTGATCAAGCTGAATATAAAAATTTAAAAGAACACAAAAAGAAGGAACTGCTCTATACAAGCAGTTCCTTCTTTTTTTATGTGCCGAGAATGGCTTTGATAAGACTTGTCGTATGTCCTCCATCATATATGATATAGAGAAGCAGGTAGACAGCGACACCAGTGATGGCAGTAAAAAACCAAATGATGCTTGTGACTGGACCGATTTTCCGATGCTTTTTGATGTTCCGTTTAAATGCAAGCGTTAGAGTGACAATTCCAAATACCGCTCCTGTCGTTGCAAGAATGATATGGAATATTAAGAAGATCGTGTAGTAGATCTTATATTCTTCAGGCCCTCCGAAACTTGTGTTTCCTACGAACACCGTGCGACTCACATAAATGATGAAAAATATAAGCGCACTGGCTGCCCCTGCAAGCATGGCTTTTTTGTGTGCCGCTCTCTTGTTCTTCGCAATAAGAATCCAGCCGATTCCTACGAAGATGGCACTAATAACGATGAAGAAGGTACTGATCGTTGGCAATACGGGCATATACATCTCTCCTGTATCTATTAACTATGTTCGTACGTTGTTTCCGGTATAGGGTCTACGATATTTCTTTCATCTTTGTTGAACCAGCTGAAGAATATGTAGCCCATGATGGCTGAAAAAATGATTTCCTGCATAATTTTCATGATGATGCCACCCAACTTCTGATCTTCCACAATAGGCATGGAAGTGAAGAATCCAGGACCGCTCAGAGAGCTGGGTAATCCTTCTAGAATTCCGGAAGGGACACAGAGACTCATCGCTTCCATCCAGGCCCCTGATTGAGTATAAGTATCATACAATGGCACCTCAGAAAAGATGATCAGCGCACATGCAGGAGTGATCAATACTCCATTTGCGAAAATGAAACCTATCTTGAGAATCGGACTGAGCCTGTCCAGATTTTTCGATGGCGGAAATACAGAGACCCACATACAAAAGGCCAGAAACAGGATTGTTGTTGATATAAAGGCATGGACCAACTCATTCGATTTGGCAAAATCGAATACGACAGGCACATGATACATCGAAAATATACCATTGAATAAAATGAGAGCAAGCAATGGTCTCGTCAACAGCTTCATGACAGGTCTGATTATCGGTCGATCCACTATCCTTTTCCAAACCTCTAAGGGAACGCCTTTGATTATAAGAATAGGTACCAGTAAATAATAGAGTGCCATCTGCGTCATGTGTGCTGCAAACATGATATGGCTCAGTAAGTCGACGGGAGACCCTTTCACGATATAGAGAAGCGTGACCCCGGACAGGAACATCACCTTTTGCAACGTGGAAGCCTTTCCTTCTTCGGTTTTTCTACCGGGCCCTGTAAGGTAAAAGTAAAGAAGTACAAGCCCCAGAATAAAAATCATATAGTATGGGCTCCACAACGCTCGAAACCCGAATATCTGTAGTTCTAACCACATCTTTTTCACCCCATGTCTAAACGTTCCTATTCCCCATTTTAACGGACATCAGCAAAAAAAACGAGATGTATCACCCATTGTTTCTTAAAATGTCAAAATTTAAAACAATGGACTGTTTCCTCAAAAGCATGTATGTACCTCCGTAAAAAAACGTATGAAATCAGGGTTTCTACTCTGATTTCATACGTTTCTGTTACTTATTGTGCCAGTTCCAACCTTACCACCAGATGATTGTTGTAAAAGTGATGATCGTGAGAATTGCAACTGCAATTCCGCTGAACATCATCATTGCTGGCATTGTATGTCCTTTATTCTTCATATGCATGAAATAATAAAGCTGAAATACCACCTGTACTACCGCAAGAAGGATCAGCACAGGCTTTACGAAATAAGAACTTATTTCTAAAATGACCATCCCAAACGCAATAAAGGTGAAGAGGATCATCAGCGTGAAGCTGATCACCTGATGAATCATCTCTTCTTTATGCTCTTTCTTATGAATGTCAATCTTATGTTTCGAAGTGGAATCCGTGTGATCTGTCATTCTCTACCCCACCTTTCCCATAAGGTATACCACAGTAAAGATGAATACCCATACTACGTCGATGAAGTGCCAATAAAGACTGGCAATATAGAATTTCGGTGCATTATAAAGGTTCAGTCCGCGCTTCTGGTTACGGATCATCAAAGCGACGATCCAGCTGAGACCGAAAACTACGTGTCCCCCGTGGAATCCAACCAGGGTATAAAACGCTGATCCGAATGCCGAAGACCGGAACGTGAATCCATATTCATGGATGTAATGATAGAACTCGTATATTTCACAACCGAGGAACCCGAGACCGAGGAGAACAGTTATTCCAAGCCATAACTGCATCTTCTTGAAATCGTGATTCTTCATGTGATACATCGCATATACGCTTGTCAACGAACTGGTCAATAGGAGCATCGTCATAATGAATACTAGTTCAAGACCAAAAAGGTGCTCCGGAGTGTTCTCTCCGGACGTCGAGCGGACAAGAGCCAGGTATGTCCCGAAGAGAGAAGCGAATAGCACTGTCTCTCCTCCAAGGAACATCCAGAATCCTATAAATTTGTTCTTACCTTCAAGGGTGGCTTTTTCCGGATCATGGGGCATCTGTTTCGGATTTAAAACGTCGTCATGACTCATTATTTGCCATCCCCTTTCTCTACAAGATCTTCTTTATGAATGTGATAACCGAGGTCATCCTTCAGGGAACGGGTGAGCATTGAACCCAGGGTAAGTCCCATTCCGACAGCCACTGCTATAAACCAGGCATTGTGATCCACTTGATAAATGAATCCGAATCCTGCGATAAACAGACCAAGAGACATCAGGAATGGAAGAACAGAAGCGTTCGGCATGTGGATATCTCCAAGCGGTTCTGCAGGAGTTACACCTTTTCTTCCTTCCATCTTCTCGATCCAAAGAGGATCCAAACCACGAACAAGTGGTGTCTGTTTAAAGTTATAGAACGGTGGTGTAGATGGAATCGACCACTCAAGAGTACGTCCATCCCACGGATCGGCGGATGCCTGAGGTTCTTTGATCGCTGTATAAACGATGTTGTAAAGGAATATCAGTGTACCGATTGCCATAAGGAACGCACCGACCGTACTGATCATGTTTCCTGTTGCAAGGCTTTGACCTTCGAAATATGTCCAGTAACGACGTGGCATTCCCATAAGACCAAGGAAATGCTGGATGAAGAACGTCAAATGGAAGCCGATGAAAAACGGCCAAAACGCAAGATGTCCCAATTTCTCATTCAGGACCTTACCGAACATCTTCGGCCACCAGTAGTGCAATGCTGCAAAGATACCGAACACTACCCCACCAACGATGACGTAGTGGAAGTGCCCAACTACGAAATACGTATCATGGTACTGATAGTCAGCAGCAGCAGATGCAAGCATTACTCCTGTCATACCTCCAATGGTAAATGAAGGAATAAATGCGATAGACCAAAGCATAGCTGCACTCATCTTAATGCTTCCGCCCCACATCGTAAATAGCCAGTTGAATATCTTGATACCCGTCGGTACAGCGATTGCCATTGTAGAAACGGCGAAAATCGAGTTTGCGATCGGCCCGAGTCCTACCGTGAACATGTGGTGGGCCCACACCATGAAGCCTAGGAAACCGATCAGTACAGTTGCGAAAACCATCGCTGAGTAACCGAACAGTCGTTTTTTCGAGAAAGTAGAAATAATATCACTGAACGCACCGAACAATGGAAGAATAAGTATGTAAACTTCCGGGTGCCCGAAAATCCAGAATAAGTGCTCCCAGATAATTTCATTACCACCAGCGGTCACATCAAAGAATGCTGAACCGAACATACGGTCGAACATCATAAGAAACAGACCAACCGTAAGTGCCGGGAACGCAAATAGAATAAGCACACTTGTAATGAACGTCGTCCATGTAAAAAGCGGCATACGCATATAAGTCATACCAGGAGCTCTCATGTTAATGATCGTTACCAGGAAGTTGATACCACCGATCAATGTTCCTGCCCCTGAAATCTGTAATCCCATGACGTAGTAATCAACGCCGTGTCCGGCCGAGGTCGTAGACAGCGGTGCATAGTTCGTCCAACCAGCATCCGGTGCCCCGCCTGTGAACCACGATACGTTCAGGAGTAGGCCCCCGAACAGAAATAACCAGAAGCCGAGAGAGTTCAAAAATGGAAATGCTACATCTCGTGCCCCTATCTGTAATGGTACTACGGCGTTCATTAACGCAAATATGAGCGGCATGGCTGCTAAGAATATCATGGTCGTACCGTGCATCGTAATCATTTCATTATAAAGTCCTGCGGAAATAAACTCGTTATCCGGCTTCATTAGCTGGATACGGATAATCATCGCCTCGAGACCACCGATCAGAAAGAAGAATCCGCCGGAGACCAGATAAAGATGTGCAATCTTTTTGTGGTCAACGGTCGTAATATAATCCCAGATCATCGCTCCGAGGCCGCGTTGTTGTGCAATTGCATTACTCACGCTATAACCTCCCTTTTTCTCTGAATATCTACTCTTCGCTTGAAGAACTGACAGATTCCGGCGTTACCTCGGAATGATCCAGCTGCATCAAGTAATCAGCAATTTGCTGAGCTTCTTCTTCACTTACGTTGTATCCTTGCATTTTATTCCCCGGTTTAAACTCATCAGGGTTCATGATCCAGTCGACCAAGTTTTCCTTGTTATAATCTAGGATACCGGCAATTTTCGTACGGTTTCCGAAGTTACTCAGGTTCGGTCCTACCCCAGCCGGTGAGTTACCTATGGCATGACAGCCCATGCAGCTGTTTTCAAATGCAGCTTTTCCATCTTGTGCCGATTGCGTTTCAGGTGTAGCTTCGGCATCGATATTCTGCATGTCAGAAATCCACTGATCATAGTCTTCAGAACTTACTGCAATGACACGGAAATCCATAAGTGAATGGGATTCACCACAAAGTTCAGCACAGTGTCCCCAGTAAACGCCTTCTTCGTAAGCTTCTAAGTACATAGTGTTCTCATTTCCACCCGGGTTCGTGTCCATCTTACCTGCAATCGACGGTACCCAGAAGGAGTGGATCACATCACTGGATGTCATATCTAAGTATACGCGCTCCCCTGTAGGGATATAGAGGTCCTGACTGGTGGAAACTTCCTGATCAGGGTAATTGAAATGCCACCAATATTGATTTCCTGTAACCTCGATAGTAATTGACCCTTCTTCACTACGAGGGGCTTCATCTGCGAGATCGAAAGTAGCCTGTACTGTCGGAACTGCCAGAATAAGAAGCAATAGAATCGGAATTACAGTCCAGATGATCTCCAATGATTTGTTACCTTCCGTCTGTTTCGGGATGTAGTCCTCGTCTCCCTTCTTACGGCGGTAACGGATAAGTACAAAAGTATAAATAGCCATGACGATCACAAACACGAATAACATAATCGCGATACTGATCACCATGAGATCGAGTAATAGCTCAGCCCCGTACCCTTTAGGTTTGAGCGCACTTAGATTCTCTTCCCCACACCCGGCGAGGAAAAGTGTAAGTACACTGAAAATGAATACAGGACGAAGCTTGCCAATCCAACCTTTCATGTGTAATACCTCTCTTTCTCTTTTATATTTGGAAAGTATATTAATGTAAATTAGGTTCCCACCTAATTTCAAACGTAAGGAAAAGGCATGGTGACAAGCACCATCGTCAGAAACAGTACGGTAAGATAATTGAGTGAATATACAAACATCCATGTCGCCCATTTCTTATCATCTTTCATAAAGAAACCTGCCAGTGCTAATACGAGCCAGCCGGTAGATAGCACATAAGCTACAGTCAGAAAAATGCCGCCGAGCGATGCCAGGTAGAGCGGAAGCGGCAGTAGACACGCAACGTAAACGACAATTTGCCGTTTCGTCATTTCGAACCCTTTCACAACTGGAAGCATCGGTACTCCCGCTTTCTTGTAATCATCTTTTTTCTTCATAGCCAGAGCCAGAAAATGCGGAGTCTGCCACAAGAACATGATCAGAAAAAGGATCCAGGCTTCCATACGGAGCCCCGGTTCAATAGCTGCCCAACCGATCAATGGAGGCACGGCCCCTGAAAAGCTTCCGATCACCGTATTTAATGTATAACGGCGCTTGGACCACATCGTATACAGGACAACATACACGAACCAGCCGAACACACCCCACACGGCAGCCTGCCAGGATGTAAGCGTTAGCACCAGAGCCCCTGATGCCGACGCAACGACTCCCATAGTGAAGATGACAGGAAGGGAAATGCTTCCCGTTACGGTAGGACGCTTTTTGGTGCGGTCCATAATCGGATCGATATCCCGGTCATACCAATTATTCAATATACACCCACCCGCAATAACAAGCGCTGTTCCGATAAGCGTCCATAGAAGTGTCACCCATTCGGTCACAATCGATGAATTCGTAAAATACAACGCTAACCAGAATCCTGCAAATGTAGTGATCAAATTCGAATTGATAATACCTACTTTAATCAAGCTCTTTATATCTTGTACCAGGGAAGTATCCTGGCTGACTGCTTTATCCATGACGTGACCAGATGCTGATTCAACCGTTCTTGGATTGTCCATCACTTCGTATTCCCCCTTCTGCCTTCTGTCTTTCTAACAAAAGTTACAGAAAAATTAACCACTGACCTCTGAAACATCAAATCAATTGTATCACGTAACCCTCGTTCTATCTATTTAATTAGTAGAATTTTATATAATTGTGACGGTAATGTGAAAAAAGTGTGTAAACAATGTAAAATTTTAAAGGACTCATTTATTTTTACCAAAAGCAGCGGCTTTTTGCAAGAAGAGTTTGCAGCTATACATTCGTATTCACTGTTGGTAAACCAACATTCAAAAGAACAACCTAGCCTTAGTAGCTAGGTTGTCCGGAATTATTCAAATTCAATCAATAAATCTCCAACATGATTGGCCTCATTGCCTGAAACATACATCCCCAGCGGTTCGTTGCGAGCATTTTGCAGATCGGTTTCAGTTCTGCCATGATTTTACTCCCTGGCTTGTAGTATACGATTGTTTTTTGGGAGGTGCCGGCTCTGCCTCTTTCGTTTCTTTCTCTTCTTTGTAATGGACGCCTCTCGCCACACTATTCAACATTCCTACGGCCAGCATGAATATGAGAAGCGCAGATCCTCCATAACTTACGAACGGAAGTGGCACACCGGTAATCGGCAACAGTCCGCTCATTGCACCCAGGTTGATGATAGCCTGGATTGCAATCATGGAAGATATCCCGATGGCGAGCAGAGAGCCGAATGCATCTTCACACTTCTTCGCAATATACAAGCCGCGTAGTACAATCAATGCTAACAGACCCAGGGTAACGACTACACCGATGAAACCGAGCTCTTCAGCGATGACAGCCATTATGAAATCTGTATGTGGTTCCGGCAAATAACCCAATTTCTGTACTCCTTGCCCAAGCCCTTGACCTGTCCACCCTCCGGTCCCGATGGATATATAGGATTGAATTAAGTGGTACCCATCGGACTCAGGTGTTTCGAAAGGCTGATAGGCCCCTGTGAAACGGGAAGACCTTTCAGCAGTGTTCATCTGCTGAGCTGCCAGTATAATTACTAGGAAAATCCCGCTGATCAATATCAGCATATGCTTGACTTTGATCCCCGATGAAATAACGACACTTGCAGCGATCATAGCTATGACCGCAGCCGTACCTATGTCCGGTTGGAAAATGATGAGACCGAGCAACAATGCAGTCAAATACAGAGGAGGCAAGACTCCTTGTGTAAAATTCTCTATGTATGACTGTTTCTTCGCATAGACTGAAGCCAGATAAAGAATCAGACCTATTTTTACGAATTCTGCCGGCTGAATGCTCATTCCACCGAGTACGTACCAGGAAGTGGCCCCGTTTCTCGTCTCTCCGAAAACGAACAGACCGAGCAATGATACGAGCATGACCAGAACGGTGAGCTTCACAAATCTACGATATTGTCTATAAGGTATAAACGCTGCCGTAAGAAATATGACCAGCCCGATGACTGCCCACTGCAACTGTTTCATCAAAAAGTGATTCGGCTCTACATCGAACTTGACAGGTGCATCCACCATACTTGCACTATAAATCATCACGGAACCAAAACCGATAAGAACAAGTGGTGCAAACATCAGTGTAAAATCAAGAGATTTCCATCTTTTCATATTTCTCATCCCTACCATTTGATCTTATAATATTCATTAAACGATTACATGTACAAAAAAACTCAAATTACAACAAGAGGTCGTAATTTGAGCATTCTTTCATGACCGTTGAGATGCTTCATGTAATACATTCAGCTGTTTCTCCAAATTATCGAGCAAATCTTTGCCCTCTTCTTCGGTTATAAGATTAAGTCGTACCGCGAAGTGGATCTCACGGGACAATCCGAACATCTGTGTATCTAAAACTTCTTCGTATAAAGGACATTGAGGCATAGTCAAATTATCCATTTGAACTTTGATTAGCTGAAGAATTTTATCTGCATCCGCTTTTAGAAGGGCATATGCTTTCTCACGGTGATCAACTGCCACATCAGACAACATCCAACTCCCCCTCATCTGCATTCTTTCATTTTATAGTATCGCTTGTACCGAAAAATTGCAACAGAACGATGAACTAAACTTAGACCAATTATAGCAAAGATTAGCCTTTACTGCGAGGGAATTTCAGAATTAATGAAATCATAAGATGATTCTGCTATGATTAAAATAGAATGTCAAAGAAAGGTGGCTTTAACCATGATTGTGCAAATCACCGGGAAGGTTTCCTATCCGATCACGTTGGATCCGACAGTCTGGATTTTTGATGATCGTAAACAGACCTTCTCTGAAGTGTTCGGAGACGGAATCAGTACCGAAGAAGAGCAGGAAGTGGATGAATTACGAGAACAGGCAGAGCGGTTCAACCGAGCAATGTATCAGCAGAAAGTCAGCCCTCCCATCAACAAGAGCGTAAACCGCTACGAGAAAGAACGAGCAATCAAAGGAACCTTCCTCATGCCACTTTTGCCTTTTTTACATACAAGTGAAATTGACAAAAATGCAAACACCGCCGTATTAGAAACAACTGATGGAGAAGTTTCCATAACAACGGAACAGATCAGAGACTCTTATGCGTTGTTCGCAGAGACCGGAAAACCGTTGAAGGAAGACGGACCGATCCACCTATACTTCGGAGATGGTTCCAACAAGGAAGCCCCCGTCAAAGGCATTAAGAAGATCAGATTCGAATGAACATTAAACGAAAGAAAGCTTATCTCTTTTTAAGGAGATAAGCTTTCTTCGTTTGATCAATCCTGGTGTCTGCTTTTTTCCAGGATTTCACGTTCTTTTTCTGTTAATTCATTGTAGTATTGAACGCCGAATTGCGAACCTTCCGACACCATCTTGGAATTTTGCAGATTGTCCACTTCGGGTTCTCCGGCTTCACGAATCGGCATATCATCTAAGTCTTCTTTGGTGTTCAGTTGTTTCACTTTGTCTGTTAATTGGGTACGACGTTCCTCGTCATACATTAAGTATGCAACGGCTCCGCCTGTTACTGCTCCTGCTAATGCTAGTTTCCAACGCTTCCTCACATTACCACCCTTTCATTCAATGCTACAATTATTCTTCCCCATTATACACCATTCAAACGTTTTCTTCCTCTATATATAGGAAGAAAGCGTTCCTCTGTGCTATAATTGGATAAAGAGGTGATCGAAATGCGTGTCCAATGTGTACTATGCGATCAAATAGAATCCATTGATAGTAAAAGTTTACAGGCAAAACGGCTGCGCAATCGTCGGACCTCGACGTATATGTGCCAGTCCTGTCATGATCGTATTACTACGAACACGACTAAACGTGTGAATTCGGATAATTTCATTTTCCGACGAGAAATCAAAAACGAACATTACCTGTCCTAAGCAAATACAAAAGCCTATCCCCTTTTCATCAATAATGGAGGATAGGCTTTTTACTTATGCCTGTCTTTCTTTACGTTCTCTCGATAACCTCAATCGATATAACCCCAACACCACAGAGGATACGATCAAGCTTTCAGCAAGTGGCAGATTCAATCCGAGCATCAGTGTCAGAAGGAAAGTTCCTATGACTAGCACGGCATAAACTACTACGTTTTTCAGAAGCGGCAGTTTTTTTGCGAAACCGAGCTTGAACGTAATCACCGTCAAGATAACAATAGTTATATATAACCAGAAAAAGCTCTGAAACAACGCAGTTGCTTCCGAAGCATTGTTCAGGTTCACTTCCGGACCTAAATCGCGAAAAAAGAAGTCAGCTACAGGCCACAGATCTTCAGGAACCCGTAGTGTTGATGTCGCTTGCATGTTGCTTCCCCCTCTGTTTCATCTTTTCCTATCATACTAAAATTCATTCTATTATGCCAGTTGTTTAAGTTTCAGGAAAATTGATTTATACTTGGGTAGGAATCGAGGTGAAACGAATGAGAAACATTTTATTAGCATGCGCAGTCATTTTCTGTTTCGTGCTCACAGGCTTCGCCATTGCCGTAGAACTGTTCTGGCTCGCCGTGCTTTTGTTCCTTGCAGGAGGAGGAATTATGGGTTACGGTATAAAAATCAATAAACAGGAACGTACATAAAGAAAAGGACAAGGAACTCACATATATGAATTCCTTGTCCTTTATTGGTGTTTGCTCATTTGAGGCGAATATACCCCTTCACAACCTCGTCATGGATGTTGGCTCTAGTTGCGCAAACGGAAGACCGATCCACCATCGAAAGCTCGCTACCGTTTCCTGCGGTAACTACGCCTCCGACTTCTTCAAGAATCACCTTCCCTGCAGCAACGTCCCAAGGCATCAAACTCATGGTGACGTATCCATCGAGCAGACCCTCTGCGACGAATGCGAACTCAAGAGCTGCTGACCCATAGGACCTGGTACTTCTCAACGTCTTGACCAGCTCTCTTATCCCTTCCGCTTCCACCCTTCTGTTCTCTTCGAGCAACCATGTAGTATTAAGCGAAAAGATGGATTTCTCCAGTGGCCTGTTTTTCAAAACCTCCGGCAGCGGTTCTCCATTTCGATAGGCGCCCTCGCCTTTGACAGCTGTATAAAGCACATCCTCCATTACATCATAGATGATTCCGATTTCTCCGATACCGTCTTCATAAATCCCGATGGAAATCGCAAAATTTTTCTGTTGGTGGACGAAGTTCATTGTGCCATCAATCGGGTCCACGATCCAGACTATACCGTCAAGATCTCTTACATCATCCCCGAAGCCTTCTTCCCCGAATACCCGGTGAGAAGGGTAAGTACTTCTAATTCTATCCGCAAAAAACTCTTCCGTTTCCTGATCCATTTGGGTAACGAGATCGTCGGCGTTCGACTTCGTTTCTATGTGCAAAGGTTCATTGATATTATCTCTTATATGTTTACCTGCCTCCAGGACCCACGATTTCGCTTCCCGGAATACTCCTTGCTTGTCCATCAGCCATTCTCCTTTTTTCATCATGTATTCTTCTATGTTATCAAAAGGAGAAGTCCATTACACTAATTTCACACACTCAGACGATTTCCTCACTCAGCTTCTGTTCACGGAGTGTAGCCAACCTCATTTTACTCCAGGCAATCTGAGGCTCATCCTTTTCTTGCAGAGCTCTGAACAAGATGGTCAACTCTTTGTCAATCGCTTCTTCCACCAACCGATGTTCTCCGTTCCTTTCATTCAAAATATCAATTGCTTTTCTCAAAATGACACCCCTCTCCTATTTGAGCTTGTGATTTCTATGTATGTATCCGTTCCTTCCTCCTTCGAAACGTCTAATTCCAAAGAAATGTCCGATTTATGTTAAAATTTAACCTGAAATAAAGATGAGGTGATCATATGGGTACTTTTAACGGATTTGACCAAAAAGATTTTGAAGTGTTTCACATCGAAGGATTAGAGGAAAGAATGGAGATTCTTCGCTCACGCCTGTCCCCCAAGCTCGAGGATATTGCCGAGACACTCGCTCCTGACCTGGCAGCTCAGACTGGGGAAGAAATGTTCGTTCACGTAGCCAAGCATGCCCGCAGAAGTAAAAATCCGCCTAACGATACGTGGGCAGCAATCGCCAACAACAAACGCGGTTATAAAAAATTGCCGCACTTCCAAATCGGCTTGTGGGAGGATAAAGTATTTCTCTGGCTCGCTTTCATTTACGAAGCTCCCAATAAAGAAAGCATAGCAGAGGCGTTTTTGAATGACTTCGTCGAAGTGACACGGACCATCCCGGAGCACTACGTCCTTTCAAAAGATCACACGAAAAATGAGGATATTACTTACAATGAAGATAACCTTGAGAAGGTCCTCACCCGTTTTCGCGATGTAAAAAAGGGAGAATTCCTCGTCGGTCGTCGGTTTGACGCAGATGATCCCCTTCTAACTGACGAACAAGCCTTTATCCAGGAGGCAAAGCAGACGTTCGAAACCTTGCTTCCTATTTACAGAAAAGCATTGGCGTCTTGAATTTCCATACCTATCAAAAAAATGTGAAGGAAGATGCCTGAGGCACTCCTTCACATTTTTACCTTTGATCCTTCTTCATGTTTCGCTTTTTTGACAGCATGATAAGCGGAATATCCGGAAGACCGCTCAAATTGTTTGAATAATTGTTTCTCTTCACTTTTAGAAGGGACGATCTGCTTGAATCTCGTATAAGCCAGCATCAAATCTTCTTTTTCCGCACCTGTTTCATAAGCTTTCTCTACTAAAGAGTAAAAATTCACCGCATCGATGATTTCATCTTTGGACCAATACTCTTCGTCTATAGGATAGCTGTAATTCAATCCTTTCACCCCCACGATCCTCTTATTTTTTCCGCATCCTTTATCATCGTAACAAACAATTCATTTACGCTCACCACTTTATCAATTCTACCAGAAACCTGACCGGCCCATCCAAATCCTTCGTTTTCAATTCCTTCGTGGATAAAGCGTTTATTCGCATCTCCTGAAATATACGTTTTAAGGCCATCATAACCTACTTCTTTTTCTTCGAGAGAAAGAATATGCGTGACCCAGTCATTCAGGAGTACTCGTGCCGGTGCACCGATAGAACGCTTAATTACAGTCGTACCTGTAATACCGGCGTGTAAAATTGCTTCTTTGTATAAATCATGAGCATGTACACATTCCTTCGTAGCAACAAAGCGAGTCCCCATTTCCACACCTTCAGCTCCAAGAGCTAGTGCAGCCATGAGTCCTCGACCATCAGAAACACCGCCGGAAGCTATGACCGGGATGTCGACAGCATCACTCACTTCAGGTGTGAGCACGAATGTACCTGTATCAGCACGACCTATATGCCCCCCACCTTCCTGACCGACCACCATCACTGCATCAGCACCTAATTCTTCCGCTTTCTGAGCCTGCCGCTTTGCAGCTACAAGCACCAACTTCTTTATCCCTGTCCCCTCCACCATTTCGAGTATGCCCTTCGGATTTCCTCCAGTCACTGAAATCACCGGGACTTTCTCTTCGATTGCTACCTGTACCATTTCTTCGTAAGGACGACCATGATTACCGATAGCATAATTGACACCGAACGGCAAAGATGTCTTCTCTTTCGTTTTATGTATTTCCGTGCGTAATTCTTCCGGAGTTGCGAGACTCATAGCTGTGATCTGCCCCAAGCCTCCGGCATTAGAAACAGCCGCAGCCAGATCTGAATAAGCTAAATGAGCAAGCCCACCCTGGATGATCGGATATTTAATGGAAAGTAATTCCGTAACTCTTGTGTTCCAATTCACAATTAACCCCTCCCGGGAACCTTTTTGAAATTATAACATAACTAATGAAACAACTGAGAAACCATCGTTTACCCGTACCTATTAAAAAAGCTGCCGGTAAGGGCAGCTTTTAAGTGTTATACTATTTAGAATTACAAGTAGGACAAGTGCTGTAAAGCGTGGACACCTTTTCATCTTCATAATGTTCAATGACCCTTTGGCAGTCTTGACATACGATTGTTCCCATTTCTCATCCATCCCTTCGTTTTTTGGAATCGCTTTCAATGTAGTTTCATTATATGTCCGGATATCCAGGAAGTCAATGGTTTAGTATAACTTTTTTAAGAAAATGTTATACTTTTTCTATAAAAAGACGTTCTACTGATAGTGGGATGATTCCTATATAAGAACAAACCAAAAAAAGAGCCTTTGGAAGGCCCTTTTCCCTTATCATGGTCGCTCGATTTTTTCCGGGTTCAATAGCGTATACCCCTTGTCTCTTAGACCAGTCACTATATCATTGAGTGCATTATTCGTCCATTCCCTGTCATGCATCAGGAGATTCGCTCCGTTTCTCAGTAAAGGAGTATTCACCATAATGTCAGACAGTGCCTCGGCGTTTGTATACTCTTCATTCCAATCATAACCGTATGTCCAGTTCATCAGGAGCATCCCTTCTTCCTGAACAAGTTGCTTGGAATACTCCGTGTTTTGGCCAAATGGAGCACGGAAAAACTCGGGACGTTCCCCGATTATCTTCTCTATGCGATCGCTGAGCCCTACGATTTCCTCACGCTGCTCCTCCTGGGAGAGGTCCGGCAAGGATGCATGTGTCATCGTATGATTACCGATAGGAAAACCCATTGCATGAATCTCTTTCAACATTTCCTCTTCTTCAGGCGTATCCAGGAAATGACCGTTCACAAAGAAGATAGCCGGAGCTTTTTTTTCTTTTAATTTCTCCGCCATTTCAACCGCATGTTCGTCAGGCGCATCATCAATAGTCAGAAGAGCGACTTTTTCCTCGGCATCGTTGATAGGGGCAAATGACCAATCTTCCTGAAGAGTATATTGCGGTTCTATTGGCTCTTCAGTCTCTTTCATTCCTTTCGTTTCTTCTGCCTCTTTTTTCTGTTCTTCTTCCCCGTTAGTATCCTCAGTTTTTTCCTCTTCCTTTTCTTCCTCCTGTTTGTTTTCCGTTTTCTCTTTCTCTTCTCCCCCGTCCCCTGATGATGCATCTCCTGCAGGACTGCAGGCAACCAGAAACAGAGCTAAGAGCGCTATGATCCATATTCTCATGCTGATATCCCCCTGTATAATTATGTATAACCTCTCCAATTATAGTACACTTTTTCTATATTCTCTATTAATAATGCGAATTTTGTATTATAATATGAAACCGTGACTTGTGGAGAAGTCTGTAAAGGTGGTCCCTCACATGAAAGAGTATTTGAAGCATTTCAAATTATTCGGAGGACGTACGATCAAAACCGGCATTTCTGTGTTTCTTACAGCACTAATTTGTTCTTTTTTCAATCTGCCGGTTATTTTTGCTGTAATCACTGCCGTTGTCACTATTGAACATACAGCAGTTGCGTCAATCAGGAAAGCGGCCGTTCGCTTCCCAGCTTCAGCTCTCGGCGCCCTGATAGCAGTCTCCATGTACTCCCTTTTCGGAAAAGGGGCTCTTACATTCGGGCTGGCTGCTATGCTTACGATAGGATTATGCCATAAGCTGAAACTTGATGACGGGATTGTGGTAGCGACAATCACTGCCATCGCTATGATTCCCGATTTTCAAGGGAATGAAATTGTTTCGTTTGTTACAAGGTTGGGTACTACTTCTATTGGGATAGTCGTTTCTACTCTTGTAAATTTCTTTCTGCTCCCGCCGAACTACACGCCGATGATCCTTCAGAACCTTCACACAATGAACCACACAGCAAGCCAGCTGCTTCGTCGCATAATGATGAATGTTACAGGGGAAGCTAAACATAAAAACTCTTCCATCAGACGATTGCATCGTCAACTGACCAGTCGGTTGGAACGAACAGAAATCCTTCTGCGTTTTCAGCGGGAAGAGTGGAAATATCACCGACATTCCAGAAAGGATCTGAAACAGCTAGTATACGTGAAGGAGCATCTTTCTCTGATGCATCAACTCGTACATCACCTTGGGAATATGGCGTTCGCGTGTGAAACCTCCCCTGCTTTCAGTGAGACAGAGAAAGAATTGCTGAAGGATCTTGGACCGAAGTTCGAAAAAGCATTAACAGCTGAAAGACATGAAATCAGTGAAGAACATTTCAAACTTGTGGAAAATCTGGATCGGCTTTTCTGGAAATGGAGAGAAGAGCACCTTGAGAAAAATGACGGATTCAGGCATCATTTCGCTACAGAAGTGGTATTAGTATATGAACTACTTTCTTTCCACGACGTCTTAGAAGAAATGTATCAGTTGACGACGAAGCATCGAGACCATATCATCACATATGGTGACAAAAACTGAAGAAAGGATGAACACTCAATGAATCAAGTAACAAAAGTATTCTACATTTCTGTAGTAATTGCGTTCTTGTTTATCGGTTGGGGTGTAATACCTGAAAGTGTACTCCCAGACGGTAACTTGTCCAACGTTACAGGAATCATCCAAGGATTTCTCACCGATAAATTCGGTTGGTTCTATCTACTGTCAGCGACAGGATTCGTTATATTCTCTATTTACTTAGTTTTCTCGAAGTACGGCAAGCTTAAACTCGGGAAACCGGAGGATGAGCCGGAATATCCATATATCACCTGGTTTGCTATGCTATTCAGCGCCGGAATGGGGATCGGGCTTGTATTCTGGGGAGCTGCTGAACCACTCTCCCACTTCCATACACCGGCTGTACCTGAACAGGAAGCTCAGACTCCTGATGCTGCATATTCAGCCATGAAATACTCGTTCTTCCACTGGGGACTTCACCCTTGGGCCATTTATGCAACATTGGCACTGGCTCTTGCTTATTTCAAATTCAGAAAAGGAGCTCCAGGTGTTATCAGTGCAACACTGACACCACTTCTTGGTGAAAAACGCGTGCAAGGTCCTATCGGAACTACGGTGGACTCCATCGCTGTATTTGCAACAATCTTTGGTGTCGCAACGTCTCTTGGACTAGGTGCATTGCAGATATCAAGTGGTCTTGGGTTCACTATACCAGGTCTTGAAGACACATTTACTTTGCAATTCATTATTATTGTAGCAGTAACGATTCTATTCATGATTTCTGCTATGACAGGTTTGAATAAAGGAATCAAATATTTAAGTAATACGAACATCGTGCTGGCCCTGCTACTTCTTCTATTCATGGTTTTCGCAGGACCTACCAACTTCATTATGGACTTCTTCACCACTTCCTTCGGTGGGTACATTCGTGACTTACCTTATATGAGTTTCCGACTCACCCCTTTCGCTGAGGAAGATAATACATGGGTAGAGGCTTGGACGATTTTCTACTGGGCTTGGTGGATTTCCTGGGCACCTTTCGTAGGAACATTCATCGCTCGTGTCTCCCGCGGACGTACAATCCGCGAATTCGTTCTTGGTGTATTACTTGTACCGACAATTTTCGGTGCGCTTTGGTTCTCCGCATTCGGCGGAACAACAATTGGTCTGGAATATTTCGATGGAATCGATATCAATTCTGATATGGCGGAACTTGGTACAGAAGTAGCGCTGTTCTCTATGTTTGAGCACGTACCACTCGGATCCATCATGTCATTTGTAGGCTTGTTGCTGATCAGTACATTCTTTATCACTTCAGCAGACTCTGCTACATTTGTTCTAGGTATGCAAACCACAGGTGGTAGCCTGAACCCGAATCGTAAGGTTAAATTTACATGGGGTGTTATTCAGGCAGGTGCAGCTTCTGTACTCCTTTGGCAAGGCGGATTGGGTGCGTTACAGACAGCAGCCATCATTTCCGCCTTCCCGTTCACGTTCATACTGATCATGATTTGTTTCTCCCTGATGATAGCTTTCAAAGACGAAGCCAAAACAGTAGACTTGAAAAAGAAAAAATAATAAATAATTCAACAAAGAGTGCCCTGGGTTTTCCGGGGCACTCTTCTTATATCATGAGACGTACCACGGAATATTACTTACTTTTTCGTTTGTATGACCTGTTTCTACAAATGGATTTCTTTTCCTTAACATTTCGATTACAACCGCTCTTTTCCAAAACTCGTCTGTTATTGTAAGTATAGAGTTGAACGGAAGGAGACGAATCGTCTATGAAATACTCTTTCTTACTTAGTTATATTTTATTATTTATCCTGGCTCTACAATTTACAGATCCTACGGTTGATGTCATTTATGCATCCTCCAACAATTATGAAATATTATTATTGGCAGAAGAAGATAAAGCGACATCAAAACCGTTTATGACTGCTCTATTGGAATTCAAGGAAAATGAAACAGAGAGTTTCCAATTCACAAAAGAAGAAATGAGCGCTCAGGAAGTCGCTGCTTCCCCGAAAGACATTCCTTCCATTATCGTGAAACAAAATGGATCGGTAATCGGAAAAGTCACCGGGGAATCATTATCGACGCAACAAATTATCGATGAATTAACTACAATCTTGCATAAGTAAACCAAAAAGAGCTGTGAAGCGTATTCACAGCTCTTTTTATATACAACGAATCAAATGTCACCTACAATTCAATAAGCTCTCAGAACGTCTGATATACACTCATCGGTTGGCTGAACTCTCATCGTATAATCCTCTTGGAACAACAAAAAAGCTTGCAGCAAAGATTTCTCTCAGCTGCAAGCTTCTCTTTATACTTATTTAATGTGGATAGGACGACCGATAGCTACTTCCGCTGCTTCCATATTGATCTCTCCCAGGGAAGGGTGAGCATGGATGGTAAGCGATAGATCTTCGGCTGTCATTCCTGTCTCGATAGCAAGTCCGATTTCAGCGATCATATCACTGGCATTCGGTCCTGTAACATGACCACCAATGATAAGCCCATCGTCTTTGCGAGTCACGAGCTTAAGGAAACCATCTGTGTTATTAAGAGAAAGAGCACGACCATTCGCCTGGAATGGGAACTTGGATTCTTTCACTTCATAACCGGCTTCTTTCGCTGTGTCTTTCGTATACCCGACAGAAGCGATCTCAGGGTCGGAGAATACAACGGCTGGAATAGCGAGATAGTCGATTTCCGCTTTTTCACCGGAAATAACTTCCGCTGCGATTTTACCTTCATAAGATGCTTTGTGAGCAAGAGGTGGGCCTGGCACGATATCTCCGATAGCATAGATGTTATCGAAGTTTGTACGACTGTGTTTATCCACCTGGATATAACCTTTGTCGTCCATTTCGACTCCCATCTCTTCTAGACCCAGTTCATCCGTATTCGGACGACGGCCGACAGTAACCAGCACGTAATCAGCTTCTACTGTCTTCTCTTCGCCTTTGACTTCATAGGTCACTTTCACACCATTGTCCGTTTCTTCTACGCCTTGAGCCATTGCATTCGTTACAACGTCAACGCCTTTACTCTTAAGGTTTTTCGTAACCGGTTGAACGAGATCTTTTTCGAATCCGTTCAGGATACGGTCCGTACCTTCCAGGATAGTCACTTCCGTATCGAAGTTAGCGTAAGCAGTACCGAGTTCTGTACCGATGTAGCCTCCTCCGATTACAATAAGCTTCTCTGGAATCTCTTCAAGGTTCAAAGCTCCTGTGGAGTCAAGAACACGATCAGAGAATTTGAAATTAGGAATTTCAATAGGTCTTGAACCTGTAGCGATGATGCAGTTATTGAACTTATACGTCTGAGACTGCTTATCATCCATGATTTTAACGGTGTTTTGATCGACGAAATATGCTTCGCCTCTCAAGATCTCCACTTTGTTCCCTTTCAGGAGTCCCTGTACGCCGCCGGTCAATTTCTCCACGACGCCGCCTTTCCATTCCTGAACTTTAGAAAAGTCTACAGTAGGGTTCTCAGAAGAGATCCCCATGTCTGCATTACCTTTAGCTTTTTCGAAGTTGTGACCAGCTTCGATGAGAGCTTTCGACGGAATACAACCTACGTTCAGGCAGACGCCGCCCAAGTTGCCTTTATCTACAATAGCAACCTTCTGACCTGTTTGAGCAGCACGGATGGCAGCTACATAGCCGCCTGGTCCTGCTCCTACTACTAGTGTGTCCAATTCGATTGGGAAATCTCCTACTACCATACTTTACGCCTCCATCATGATTAGTTGTGGATCGTTCAGTAAACGCTTGATGTTATTCATCGCATGCTGGGCAGTTGCGCCATCGATAATTCTGTGGTCAAAGCTGAGAGAAATAGCAAGTACAGGAGCGATGACTACTTCTCCGTCACGTACCATAGGTTTCTCCGCAATACGACCGATACCGAGGATAGCAACTTCCGGGTGGTTGATGACAGGTGTGAACCACTGACCACCAGCAGAACCGATGTTAGTGATCGTTGTAGAAGCACCTTTCATTTCTTCGCCGGAAAGTTTTCCGTCCCGTGCTTTGACAGCCAACTGGTTGATTTCATCAGAAATCGAGAACACAGCTTTACGATCGGCATCTTTTACAACTGGTACAAGTAGACCTTTGTCTGTATCAGCAGCAATACCGATATTGTAATAATGCTTCTGAATGATTTCGTTCGTCTCATCATCCAGGGAAGTATTCAGTACTGGATACTTCTTAAGCGTAGACACAAGGGCTTTCACAACATACGGAAGGTATGTCAGCTTGATGTCCTGCTCAGCAGCAACTTCTTTGAATTTCTTACGGTGAGCGACAAGTTCCGTCACGTCCACTTCATCCATCAGTGTAACATGCGGTGCCGTCTGCTTCGAGTTGACCATTGCTTTAGCGATCGCTTTACGCATGCCACTCATCTTCTCTCGGGTTTCCGGATAAGCTTCGCCGGAAGGAACCTGCTGTTTGCTTTCTCCGGATTCAGCTTGAGCTTCCTCTGCAGGAGCTTCTTCTCCTTCAGATGCAGCAGGCTGATCGCCGCTTACATATGCATCGATGTCTTCTTTAAGTACGCGACCGTTCTTACCGGATCCTTGTACTTTCTGGATGTTCACGTCATTTTCACGTGCATATTTTCGTACGGAAGGCATAGCGATGACACGCGTTCCATCATCTTCTTCAGAGTCGTCAGAACCGGAAGCTGCAGGCTGTTTCTCTTCTTTTTCTTTTGGTTCTTCTTTCACATCTTCCTGCTCTTCTTTCGCTTCTTCCTGGCTGTCATCAGAAGAATCGTCGTCTTCGTACCCTTCTGCATCGAACGTGATGATTACCGTTCCTACAGTAGTCGTTTCGCCTTCGCCGACATGAACTGCTTTTACAGTACCATCAACGGGAGAAGGGATTTCTACGACTGCTTTGTCGTTTTGCACTTCACAAAGCACATCATCTTCAGATACTTCTTCCCCTTCTTTTACAAACCACTTTGCAATCTCACCTTCATGGATACCTTCACCGATATCAGGCAATTTGAACTCATATGCCATTTGGGAAAACCTCCTACTTGGTCTATTTTAGAAATTCATTACGCTTTCGACTTTTTCAATGATCGACGTGTGGTCAGGCAACCATACACCTTCCGCTTGAGTGAAAGGATAGATTGTATCCGGAGCTGTTACACGCATCACTGGTGCTTCTAGATGAAGGATCGCTTTTTCCTGGATCTCAGCAGCGATACTTGCCGCGATACCTGCCTGCTTCTGAGCTTCCTGAATGACTACAGCGCGATTCGTCTTTTCTACAGACTCAAGAATCGTTTCGTAATCGACAGGGCTTACAGTTCTAAGATCGATCACTTCAGCAGAAACTCCATCTTCTTCAAGTTGTTCAGCTGCTTTCAGTGCAGAGTGGACCATTGCGCCATAAGCGACTAGAGTCACATCTGTACCTTCACGCTTCACGTTCGCTTTTCCGAGTTCCACCGTGTATTCATCTTCCGGAACTTCTTCACGGAAGGAACGGTAAAGTTTCATATGCTCAAGGAAAATCACTGGATCATTATCACGGATGGACTGGATCAGGAGACCTTTTGCATCATAAGGGTTTGATGGAATAACAACTTTGAGGCCCGGCTGTTGCGCCATCAATCCTTCTAGGCTGTCCGCATGAAGTTCTGGTGTGTGTACGCCTCCACCGAAAGGAGAACGAACAGTAATTGGCATCTGGCGTGTACCACCGGAACGGTAACGGTAACGAGCCATTTGACCGCTGATTGCATCCATTGTTTCGTATACGAAACCGAAGAACTGAATTTCAGGTACAGGGCGGAAGCCTGTAAGGGCAAGACCTACTGCCATACCGTTGATTCCTGATTCAGCTAGAGGAGTGTCAAACACCCGGTCTTCACCAAATTCGTCCTGCAGGCCTTCAGTTGCGCGGAATACGCCGCCATTTTGACCAACGTCTTCCCCGAAGACTAGCACATTTTCATCATTTCCGAGTTCTGTGCGCATCGCGTCCGTGATGGCTTGGATCATTGTCATTTGTGCCATGATTTACTTCGACTCCTTTTCTGCGTATTCTTCCCGCTGTTCTTTCAGGTTCTGTGGAAGTTCTTCATACATGATATCCATCAGGTCCGTGACCTTCTGTTTAGGTGTGTTGTCTGCTTCTTTAATGGCAGCTTTGATTTCTTCTTTCGCTTTCTCGATTACTTCGTTCTCTTCGTCTTCACTCCAGAGATCTTTTCCTTCGAGATATTTACGGAAACGGACGATCGGATCTTTCTTCTCCCACTCATCGTCCATGTCTCCTGTACGATAGCGTGTCGGGTCATCCCCTGCCATTGTGTGAGGACCATAACGGTACGTCATCGTTTCGATCAGCGTCGGTCCTTCTCCGTTAATAGCACGTTCACGCGCGTCTTTCGTCACAGCATAAACAGCAAGTACGTCCATGCCGTCTACCTGGATTCCTTCAACACCGGCCGCGACTGCTTTTTGAGCGATGGTCTGAGCGGCAGACTGTTTTTCGACAGGTACGGAAATAGCGAATTGGTTGTTCTGTACTACGAAAATGTTGTGTCCACCGAAAGCACCGGCGAAGTTGACACCTTCATAGAAGTCACCCTGAGAAGCACCGCCGTCACCTGTGTATGTGATAGCTACATTGCTCTCTCCACGTTTCTTGAATCCGATCCCTACACCGGCCGCCTGAGTGATTTGGGCACCGATAATGATCTGCGGACTTACCGCGTTCACTCCTTCAGGCATCTGGTTTCCTACATAATGACCTTTGGAGAATAGGAACGCTTTAGTAAGCGGAAGTCCCTGCCAGATAAGCTGAGGTACGTCACGATATCCAGGTAGAATGAAATCTTCCTGTTCAAGCGCGTACTGGGAGCCTAGCTGAGAAGCTTCCTGCCCTGCTGTCGGTGCGTAGAAACCAAGACGTCCCTGTCTGTTCAAAGCAATTGAACGCTGGTCAAGGATTCTTGTGTATACCATGCGGCGCATAATTTCTTTCAAGTCGTCATCTGATAGATCAGGCATCGCATCTTCATTTACGATTTCGCCTTCTTCGTTCAGAATTTGAAACGTTTCGAACTGATTTTCGATGTTTTCAAGTGTTCGTTTCAATGTCTGTCACCTCTTCCTTTCCATATAAAAAGATGTAAGTGCCCCTTAGAGGAGCTTTCATTTCAGTGTAGCCAACTTAAGGAAAAACTGTACCTGTTACCTCTTATTCGTGATACCCGAATAGATAATTCTTTAATCATTTATTACGATATATAACTGTTACACAAAAAGCGATTTAACTCACTGGTACAATCTTTAATCCTTAAATAGTTTAGCTCACCATTCATGAATTAGTCAATAGCCCTTGGACTACCAAGGTAAATAAAGAAAGGCCATCTCGCTTCTGGCACGCTTGACGGCAATTAATCCCCTCAGACAAAATCTGTATCACTTCCTCTATCCTTCTGTTGCAATTGTAGACTAAAACAAGCTGACATGCAAAAGAAAAAGACCGTTCATCAGGAACGGTCTTTACTCTGCGGATTATTCATAGCTTACGTTCAGGTCCGCCGCCTCGTAAAAATCTTTCTTCAATTTATTGAAGCTTTCTGTTTTTTCATTGAAGGTATCGTTGATTTCGATTACCTGCTGATATTTTTCATTGATGCTTTCCACTTGGGAGCGAAGCGTTTCCTCTTCCAGGTCCTCCTGTTTCAGCATCGTGTAAAGTTCTTCATCAAGCTTCAGAGCTTCCTGATAGGCGCTATGCATCTTTTCATAAGCGGCATATCGTTCCTCCATAGCAGCTACAAGATCATTCGCGACAGACTGTGCTTCTTCATTGTCTTCTATGTCCCCGATCAACGGAGCCACTTTGCTGAATTCCTCTTTCGCTGACTGGATACTTTCGTTTTCAAGCTCGAGCTTTTCTTTTCTCTCTTCCACTAAAGCGAGTGCTTCATCCGATAGTTGCTGGATCTTTTCCAAATCATTCATGCTGGAATCGATGATCTGGTTGTAAAGCTTCTGCTCTTCCTGTTCAAGTTCGCTCAATGCCGACTGCTGTTCTTTAAATGCATCTTCGAGCGTCACTGTTTTCTCGAGATGGTCATACATTTCTTCCTTTGCAGACTGACCGGAACATCCGACTAGTACTGCGAGCACCCCTATAAAAACGAACGCAATTGATTTTCTTAACACGGTCTCGCTCCCCCTTAACGATCGAAAACTTTCATTGTTTTTCATCCATATCTACAATAGTATAATAAATGGAATAGAATGAAAAGATTATTTTCTTACGTTTATCGAGGAAGAAAGGATGAGATAGATGATTACAATGGAAGATATCGTCCGCGAGGGTCACCCGGCTCTCAGAAAGAAAGCTGAGGAAGTGGAACTCCCCGCGACAGAAGAAGAAAGACACACCCTTTCCGAAATGCTTCAATTTATAAAAAACAGCCAGGACGAAGAAGTCTGTGACCGCTATGGACTACGCCCTGGCGTCGGTCTCGCTGCCCCTCAGATTGATGTGAACAAACGTATGCTTGCCGTACACTTCACCGACCTGAAAGAAAAAGAGTATAGCTACGGGCTTTTCAACCCTAAAATCGTAAGCCATTCGGTGGAAATGACCTACCTCTCGACAGGAGAAGGATGCCTATCGGTCGATCGTGAAGTTCCGGGTTATGTACCACGTTATCGCAGAATTACCATCAAAGCTACGGATCTCGAAGGAGAGGAAGTCAAACTCCGCTTGAAAGACTTTGCAGCTATCGTGTTCCAGCATGAAATCGACCATTTGAACGGCGTCATGTTCTATGACCACATTGATAAGGAAGATCCATACGCTCTTCCTGAGAATGCCACTCCGGCGGATAGATAAACATCAAAAAAGACCGGCCTTTCTGCAATTGAGAAAGGTAGTGACCCCTAAAAGTTAGAGTTTTTATTATGAAGCTGATTTGCTGGTTTGAGTCCGGTATTGAATAGGACTTAAGCCAGCCAATTTTACTTTTACGCGTTCGTGGTTGTAGTAGTCCATGTATCCCTCGAGCTTTCTCTCAAGCTCTTCATAAGAAACCAATTCTTCTCCGTAATACATTTCCTGTTTGAGAATCCCGAAGAAATTCTCCATCGCCGCATTATCAGCGCAGTTAGCTTTCCTGGACATACTCTGGAAGATACGATGTTTCTTTAAGGTTTTCACCCACTTGCGGTGTTGGTAATGCCAGCCTTGATCAGAGTGGATGGT
>NZ_FNEV01000003.1:0-82628 GCF_900100295.1 Salimicrobium halophilum
ATTTCTTCAACGAGTTCATCGACTTCTTTTTGGAGTTCTCCGCGATCTGTATCAGTATTGGTATCGTTTGCTGACTGCACAGAAAGTTCACGCATACGTTGAAGAATCGAGTGTGTTTCATTAAGAGCCCCTTCAGCTGTCTGAATCATAGAAATGCCATCTTGAGCATTCTTTTGTGCCATATCCAACCCACGAATTTGTCCGCGCATTTTCTCTGATATGGCAAGACCTGCTGCGTCATCTCCAGCCTTATTAATGCGTAGTCCCGAAGAAAGTTTCTCCATGGAGTCTTGTTGCGCCTGGTTAGCCTGTCCCATTTGACGATGCGTGTTTAGCGCCGCTATGTTGTGATTAATTCTCATTTCAGTAATTCCTCCTTGAATTTTCGTTCCACGTCCTTGTGGAATGCTTTAGAGTAAATAAAAAGTCGGCCGACTTTTTTGTTGGTTACACTTATCATATCGGACGACTTCTCCAAACTTTTATTCATTTTTAGGGTTTTTTATTAAATCAATCATGCTTTTATTAAGAATACTAGCCTCCGCATTCTCCCTTTGAATTGCTTCATACACTTCCTGACGATGAATATCCACGTCTCTCGGCGCTTCAATCCCAAGCTTAATCTGCCCGCCTTCAATTGCCACTACTTTTACTTCAATATCATTTGCGATTTTCACGGATTCACCGACCTTTCTATTCAGAACGAGCATCGGCTTCACTGCCTTTCTGGAATAATGGATGGCGAATACTGTATTTCTCATCATTCAGGATAACCTGTCTTGCCTTCCTTTTATCTTTATGTATAACTATCGGTGCCTGAAGATTAACTGTTGAATTCACAAAAGGTTCTCGTAACGTCAGAATATTGTAAACAACCACGTCTTCCGGCTTTTCTATCTCTACTTCTTTCTGGACACCTTCACTTATATAAAAATCATAATTTTCATGAATCACATAAGGGCTTGTAACTACAAGAGCTATCTCTTTATCTGTGACGGACTGGAGCGCAAAATACATTCCCTCTTCGTCCACGGGAAAAAGGGCAAATTTTTTATGACTCTCCAGTCCAGGAAGACCGTCTTTGAACGTGATCATTTTATCTTCATCAATTGTCACTTCACCAAAATAGGCGGTTTCTATTTGCATTGTTACACCTTCCAATCAATCGTGATGCTCGGTTCCTGCAGGAGCGAGATATTCACTCCCCCAGGCTGATACGAGTATTGCGGGTATCGCGGAGTGATGTTTATTTGCGGATCGTTCTTCTGTATATTAATTTCTGCTTCACGTGCGGTGTAGTCGATGTTTACGAGTTCATGGACGGGTGTGTTCCCCATCTGATAATCGATCTCATAGCCGTAGTTACGCTTCGCTTGACTTGCAATGAGGTTCCCACCATTTTCAATTCGCATCAACTCATCACCTTCACGAGCTCGACGCGCTGATCCCTCCATCGCTTTTTGTTCTCCAAACTGTTCCGTTTGACGGGAGCGTTCTGCAGAGGATTTCAGATGCAGGTTGCTGCGGGCTTTGCTTTGATCAATACGAAGCTCTCCATCAGGCTGCCTAATGGATACATCCGCTTTCGGCTGGCGAATAGAAACTTCAGCCTTAGGTTGCTGATACGTCAGCTCAGCGTTTCTCGTCTGTATGCCAACACGAGCATCTGTCGTTGATATTTGAAGCCGCGGCATTTGCATAACCCTTGCACCTCCTCATCTTTATATAGAAAAAGCTACCTGTCTAAAGGCAGATAGCTTATCGTAAAAAGTCCATGAGCGTTGGCTGGATGATACGCGCTCCGGCACTAAGTGCAGCACGATGAATGCTTTCCTGTGTTTTCAGGTTGGTGATGACTTCTTCCATCTCTGCATCTTCGTTATCAGAGAGCATTTTTGTAGTGATTTCTTTTTGAACAGCCAGGCGGTCCTCTACCATGTCACGACGATTCATCCGGGCACCGAGGTCGGCTCGTTCATCAATAACACCTTCAATATGACCATCAAGAACACTTAGATTCCCATCAAGGTCATCACCACTCGCACCGCTTTCAAGTTGTGTTTTCAGAGTATCTAAATCATCGAAAAACTCATCTGAGAAAATATTTTCCCCATCGACATTCGCTTTCACCGTAATTCCCTTTGAGATTTCAATATTAACATCGTCCCCGAAATTATTGTTCAACGTTCCATCCTCTGCGACTAGAGGTTCTGTCGTATTCGTACCGTTGAACAAATATTTGCCATTCACTTCTGTGTTCGCGAGATCTTTTAAGTGATCTCTGATTTGACCAACTTCTTTCGCAATACTTTGACGCTCCTGTTCTCCCATAGAATCGGAAGAAGCCTGGACAGTAAGTTCACGAATACGCTGAAGGGCCTTCGTCGATTCATCCAAAGCTACATCAGAAGTATCCATCCAGTTGTACACTTCGCCGATGTTTCGCTCGAACTGCTCGACTTTCGTAAGCTCCGACCGATAATCGATCCCCTTCATCGCAACCACTGGATCGTCGGACGGGCGGCTGATTTTTTTACCAGTAGAGAATTGCTCCTGGTACTTATTCATATTCTGATAGCTTTTGCTCATGTTCTGAAGCATGTTGTTGTTAAGCATTCCCTGTGTTACTCGCATTCATCTCACCTACCTTCCGACGCGGCCCATCTGATTGATGACGCGGTCAAGAATTTCATCGATTGCCGTTATATTCCTGGAGGATGCGTTGTACGCGTGCTGGAATTTGATCATGTTCGTCATTTCTTCGTCGAGAGAAACCTGACTGACGGAGTTACGCTGGTTTTCCACGGAGTTACGAAGCGTTTCCGAGTTCTCACTCATGCGTCTCGCTTCCTGCGTCTCTACAGCCATGCCACCGATCATTCCTTCGTAGAAACTGTTGATGTTCGCACCTTCGCCTAATGCATCATCCACTTGCGTCTGGATATCAGCGAGCTCTCTCGCGTTCTCTCCGTCACCAGCGTTATCAGATAGAGAGGCTGCAATGTTCGCCACATCTTCTGTAATCGAGTCAATGACTCCCATATCAGATGCCATACCACGATAGATTCTAGTTTCCGGGTCTCCTTCTTCAGGTGGAGCGCCGACTGGAAAAGAAGAGCCATAGTCGAAGAAACCAAGGCTACCATTCGCATCTTCACCCATATCTTCGAGGCTCGTACCATCTTTGTGAGCCGAGTTGAACTGGTTGGCAAACGAAGAAGCAAGTGTATCCAAGTCATTCAACATTGATACGTAACTCCCTTCCTGCTCGTTCGTCCCCTGATGTTCCCCAGCAATACCGAGCAGTTCTGCACCATTTCCTGCTACTGTAAATGTTGAACCTTCACCTTGTGAAGTTGTGCTTATAGCAAGTCGTCTTTCTCCATCCTGGTCGAGTACTTCGGCCTGGATTCCTTCGTTTCCATTGATTTGAGCTGCGATTTCCGAAAGCGTCGAATCTCCATTTAATCCATCAAGAGGAACATCTATATCCTGTGGATTACCTTCTCCATCTATATAGGTACCGGTGATAGTCATTCCCAATTCTTCTTCCCCATTACTGATTGATGACAGCGTCGCAGCTTGCGTATCGTTATCGACAGGGACAGCTCCAGTCACTGTATAAGCCGGATCTCTCGGTGTTTCCGTTACCATACCGGCAAGATCTGCGAGTCCTTTCAGTTTCCCTGGTGCAGGAAAGTCGTTCATGGAAAGAGCGTATGCCTCTTCTCCTTCTCCGTCTTCCCCTTCAGGAGCCTGACCTAGTTGCAGAGAATCGAAAACAACCCGATCGTCTGACTCTTGATAATTGATGGATAGCTGATTAACCGTTTCTTCAGGTCCATTCACAAGTGCCGGTGCATCTTCCAGTGCTCGTCCCTGCTCATCTGCTAATCGTACAGTCGCGATCCCATCTGCCATCTCTTTCGAAGAAGATGCACTCTTATCGTAAGACACGTCTATGCTTACGATTTTCGAAAGGTCATCCAGAAGACGGTCACGTTTATCGTATAAATCATTCGGCAATTGGCCGTGTGGCTCAATGTTTCCGATTTGCTGATTGAGCTGGTTGATTTGGTTAAGCATGGAGTTGGCATTCTGAACCGTAACTTCAGCTTCCTGTTTCGCATCCTGTTGAAGCGTCTGCACAGATTCCGATAAATAATTGAACGTTTCTGCTACAGCTTTCCCTCGCTCCATCACGACAGAACGCGCTCCGGCATCTTCCGGGTTCACGGCAAGGTCCTGAAGTGACTGCCAGAAACGGTCCATCGTTTTCGCGAGTCCCTGGTCCGTTGGTTCATTCATGATCTCTTCCATTTTCCCGAGACCATTTTCAAGCGCATCGTAATAGCCGGTTTTTTTCGCCTCGGCGCGGAACTGATCATCAAGAAAAGCATCTCGTACGCGTTCGACACTTCCAGCCTGAACACCGCTACCGATTTGGCCTGCCATCTCCGGGCGGTTCCGAGATGCCGGAGGAAATGGAGAAGTTTGTTCCATGTTGACGCGCTGACGGGTGTAGCCTTCCGTATTGGCGTTCGAGATATTGTGACCGGTTGTATAAAGCGCGGATTGCTGGGTGAACAATCCGCGTTTCGCTACTTCTAATCCATGAAATGTGGAAACCATAATTATTCCTCTTTTCCTTACGCTTTCGAATCGAAGACGGAGCGTTTGGGTTTATCCGAAGACTCTTCGCCTCCGTAGTTCATATTGGACAAACTCGGCTGCAGGAGGTCGAGCGAAAGATTGATGAACTGCAGCGACTGCTGCGTGAGTTCCGCATTCAGTCGCTCCTGGTTCTTCAGATCAGCAAGAACAAGTATCATCGCTTCATATTCAGCGTTAAGCTTTTGATGTTCTTCCCCTTCGAGACGTTCCAGTACATCACTGATTGTCGGTTCCGGATTGCGTATACCTTCCTGTTCATACCAGGCGGCAACATTATTCTGTCGAGACTTCTCTACCTTTTCAATAGCCTGGATATGCTTCCGTTCCTCTTGTCCGAGCTGCTGGATTTTCGTGGTGTCATTACTTTTCAGTGCTTCCGTCTTCTCCTTAGATACATTAAGGAGACTCTTATGCAGCTTTACAAGACGCTTCATATCGCTGATGATCGGTTCAATCATGACCTTCTACTCCTTTGTTTCTACCTGCTGGAAGAAATTCACCATTTTTTTGGCGGTTGCAGACGGGTCCGGTTTGTATGTCCCGTTATCCACTTGCGCTTTCAATTCTTCGATACGTTTTTCCCGTGCCGGACTTACCTTTTCCGCTTCCTGCATAGACTTTGCCTGCTGGGAAATTTCAAGTTTATCCTGGTTCGGGTTCTGTTTTATTTGTTTCTGTTGATTAATCTGTTTCTGATACGGATTCCAATTCGTCTGATTTGGTCCATTGATCTTCATCCGTCTCACCTCTTTTCTATACATTCCGTGTTCCTATACTTATTATATCGAACTTGTACAGGTTAGGTTAAATAGTAACTATTTCTTATATTTATCAACAGAATAATACGTCATGCTTTTCTTATTCATATCTTTCTCATGTTGTTGTTTGCGGCTATCCAATGCCTTGTCACGGTCGTGTTGCTGGATGCCTTGGTTCAGTTCAGCGTTGCAGCTCTCACACATCCGTCCTTCCTGAATAAGAGCTCCGCATCGTTCGCACTCATACGAAAGGCTCGGGAAGTTGGCGGGGTGCAAACGCTTCTCTTTTACGAATCTGCGTATCTGCCACTCTTCCACTTCCGTCGCTACTGATATTTCTTCAACCGTCGCCGTTCTGTTCTCTCTTTGGCGAATGAACTTATATACGGTCTGGAAGTCATCTTCTTCCTTTCTTCGGCAGGCTTCACATACAGTCTGCGGTCCTTTCATGAATAGCTTGCCACAGCGCGGGCAATTAGCCGGTTCTGCCATCGTCGTCACTCCTCGGGAAGTATCTCTTTTGTTCTACTATCGTCAGGAACGGAACAGCGTTAAGCCTTTCACGGAAGTCGCTCCGTTTTCTTTCAGAATTTGCGCCGCTTTCTTCATCGTCGTCCCTGTCGTATAGATATCGTCGATCAGCAGAACATTGCCTTTCACCGGTCTTTTTACGTAAAAAGGATTCGGCTCCTGTTCCCGTTCGCGCTTCGTTTTCTTTGACTGTTTCTCTGCATGGGTCCGTCCAAGCAGATTGTGTGGTTTCTTCCCGAGTATGTGAAGGATCGCTTCCGCCTGATTAAAGCCGCGTTCTTCAAGGCGCTCCTCACTTAGAGGAACCGGCACAGCTTTTCCTTTGATAAAAAAAGGAAGATAAGCATGCATGGATTTGATCAGTTCATAATCCCCGCGATATTTCCACCGGGCTACCCAGTCTTTGGCGAAATCATTGTAGTGAAGAAAAGAAATGTTCGATTCTAATGAAGAATCTTTTCGGCAGTCGGGACAGGTGGTTGTGTATCGTGGATTGCAGCACTTCGGGCACCCTTGCTCGATTTTCCGGAATCCTTGCTGGCAGTCTACGCATAAGTGGCTGTCTCTCTCGGCCATCAGTACGTTCGTCCAGTCGGTTTTCGGCTGGATGATGTCAAAACAATACAGACATCTCATAGCTTGTATCCCCGTTTGTTCATCCTTTTAATCGCATCACGTGCTTCCACCATTGCATCCGTCTTCCCTTCCATGTAAAAACGCACGTCTCCCATAGAATCATCCGCGCTTCTTCCTGCCCGCCCCGCGATCTGCACAAGCGCCGCTTCATCGAACACCTCATGCCCGGCATCAATGACATACACGTCCACAGATGGAAACGTGACACCTCGTTCGAGGATGGTAGTCGTAACGAGCATCTGGATTTCTTTTTTCCGAAATTTATCGATGATTTCTTCTCTGTTGGGGGATTCCGAATGAACGACAGGGATGTTCATTTCTTCCGCTATGTCTTTTGCCCGTGTGATGGTCGGTGCGAATATAAGGAGTTGCCTTTCTGGTTGAGTGAACTTTGGAAGTTTGGTTTTGATTCTGAGTGACAGGTGGAAGGTTGGCACAGGCAGGGGATGTCCATGGTAGCGTACGGGTACGAATATTTTCGGAAGGTGCTTCTGTTGTTTTCTCGGGGTGGCTGTTAAGTAGATAATGGAGGCGGCTGTTCGCGCAGCTTGCTTTGTCGCCCACTGTAGAGATTCGTCATTGTGGTAAGGAAAGGCATCCACCTCGTCTACGATCAGGACGTCGAATGCATTTTTGTATCTGTATAGCTGGTGAGTAGTGCTTATAACTATAGGCGAGTAGGATGTTTGCTTGGAATGTCCTCCATAGAGTGAGGCTAATGGAATTCTCGGAAAAGCTTTTTGCAGACGTGGGTGAAGCTCTCTTACTACGTCTGCACGTGGTGTGGCAATGCAAACTCTTTTTCCCTCGCTCAGCGCCTGTTCGATGCCGGGGAAGATCATTTCTGTTTTCCCTGCACCGCATACTGCATGGACGAGCAAGGTTTGGTTTTGTGTAATCGTCTCTTTGATTTTGTCCGCGGCGTGCTCTTGGTGTGGGGTAAGGGTGCCGCTCCAGGTGAGAGTTTCCTGTTGTGGAAGTTGATAAGAGGTCGGCATTTCATATAGAGACTCGCATTCAGTGACGCGCCCCATTTGGATGCAGTTCCTGCAGTAGAGACATTTCTTTTTACATTTAGCGTGAGGAAAACGAGCAAGTTTGTACCATTTTTTGTTTCCGCACCGCTGGCATTGTCTTTTGATGATACCGGGGTGTTGAGTTAAGGATGATTTATCTATAAATTTTGGAAGTTCTTCTTTCGTAAGCCATTGACCACTGTACATGGACGTCCTCCTCGTGGGTTTATCTCAACTTTTTATGCATTTATCTCAAATAATTTTGATTTATCTCAAATTTTTTCATTTTATCTCAAATTTTTTCATTTTATCTCAAGTTTTTTCATTTTATCTCAAAAAATGAGCAGTTTATCTCAAAAAGTAGATTTTCTTCTTGTTCGGCCCTTCTGACTTCAAGCTATTCGTCTTCAAAATGTGGTGCACAGCTCGGTAATCATCCATCTGAAGAAACCAGCGCGCCTGCCGATTGGTGATCTGCTCGCCGAACAACAACTTATAATCACGCAACGTAGCCAAATGAGCTTTTTTATCAAAAGCACCGCAGCTGCAGTGCCACACCGTGCGTCTCCGTTTCATCTTCAAACTGCCGCACTCCAGACAGCGCACGCCAGGAATAATGTCTCTTGGCTGAAGCTTCATTCGTTTCATCACATCAACTTCACGCGGCTGATGTGATTCCAATAGTCGCTTACGTAATGCAATTTTATCAATACAAACATCTCCCTCCTTTTTCCTTACATGAAACGGCAAAGAATTAGGACGCAGCACATTAGTAGGCACGTCACCATCGATGCGAGCCTTGCGATTCGACACGACAACAAACGTGTCGCACGGTACAGAACTCCCGAACCACTCCAAAAATTGCATGCGATGCCTACGCACCTGCAAAAGAGGATCATCGAAGACATCCAACTCACCCTCCCATTCACGCAAGAGCTGTTAGTGCTCGGTATCAAACGTCAACACACCTCTGTGATTTTTCACCTCAAGAATTAGAAAACAATACTCAGAAACTAAAAGACAATCGATTTGGAAAAAGGAATCTCCATGGGGGAGGCGGAGATCGTAGTAAATATCGTAATCAGGGGATATCAATGAAAGGGGGTATTCAAGGGATTGCTCTCCATGAAAGCCGGAGGCGGTGCGGGCAATAGTGTAATCCACCTCATCCGAAAGCGGAGGCGCTACGCGGGGTAATAGCGCGCGCCAGGCTTCCAAGTCAGGAGCAATAGATGGCTTCACAATCACTCTTTGTACCACCCCAGACCAAGTGCTCCTTCACCGAGGTGTGCGCCAATGACTGGGCCGAAATAGCTGACGGTCACCGTCACGTTTTCATAGCGGTTTTCGATTTCCTGTTTCCACGCTTCCGCCTCTTCCGGACGATTCGCATGGATGACAGCCGCCTGGATTTTTTCTCCACCAGAAGCATCTTTATCAAATAATTCAAGCGTCCGTTTGCGAGCCTTTTTATAAGTACGGATCTTTTCAAATGGAACAATTTTCGTGTCGACGAAATGAAGAATCGGCTTCACCTGCAAAAGACTTCCGATAAACGCCTGGGAGCCGTGCAACCGACCACCTCGTGCCAGGTGCCTCAAATCATCCACGATGAAATAGGCGCTCATCGTTTCTTTCATTTCTTCCAAGCGCTCCATAATTTCACCAGCGTCTCTTCCTTCTCCAGCAAGTCGAGCAGCTTCAAGTGCGTAAAATCCTTGCATCATGCAACTGATTTCTGAATCAAATAAATGAAGCCCCGCTCCTTCCACCATATCGCCGGCGGAGCGCATCGCCTGGTAGGTCCCGCTGATGCCACTGGAGAGCGTAATCGCGATTACTGCATCATAATCCTTTTTCAATTCCTCGAGTTTCTCCATGACCGAGCCTACAGAGGGCTGGGACGTTTTCGGTAAGTTCTCTGCCTGTTTTACTTTTGTATAAAATTCATCTGTAGTTAAATCGATTTCTTCCTGATACGTTTCTTCGCCGAAGATGACATTCAGCGGTACCATATGTATATCGAATTCTTTTCGTTTTTCTTCCGTTATATAAGCCGTACTGTCGGTCAACACCGCTGTTTTCATTGAATCTTCCTTTCCTCAGGCCTTTCTTCTATTTTATCTTACTTGCTATGTTTTTTCAGCAAAATCCCGGAAACTGCACATATAAAAAACTCAGGAGACGGGCTGACCGTTCCTGAGTTACTCATCGCCCTAATGCGGACCTTCTTGGCGCATTTGCGGACCTGCACGCCGATTTTGCGGACATTCGACAATATTCGACATCGGTTTGCGGACCTTCCCCAAGTTTCTGAGGACCTCGCCCACTTTTCTTACAGTACCTCGACCCATCCATTCTTAATAGCCGTAACAACAGCCTGGGTGCGGTCGTTGACGTTCATCTTCGTCAAAATGTTACTTACGTGGTTCTTGACGGTCTTCTCACTGATGTAAAGAGACTCCGCCACACCTTTGTTCGAGTTCCCGTCGGCAAGTAGCTGCAACACTTCACACTCACGGCGCGTGAGCAGGTGCAACGGCTTACGGTACTCCACCGCTTTATAGGCATAGCCGTCCGTGCCATCAGATAGGCGGCGGTATTCTTTTACCAGATTATGCGTCACTTTCGGGTGAAGGTACGATCCTCCTTCAGAAACGACGCGGATCGCTTCGATCAGGGATTCGGAATCCATTTCTTTCAAGAGGTACCCTTGAGCTCCTGTCTTGAGTGCGTGCGTTACATAGTTCTCATCATCGTGGATCGAAAGGATGATCACTTTCAGGTCCGGAAAACGCTGGGTGACTTCGGCGGTCGCTTCCACCCCGTTCTTTCCAGGCATGTTGATATCCATCAGCACAACGTCCGGGTTATACTGGTCGATCAGTTCGACAGCCACTTCCCCGTCGTCGCCTTCTGCCACTACTTCGAAGCTCTCCTCAAATTCGAGGATTCTACGTACACCTTCGCGAAATAATTTATGGTCATCGATTAATACAATTTTCGTCGTCATCGTATTCTCCTCCTGTGCTCGTAGTCTTTTTGAAAGACATTTTCCCTGTTTTCACAATTGTTAAGCTACTTTTCTTCTGTTATCGGTAATTTTATCGTGACGCCTGTCCCTTTTCCGACAGCTGACTCGATTTCGAGCTCGCCGCTCAACATATCGACCCGTTCGTGCATACCGATCAGACCGAAAGACCCTTTCTTTTTATCTTCTACGTCAAAACCTTTCCCATCATCCTTGATGACAATCACGATGGATTTCCAGGTCAGTTCCACTTTGACGTCGATCCGATCTGCTTCCGCATGTTTGACGGCATTCTGCACGGCTTCCTGCACGAGGCGGAAAACAGCCACTTCGTATTGGGAGTCCAGCCGGCGTTCTTGTCCAAACGACTGGAACCGGATATCAAGCTCGTGATAGTCGGAAACAGTAGCTAAATACTTCCTTAGTGTCGGAACAATTCCAAGATCATCAAGTGCCATCGGACGAAGATCATAAATGATCCGGCGTACTTCATATAACGACGAGCGCACCATCTTACGTACGCTTTTCATTTCCGTGACAGCTTCCTTCACGCTCCGTTCTTTGAACGTGCGTTCCACCAGATCGGATCTCAATAAGACATTCGCAAGCATCTGCGCCGGCCCGTCATGGATTTCTCTCGATAGGCGGCGGCGTTCTTCTTCCTGGGCTTCAATGATCTGCAGACCGAATTCCTGCTTCTGCCTTGCATCCTGAAGCGCTTCACTTACGGCAAGGAAGTCCTCGTTCAGATAGTTCAGCACAACGGATATCTTTCCACCCAGGTTCTCCGCCTTTTCGATCGTTTCATCAAGATCCCGCAGACGCCGGTCGATATCATCTCTTCGTTCTCTGAGCTGCTTTTCTTTTTCTCTGGCCATGGAGAGGTTCATCTGCAACTGATGCGTCTCTTCGTACATATCACGGATTTCCTTCTCTGAATACTCGTTGAACTGTTTACTCATATGAGAAAGGCGTTGCCTGGAGCGTTTGGCTTTCTTCTCCAGTTCATCCCCTTCTTCGATATACGCATTGATCTGCGTTTTGAGATTCTCCAGTTCTTCCGTAAGGTTTTCGTATTCTTTCCGTGATTTCTCACTGATGGTGAAGACCTCATCTTTACTATTCGATACGTGGTCCACCATCTCCTGTATAATTGCGTCGAGAGACTTTTCGATCAGTGAATTATCCGCCATGGAAACCTCTCCATCCTTTCCTTATAGTATCATTCGTTCTACCTAAGCCCATCTATGGGGGTGAAAAGTCATTTATTTTAAAAATGATGAAAGTCGTTTGCCGTCAAGCGCCTCACCGTATATAATAAAAGCTTGGGAGGCAAAACGTTTATGCTGAATTCTTATTATACGGTAAAACCCGAGGGAGCAAAAGAAATAGTTATACAGAAGTCCCGTTTCATCGGCTACATACGCCGCTGCGAAACGGAAGAAGAAGCTCAAGCCTTCGTCAATGAAATCAAGAAGAAACACAAAGATGCCACACATAACTGCTCTGCTTATATGATCGGCGAGCATGACCTGATCCAAAAGGCGAATGATGACGGAGAACCGAGCGGAACAGCCGGTGTACCGATGCTTGAGGTATTGAAAAAACGCGGCCTCAAAGATACGGCAGTCGTAGTCACCCGTTATTTCGGAGGAATCAAACTCGGAGCCGGTGGACTCATCCGTGCTTACGGTGGTGCCGTTTCTGAAGCTATTGAAGAGACAGGGATCGTCGAGCGCAAACTTATGAAACAGATGAGTGTTTCCATCGATTATTCCCTGCTCGGCAAAGTCGAAAATGAAGCGAGACAGTCTAAATATATCCTCGACACGATTAATTACCTTGAAAAGGTGGAACTACTACTATATACAGAGAATGAAGACCAAGACGAATTCCGCGACTGGATAACGAATATCACGAGCGGACAGGCCGAGATTCGTGAAGGAGATCTCTCCTACATGGAAATCGATGTCCCGAGTGATAAACAAAAGGAGTAACCACAACATGAATAAATGGGTAAAACGCACACTGTGGATGGCCGGCCTATTAGTGCTTTTGTTTGTCGGAACAGCTGCGGGATATGGAGCGTACCTTACGGATAAAGTCAGGGATTCGGCTAATGAATCCCATGAAGCGCTCGACCGTGGAGGGAAATCGGACAAGCGTCAAACAGAGATCACACCAGGAGAAGACCATCTTTCCGTTCTTTTTGTAGGAATCGACGCCAGCGAATCCAGGACCGAAGACAATGAAGATCGTAATAACCTTTCCGACGCTCTCGTACTGGCTACTTTTAACGACGATGATAAATCCGTACAGCTTCTGAGCATTCCGAGAGATACGTATACGTACATTCCGGAAGTAGATCGTAAAGAGAAAATCACGCACGCACATGCCTACGGAGGCATCGATTCCACTGTAGAAACGGTCGAAGGACTGCTTGATGTGCCTGTAGACTACTATGTAAGACTCAACTTCAACTCGTTCATTGAAGTCGTAAATGCGGTCGGAGGTGTCAAGTATGACGTCCCTTTCGACTTGAAAGAAAAGAACTCGAATGACAAATTCCAAGCGATACAGCTCGAAGAAGGCAGACAACTTTTGAATGGGGAAGAAGCCCTCGCCCTTGCGCGTACCCGGACAGATAGTGATATCGAGCGTGGCCAACGTCAAATGGAGCTTATCAAGGCAATCGCCAGAGAAGTCTCCTCGTTCAGTTCTTTCCGCAACTATGATGACATCATAGATGCTGTCGGCGACGATATGACCACGAATATGGATTTCGATCAGATGATCACATTCAAAGATTATTTCCTTCAGGAAGGCGGATTTTCTTTTGATACGATGCAGCTAGAAGGAGAAGGCGGATTCTTCAGAGAAGGAGAAGATCGGGTCTGGCGTTACATGGTCAACGAAGAAAATTTGTATGAGATACAAACCGATCTTCGCGCCCACCTCGACCTTCCGGAAACAGAGAAAGATTCAGAAAACTCGTGGAACGAAGATGAAAATGATTTTGCTCAGGAAGATGAAGAAAATGAAGAATCCTCCTGGTAACCGGAACCCTGCTTAGGCAGGGTTCTTTTTTTGCGAGGAATAGCGTGGAGTAAGAAAGGGTAAAGGGATAGGAGGAGGAATGCACATGGATTTCACGAATTACTTCCGAAACAGTCTGATCGACGCAGAACGATTCGCCACCAGATACAGCGATATAAAAGACCGCGCAGTACCTCTTTCCCTAGATGAACTCAGGGAAGGAAAAGTAACGGAACAAACTGCAAAACAACTTTTCAACGAAGAGCATTCTTCTCTTGAAATACTTATCAATCCGCTTCTATTATATAAAGAATCCACCGGAACGATCGCCCCTTTATGGATTCCGGCAAAACTTCTATCTTCAGGGCGGCTGGCTCCGCATCCAAGAGACATTCCCTGGATGTCCATGTACTACTTATCACCGTCCCGTACCGGAGAACGATCCATCGGACATATGGAGGATTACGAACGTTTCTTCCAGAATCACGGGTTCACTTTCCATAACTGGCCGGAGGTGTTCACCTTCGCCTCCGAATTGTTCTCTTATGTCACCGGTTATAAGCTTGATACCTTCACTCATGAATCATACAAGCTCCTGGGAAAAGCTTCCGTTTCTATAAAGAGTGATTCTCTCGGAGACAAGGCTCCACTCATACACATCCTCGACGATCTGAAAAAGAAAGATCAGCACAACCTTCCTTCTCTTTACCGTTCCTTCATTTCCCTGGAGGAACAGGAGAAAGAAAAAATCGACATCATGGACACCTATACATCATCTAATTCGCGGCATCTCGGTCATATTCCCGGTAACGATGCTTTATCGGATTCTCAGCGACAGGGGCTGGATCTTTTCTTATCTGAAAACGAAAGGAATTTCTTCGCTATGAATGGACCACCCGGAACCGGAAAATCCATGCTGTTGACGTGCGTTTTCGCTTCGCGTCTAGTGGAGAGTACTATTGAAGAAAAGCAGGCTCCTCCTCTGCTCGTGGCTACAGCCCATGACCAATTCACAGCCATGGACCTTGCCGGCGATTATCTCTCCATTGACGAGCAGCTGCACAAGCGATGGCTTCCAAATGTGAACAGCTATTCTTTGTATGCAAGCCGGGAACCGATATCCTCTGAATGGGAAGTCTCCCGTTATCATTTAGACGGCCCCTCGTCCTTCCGAGAGCATATGGAAGATACCGAATATGTGAATCAAGCGACACAAGCCTACTTGAAGGAAGCCGGAAGTTATTTCAAGAATCAATGGGAGGACATCCGGGAAGTGACCGATTTGCTTCATGGAGAATTGATGAACACCGTTTCTGATTTGAAAGGCGCGTTTCGGATCCTGGAAGATGGCAGCGAAAGAGAAGTGGAAAAGTGGCTCAAAAATCATGGCTATGAAGGAAGCACAAAAGAGGATATGGCTTCTTGCCTGGATCTCGACTATCGAACGAAAGCTTTTTCGTTAGCCGCCCGCTACTGGGAAGGTCGTTTTCTTCTGGAACATGAGCCGGATCCGCAGGCTCCTTTTCTCCTCCGGTTCCAATCATTCAGGAAAATTGCACCGCTTCTTGTCATACCGATCGCTGATTTGCCTCTTTTCCTGACAGAAGAGGAAACCGAAGCACCCGCCTATGAAGCGATCGATCTACTCATGATCGAAGAGTCCGGTCAACTTCTGCCGGAAATGGCTGCCGCGGCTGTTTCTTTGACAAAAAACATCCTCGCTATCGGTGATGTCCATCAGGTGAAACCACTCTTCAACATCACGAAAACGTTCGACTTCGCCAACATCCTGAATAACGGCTGGACAGATAAAGAACATTTAGAACCAGAGCTGATCAACAGTGGACTTGCGGCTAGCAGCGGGTCGATGCTCAGGGTATGCCAACGACTCAGCCGCTTCCACATGCACCCGGAGGTTAGCGGTGTCTTTCTGACTGAACATCGAAGAAGTGTTCCGGAAGTCATCAATTACTGCAATGAATTGATGTATCATAACTGGCTGAAACCGATACGTCCTCCTATCGAGCAGTATCCTTTTCCTCATCTCGGAATCGAACACGTAAACGGGGAAGTTACCAGACATAAAACCGGCCTTTCTAATAAAGTGGAAGTAAAGCGTATGATTGAATGGATTGAAGCACAAAAAGACACGCTTCAGTCTTTCTATGAATCAGATGACCTGTCTACTCTAATAGCTATTGTCACCCCTTTCGCCGAACAGAAAGAGGAAATAGAGAACCAACTAGAAGCTAGCGGACTCTACGGCTTCACTGTCGGTACCATCCATATGATGCAAGGGGCGTCCAGTCCGGTCGTTCTTTTTTCAAGCGTTTATCAGAAAGATACATCAAGTCATATGAACTTCGATGAAGACTCTACCCTTTTGAACGTTGCTGTGTCCCGTGCCAAAGATGCGTTTCTCGTATTCGGAAACGAAGAGATTTTCTCCAAAGGTGGCGACACCCCTTCTTCTCTTCTTAGTAAGCATCTACAGACTATATAAAAAATCCCTCGACCATTATAAAAAGGTCGGGGGATTCATTATTTACTCAGCCTTGCCTTCGTCTGCCGGCTGGTCTCCGTTGTTTTCATCATCTGATTCTTCTTCGAATTTTTCAGCTACATAATCTTCATCTTCCAGCAGCTTCTGGTCATAACCGCCGAGATGCTGATCAGCCATATACATATGACCGGCAATTTTCTGTCCCCAATAAGGATCCGAGGCATATTTCACATTCATTCCCGTCGACTTATTACCAAGCGTGTAGCCGTTAAAGTACGACCCGTCTTCAACGAGATACTGCTTAGTAAGCTTCTCTTCTACGAGATAACGGATCGAAGCTTCGAACGATTCATACTCCATTGCCGCTTCATATGCATTACCGTCATGGGCATCGATACCGAAGAGGTTATTTTTATCCTGAGCAATCCGGCTCTTCCCCCATGCACTTTCATGAATGGCATGGGCCATCAGATATAGAGCGTTGATACCGTACTCTTCGCCCACTTTGACGAATGCATCACCGTGGCCGATCAATGGGCTGTCGGGTACACGTGAAGAAATATACTCATCGAGCATTTCACCCGTATAGTGGCTTTGTCTGCGAAGGTCCATATGGTTGAAGAATTTTGCTTCTTCCCCGTTGAACGTACGACCATCCCAGCTCGTTACCGTTTCTCCTTCGTCCATCGAAGCAGGAGCTTTCCCGTAGCTGTACGTAGCGTAACTCTCACTTAGCGGACGATAGATGGTGTGCTGCAGGGTTCCACCCGCGTTTTTATAATAAGACTCACCCTTTTGATAAGCTTCAGGAATAAACGTGACGTCTTCAGGTTTCACAAAAACGGTTCTTCCTGCTATTTCAGCTTCAATCGCTTCATTATGAGAGCGTACATAGTCAAGCTCTGTCTGACCACTCACATACGTTGATTGACTTGTGAGAGAAGCGTCGTTATAGAAAACCGTAAACGCATCCGTTGCCAGTTGTGAACCTTCCGGCGCCCATAAAACACTGCCATTTTTGATAATGACCTGTCCGTTTTGCGCGTTCTGAACACCTTCCCTAAGCGTATCGTAAGAGGTGCCGAGTTCCCAATCATCCAGTCCGTTCAACGTCACCGTCTGAAATTCTTTGGAGACATGAAAAGTCAATTCCACTTTTTCCTTCAAAGCCTTGTTACCAAAGCGGGACTCGATATTGTCGAGAATATGTAAGGTGTACTTGGTATCCACCGGATAGTCGACCTTAGAATCGACTTTCACCGTTTTCCCGTCTTCCATGAGAGAGATGTCAAGATCGGGTACCCGCTCTCCGTTTTCATTCTTAATAATAACCGTGGATGGATTCACTGAACTTGCTTTCAGTTCCGTATTGAATTCGATATGCCATACTTTATCTGCCGGCACGTTGATCTCTTCTCCCCACTCTTTCGTTTCTGCCTGCGCACAAGTGGCAAAAGCGAAAATAGCCAAAAGCACCAAAACCGGAGTAAGCCATTTCATCTTCACGTAAAAAACTCCCCTTTTCTATCAATCTAGCACCATTATAACGGCTTTACCACAATATGCCTACAGCTAAATGGGACTATCTTTGATAAGAAAAGCTCATCATAACAAAGAAGAACTGCTCTTCTCCTAAGAGAAAAGCAGTTCTTCTGCATCTACCGCTTCGTACGCTGGCTTCGAATCAGGTTCAGAATCGGACGATATTCCTTCCCGATCAGTCCGGTGAATTCCACTAACAGCTCTAACATCAGTACTAGGAATCCGAGTACGAGAAATGCTCCATACAACGTCGCCTGAGAAAAGATCACAGCAGCCAGACTGAAGAGTGCGCTGATCGTATAAATGACCAGAACCGTTTCCGGGTGGCTGTAACCAAGATTCAGCAGGCAGTGGTGCAAGTGTGATTTATCCGGCGCGGACATAGGTTTCTTCTGAAGTTTCCGGCGGATAATGGCAAAAATGGTATCAGAAATTGGTACACCGAGAATAATAACTGGTATGACGAATGAAAATAACGTCACGTTCTTGAATCCAAGCAAGGAGAGAACACTGATCATGAACCCTAGGAACAAGGCCCCGGTATCTCCCATAAAGATCTTGGCCGGATAAAAGTTGTAGATTAAAAATCCGAGTGTACTACCGAGCATCATCAGTCCGGCAAACACAACGAAGACGTTCCCCATGGTGATAGCCATCCCCGAAATCGTTAAAAGCGCAATGGCAGAAACACCAGCCGCAAGCCCATCGAGTCCATCGATAAGGTTGATGGCATTCGTAATGGCGATGATCCAGATCATTGTTATGATTTCACTGAACATCCCGAATTCTAAAGTGGTTTCTGTAAAGGGTACGTTTATGAAAGATACAACAATCCCTTCTCCACCATATACGACAATTCCTGCAGCCAACACTTGACCGAACAGTTTCCATTTAGGTGAAAGCTCTCGCAGATCATCCCACACCCCTGTAGCGATGATCAATGTCGCACCGATCAATACCGGCCAAAAAATTGGAGTCGCCGGCATGAATAAGAAGTATCCGATAATAAAACTGACGAATATTGCTAACCCGCCTAGACGCGGCATCAAAATTTTGTGGACTTTTCTTGCATCTGGTTTGTCAGTCGCTCCTATATATACAGCCAGTTTTTTCACCAGCGGTGTTATAAAAATAGCTGCAATGAAGCAAAATAGTAAGGCCTTATATTCCATCAAGACCCTCCTCCGTTTATTAGTGTCCCCTCACCCTTGTCGAATACGCTGATGAATATTTTCCAATTTCAATTACACAAACTATTAAGATTATACCACATGTATCCCGGGGGTAGAAAAGATTTCTTTAGTAATAGATAACCTAATCTCAAGACGTTAAACTAGTTCAATCGACACATAATGCAAATAATGACAACATATTCCTTGACCATTCGACATTTATTGCTTCAGTTAATAGAAATAAAAAACTGCCCCTTATGGCCATCCACGATGACCATAGGGACAGTTAACCTTTAATTCACTTCCAGTTTATAATACTCTTCGATTCCTCGTGTAACTGCTTCTGCGAAAAGTTCACGATAACGATCGGACATCAGTTTCGGATAATCCTCGGAGTTCGTGATGAACCCAAGTTCAACAAGTACCGCTGGCAGGAATGTTTCACGGATAACATGGAAGTTTCCGTGTTTTCCTCCTCCGCGATCACTCATATTCGCCATCGCGACCAGTTGTTTCTGAATTTCTTTCGCCAATAGGCAGCTCTGTGAAGCCGTAGATGTCCCGTCCTGATAACAGAACGTTTCAGATCCGTTTGCAGAACGGTAAGCTGCATTTGTGTGAATACTTACGAAAAGGTCGGCAAACCTCTCTTCTGAGAATTCCACACGTTCTGATAGCTCAAGGAATGTATCAGTGCTTCTCGTCATAATCGGGTCGGCACCACGAGCTTTCAGTTTGTCATAGATTCGCTTAGAAACGTCGAGGTTGATTTCTTTCTCCATACCCTGACGATCATTCGCTCCGCCATCATGGGCACCATGTCCAGGGTCAAGAACGATCACCTGATCCTGCAGAACACCGCCGCTTACGGCACGAAGCTTCATGTAGTTCTTGTGCAACCAAGCTTCCTGTCCATTATAATCTACTTTTGCCCAATAACCATCGTATCCGTAGATTTCTACGCGGTCCCCTTTCTTATAGGCACCAAGTCTTTCGGATGAGGAAGTTGCATCTTTACGGACATTCAAAGTATCCGATGTGACAGTTCCGAAAGCGACTACGTCGTCCCCCGGTTCAGGAATCGGGTTTAAGATTTCACGTTCTGTGGTAAACACTCTTTTGTAACGATCTTTCATGTCTTTGCCATTTTTGAATTCGATTGTCTGACCTACGAAAAGTGTATAAGTCGATCCTCCGCGGTAGCCATCTTCAGGAGCTGGCACCACTACGGTACTCCCATTTTCGACGTAAGGTTCAATACCGTCGACTTTTCCTACACCTTTCTCTTTCACTTCTATATTCCACTCATTCAGACTGTCCTCTTCAACTTCCATGTTGAAGTCGATCCTCCAGTCCTTATGTACACTCACATTTTCTGCTTTCTCTCCGACACTGATGAACTTGATTTCTTCCGCATTCACCGTCAGGGGCAGGATCATGAAAACCAGGAAACTAAGCAGCAATCCGACATTTGTTCTCGATGACATCCAGGTTCCTCCTATTAAACATATTTTCTCTATTTTTCACTTTCTAAATAATACCATGAAGCCACTTTTATTTTCTACATTTTTCCCACAATATTATTCTAAATTAGGCAAAAAGATATACTTAGTTTTACAATTCGATTACAAACCGCACGTTTTGAAAGTTTTTCCGAGATAACTAGTCACTCTTTTCCCTTCATGCTAAAATGATGGATAGTGACTTTACTAATCTGGGGAGCGTTTACTTATGATTGAAACGATTAAAAAGAGTCTTTTCGACAAGCACGAACGACAACTTAATAGATACAGGAAGATGGTCCAGGCTATCAATGCTAAAGAGCCGGAGGTGGAGAATCTCTCCGACGAAGAATTACAGCAAAAAACGGAAGAGTTTCGTTCTTCCATTGAAAACGGCGCGTCCATTTATGATATTCAGACAGAAGCATTCGCCGTTGTACGGGAATCAGCACGAAGAGTGCTCGGTCTTCGACATTTCGATGTACAACTGATCGGTGGGCTTTCTATGACAGAAGGAAACATTGCTGAAATGGCGACTGGTGAAGGAAAAACATTAGTAGCTACCTTGCCAAGTTATCTAAGAGCCCTGGAAGGAAAAGGTGTACACGTTATTACAGTCAACGAATATCTGGCAGAACGTGACTTCGAAACGATGAAACCATTATATGAGTTTCTTGGCCTGACCGTAGGGTTGAACATTCCACAAATATCACCGCAGCAGAAACAGGCAGCTTATAAGTCGGATATTACATATGGAATCGGAAATGAGTTCGGTTTCGATTTTCTTCGTGACAATATGGCACAACAGAAACAGCAGCAGGTTCAGCGTCCTTACCATTTTGCCATCGTTGATGAAGCAGATAGTGTATTGATTGATGAAGCGAAAACGCCACTCATTATTGCGGGGAAAACCATGGCCAGTGCGAACCTCCACAAGGTATGTGCCAGTTTGGCCAAATCTTTCAAGGAGGATGAAGATTATACGTTCGATCGTGAAACAAAAGCTGTGAGCCTGACAGAAGATGGCATTACTAAAGTCGAGCGTGCTTTTGGTATCGACAACCTCTTCGACCTGGAACATCAGACGCTCTATCACTACACCATTCAAGCCGTAAGAGCTCATGTCATGTTTGAACGGGATGTGGATTACATTGTACACGAAGGCGAAGTGAAACTTGTAGACATGTTTACAGGTCGTACAATGGAAGGACGAACGCTATCCGATGGTCTTCATCAAGCTATTGAAGCAAAAGAAGGTCTTGAGATTACAGAAGAGAATAAAACACAAGCATCAGTGACTGTGCAAAACTATTTCCGTATGTATCCGGTCCTTTCTGGAATGACCGGCACCGCAAAAACGGAAGAGAAAGAGTTCCAGACCGTCTACGGCATGGATGTCATCCCTATCCCAAGAAATAAACCGTTGCAGAGAATCGATTACGATGATCTCGTGTTCGAAACGAAAGAACAGAAATACCATGCAATGGTCGAAGAAGTAAAGAATCGCCATTACAAAGGTCAGCCGATCCTTATTGGTACTACTTCCATCCTTCAGTCGGAAAAAGTGGCTGAATACCTTGATGAGGAAGAGCTTCCTTATGAACTTCTGAACGCGAAAAGTGTGGAACAGGAAATTCGTCTAATCTCCATGGCGGGACAGAAAAACACGGTCACTATTGCGACAAATATGGCCGGTCGTGGTACAGATATTATGCTTGGAGAAGGAGTAGCCGAAGTCGGTGGTCTCCACGTCTTAGGAACGGAACGGCACGAAGCTCGCCGGATCGACAATCAGTTGAAGGGCCGTTCTGGACGCCAGGGTGACCCTGGTTCCACCCAGTTCATCATTTCCATCGATGACGATATGATGCACCGTTATGCTTCTGATGAAGTGGAACGTAAGAAGAAGTCACTGAAAACGGACGAAGAAGGACTCGTGAAGAACAAAGATATCCATAAGTTCATTGATACTGTGCAGAAAATCAGTGAAGGAAGCAATTATAATATCCGGGAATTCACATTGAAACTTGATGATGTGATCAACGACCAGCGTGAAGTCATTTATGAACTTCGTAACCGCTTGCTTCGCGACGAAGATACTATTTCTCATCTCATCCCGATGCTTGATTCTTATACGGATGAATTAATAGAAAAGCATTGCCCGGATACTATAGCTCCTGATGATTGGCCAATAGCCGATATCGAGAACGAGTTGAATCGAATGATGCCAAGCATTCGTCTTCACATGACAGAGAAGAATTTTGAAGACATCGAAGAGGTGAAAGAGTTTGCCGCCCGTGCTGTAGAGAGCTATAAAGAGCAACTGGAACAGATAAAGAACAACACTATTCTTCAGTCGCGGCTGAGACTTGGAGCCGTTACGATCATGGACCAACTCTGGACACGACACTTGGAGATGATGAACCGTCTGAAAGAGGGTGTTGGTATCAGACAATACCAGCAGGAAGACCCGATTCGTCTATATCAAAATGATGGACTCGACATCTTCCAGCATACGTATTTTGAAATGAAAAAAGGCATGTTAATGCACTTGGCTCAGCTGTTGGAAGGCCTATATAAAAAACAGGCAGCCAAAAAGAAAAAGGAGAATCAGTGATGCTCAACTTTTTTAAAAAAAACAAACAACAGGAGCAAAATCTGAGCAGTAAAAATGGAAACTCTACTATTGATGCTTCTGAACTATTCGATGATACACAGGAAGATCATTCTGAAAGATTAGTAGAAACCCCTCTTTCTTTGCCACCTGAATGGAAAATTAGCGAAGAGGAGATCTACGTATTCAGATTCAAAAACAACGAAAATGAACCGCTAAAACCGAATCAGGTTTCGTTGGCAGGCTATGAGATGGATAAATCAGGTGCCGATGTGAATGTCGGTGGATTCATTCGTCATTCCCTGCCGAAATCGATTTCTTTCAATGAGACGACAGTCGTACTTATGAATGAAGAAGGTCAGCGCCTTGCTCGAGCATCTTTTGATCTCAGCAAAGCTGGTGAACTTCCACCTGAATCTAGCCGTCCTCACCCATTCATTTTCCAGAAGAAAGACCTTCTTGTAGAGAAAGAAGAAATCCCTACCGAGGGATGGAAATTAGCCTTTGAGCTCAAGAAGAAACCGAAACATTCTCTGGATCTTCATGAAAGCTGGGAACAATCTATGGCTGATGAAGATGTTTCGCAGCTCGAGGAGTTCGTAAGTCGCTTGAAAGCACCGAAGCAAGGGGAAGTCAATTTCATGGGAGTCAAAGCCAAGCAGGCAGAAAACAATGACTTACACGTGACGATTCTTATAAGGAACGGAAGCGAAAAAAATATCGAACTGCAACAAGTCCCACTTCAGATTGAAGATAATTCCGGAGAAGTGATTGCTAAAGGAGGTTTCACATTAGAAGACTTTGAAGTGAAATCCAACACTAGCAAACCTTGGACATTCATCTTTCCTGCTTCTCTCTTGCAAAAAGAACATCCAGATTTAAGCTCTTTCAAAGCTTATCCTATACAAAAATGAGAGGCGGGGTGATTCCCCGCCTCTCATTTAGAATTTTGCTGTTCCAGATGAGTTTTTATAAGTTCATACATATTTACACTATAATTTCCTGAAGACTTCTCTGCTACGTCTACCTGATGAGTTAAGAAACTGGCTGCAAAAGATAAGTAAGCACTCTTACTGATCCCCAATTTTTTGGACCTCTCATCTATGGTATTATACAACTCTTCTTCCATACGTACGCTGACCTGTTTTTTCATGAATGGCTCAACCTCCCTTTTGTATCATAAAACTTTTACTTTTGATTGTAAAGATTCCCCGGAGAAAGGAAAATATCATGCTTAAATCCCGAATTCCCCTTATATTGCTGTGCATCTTATTTCTCATTCCGTCCACGTTATCAGCTCAAACTGAGCAAGATGCGAAACAATTCATTTCCGAAAACTATGTCGAAGAAATCTCCCCGGAACTTTTGGATCGACCGTTAGAAGAAATTCTTCAAAACCTGGATCGCTATTCAAGATACCTCACGAAGAAAGAGCTTGAACAAGTCTATAACTCTATCGATCAGGAACTTCAAGGGATTGGAATTACTTTGAAAAACAGAATTATCCAGGAGGTCCTCCCGGAATCTCCGGCATCTGAAAAAGGATTAAAGCCTGGAGACGAAATTATAGAAGTGAATGACATAGAGTTGACAACTGAAACGCCGGAAGAACTAATCACCATGCTTAAAGGGGAAAAAGGTACAACTGTCTCGTTGACCTTGAAGAGAAATGGAGACACCTATTCGACTACCTTAATAAGAAAAACCCTCACTTTGCCTTCTGTCACCTTCCATCGTCTTGCAGGCAACATCGGTCACTTGCGTATTCATACGTTCAGCCGGACCCTTGCCCAAGAAATCTCTTCCATTGTTACTGAAGAAGAGGTCGAACACTGGCTGATCGATATCCGGAACAATGCGGGAGGATATGTCAGAACTGCTCGCCAAATTGCAGGTTTCTTTCCCCAGGTAGAGAATGCTGTTCAAATAAGAAACCATTCAACCACTGAGCTACTATCTTCCCTCCCTCAGAAAGAAACCTTTGAGGAATCGAGTTCACTATTGATAAATGGGGGAAGTGCCAGCGCCTCCGAAATCATGGCAGGTTTCTATAAAGATTATGAAGTCGGACCACTATATGGCTCCACAACTTACGGGAAAGGTCTTATGCAAAGACCTTATTATCTTGATAATGAAGATGGATTTTTACTATCCACTCATTATATAGAAAGCCCTTATGGTAAAAGATTTAATAATACAGGGATTGAACCCGACCATGTTACTTACCTTCCTTTGATCGACTCTCATTATGAAGCACTAGAAACTGTCACTGATTATAGACCTTTTCCTGAGATGAACCAGGTCAGCCCTGATAAGACATTCGAAATTCTACTGAATAAACAGGCGGACGTAATCTCTCTCACTAACCATACAACCCTATTCCAACTGGGAGGGGAAGAAGTTGAGTTCGACCTATCAGCATCCAGTGAAAATGAACACGCCTACGAATTGACTCCCTCCCTGCTCGTTCCAGGGTCAGAATACACTCTAGTCATCGAGGAAGGCTGGACATCTTCTGATGGAGACCAGGCACAACAAGGAGTAATCAAGCGATTCAACGTGAAATGAAACATGGAATTCCCATCGTTTCATTTCATTTTTTTTATGCCGATAATAAAAGAAGGAATTATTGTAGGAGGCGACGATCATTGAGGAAATTTATCACCCTGTTTTTGGCATGTATCATTTCAACATTTCTGTATCATAACTCACACGCAGCAACCGGAATAAATCCGAAACTTGAAGATGAAATCAAAAATGAACTTCAAATAGACCAACTCACACCATCCGAGATAGAGAGCGTAAAAGAACTTGATCTTAGTGAAAAAGAGTTGAGTAACCTTGAAGGACTCGAGAAATTCACCAACCTTGAAGAACTCGACCTTTCTCATAACAACCTTACAGACATCGCAGAATTGGATGAACTTCGTAATTTAGAGAAACTGTTTCTACAGAACAATCAAATTTCAGAAGTATCTCCACTTTCTTCTAAGCCGACTCTACAAGTACTGAGCCTTTCTTCCAATACAATCACTGACATCACTGGGCTGGACAGCCTGCCGGCATTGAAAGAACTGCGCTTAAATAATAATGGAATAGACGACGTGCGTCCCCTTACCTCCTTTGAAGGCTTGCACAGGTTGTTCTTGAACAATAATAATCTTTCTACCTTAGAAGGTGTTGGGGGCCTAACGGAACTAACATACCTGTGGGTAGATCATAATACTCTTACTAACCTTGAACAGGTAACCGAACTTCGTCAGTTGGAGAGCCTTCATTTCCAATGGAATGACATACAGGACACGACTCCCATGGAAGATTTGTCTGAATTGGAGTCCGTATGGGGACAATATAACAAAATCACTGACATCTCTCCTTTGTATGATAAAAAGCAGCTATCTGAAATAAAAATAAACCACAATTTCATCAATGTTTCTGCGGGGTCGGAAGCTCTACAATGGTTAAAATCCATTCCGTCTTCCGCTTATCTCCCCCAGGAACAGGAATCTGGAAAGCGTGCCGTAGAATTTGCGGACGATAAATTGGAAGCATCAATTAAAGAAATGCTCGAGATTAGTAGTGCTACTCCAGTTTTCCACAGTGATGTAAATACGATAAGAACACTTAATTTAACAAAGCAGGAAATCAGTGATTTATCAGGGCTCGAGGAGTTTACATCCCTCAAGGAAATAAATATCTCCCATAATAATATAAAAAGTCTTGTTCCATTGAGTGAATTACCCTTAGAAAAAATATATGCCAGCAACAATGAGATTTCGAATTTATACCCGTTACGTGGCCTGGAAGATTTAACGCATTTGGGCTTGAGTGATAATAAGATTGATAACATCACCTATCTTAATAACCTTAAAAACATCAAATGGCTCAATCTGAACAATAACTCGATCGAAGATCTTTATGCTTTATCTGAATTGCGTGATCTCGAAGAATTACACCTTACTAATAACCTGATTCGTTCCATTAAGCCACTTCAGCGATCCTATGAACTTTCTAATCTCTGGATCAATAATAATCGCATAGATTCTATCAAACCTTTACGCAAATTGAATGAATTGGAGATTCTTCATCTATCAGGAAATAGAGTTAGCAACATCGAATCTCTGAAACAAAAAAATGATCTGACAGACTTATATGTTTCAGAAAACAGCATAGTTGATATCACACCACTGAAAAACCTGAAGGCGTTGAGACACTTGAATCTATCAGACAATAACGTTCAGGACATCGCGCCACTTACAGGCCATGAGAACTTGAGCACAGTATTACTGAATAACAATGATATTTTCAATGCGGAGCCGCTGGAAAACCTGAGATATATCGACAATCTAGATATTACACAGAACGACCTCTTACTTAACTTGTCGAAAAATAAAAATATATTAAATCACTGGGACCAGAGCTCTTATATCCCACAAAAGGAGAACTCGATTTCGACTTTCGAGGAACAAGTTCAAGTTAGTCCATCCAAATCATGGAAGATAGAATTCAATCACCCCCCCGAAGAGCTCGAATTCAACATTGAAGTGATCGACAGTACAGGAGCTCCAGTCCCTGTCACTTTTAGGGTCGATAAGAAAACAGTCGTCGTCTCCCCCAATGACCAAGGGTATGAAGAAGGGAAGAAATACAAATTACTTATCAATAAATCCCTTTCCTTCTCCGGACAACATTTGAGTAATCATACCGTGATGGCGTTCACCGTCGGAGATAAAGAAGACACCCCTCTTCATAAAACGTTGTCGGATGCTGGAGGAGTTGTTCTGCCATATGAGGACCGACCAACAGAAGTTATAATCAAAGCATCAGAGTTGGAAATCCCGAACGGTAAGTACCCCTACTTAAAAATAGGAGACATCGCTTCTTTTGAATTGAATGATGATCAGAACGGATACTTTAGAGCAGAAAATATTCCTGAGTATTACTCGGAAGACCAGTTAATGGAGGCGGAAATCATTTATGAATAAGTTTATTGTCACACTATTACTCACAATTACTGTGATTGCATTGCTTCCTCTTCCTACTTTGGCTAAATCGATGTCGGTCCATTCTAACCATACGCTGCTTTTTTTGTCAGGAGAAGGGGAACGACCTCATAACATGATAAGCTTCGGCCGAAACAACTTTGCACAATTAGGTACGGAGGACACCGACCATCGCTTTTCACCAGAAGGCATCACTTCCCTACCTCCGAATGAAACGATTACAAGCCTTGAGGCAGGAGAGAGACAATCTTTCGCCCTTACTGATAACGGGGAGGTGTATGGATGGGGATCGAATTACTACGGAGAACTGACTAATAAGGAAACTCCTGGAATCATTAAAACCCCCACAAAAATACAAAAAATGGTTAATGCAGAGTACGTTCCTTTATCTAACATCACTGCTATAAAAGCCGGCAGTTCCCATGCATTAGCGATTGATGAGTCGGGAAGCTTGTGGTCCTGGGGAAGCAATGAATTGGATCAGCTCGGTCAGCACATTCTTTCATCAAATGCGAAGTACGCCGCTAAAAAAATCGCTACTAATGATATTGATATAAAAGACATAGCTGTCTATCAAAATCATAACCTGGTGTTGGATTCTTCCGGGAATGTGTACGGTTTCGGTCAAAACATAGGTAACATTTTCATGAAAAACGTGGGACGCACTAGATCCCTTGAAAAAATCGAAAACCTTCCACCTATACAGAAGATTTCCACAGGATATTCTCATGTTCTCGCTTTAGATGAAAGTGGAGACGTATGGTCGTGGGGTCATAATTACTTTGGACAATCCAATTCTTCCGGGAATCCTGAAAGAATCGATTCACTGACAAATATAACGGATATAGCTTCTGGTCACAGTCATAACCTGGCTATTGATGAATCCGGAACTGTATACGGATGGGGAGAAAACAATTACGGAGAATTGACTGGAAGAGAAGAAATCGTTTCTTCTCCAAAACCTATCGCCTTACCTGAAAAGGCTCAAGAAGTAGAGGCAGGATACGGCTACTCTTTAGCAAGAACATCCGCTACGAATGTTTATACGTGGGGGAAAAATGATTTCGGACAGCTCGGGGACGGTACTGGAATGACTCAGACAGAACCCCGGTTATTGAAGTTACATTTTGTAGAAAGCATCGATATCAAAGAAACGAATGTACAATTGGAAAAAGGAGAAACTTATCAGTTGGAAGCTACCGTTTCCCCTGAGAGTGCTATCAATCAAACCATTTACTGGGATAGCAGCAATCCTGACGTGGTGACCGTAGATGAAAATGGAGAGATTACTGCTGTAGGAGACCATTCTGACTCTAACACCGCAATCATTAAAGCTACGAGTGCCGATGGTGGATTCACGGACACCGTGAAAGTCAGCGTTCAAGTACCTGTAACAGACATAGACATCGTTAAGAACTCTCTTACCTTGGAGAGGACTTTAACGGATGATGGATTAAAAGAAGATCGATACACACTTGAATTTAATGTTTATCCCCATCACGCTACTGATAAAAGAGTAATATGGAGTTCTTCAGACCCTTCTGTCGCACGAGTCAATCCTCAGGGCACCGTAACATCTGTTTCAGAAGGAGAAGCCACTATTACAGCCACTTCGATAAATGGTGGTTTCACTGACGCAATCCCGGTTGAAGTAAGGGTACCAGTTAATGAAATACACATAGTACGTTCTGAAGAACTTCTGAAACTTTGGGAGGACGAAGAGTTCCAGTTGGAATACAATATATTCCCCGAATTCGCAACGGACCAGAGAATCCTGCAATGGGAGTCTGATAATAAGCAGATTGCAACAGTTGATAATGAGGGTATCATTACAGCACATTCTCCGGGAACAAGTACAATTCGGGTCACTACTCTCGATAATAGAAGAAAAGGAAGCCTTGAGCTTATAGTAGAAGAAGGCGAACCATCCCGACTTTCGGGATTCACCATTCAGAACAAAGAGATTTCCATGTCCGCGTTGACATTCCAAAAAATAAATACGACGTTTTTCCCTTCTGAAAATACAAACAAAAGAATGGAATGGAAGTCTAAGAATCGAGAGGTAGCCACCGTTTCCTGGGACGGAACCATCTTCGGAAAAGCATCCGGCAGTACAGAGATTATCGGGACTACAGAAAGCGGCGGATATCAACAAACGGTAAAAGTTAATGTCACAGAGTCTGAAGAAGGTTGGAGAATCTTCCCTCAGCAAAAGGAAGTCGATCCAAATAAAGAGTGGACTCTCAGTTGGAACACAAGCCTTGATCCTGCTTCTGTAACTTCCGAGAACGTTTATATTCAGGACATGAACGGAAATATCGTGGATAGTGTAGTTGGATATAACGAGGAGACAGTTACTGTTTCCCCTTCTTCTCCTTTGACCAGCAAGGCTCAGTATTATTTGATCGTCAATGAGAATGTCACATCCTCAAAAGGAATACCTATCGAACATAACGTTCATATGCTGTTTCAAGTTAAGTGACGTGGATACACAACTGAAACTTATTCAACACAAAACCTCTGCTCCTTCATCAGGAGCAGAGGTTTTTCTATTGCTTATTCAGGAATTATAAATCATAGGGATAAAATACACCGATACGGTTCAATTCGCTGACTGGAATCTGTTCGAGAATCTGTTGCATAAGATCAGGGTTCGATAACAACTCGTATAACGAAAGCGTAGTTCCGAATACATTCGTTATCTCAGGAACATAGTTGTTTACAAACTCGGACCCTGGAGCTCCCTGTAATCGGAAAGATCTTCGTTCCAGAACTTTTCCGTGCTGGTCAAAAGCCGTCACTTTGATATCAGAAATGTCAGCATCCAGCCCAGCGTAAATGGTTGAAAACTTCTCATTATTACCTCTTGTAATATTTTCTCTTACCCCTCGGTCGGTCACAATTTCAATCGTTTCTACAGAATTATGAGCATCAATGTCGATGTTCGTGAGGTTCGGTGCAACTTCTTCATTCGGCACCAAACCATCTCTGTAGTGGATGGTTTCCAATTCTTGAATGTAAACATCCGGGACATCAATAGCGATATTGTGACTGCTATTCTGTAAGATTTCTCTATTCAAGTCCTGCGCTGTCTGGTTCAAGAAGACGTTCTCGAATCCATCAGCTGTCTTGAAATCAGCAGTGATTTTACTGTTTTCCGCATAAACACTTCCACCGAACTCATCTTTTACAGCTCCCGGCTCAATAACTACCTCATAAATCGTTCCATATTCAAGCAGTCGATCAGGATGGGAAGTGTCGAAATTGATGAATAGCTGACTGGGATCCTTCTCATTAATGACCGGTTCATAATCAAGGTCCGGCTGAATCGGATTTGTTTTCACAGAAATTTTATCAGGATTCAGTTCAGCTACCGAGTTTTCGAATTGAACGACCAACGCCTGGTTAACTCCTACACCGGCAGCGTTCAATCCATATAGTCCTGGGATTGCATACTCAGTCCCTCTGCGGAAAGGACTTCGTTCGTGATCGAACCTCTGTAGACTAGGGCTGAAATACGTACTCATGACTCTGGCTTTCTGTTCCGTATAAAAAATGATATTGTCCGTATCTACGTTGTAGCTTCCGTTGCCTTGAGCTGCAAGCGTACCATCAGGGATATCCAGAACATATTCCGTCTCAGGTTCCAATGGACCATATTTAACAATAAGTTCATCCCCCTGAACGCTCACACTATCTACATGATTGCTACCGTCCGGGTCTCTCAAAGTAATTGCATCCCGTTGCCCGGCAACGAATTCGATATCACCTTCGAACCTCGCACGAAGTGTTCCATTGATTTGTCCGGAGCGCACGCCACGTATGTACCTCCATGTCGGATCCACATAGCTGTTTCCGGAAATTGTAACCCCCGGGTCATCCCCTGAAATTTGAGTGTTCATCGCAGGGAATCCATCCGTACTGAAATGAAATACACCGTCTTCGGCTGCAATGAAATCGGCTTTAGGTAAATGTTCGATAGATACATCATCATTTTCGATAGTCAACAGCCATTCTTCACCCGTTGCGTTAGTATTATCGAATTCTATCGTTATTTTATTATCCTGACTATCACCTGCACTTGTATTAGTATTCAACACCAATTTTGTATTATCACTTGTTGTGTTTGTATCTTTGAAATATTTATTTCCCATTTCATCGTTTTGCACGATAAATCCACTGCCGGATGAATTAGCAGTAATCAAATATTGGTCGGATTCGTTGTAAGGGATATCTTTTATTATAGCTTCAGTAATCTCGGGACGATCTTCTTGAGGTATAGCCGATTCTTCTCTTTCGACCACGTGAAGCGTATAATCGGTTCCAGCAATCAGACCATCTATCGTACTTCCGATTTCACTCTGACCACTGATCAGATCTTCAGCAAATTTGAGCTCAGAGAAACCTTCTAAATTTAACTTCTCTGCATTTGCTACTACATCTGCCTCATCAAGAAAATCAGGATAGTTTGTACCAGCTGCCGCTGAACCATCGCTCAGATTCTGTCCTTCTCTCAAAATCAAGTAATGGAGAGTACCATCTGTAGGAGGCGTATCAGCTCTCGTTTCGAAAGACACACTATCTTGTTTTATCGTAGTAAATTCGAAATCATCAAAGGCACCCCCAACTGCCGCATTTACGACAGAAGTCTGAAACACCCCTGATATCACCAGTAAACTTAACGTCAACAATACGACGTTTGAATAAAGCTTTTTCATTGATCTTCCCCCTTAGTTAACGAAATGTGTTTCTTCTGTGATCAGGTCATTATATTCGTCGTAGGCACTCACTTTTATTTCAGCCCCACGAGGCAGTTGGGTTATGGCCTGGCTGTACTTGTCGTTTCCTTCATAGTGCATATTCAGAGTTTCCGTACGACTCGAATCGGCACGAGTAAATTCAACTTCGACTCTCGCTACATCACTTCTACCTTCTACGTAAACGGCATGCACACCGAAGGAAGAATATTCACTTTCTACGGATTTCAGTGCTTCTTCTGAAAGTTCAGGTGCTTCCCCTTCAAAAATCAGTACGTTTGCCTGGACCGTAATGCCGCTCTCACCCAGCATCCCTGTTACCGCATACTCTCCAACAACGTTATCTGTATCAAATTCTTCCCAAGTAACGGTTTCTTCCCGTGTCACTCCACTTTTCAGAGTTACTTCCATTTTTTCTGGAAGTTCAAGGGCTTCCCCTTTCTCAACTTTTACTGTTTTAAGGCTCTCGACAGAAGCGACATTCGACTCTTCTACTTTAAAGAGAATTCCTTCTTTAGAAATTTCTTTACCTGTACGATCCGTTACAGAAATCGTTACTTCCGCCTCTTCCGTATCTTCAGCTTCTCCTGTAATCAACCCTGTTTGTTCGTTCAGCTCAAGCCCTCGTGGCAAGCCACTTTCATCCCATTCCAAAGGACCATGTCCATCTTTCACTTTCAGTTGTTTAGAAAAAGCTAACCCTGTGTACACATTGATTTCCTGTTCTATATCGAAGGACAGGAAGTTCATCCGCTTCCCGGAAACCCGGTCCAATATCTTCTGTGCATCCGTCTGCGCTATGTTCGCATCATTATCCACGTCCGCAAATTTCTGTGCTTCTTCGTCTAGTGATTTCTTTCCGTCCGCATGCTGTAAAACACGAAGAGCCTGTGCTGCATTCATTTCGTTCGTGCCCAGCACATCTCCTGTGGCTCTCTCTTTCGTAATGCTTCCATGGTACTTCTCTTCTAGAAGCTCTTCATCATCCTCGTCTGTGAACGAAGGAGTGCTGATTTGAAGTTCCAGTGACTCGCCATTTTGAAAATCATCGGGAAGGCTGTACGTCAATTGAGCAACCACACTGTTTGTAACGCTATGTTCTTCGTCCACCGCTCTGCTCAAGAAGCTTATTTCAGCCTGGTTCCCGTTTTTATTTACTGTGGAACGGAATCTCCCTTCATCAAAATCCGGAGACATTTCTATACTTTTCAGTTCCAATTCTTCATCAGGTGTAATGATTTTGAAACTTCCTGCTGACAAATTGCTGAATTCATAAAGTTTCACATTAACAGTCGCCTCTTCACCTGTGGTGGAAACCTCCTCCACCTCGAGCGTCGGTCCATCAAACCCCAATACGCTAGGTACGGCAACACTCATGATTAAAACTAAACTTAAGAGAATTGTTGTTCCTGCTTTCTTTATCATCTATAACTGCCTCTCCTTTTTTAATCTATTTGATTGCAAACGGCAATTTGACTGCCTGCTTTAATAATTGACCATCCGATGAGAATAGTTGCTCCGATACAATGAGTTCATAGCGATATCTATTATCGTATTCGTTGACCGGTGAAACGACTGCTTTCTTTCCGTTATCACGAAGTTCAACCTCCGTAGGCACTATGTCCCCTCTGTGATTCAAAACGAAAACAGTAGAAGAATTGACAATCTCTCCACTCATTTCGGTATTAAAGGAAACAGTCCATTCTTTATCACTGGTCACTTCCTGATTCGGAAGGCTTTCTCCCTGGAACGGTTTGATGAACCCTTCACTCGAATTATAGGAAATCTCTTCTTCTTCTTCGTTATAAAGTGCTGCTTCCTTTAATGTGAATTCCGTTTTTGTCGAGTCATTGGATTGTTGTACATAAAATTCGAAATCCAACAACGTTCCCGACTCTGGCAATTCCTTAAGGGATGCAAAAGAGAGGCTGATTACTCCTTCTTTTGCCTGCTCCATATTGAGTGAAGTGATACTATCCCCGAGCACACTTCCCAGTTCGGCATCTCTTATGTATCCGAAATCTGAATTATAATGAAGCTCAAACTGACCTGCGTGTAAACCCTCGATATTATTGATGCTTACATCTAACTCTTTCGTGCCACGTCCGTCATCATAAGCGGACTTGATTGTCATACTTCCCTTTGTATCTCCCGAAACCGGCATTACTGTCATCGACAATGTAGCAAAGGCCAATACAATCACTAACATAACCTTTCTACTCAAACTCCATTTATATTCTGACATTTATTTAGACGAACCAAAGTTCGTCCCTTCCCCCCTTTAAACTCGTGTTTCTTTTAATATCGTCTGTAATAAAAAATTGTAAATAAGAAAGTTCATAATGGTACTTTCTCTTCAAATGTGGTGGTTAATGAGTTTAATTTTGTTTACAATGAGGAATGCACAAAAAATAACCCCAATTATGTCGAATTGGGGAAAAAGTATTTTAGGAGGATGTACACCTTATGGCTATAAGGGAAAGAAAGAAATTAGAAAAATCGCTTAAACCACACTGGGTCTGGGCAATCGCCTTCGGTTCCGCCATTGGTTGGGGAGCTTTTGTATTGCCACCGGACTGGATGAGCGATGCGGGACCAATGGGAGTCATCATCGGTATCCTGCTCGGGGCAGCACTTATGATGGTAATCGGGGTCAGTTACGGCTTCCTTATTGAGAAGTTTCCCGTTACAGGTGGAGAATTCGCCTATGCCTACATAGGATTCGGACGTCAATTCGCCTTCGTGGCCGGTTGGTTCCTTACCCTCGGCTATATGTGTATCGTGGCACTGAACGCATCCGCGCTATCTCTATTGGCCAAGTTCCTGTTCCCGGATATTATGGCGATTGGAACGATGTATACCGTCGCCGGCTATGATGTTTCTATTATGCAAATCTTAGTATCAAGTCTTGCTATTATAATCTTTGGTCTGTTGAATATTCGCGGGGCGAAGTTCTCAGGTAATATCCAATTTGTATTTGCAATGATTCTTATTACAGGTATCGTTCTGCTAGGACTTGGGGCTATCTTTACAGAAGGACCAAGCTTATCGAATGCAACTCCTGCATTCAAGCCTGATCAATCGATGATCATTTCAATCTTGACCATCCTGGCACTTGCTCCATTTGCTTATGTCGGGTTCGATAACATTCCGCAAGCTGCGGAAGAATTCAATTTCAAACCACAGAAAGCTTTCGGCCTTATCATCTGGTCTCTGCTCGCTGCTGGACTTGCTTATTCAGCAATGATTCTTATTACTGCAAGTACGATGCCTTGGCAGGACCTTCTGGGCGTCATCGATTCCCAGAATATCGAGTGGGGTGTCGGTTATGCCATTGAGAGTTATATGGGGCGTCTCGGCGTATTCATCATTGCTGCAGCTGTCTCTATGGGTATCTTCACAGGGCTTAACGGCTTCATGATTTCATCAAGCCGTCTTACGTTCGCAATGGGACGGGCCCGCATTTTGCCTAATGCGTTCCGTCAGTTGCATCCGAAATACAATACACCTTACGTAGGCATCATTTTCACCGTTCTCATCTGTCTGATTGCTCCATGGTTCGGACGTGAGGCACTACTTTGGGTGGTGGACATGTCTTCTACAGGTGTAGCAATCGCTTATTTCTTCTGTACAGCTACAGCATTCAAGTATTTCGCGTTTTCGGAAGCAGGCAAAAAGAAAAATCCGAAAGCTGTGGTCTCTCCAGGTCGGAAAGTATTCTCTCTTCTCGGTTTGTTGAGTGCTCTCGGATTTCTCGTGTTGCTACTGTTCCCACCGTTACCATCGTCGCTTGGACAAGAATCTTATATCGCGCTCGGCGTATGGATCTTACTAGGAATCGTTTTCTACTTTGCGAACCAGAAGCGGTACAATGATATCTCAAGAAAAGATATGAATTATCTTATTTTAGAAAAAGAAGAAGTATAATACAAAAAGAAAGCCGACTGTTATGAAGTCGGCTTTCTTCCATTTAATCTTCTATAAAATCCCAAAAAAAGCCAGCAGAGAATTGAGTGATAATCCTCTGCTGGCTTTTAAAATTTGATTGATTTTATGATTCGCCTTCTACACGGCTATCAAGTATCTGCTCTTCGCTCAAGTTTTGAGGCAACTTATGGATGCGATAATCATCTTTACCAGGGTTGTACTGAAAAGAATAGCGCTTTTCCGCCTCTCCCTCATCCACGACTAATTGAAGATCTTCTCTATTTTTGCCGAAATCTTCCCTATCAATTTTTAAAGCTTTTGCAACTCCGAGTACATCTTTTACAATTGGATTCAATTCTTTTACTGTGTAAGCCATGCTATCCCTCCATTAAGCACTCACAAAAACGGTTGCACTTTGCAGAGCCTGTTTAGATACCTGTTTGATTTGACCATTTCGAAACGCTTCTCTTTCCTTATCATAACTTAAATCGATGATTTGTCCATCATCAATCATCATATATACTTCAGCATTCTTGCCGGCTTCAGGAATATCACCTACGTTTATCTCTACTGCTGTGAAGCCCATAAGGACCTCTACAGCCTGACCATTTACTTCTGAGAATGTATATTGAGTAGCTTCATTCAATTCCTCTTCAGAACGTGGTGTACCGTTTACATTGCCATCCTCAGTTGGAGTTTCCTCTGTTTCTCCTTCAGAAGAACCCTCACTTCCTTCATTCGTTTCTCCATCATCCGAAGAATTTTCTGAGCTATTTGTAGAGCTGTCAGCCCCGGAAGCGTCAGAAGATGAATCTCCGGAATTCGTATTGCCGGAATCAGATTCTGATTCTGAACCGGAAGTTTCCCCTTCACCTGAAGATTCTCCAGTGTCCGAAGAGTCTTCTCCACTTGCGCTATCATTATTATTATCAGAGTCAGAAGAAGTCGCTTCTCCTGTTGCATCTGACCCTTCTCCTTCTTGCATTTCTTTCTCTTCAGCTGATTTATCCGAGCCTTCCAGGTTGTCGGCATTCTCCACATCATTTCCGGAGCATGCAGCTACTATAATAGACAACGAAAGAATCATGAACAAATACACAATACGTCTCACTTTGGTGCCTCCTTCTTTCTATCCGTTTGTCATTTCTTCCCTGATTATATCACGTTACCCGGCTATTAATCTATTTCAGATTGGTTACAATTCGCAGAAGAATTACACACTTTTTATCTATCTGTTTTTTCCTGGGACGACAAACAAAAAAGCCGGCTTCTGCCAGCTTTCATTTAATGCGCTTCATAGAAACCTGTTCTTTATTTCTTACAGCCCACGTACGGTATCCATACTTCAACCCATATCCTTCATAATCGAAACGGTGGATATGCTTTACGATCACATCTTTCACTTCCCGGTGATACGTAAAGAAGACGACAACCGGGTGATGAAGGGAGTCATAGAAGAACAAAGGATTCATGCTTCTCGCAATCTCACCGAACGGCCAAAATCCGTAATGGTCGAGCGTTTTTACGTAGGAATCATCGATGACGGCATCTTCATCCCAGGAAATATACTGACAGTCTGTATGAGTATTCAATAAATGATAACAGGAAGCAGCCTGGATATATGATAAAGGTGATTCGTCACCAAGAATGCTCTTCATCATTTCTTCTTTCTTCTGATCCGGAGATATCGCATAAATGTCCCGATTTCTGCATTCAAGCCCCCATCCGGCTTTCACTTTCAATTGAGAAAACCGTTCCACGACCGGTTTTACATCATAAATGACATGCATCAGATTGATGAAAGACGGTTGTCTCCCTCCATCGACATTCGTCTGAACAGCTGTCCGTTTGAAGGTTACCTTCCCCGTCATAAGCCCCCTCCTTTAATCACATGACTCGAGAAATTGTTTCACATCTTCCAGCGACAGTCCTAAATTCTTCGCTTCCTGTAACAGCTCTATCCAATCCCGGTCAAGATGTTCCATCACGGTGTCGCCTCCTATCATTTTGCTTTCTCATCAGAAGGGTTGCTGGTATGGGAAATAAGATCCTCAAGAGGAACATGTAAAGAAGTAGCCAGTTTACTCATTACGATATAGGAAGGATTTTTCTGTACGCCACGTTCAATATTGCTGATGTAGGATTTCGATACTCCTGACCGCTTCGCCAATTCACTGACCGATAAACCTCTGCCAAGCCTAAGTACACGAATTTTCTCTCCAATCATCGCCACATAGTTCAACCTCCCACTATCGTTCTTTATAACGAATTATTTATTATAGTATACATCGTAATTTTTAAAATAGAAAGAACCAAAAACAACCGTATATTCTCAATAAAGAACTAAAGCTTCATTTCTCTCCGTTTTCCTTTTGATTTCCGAAGTTTTCATTATATATTATTATTTTTCTTTTTAAAGAACAATATTTCTTATAAGAAGCGGCACCCTATTTCGTAGGATGCCGCAACCGGTCAATCATTATTCAACATCGAACGTAAATTCAATGCCACCTTCCATCTCATAATTCTCTGTAGATGTCACTTCTTTAATGAACATAGAGTACGTTTCTCCGGACTCGTAGCCGCCATTCGGCGGGTAAAGAAGGACTCTGTCTCCACCGCCTTGTACCGCTGACAATTCCACCTGCTGTCCACTCTCCGTCTGCACGTAGAAAGATTGCTCATTCAGGGAATCAGAAGTTAGGCTTGTATTAAATCGTACAGTAAATACATGGTCTGATGGTACCGTTTTATTCTCTTCCCACTCCTGGAATGCTTTAAGACCTTCCAGTTCTTCATTAAGAGTTTCCGGCGAACAGTTCTCACAGGATTGGTACCAGCTGTAAAGTTGCATCATCTGAATAGGATGCAGCCGGAAACGCTCATCCATTGCAAGTACTTGCGTATAATTTTCAGCGCCTGAATCAGCAAGCAATTGTTCCGTGCGATTATCCAGCCAAATTTCCGCCGGATCTCTGTAGTCACGATCGGCAATGACATACCCTTCTCTCGCAGCGTACAAACCGGCTACTTTATTATTCTCCCAGGCAGTAGGGAATCGCGCAGGATCTACATTCGTCGGTCCCGGATAAACGGCGAGTTCAGGTGTAAGGGCAGGCTGATCCCAATAATCGATGACCCAGTCCGTATAGCCGCTTCCATTGCTTTCGAAGTTGACGAGATCATATCCGCTGAATCTCGAATAGTTACGGGCAATACGGGAATCCCTGTCGTAATTCTCAGGTTCGATTTTATAATTCCAGTACATGATCTGTCCTGCCGTGTGATAAGAAATCGTCAGTTCCGGGTTCAACAGATACTGCAGGTCCCTCATCACTTTCGCTTCAGGGGCCTGGAGGGGATAGTCTCCTTTGAAGTTTTTATAACTTCTTGAAGTCTTCGTTACATTCTCCCATCCGGATGGATATTGACGATTCAAATCGATTCCCTGCGCATTCGCTTTCCAACGTTTAAAGTTGGTACTTCCGTTATTCCACTGAATCAGCTGGCTGTGAACTTCTTCCGGAAAAGCAGATAACCCCTTTTGCTGAAGCGTAACTCCGTCCGGATTCACCATCGGCACAAACCAGATGGTCGTCCCGTCCAGTACTTGTTTTGCATTGTATGTAGGAAAAGACGTTTCTCCCTGATATCCTTTCGCGTATTCCTCGATCATATTCATATTTAAAATCGTCGTCAGCCACTCCCTGGCATGATGAGAACCATTATAAAGAACATGATCTTCCCCGTAACCGAGTTTCACAAGAAAAATGTCACGATCGTAAACGGAGTCCCCGATATCATACACTTCTACAAGATCCCCGTACTCCTGATCCAGCTGTTTTAGATCTCCCTGCATCTGTTCATATGTATATGTCGTATTTGTGTCCACAATTTTATCGGCATGGGCCGATGCTGGAAAGGCCCATGCCAGAATAAAAAAGAACGCTATGCCAAATTTTTTCATTGTTCTTCTACTGTACCTCCATATTCCGTCAAACGATTGGTCAATTCAAGAAATGATGCTTCATCCCCCTTATCGATCGCCTCGTCGATAAGACGGTGAATGTTCTCTTTCTCAAGTTCTTCTATTATCGTAGTTACTTCCGTAGCCGGAATCGTCGTCCGCTTTTCATAAAACGAATGGATGATCTGATGGAGTTCACTGCGAAATTGTTTGATATGCATGAGATCGATTACCGTCATATGCAACACTTCTTCCCCGCTTTCGAAGGTGAACACATCGAATAAGTTATGGACTTTGTTCAAATCTTTGTTGATGAAAATCTCACTCGACTCCGACGGAATGAACTGATACGTCTCTTCATCGACATTCAATCGGACGTAAGAATGATCGAAAATGATTCTTAGAAACGGGCCGTCATCGACAATCGCATATGGCTGAAGATGTTCAAGTTGCATCATTCGCTTCCACCCCATTCAATCTGAATTTTCAGTATATTATACTATTATGACGGAAAATCCGGGAAAAATAAAGCGTTTTATTTAACAAGGTTCAATTCGTTCATCACTTCTTCACTAAGGGTTTCGAGCAATTTTCTACTCTCTTCTCTTGACGAGGACTTCACTCCATAATAGCACTTCAATTTCGGTTCGGTTCCGGAAGGGCGCAGGCAGAACCAGCTATCCTCAGATAGTAGAAATTTCACGACATTCGACTGCGGAAGTTCTATCGCTTCTTCCTGCCCATCCATGTATCTTCTGATCGAAGATTGATAGTCTTCCACCGCTCGTACCGACACCCCGCCAAAAGTCTCAGGACTCATGTTTCTGAATCTGTCTACCATCCGGCCGATTTTCTCCGTACCAGCGCGTCCTTCAAGCTTGAGAGAATCCATTCCTTCCATATAATAGCCGTGCTCTTTGTACAATTCCTCCAAGGCTTCGAGTAACGTATATCCTTTCTTCTTCCAATGAGCAGCTAACTCAGCTGCAAGCAGGGAAGCCTGCACGGCATCTTTATCGCGTACAAAACTTTGGACCAGGTAGCCGTAGCTCTCTTCATAACCGAAGGCAAACGTTCCTTCTCCGGAGCGCTCAAATTCGCGGATTTTCTCTCCGATAAATTTGAACCCAGTCAGCGTATCCAACGTCTTGGCTCCGTATTTCGAAGCGACAGCCCGTCCCATTTCGGAAGTGACGATCGTTTTGATGAGTGTCTTATTCTCAGGAAGAGTCGAATCATTAGCCAGAATGTAGTCGAGCATCAAAGCACCTGTCTGATTCCCTGTCAGAACCTGGTATTCTCCTGATTTGTCCGGCACAGCCAATCCGACACGGTCAGCGTCCGGATCCGTAGCTATCAACAGTTCAGCGCCTGTCTTTTTCCCTTCTTCGATGGCCAATGTAAAAGCCTGTGGTTCTTCAGGGTTAGGAGAGGCGACGGTAGAAAACTCCGGGTCCGGTTGTGCCTGTTCTTCGACGATACGAACATTGGAGAAACCTGCTCTCGTCAAGCTGTCGGTTACTAAAGGATGTGCTGTACCGTGCAGCGGGGTAAAAATGATCGACATGCCCTTATCAATGTCATCCGACAAGCGGATTCCCTGCACCGCTTCCATATAAGCACGATCCACTTCTTCATCAATCCACTCAAAAAGCCCCTTTTCTTCAAGGGCTGACACTTCTTCTGTGTGCACATAGAGCTCATTCTCTACTTCCTTGACCAGGGTGATCATCTCTTCGGCCTGAGCCAATGGAAGCTGTCCCCCATCTTCGTTATAAGCTTTGAATCCATTATACTCAGGCGGATTATGGCTCGCGGTGATAACAACTCCTGCCGTTGCTTTCAAATGGCGTACTGCAAAAGATAGTTCCGGCGTCGGTCTAAGGGAAGAGAAGACATAAGCCTTGACACCGTTCGCACCAGCTACACGTGCTGTTTCTTCAGCGAAGGTCTTGGATAAGTAACGGGAATCATAAGCGATGACGATACTGCCGTTTTCGGCCTTTTGATTTTTCACATATGCCGCAAGCCCCTGTGCCGCTTTCCGCACTGTATAGACATTCATGCGATTCGTACCCGGACCGAGTTTGCCGCGCATTCCTCCTGTACCGAACTCAAGTTCTTTATAAAAAGCATCTTCCAGTTCAGCTTCATCAAGGACTGCAAGTTGACTTCTCAAATCTTCATCCAGGTCCTTTTCTTCATCCCAACGCTTCCAATGTTCCTGCCAATCCATAGTAATCCCCTCCTATTATTGTTTATTGGAACGCGACACGATAAGTGTCCCGGTACCTTCAAGCGTAAACTTCTCCACTGTTGCCGGAATGATAAAATGAGTCCCTTTTTCGACAGGGTGAGCTTCTCCTTCGATCCATACATTCACATCCCCTTCGAGAACACTGAATAATAGATAGGAAGGATTATGGACCGGATACGTCATTCCGTGTATATCCCAATGCTCTACGGAGAAGTAAGATTCGCTGACGAGAAGTTCCTGTTTCATTCCTTTATGGATATTCGTTTTCCTTTCCAGATCCGGATCCTTATGAGGGACGGTAGTCACTTCAACTGATTGCTCCAGATGAAGTTCACGCTTCTCGCCGTCCTGACCTATCCGGTCGTAATCATACACGCGGTACGTAATATCAGAATTCTGCTGCGTTTCAAGAATCCGGACCCCGGCACCGATTGCGTGAATCGTCCCGCTCGGTACATAGAAAAAGTCCCCGCTCTTCACTTTCACCCGGCGTAGCAAATCATTCCACTGGCCGTTTTCGATATAACTGTTTAGCTCTTCTTTCGTTTCGGCGTGATGACCAAGTACAACTTCTGCATCTTCATCCGCATCTATCACATACCAGCATTCCGTTTTCCCATATGTCTTGTCTTCTTTCTCACGTGCGTAAGTATCACCTGGATGGACTTGAACAGATAAATCCTTGTTTGCATCCAGAATCTTCGTCAAAAGCGGAAACTCTTCTCCTTCTTCATCAGCGAACAGTTCCCGGTGATTATCCCATGCCTCTCTGATGGTAGACCCGGCGAGCGGTCCATTCGCAATCTCATTCGTCCCGCTTTCATGACCGGAAATCGCCCAGCATTCTCCCGTCTGTGGTGAAGGAATGGCGTACCCATACATGTCTCTCAAATTCGTTCCACCCCAGATTCTTTCTTTGAATAAAGGCTTCAGCATCATCGGTTGTTGATACACACTCAGTCCCCCTTGTCTTTCTATTATTGTATCAAAAAAGACCGGGGTATGCCGGTCTTCTTTTCTTATACGAGTTCTGTATTGATAAACTTTCTGAAATGTGTTCGCATCGCTTCCCTAAGCTTATTCATTTCAGGTTTCGGATTACATATGTAGACCTTTTCAGCAAACAGAATCCCTTCTTTGAAAAAGAAGTTATAATGCCCGGCTACCCCCATTTCCGTAATCAGCATACGGATCATGATGGTGCATTGATCAACGAAGTCTTTCAGATTCATCACATAACATCCCCTTTTATTTGAACTACCAGCATAAACGGAACAGAGGAGTTATACGTCAAATGAATCACCATTCACACTAGTTCAATTACAATTATATAGGTATTTCTACCTTTTACAATCTTTTTTTACATTATTATCATATTTTTCTCTCAAAAGTAAGCGGTTACTTCAAAATATTTAGACGACTCATCTTGTAGCCTCCCTCCTCTTCCTGTACAATGTCCATTATATAAACAATAATGTACTTTAGAAGTGGACAAGGAGTGATCGTATGAAAGACACCATTCACGTGGGACTATTAGGACTCGGCACTGTCGGAACCGGTGTTATCGAGATTTTGCACAATAACAAAGAAAGCATCAAACATAAAACCGGATGCGAAGTGAAAGTTACCAAGGCTCTTGTCCATGATCTCAATAAATCAAGAGACCTTCCAGGGGATAAAGTGGAGCTTACGGACAGTTATGAAGATATCACGAATGATGAAGATATTGATGTCATCGTCGAAGTGATGGGGGGCATCGATCACACACTGGATGTCCTGCTCGGAGCTATCGAAAACAAAAAGCATATCGTCTCTGCCAATAAGGACCTCGTAGCCGAGCACGGAGAAGAGCTCTTCGATGCAGCCGTACGTAACCAGACAGACCTTTATTATGAAGCGAGTGTCGCCGGTGGTATTCCGATCATCCGCTCCATCGTAGACGGTCTTTCTTCGGATAACATCCGTAAGATGATGGGAATCGTCAACGGGACGACAAATTATATTCTGACGAAGATGAGTCAGGACGGTTCGGACTTCGATGATGTTCTGAAAGAAGCTCAGGATCTCGGATTTGCAGAGGCAGATCCTACGGCGGATGTGGACGGACTGGACGCAGCAAGAAAGATGACGATCCTTTCTATCCTCGGGTTCTCCATGCCGACACGGCTCGATGACGTGAAGCTGAAAGGAATCCGCGGAATGTCCACAGCTGATATCGCCTATGCCGACAAACTGGGCTATACTATCAAACTGATCGGTATTGCTGAACACGACGAAGAAGGAATCGCGCTAAGTGTCGAACCTTCTCTATTGCCTAAATCCCATCCGCTTTCTTCGGTCAACGATGAATACAATGCGGTATATGTCTATGGAGATGCTGTAGGGGAAACGATGTTCTACGGTCCGGGAGCCGGAAAAGGTCCTACAGCGACTGCCGTCGTCTCTGACTTGATCGCCGTCGTGAAAAACATCCAGCTCGGAACGAACGGGAACAATTACGTGCACCCGCAGCACGAACGCAAACTGAAAACGCAAGCGGACACGTATACGAAGAAATATATCCGCCTGCGCGTTCTTGATCAACCGGGGATCCTGATGGAACTGACTCGCGTGTTCGCAGAGAAGGAGATTTCTTTTGACCAGATCATCCAACAACCTGCCGATTCTCACGAAGAGCGTGAACTGATGATGATCACCCACTCGGTTAATGAAGAAGCGTTCGAAGAAGCGATGGAAGCACTCCGAAGCCTGCCTTCCGTGCGATCCGTCGATAGTGTCTTCCGTGTAGAAGGAGGAGATGAATAATGTGGAAAGGTCTGATCCATCATTATAAAGAATGGCTTCCGGTGACAGAAGGAACGCCAGCTCTCACACTGAACGAGGGAAATACTCCTTTCATTCATCTGGAGAATCTGTCAAAAGAATTCGGCATTGAAGCTTACGTAAAAGTCGAGGGCGCCAACCCGACAGGCTCCTTCAAGGACCGCGGGATGGTCATGGCTATGGCGAAAGCGATCGAAGACGGTTCGGAAGCGGTCATCTGTGCTTCTACAGGGAACACATCTGCAGCTGCAGCCGCTTTTGCAGCTCGCGCAAACATGCGCTGCATTGTCGTCATTCCGGATGGAAAAATCGCAGAAGGAAAGCTTGCACAAGCTGTTATGTATGGTGCTGAGATTTTCTCCATTAAAGGGAACTTCGACCAGGCCCTTGAAATCGTCAAAGAAGTTGCGAAAGAAGACGGCGTTACTCTGGTAAACTCATTGAACCCGAATCGTATCGAAGGACAGAAAACGGCAGCTTTCGAAGTATGTGATGCTCTCGGAAAAGCACCGGACTATTTATGTATCCCGGTCGGAAATGCCGGAAACATCACTGCTTACTGGCGCGGCTTCAAACAATATAATGAAAAGCACGCAACAGGACTTCCGAAAATGCAAGGATTCGAAGCAAGCGGAGCAGCGGCCATCGTGGAGGACCGCGTCTTCGAAAACCCTGAAACCGTAGCAACAGCGATCCGTATCGGAAACCCGGCAAGCTGGGGACCTGCGAAAGAAGTCGTACAGGAATCGGGCGGAGAAATCGATAAGGTGACGGACGAGGAGATTCTCGAAGCTTATCACATGTTGGCACAAAAAGAAGGGGTTTTCGCAGAACCGGCTTCCTGCGCCTCTCTCGCCGGAACGATGAAAAAACTGAAAGAAGGAAAGATCGAGAAAGGTTCGACCGTCGTTCACGTCCTTACCGGTAATGGCTTGAAGGATCCGAACACAGCGATCGACACAAGTGAACTGAAACCGAAAGTGATCGAGAACGACCTTCATGCCTTCCGGGAAGCTTTGAAAGGAGAACATCATGAGTAATTTCACAATCACTGTACCTGCAACATCTGCGAACCTCGGTCCCGGCTTTGATTCTGTAGGTATCGCTCTATCGAAGTACGCAACGTTCCACTGTGAACCGAGCGAAGAGTGGCACTTCGTTGTGCCGGAAGCAGATCGTCCATTTATCCCAAGCGGAAAAGAAAACCTTATCTACCAGGCGGCCATTTTCACAGCGAAAGAATTCGGTCACGAGGAATTGCCTGCCTATAAGGTGACGACATCAAATGATGTACCTGTTTCCAGAGGGCTCGGCAGCTCATCGACAGCCGTTGTCGCAGGGATTGAACTTGCGAATCAACTGCTTGGCCTCGAGCTTTCTGAACAGGAAAAAGTGATTGTAGCCTGCAAAATCGAAGGTCATCCCGACAACGTCGCTCCCGCTATTTGCGGAGGGATTGTCATCGCTCATTACGACCACGATGTCCCGAAATATGTGAAACTCACGAACGGAGTAGAATCCTTACGATGGCTTGCAGTCGTGCCGGACTTTCACCTGAAAACGGAAGAAGCCCGCGACCTTTTGCCGAAGAAATTCTCTTACAAAGAAGCGGTCTATGCAAGCAGTACGGGGAACGTCCTCGTAGCTGCCCTCGCGCTTCATGACTGGAAGCTGGCCGGAGAGATGATGGAGAAAGACCGCTTCCACCAGGTCTACAGAAGTCCTCTCCTGCCAGACTTCGCCCCGGTATCCAAAGCTTTGAAAACAGCCGGAAGCGTAGGGACCTACGTCAGTGGGGCCGGCCCGACAATGATTGGCCTGTTTGAACAATTGTCTGAAGATAAAATCGAAGAACTGAAAGCTGTTTTTCCTCACCTTTACTTCGAATCCCTTCGAACGGATACGGAAGGGGTACAAGTGGAAAAATGCTTACAAAAAGAAGTTTCCGAAGCATAATTCGGAAGCTTCTTTTTCTATAAGCGATACTTTTTTTGTTTTTCCCTTTCTGTGGTAAAATTATATTATTCAGCAGACAAGTGCCTATTGGCCCAATTTTAAAGAATTATTTAGCTGAAACAACGTAAATAAGGAGTACTTTTATGAGTAAAGGCGCAAAACAATATAACTATGACACCGAAAAAGTAAAAAACTTGATCAAAAACACGAATCTTACTTACCGGGATATTTCAAAACAGACCGGTTGTCCCTATGCAAGCGTCGTTTATCACGGACGACGGATAAGAGGGAGAACAAATGGAAAAAATACGAAGGGTCCCGTAAATCAGCCTGCTCCCGTACTTGTCAAAAGACAGGAGGAGGAAAACCTTTCTTTTTCTATAACGAAGGAAAAAGTCTCGGTGCACCAGTATGATAAGGAAATGGAGCAGCTTATCCACGCGGCTAAACAAATGGGGGCTACTACCATCGATATTACCGTCAAAAAGTGAGTCATCGTTCGTCCACCAGTGGGGCGAACGTTTTCAATTTTCGTTTGGCATGCCTTCCCCAGTTCTTCACCGTATCCTGACTTACTCTTTCTTTTGCAGCAATTTGTGCTACGGACTTGTCCTCAATGATGAACTGTACGACCCATTTCCACTGATTATTCGTCAATTGATGCCTTATCCCCTCCCATAGTTTCTCATCTACCATTTCATGTGGCTGTTCCCATCCATCCTTATATGTATTCATCTGCTTATAATACGCTTCTTTTTCTGAATGACGATTCGCCTTACGAATACGATCGATCATGGCATTCTTGATTTTCCAGTTCGCATAAGTGTCGAATCCCCCTTTAGCGGCATCAAACGTTTTATATGCTTCCCACAGGGCCACAAGCCCTTCCTGGTAATACTCATCTCCCTGGTCCCTGATACCAAGATGGTGAATAAAGTAGTAGATTCTTCTTTCGTGTTCCTTAAGGATTTCCTCAAATACTTTCTCTTCCATGCTTTCACATCCCTATCATCTTGTTACTTTATAATCGTGATAAGGATGCATTTTGGTGTCATCTTTTTTAAAAATTCCATTTTTTCTAACGGAATTTTCAGAAATCTATATCTTTTTGACGATAAAAAAGGGATAATAAAAAAGTACAGAAAGGAGTTACTGATGATACATCCACCATTCTCCACTTTTCGTCCCCTTATTTACAGAGCACTTCACAATCTCCACCTCCCTCCTCCTTACGAAGATGACCTTCAGGAAGCTTATCTCATTTATCACGAGGCTCTCGAATCCTACGACCCGCATAAATCAAAATTCTCCACTTACTTCTATAGGAAACTGAACTACCATTACCTCTCGGAAATCAGAAAAAATAGAGAGCGACAAGCGATGCTGTCTCGCATTCTCGTCCTTCACCCCTCTTCTCATGTCGACCACTACTTCATTCATCCCTCATTAAGTGATAGAGAACAACGTATTCTCCAATTAAGTATAGAAGGCTATACGACAGACGACATCGCCTTGATGTTATCCCTCTCGAAGTCCACCATTTTAAGAGAACGCAAAAAACTTCAGCGAAAACTTTCTTTCTACGTTTCACCCACACAGGAATAAGGGAAACCTATACTACTACTTCAGAAGGAGAAACGCTTATGGATGCTAATCGACATCTGACACCGATCAGTAAACTGTGGCTCGACGATGTGCCGACAGACTTCACCCATGCATTCGTCGAGAGATTCGCCTACGAATGGGTCGTGGAAATAGTCAATCCCTTTCCGATCCCTCTGATTGAAAATAGAGAATATGTACTCACTTTATCGTTTGAGCAGAAAGACGGCGTTCTGTTCCCTTCGATAAATATCGAATCGTATGATATTATGCAGGGGGATGAATTTACGGTCTATCGCTTTTATATGTATCCTTTATAGGAGGGAAAAGAACACGTGTATTACTTAGGATTCGCTTTGTTTTTCTTGCTTTATTTTCTCGTCGGTTCATTCACGGACTGGCTCGAGTTGACGACGGTAGGCGGCCTGATCGCCATCGCCTTCATCTGTTTGAACATCTACATGTATATCAGAGACAAAAAGCAAAACACGGACGCTGACTAAAGGCATCCGTGTTTTTGTATGAGTGATTATTCCGCTTTTTTATTGACCCAGACTTCTCCGTTTTCGTACTTCAACTGTTCCGGATAACGGAGGTCCGTGACTTCGTCGATCGTTTGCTGTGTCGGCTTCTTGGTCATGAGGGAGACGATGATGTTAGCAAGGAACCCGGCTGCTGCGCCGAATACCCCTGCCCCCGTATCTATGATACCAAGAAGCGTTATTCCTCCGAATTTGGCAAGGAAAATGTAGCTGAGCGTCACTGTAAGCCCGACTAGCATTCCCGCCACGACCCCTGGTCCATTTGCTCTTCTCCACCATACACCAAGTACCAGTGCAGGGAAAAAGGACCCGGATGCGAGTGCGAACGCCCATGCTACGATCTGTGTAATCGCACCTGGAGGATTCAGGGCAATCAGACCGGCAATGACTGTTGCAATGACGATAGACCAGCGACCGACAGCCAGACGCTTTCTTTCCGTAGCCTTAGGATTGATGGAACGATAGTAGATGTCATGAGACAGGGCTGCGGAGATCGTGATCATCAGACCACCTGCCGTTGATAAGGCGGCAGCCATGGCACCAGCAGCCATCAGACCGATGACGAAGATACCAAGATTCGCAATCTCAGGAGTCGCCATGACGACGATATCTCCGCTGATGACAAGTTCCGACCACTGAAGCGTGCCGTCTCCATTGGAATCAGCTACAGATAACTGTCCCGTATCCACCCAGGACTGAGTCCAGGCAGGTAGATTATTGATGGAAGACCCCGCTACCTGCGTCATAAGAATGAAGCGGGAGAAAGCTGCATAAGCAGGCGCGGACAAATAAAGAAGTCCGATGAATACAAGTGCCCATGCTCCACTCCACCTGGCCGCTTTCATCGTCGCCACCGTAAAGAACCTGGTGATTACGTGCGGCAGCCCTGCGGTACCAGCCATAAGTGTAAACATCAAAGCGATGAACTGCCATTTCGTTCCTTCTGTGAATGGAACAAGGTATTCGCTTATGCCTAGCTGTTGATCCAGCGTTGAGAACTCAGATACGACTTCCCCGTAAGAAACCCATGGGAGTGGATTGTTCGTCAACTGCATAGCCATGAAAACGACGGGAATCACGTATGCTGTGATAAGAACAACGTACTGAGCGACCTGTGTCCAGGTGATTCCTTTCATTCCCCCGAGCGCAGAGTAGAAAGCGATCAGGACGACACCGATCAGTGTACCGATGGCTGTGTTCACTTCAAGTAGTCGACCGATGACGACCCCTGATCCCGCCAGCTGTCCGACTGAATAAGTGAAACTGATGATGATCGTGGCTGCAGCGGCTATGAGACGGGCCAAGTCGTTTTTATACCGGTCTCCGATGAATTCAGGCACCGTATATCTCCCATATTTCCTCAACTGAGGAGCAAGTAGAAATGTCAGGAGGAGATACCCTCCGGTCCAGCCCATGATATAAGCCAGCCCATCGTATCCGAGAAGCATGATCGTTCCCGCCATTCCTATGAATGAAGCTGCACTCATCCAATCGGCACCGATAGCCATGCCGTTGAATACAGGGGGGACCCCGCGGTCCGCTACATAAAAATCAGATGTCTTCTTTGCAGTGTTAAAGATGGCGATACCTATGTATAGCGCAAACGTCGCTACGATTAATGCGAGTGAGACTAGAAATTGTGTATCCATACCTTCCCCCTACTATTTATTGACCGCCTGATCTTCATCCTCTTCCTGATCAAGATCCAGCAGGCCGAATTTTTTGTCTACGATATCACTTATAATAGCGTTGGCGAATAACAGAAAAATAAATGTCAGTACAGCACCTTGTGCTCCCATATAATAATGAAGCGGCATGTTTAAGAACGTAATAGATGATAGTGGCTCTGCAAAAAGCACTACCCCATAAGAAACACAAAATCCGATGGCAAGATAAATGACGATGAGCATGGTGCGAGTACGGAAATAAGCATCCGCTGTCTTCTTATCGATCTTCTGCAAATGATCCACCTCCTGATTTAATCCCTTAAGTCAAAAATGAAAGATACCGTCTCCCAGAATGGAAGCGGAACCATCGCCACTTTGACGATGACGAAACCGAATAGTGCCAAAAATGGAGCAAAGAGAAAGAAAGGTTTCGATTTTTTAAGTCCTAAAAACACACTGACGACCGTCAGTATCACAAATCCTATGACAAGTTCCATGAGTCACCCCTTTCTGTAATCGCTTACAATTATGACGATTAATTTTTCGAAAATATTAAATTTTCTATATATTATTAAACTAGATGTTCACAAATATGTCAATAATATGGATGCACTTTCGAAAAATCGGACCCATGTCCCTAAGTAGATCGATGCTCCTGATTAAAAACAAATAAAAAAATGACCTCCGGATGATCCGGAAGTCACTCTCTTCACTATTACTGGTTCACATCGACAATACGGCCTTCTACTTCAGGAGATACAGAATCCCCCTGAGTCTGAAGATATTCTGTGAATACGTCGTAGTCTACGAATCCAGGCTCACTTACCCGGTTATCTTCATAAACTTCTGCAAACATGTCGTAATCGTCCCCGCCTTGAATGGTGAACAGGTTACTAGCTACATAATACATTTCATCTTCCATCAATGGTTCATACGTACCATCGTCCTGTAGTACTTCTGCACTTACGATACGCTCACCGGCAGGCTGGCTGCTGTCGTATTCGAACTTCATACCAGCGACGTGGAGGAACTGTCCACCTGCAGTAGGAGCTGTAGATACGCTATGCTCCAGAGCTTCCATGAACTCGGAACCCTGGATTTCCATGATGCCAAGTTCGTTTCCGAATGGCATAACCTCCAGAATCTCTCCTAGAGTAATCGGTCCTTCATCGATAGAAGTACGGATGCCTCCTCCATTGGATACAGCGATTTGTGTTTCAGGGTTGATCTGTTGAGCTTTCCAGAGCATACCGTCTGTGATCAGGTTCCCGAGATTCGTTTCCCCTGTACGTACGTCTTCACGCACACCATTTAATGGAACTTCAGCAGATACTCCGATTTCTTCTTCTTGCAGTTCTTGTACTTGCTCCGTGTAAGGTTCAAGCTGTTCAGCAAAAGATTCGTCTTTAGGAAGCCCATCAAGTTCAACGAGTTCCCCTTCGTAATCAGTGATTACACCGTTACTATCAAATTCGACTTCCAGTGTGCCAAGATTGTCGTTATTTCCACCTGCCTGTACGATTACAGTAGGTTCATCTTTGTCTACGAAACGAGGCTCAGGAATCTCCGTGTGCGTATGACCGCCGACAATAATATCAATGCCGTCTACTTCTTCGGCCAGAACTTCATCGTTATCGTATTCAGGATTATCGTTCAGTCCGAGGTGCGTAAGGGCGATGACTTTATCCACCCCACGGTCTTCAAAAGCTTGAACCATCGCTTCCGCTTCTTCAATGTAGTCGGAGAAAGTAATATTCTCAGGACTGGAAATATCGGCTGTTTCTTCAGTCGTCAACCCGAAGATTCCGACTTCCTCTCCCTTGACCTTTTTCGTGAAGCCACTGTAAATCTGTCCATCCTTCGCATCTGCCGTCACGATATCCGTTTTATCCATATCGTCAAAAAGTGGATCCTCGGAAAAATCGACGTTGGAAGCGACAAATGGAAACTCCGCGTTATTAACGAATTCTGCAAGGGCTTCGTGACCATTTTCACCAGCTCCGAGGTCAAATTCATGGTTACCGAAAGACATGGCGTCATAACCGAGCTGATTCATAAAATCGAGGTCGGCCTGTCCCAGGAACTCCTGGAAGTAAAGAGTACCGGAGAAGACATCTCCACCACTAAGAAGGAGTGATGCAGGATTTTTACCGCGGAAATTGTCTACCGCTGTTTTCGTCTCGGCTATGTTGCCGATGTTTCCGTGTGTATCATTCGTGTGCATCAACGCAAGCTCATAATCGTCGTCGGTCGCTTCAGCAGCTCTATGAAGGAACACGGCGTAATCTCCACGTTTCGCTTCCATATCGACACCGAACTCCGTCTCAGACACACCATTAGTGATGCCATGATCGACTAATGCCTGGACCGCTTTATAATAGCGGTTGCTGACGTCATCAAAATCGATGGTATCCGTAGTCGGTTCCAATCCGAACCCTTCCTGGATCCAGATAGCCAATTCACCACGAGTGATCAGATCATTGGCCCCGAATGTGTCAGAAGTCTTACCTTCTGTGATACCAGCCTCTTTAAGAGCCGCTACTTCAGCTTCTGCACGAGCCGGAACATCATTGAAGCCTGTATCAGCATCAGCGTCAATATCAAGACCAAGAACATTGGCGAGTTGTACTGCCGCATCCACACGTTTGATCGGCATATATGTACCGAAGGTCGTTTCTGTGTACCCCTGGGTCGCTCCCTGTTCAACCAGGAAATCAACCGCTTCCGTATATCGGTCGTTGACGTCTTCGAACTGATGCGAATCCGCCATTACAGCAGGTGCTGATACCGTCACCGCAGCTGTTGCAGCTATTGCGGAAGCCGTCAGCATTTTCTTGTTTTTACTCACATCCATCTCTCCTTTTAGTAAAATATGAAAGCCCATTCATTTTTCATTTTACATGAAATATTCTGAAAAATAAACGAGTTTTACAATTTATTATAAGAACTTTTACCTACGCTCAAAAAATGAACGCCTTCTTCTCCCTGAAAATCAAGTATTAATGGGGTTTCAGGGAGATAGGCGCCAAAACTACTTACACTGATAACTGTTCAGATGATTATTTGTTCCTACCCTTTCCGTTTCCAGGGTGCTCGTCATGAACAGGATGATCTTCCCATTTGTCTCCGTTTTTCTTGTTTCCTTTTCCAGGATGTTCGTCATGGACCGGGTGATCTTCCCACTTGTCATGGCCCTTCATTTTTCCTGGATGTGTACTCTCTTCTTCAAAGTCGAATAATGCAAGCACTGGGTCATGATCACTTGCCCTTCCGTTCTCTACACTGAAATTGGAATTCACGTTGATCGTTTCGATTTCTGCGTTCTCATACAAGCTGTCTGTCGCAAGAATGTGATCCAATACTTGGGCATTTCCCTGATAGTTGTACGTATACCTGTCTTGCTGGTCCACGTCTTCAATCAAATTGTTCAACACATCCCCTTCTAATTCTTCCAGAGGATTCGAGAATTCGAAATCGTTCAAGTCACCCATTACGACTACATTCGCATTCTCCATTTCCGCTTCCACTTTCTCGGTGAACTCGCGGATCAAAGCAGCTTGTTTCATACGTTGGTCTTCACTTCCGAGTTCGTAAGGATGCTCTGCTCCAAACGGTGCTCCATCTCCGCCTTTGGAGTTGAAGTGATTCGTTATGACAATCACTTTCTCTCCGTTGAATTCAAACTCGGCTGCCAATGGTTTCCGGGAGTCATCCCAAGCCTCATTTTGCGGAGCGATTCGTGCAGGGTTGTGGGAAAGTCCGTCTTCTGTCACTTCCACCGCTGTTGTCGCATCTCCCGCTGGTTTGTCCGTCATCGTCACGCGCTCCGGATTATAGATGACACCGACTCGGATATTCCCGCCTGGAATACCCCCATCCTGACCATCTTGAGGAGCTACCTCCGCGTATTCATACGTCGGACCGCCTGCTTCTTCAATGGCCGTGATTAACGTCTCATAACTCTCACTTCCGTCGACAGTACCGTCATCTTCGTTTCCGCTATTATCCTGCACTTCCACCAATCCGACGATGTCAGGAGCGTTCATATTCTCCACCATCTGTTCAGCGATCCGAGCAGTTTTTTCAGGGCTCGTCTCCGGCGAGAAGTTTTCCATGTTATACGTTGCTACAGACAGCTCTGTCTCGGAACCTTCAAGCGTACCGAACTCTTCCTCGGCTCCTCCATCTTTCAATTCAGGAAGGTCTCCGGTCGGACGGATTTTGTAATTGCTGTAGTCGTAGTTCACGACACCGGTAATCGAGCCTTCAAAGTAGTCTCCCGTTTTCGCAACGATGTCCTCGCCATCTACATCAATCAACATCCGCTCCGGGTTCAGATCCTCTTCCGTCAGTCGCAGACCATCGACATCCGTAAATGCCTGATCTTCACTAGTTTCTACGTAAACCGGAAGTTCTTCGTATTTGACAGGACCGGTTACCGTTGCATCCGGTAGTTCCACAAGCATTCCCTCGAGACTTTCATAGAAATCAAGACCGTCCGTCTTAGGATCGAACGAGGTCATGCCGTCATCTTCGACCGTTTCTGTAGGCTGAATACGATCTTCACCAATGACGGTGGTATCCGGCAGCTCCGACCCGGAAGAGATTTCTGTGATACCTGAAGCCGAAATCTGAGTAGTAAGGAGGTCATCAACATCGCTATAGCCGTCTTCTCTCCATTCGGTTACCTCACCATCTACCGCTACTTCGTCTCCGACTTCCACCTCATGACCAGAGCTATAAACATAGATACCTTCTGATGTACGAATGTCATCATCCGGATTCACCGATTGCATATAGAAACCACTGGATCCGTCCAGCTTCGTCACCACACCTATCACTCCGGTCACGGCTTGTCCTTCATACGGAGAGGTGTGGCCGACTCCCTGGATGTCGTGGATCTCCGCATCATCTACAGAAGGCAGAACACTGTACGTAAAGGTCTTCCCTTCACTTACTGTTCCATCTTCTTTCACGACAACTGCACTCAGCGTCGTGTCTTCCGTGATAGGAATCGGTCCGGTATAGAGAGTACTGTCCATATCAGCTTCAGATCCATCTGTCGTGTAGCGGATTTCTGCATTTTTCTGAGCAGTATATAGTTCTACTTCTGTGCCTTCGACGATACTGCCTGATTCTTCAGAAGACTGGACAGCGAATACTTCCGTTACAACATCTCTGTCGTTTCTCGGAACAATCCGGTATTCGTTATAGCTGTAGTTCACCACACCCGTCAGCTGTTCGTATGTATCCCCTACATCAAGCAGCCCTTCTTCTTTCGGAGTGGAATATAAAGTACCCTCTTCATCCTGAAGTGTATAATCGCCGAATTCATTGACACTTTCCACTGTTACGTTTTCTGCCTGTACAAGCTCCCCTTCCACATCTTCAGTCATACCAGAACTGGTCACTGTTTCAGGTTGTGGAACACCAGGGGATCCCGTTTCTTCGATAGCAGAGTCCAGGGTTTCTATTTGAGCCATCCCGAAATAGTCACCAAGTGTACCTTGGGCTTCCACTCTTGTTCCAAGATCTACGTCAAGAGAAGGACCGCGCAGAATGACTCCAGCAGTGTCGTCCTGAACGTACAGGTTTGTTTGACCTCCGGTGACAAAAGATGCAGTTACAACACCTTCCACTCTCACGGTATCCCCTTCGGAAGCATTTCTGGCTTCTGCAATCGTGACTTTTTCAACCGCTTCCTCTTCTTCTACTTCGTAACTTCCAAGATTTTCGAACGTATCTTTCGGATAAGGATTCCATTCAGCGGATGTTTCAAAAGCATCATCTATAACCGTATCACCGGACGTAATACTTTCATCTCTGACAAGCGTTACGTCTTGCCCGAAGGAGTCCTCGCTTCCGGTCTGGCCTATGGAATCGACCACAGTGTCTGCTTTCTTAAGAACAACCGGGTCATTCCCGTTAAAATTCGTCACTCCACCGTTTTCCGTATCCGCTTTTGCGAGTACTTCTTCACCGGCACTCGTGTGAGCGATCACATGAACATCACCGGCTTCAAGCGTTCCTTCGAGCGTTAAATCGGTCGAAGCCGTGGTGCTTCCATTGGAATACAGCTCCACGGTATACCCGGACAGATCCACCGCTTCCCCGGTGCCGTTATAAATCTCAAGTGCTTTGTTATAGCCGCTTCCCTCTACATATTCAGAAAATAATAAATCCGTCGTCTCCTCTGCACTTACCCTGTCCACATTCGCATATGGTGCAAGCACCATTGCTGCCGTACCGATACCTAGCGCCAACCTTTTCACATAGTTCAAACGCGTCTCCTCCTTTTAATAAATGTAAGCGCATTCTTATTATAAATGGACAAGGTTAATGCTGTGTATATATATTCTGGAGATTTTGTAAATTGATTCAAAAGGTTCGAACAACTTTCTGATCCGTCACCTGTAAAAATTCACCCATGTCTCAGGACCTACAATTCCATCGACCTGCAGACAATGTTTCCTCTGGAAATGACGTATGACTTCTTCTGTTTTCGGACCGAAAATTCCATCCGTTCTTATTTGCACGGCAACTTGAACCTGTTTGACCCGCTTACCTCTGCTACCTCTTCTTAGTAGAAACCCGGGATAATCGAAAGGACTCTTCCCTGTTTTCAATTCTTCCCAAGACATACCATGGGTCCATTCTAGGTGAGGGTAATCCTGGAAAGAATTCCAGTTTCCACCCCACGTAAATCCTAAGCCTTTAGCCACAGAAGCAACCCTTCTCCAGTCCTCATTCACTTTCCATACGGCTTGTTGTCCGTTATCCGTAACAAGGCAAAAATCGATAGCAAATCCGTAATTATGGATACTCTGTCCGGGCTTTGCGTTCGTTACCACCTTCCCCCGTCTCCCATATTTGGTACCATTGAACTGATACCCTGGCCGACCTTGCCCATAAAGGTATGCTTGTTGTTCATGAGAACGGTATCCCCCGGTGACCTGGGCGAAGATCCCTTCATCATAAACTTGACTGATGATTCTCTGCCCCCATTCAGCAATACGGTTCTCCACGCCCTGCATATTTCTCGTGCTGCGCCGCAATAGTTCTTCCCTGGTGATTTTCATTTGACCACCCTCCTTCAGAGCTATAATCGAAACGGATTTCATTCGGGTGTAATCAGATTAATGGATTTTTTGGAAACAGACATCTAAAATAAGTACATGAAACGGATGAAGTTGAGGTGAAAATGATGAAAATAGAAATATGGTCCGATTTTGTATGCCCCTTCTGCTATATTGGGAAGCGGCGCCTGGAGCAGGCAGTGAATGCTCTCCCTGAACATGCGGAAGTGGAATGGGAATACAAAAGTTTTGAACTGGACCCTGACGCAGAAACACAAACGAAACCGAACATGCATGAGAAACTGGCTAAAAAATATAATAAAACCTTAGAACAGGCGAAAGAAATGACTTCTCATATGGAAGAAGAAGCGAAACAAAGTGGACTCACCTTCCGCTTCGATCAGGTGATTCCGGCGAATACGTTCGATGCTCATCGCGTCGCTAAATTTGCGGAAGAACAAGGAAAGAATGACGAAGTGACGGAGAAGTTCATGCAGGCTGTGTTGACAGACGGAAAAAATATCGGAGACGCTGAAACGATCTATGAGCTCGCTGTAGAGGCAGGGCTTGATTCTGATGCCGTAGCTCAGGTATTGAGAAGCGAAGATTATACAGAGGCCGTACGAAATGAGGAGAGAGAAGCCTATCAGCTCGGCGTACAGGGCGTTCCTTTCTTCGTCATAAACCGTAAGTATGCCATATCCGGGGCACAGCCCAAAGAAACGTTCGACCAGGCACTCGAACAGGTATGGCAGGAAGAGAATAGTACTCCATCCTTCACCAGTCTGAATGGCGCTACAGGAAGTACATGCACGGAAGAAGGCTGTGACGAATAATACAGAAAACAGGCGAGCGTCTCCCCCAAGACGCTCGCCTGTTTGTATCTTCTTTCCTTCTCTGTTCCATGACATATGCGCTTTCTCCTGGCATGGATTAATCCCTCTCTTCTATCACTTCTAAGTAAAAATCGTAACAGTCCCCACACAGGACCGTTCCATCATGTACCCCATCCTGTACGTAATACATATGGTCTTCAAGTTCTTCGGTATTGCAGTGATGACATGGTCTCGTAAGTGTGAACCATTGCTCCTGCTCAAGCTGCAATTGTTTCATCCCTCCTCTCACTATGTATCTTACCGGGCTTTCCTGTTTCGCTCAAAAGCGGATTATTGAAAGAAGCTGCTCTTCGGTCTATAGGAATAATAGAATTCCAGGTCACCTTTTTGAATTTCTCAACCTGCGGTAAGTCAGAAATCGATGAATGATAGTTTTTTAAATTTTTTCTTCTGTCCCCTAATTCTATTCGATGAATTTTTCATAAGAAACATAGAAAACACAGCATATCATGAAGTATGGAACACTTTTTTCACTCCTCAAAGGCTAACATGCATCATTCCGATTGTTATGCGATAGTTTCCTCCCAATCGTATGCAAAATCATCTCATAACCCTCCTTCAACAAGAAAACCCGACCATAAGAAGGTCGGGTTCCATCACCTGGATTGTTCAACTGTATGACTTACGTATTCCTGGGAAGTTCCCAGACTAACAAGAATATAAATGATAAAGGAAAACACAACAGGTAGCACGACGCTGTGCATACCGAGAGGCTGGGAGAAGAACTGATCGATCACTATATACGAAACGATTCCTGTCAGCATAGAAGAAATCGCTCCATATTTGTTCCCTTTCTCCCAGTACAGTCCGAGCACCACCGGCCAAATGAAGGTAGCTTCCAGTCCGCCGAATGCGAACAGGTTCAGCCAGATGAGAAGATCCGGAGGCTGCAGAGCCATCAGGAAGACGAGAATACCAAGTACAGCCGTCACTCCGAAACTCATCGTTTTCACCCGCTTTTCGGAAGCGTCCGGTTTCATATAAGTGACATAGATATCTTTGACGAAAGCAGAACTCACGAGGAGCAGAAGGGAATCGACGGTCGACATGATTGCGGCCATCGGTGCAGCCAGTACGAGCCCCGCTACCCAGGCGGGCAGTACTTCAAGGGCTATCATCGGCATCACACGGTCCCCCACCTCGATACCAGGCAGGATCGGTCTCGCGAAGACACCGATCAGGTGCATATTAAGCATGACGAAGCCGACGACTACCGTTCCGATGATGATTGCACGGTGCATCGCCTGAGAACTTTTGTAAGACATCGCCCTCAGCGTAACCTGAGGAAGTCCGACTACAGCTACACCTACAAGAATCCAGAACGAGGAGACGTAGGCAGGAGAAAGTGTCAACTCTGCACCGAACGGAGTAATCAAATTAGGGTTTTCAGCAGATAAATCATTTATGATCGTATCGATTCCTCCACCGGCTATGATGGTAGCGATAAGTAGAACGAGCGTACCTATGAACATCACGCTTCCCTGTACCGCGTCCGTCAAAGCTACAGCACGGAATCCTCCTATTACGACATACACCAAAACGGAGGCAGCGAATATGAACAGCGCGGATGTATAAGGGATGCCCGCGACTGTTTCTATCAGCCTTGCTCCCCCGACCCACTGTGCGGCCATCGCAGAGAACAGAAATACAATGATACTTACCGCCGCAATCAGCGCTACCGTATGACTTTGATACCGCGAACGTAAATAATCCGTTAATGTAACAGCTTTATACTGACGAGCTTTGATTGCGAATTTCTTTCCGAGGATCATCAGCACGAAGTAACCGGTGACCACCTGCGTCATAGCAAGCAGCACCCATGCCAACCCTTGAGTGTAAGCCACTCCAGGCCCCCCGATAAAACTACTGGCACTCCCGTATGTAGCCATCATAGTCATGGCAAGGATAAACCCGCCTAACTGCCGTCCTCCTAAAAAATATTCCTGCATGAAATCCTTTTTAGACAGACGGATCGACCGGTTAGCCCAAAATCCGATAAAGAAAATAAGTAGAATAAATAAAAACAAGGGTAATACAACTGCAATATTCATTTGAACTCTTCATCCTCTACATCCAGAGATACGTCTGTAAAGAAAATCTTCACGACAAAAATCACCAATACCGACATTAATAGAAAACCACCGACACAACTCATGAAAAACCAGGCCGGCAACCCTAGTATGTAACTGTATTCTTCAGGCGGTTTGCTTCCGAGACCATAAGCAAAGCCGAACCACCAGAGAAAGTTGATAACAGCAAGTCCTATGCCAATCAAAGCTTCACGATTGGCTATCCTGAACCTGTGATCCTGTTTTTCCACTTCTCTTCCCTCCTCCATTTCAAGTATTTTCATTATGCAACATTTTTCTTTCCATGAGAAGGAAAAGGTGTATATTCACTTCTAAACATAAAGAGCCGCTCCTTCAGAGCGACCCCAAGTTATTCACTATTCCATTGCGAGATATAAAGCACCTTTCACCCCGGCTTCATCTGTGAGCCCCGGCGGAACAATATAGCTGTCAATCGTTTCTTCTGTCAGGAACGGAGAACTTACGTAGCCGTTCAACATCTCCAGAACATACTTCCTGATCAGCGGAAACAGCTGCTCCTGTTTCATCACACCGCCTCCCATGACAATCCTCTCAGGAGAAACGATATAAATGTAATTAACCAGTGCCTGCGCCAGGTAATACGCTTCCATTTCCCACACCTTTTCGTCTTCCGTCAGCTCTATCGCTGGTTTCCCCCAGCGCTTTTCGATATGCGGCCCGGCCGCCATCCCTTCAAGGCAATCTCCGTGGTATGGGCATCCGCCTTCATACTCATCATTTTTGTGACGACGAACGAGAATATGTCCCATCTCCGGGTGAGACAGGCCTTTAAGCGTCTGTCCGCCGATGTAGGCTCCCGCTCCGATTCCGGTTCCAACCGTAATATACAGACAGGAATCTACATCCGCAGCGTTCCCCCATTTGGCTTCTGACATCGCAGCCACATTGACGTCGGTATCTATGATGACAGGCACTCCAAGCTCATTTTTCAATTCTTTACCGAGAGGGTAATCTATCCATTCGGTCTTTGGGGTTTTCTGCAGACTTCCGTAGGAATTACTTTCCTTATTGATATCAATAGGCCCGAAGCTGCCTACCCCCAGTCGCTCTATTCCTTTCCCTTCAAAAAAGGAAATCACTTTCGGCATCGTTACATCCGGGTGCTCCGTAGGGATCACTTCTTTTTCGAAGAGTTCTCCCTGGTCATCCCCGATGGCAAGTACGAATTTCGTTCCTCCCGCTTCAATAGCTCCAAGTTTCATATCACTCTGCTCCTTTTTCGGCACGAAGATTCCATGCAGTTATTGAACTTCTTCCTTTCACGCGACATTCATGGGTATCCACATCCGGAAACATGCGTGAAGAAAACACGATCTCTCCGTCATTCACGAAAATCTCAAGAGAGGATTGATCGATGAACATACGCATTTCTGTCAACGGAGAAACGAGATCAGCCGCTCTCCATTCCTTTCCTGATCCATCCATGGCCGGACGTTCGATGGTAATTCTTCGTCCTTCCAAGCGAATGGAGAAATAGTCATACAAGTCAATATAGATGTCTTCCTCTATCTCTCTCATTATCAGTTCGATATTTCTAGGGAGGTTTCCTGCAAAACTCCCGGAGTTCTCTTCCACCAGTTTGTCAGTGCGAAGCTTCTCGAGCTCTTCCACCGGTTTCTGGATTACCCTGTCTCCCTGCTGTAGCAGTTCACGCGGAAGGGTCATCTGATGGATCCAATGGTTGTCGTGGGTAGGGAAGTATTCTTCTCCTCCATCCGGCATCCCCATCCAGCCGACAAGAAGACGACGGCCCTGGTCATCTTCAGTCGTTTGCGGCGCATAGAACTCAAAACCATGATCAAGCTCCCGGAATTTTTCTTCTGGAAACCCTTTGTCGAAATCTCCAATGATATAACCGGACTGGTACATATTTCTGTAATCGATGCCTTTTTCCTCGAGTCCCTGAGGGGAAAAAAGCAGAACATCATCCTTCAAGCGAAAGAAGTCCGGGCACTCCCACATATATCCCATGCCTGAAGCGAGGATGCCTTCGTAGGTCCAGGAATCGAGATCCTCCGAACGATATAGAACGATGCACCCTTCTTTTTCTTCCGTCTGTGCTCCTATAACCATGTACCACTCGTTCCTCATCTTCCATACTTTCGGATCCCGGAAATGAGGAGTGAAGCCATCAGGTAATTCTATCTGCACTCCGACTTTCTCAAAAGAGACCCCGTCCTCAGAACGGGCTTTACATTGATAGGTCTCACGATTTCCGTCATCATCCTTCACATTCCCTGTGTAAAAAAGAAGTAGCTCGTCGTCCTTCTCTACCGCACTTCCCGAATAGCATCCGGTCCGGTCATACCATTCATCCGGAGCAAGAGCCGGTTCCTGCCATGCCCAGTCAACCAGATCGCGAGACGTGAGATGTGCCCAGAACTTCGCACCGTGTCCTGTGTGGAAAGGCATCCACTGATAGAACAGGTGATAAGTCCCTTTCCACTGGATGAAACCATTCGGATCATTCAGCAATCCTACAGGAGGCGCGATATGATAGGACGGATAGTAAGGGTCCGACAAAGCAATCCCACTATATTCTTCAACCATTTCCATGGCTTTATTTCTTAAATTTACATCGATCATTTGAATCTTCCTCTCCACATACAAATGCTAAAAAGCACTGAAAATCAACTCGACATGCTAAAACCTGCAAATATCGTGAAAAAGAAGCCGGAAACCCGGCTTCTTTTATGCTGCTTCTTCATCCATCTTTTCATCAAAACCGAACAGGTATGTCAGGCCGAACGCTACCCCGATCCCTACAAGGTTGACGAGGATGTACCATAGAATCTGTTCATTCAGATATAATAGAGTTCCCGGTAGCACAGTGATCGCCATCCCTGTCGCCTTGAGATTAACAAGGGAAGCAAGGAAACCACCGGCACCGCCACCAATGAGACCCATGATGAACGGTTTTCCATAACGAAGATTGACACCGAAAATCGCTGGCTCAGTGATGCCAAGAAAAGCTGACAGACTTGAAGGATAAGCAAGTGCCTTCATCTTGTTCTTCTTCGTTTTCACACCTACGGCAAGTGCTGCGCCACCCTGAGCAGCAATCGCTGCTGTAATAATCGGGTTGAACGGATTATAACCGAGGTTTTCGAGCAACTGAATCTCCATGAAATTGAAGATATGGTGCACCCCTGTGATAACGATAATCTGGTTGAAGAAACCGATGATGAGTCCACTTAGTCCAAACGGCAATTCAAGTAAAGCTCTCGTCCCTTCAAAAATCCAGCCTTCCACGACGTGCAGAATCGGACCGAGAACGAAGAGAGACAGTGTAATCATGATTAATAGTACAAGGAAAGGAGTGACAATCAAGTCAAGTGCTTCCGGAACACGTTTACGGAAGAACTTCTCTATTTTCGCTCCTACAATCCCTGCGAAGAAAGCCGGAAGTACAGACCCCTGATAACCGATGACAGGAATGAACCCTAAGAATTGCAGCGGTTCAGCCGCTCCCTCAGCAACTGCCCATGCGTTCGGCAGCGAAGGTGATACGAGCATCAATCCTAGCACCAGACCGATGACCGGCGTACCTCCGAACACACGGAAGGTCGACCAGGCGACAAGTGCCGGTAAGAATACGAACGCCGTATCCGTAAGTACCTGCGTAAACAGAAGGAAGTTCTCCGAAATATCTTCCGGTGCCATTCCGAAAATGGCAAGAATCTGTTCCTGAGTAACGAGTCCGCGTACACCCATAAACAAACCGGTGGCTACAAGAACGGGAATGATCGGAACAAAGACGTCACCGAACGTACGAATCGCTCTCTGGAATCGATTCCCTTGCTGCTTCGTCTCTTCTTTCATTTCCGATTTCGATGTACCGGTAACCCCTTCATTCGTGATCGCTTCATAAATCCTGTTAACGGTACCTGTACCGAATATGATCTGATACTGACCTGAATTATAAAAGGCACCTTTGACCTTTTCAATGTTCTCGACGCCATCTACATCTACCTGTTCATGATCATGTACCATGACTCTGAGTCTGGTCGCACAGTGTGCGATGGATTGTATATTCTCTTCTCCACCGACAGCTTCAATGACCTGCTTTGCGATTTCCTGATTACTCGCCATGTGTTTTCCCTCCTCAAAAATTGTGTGAACGATTCCACATCCGGTTAAAATAACGCTTTCATTTCTTTATAAAAAAGATGATGTGTAATCGATTACACACCGTTTATAGTTGTTACTATACACTATCTCTTTTTATAAGTCTATACTTGTGCATATTTTTTTTGTTGTAATTTTTTCCTTCCATTGTCGCCAGCAGCATCTCTGCCGTCGCTTCTCCCGCTTCTTCATTAAAATAATCTACCGTCGTCAGGGAAGGTGTGATGTAACGGGACATGACCGCATCTCCGATTCCAGCTACAGCGATATCCTCTGGAATACGGAAACCCTGTTCCTTCAAATATTCCATCGCTCCTGTAGCCATGCGGTCCGTTACGCAGAAGATGGCAGTCGGAACTTCCGTGCGATCACTCGTAATGATCTGTTTCATCGCTTCGTATCCGGATTCGATAGAAAAATCACCCTCTGCGATCCAGCCTTCTCTCACTTCGAATCCATGCTTCTGCATCATTTCTTTATAAGCTTTCTGTCTGATACCGCCTACGGCCGGATCGGTATTGGACACACCGATAAAGCCTATTCTTTCATGACCTTTCCCGATGAGCAACTGCATCATATCAGAGGAAGCATCATAATCAGCATAGGTCAGAGAAGGGATGCCCGGCACATCCTGCCCCAGGGCAACGACAGGAATAGGGATAGCATCTATTTCTTTTTGCAGGCGCTCACTGATATTGGTTGCAAGAAGAATGATTCCATCGGCCTGCCTGCTCTTCAAAAGTCGCAGATATTCTATCTCTTTATCAGGATCGAGTTCTGTGTCCGTCAGGAGGATTTGCATTCCCTTTTTCTTCATCACGTCATTGATTCCTGACACGACTCTACTGGACGTTTCCGTACTTATTTTCGGCAAAATGATCCCGATGACACCTGTCTTCTTCGTACGCAATGATTTCGCAGATTGGCTCGGCATATAACCGGTTTCCTGGATCACTTGTTCTATTCTTTCCCTGGCTTCCTGACCGACATATCCATTACTGTTAAGAAATCTGGATACCGTCGTCCGGGATACGCCAGCGAGTTTGGCAATGTCATTGATTGTCGTCATCTTGCTCTCTCCTGTATATATCAAATGGATATGTCTCAGAAGGAAGGTTTTTCTAAAAAAACAGGTACCCTTCCCCTTTAACAGTCTACTGTTCTGTTTTCAGCAATGGAACGATAACAGGCATCAATGACGCGCATGTTATCCATCGTATTCTCGAGCGTATGCACCACGGTCTCGTCTTTGTTGAAAATAGCCTCTGACAGATGCTCTACTTCAAATCGATACTGGTCCCCCTGTACGGATTCAGTTCGTACAGTATCACCGATCGTTACATGAATCAATCCTTCTCCGCCTTGAACATCCGGCCTGAAAGCACGGGGGACAAGTATTTTCCCTTTCGTACCGATGATTTCATATTCATTCTTGTTCGTCATATCAAAACTGCTTTCCATCACAGCTTTCTTGCCGTCCGTAAATGTGAAGTACCCGATGGAGGTCGATTCGATTCCATGGTTCTCATCTTTTGTACCGTGGACGAACACCGACTCCGGCTCGTCTTCTAAAACGTTCCGGATCGCATGAATACCGTAACAGCCGACGTCATAAATGCTGCCCCCGCCTTTATCCTTATCAGCCCGAATATTCGTTTTCCTTTTATCTTCCGGCATCAAAAAGGAATGGGACGCACGCATATACTTCACTTCTCCGATTTCTCCGGAAGTAATGATTTCCTTTACACGTTCATGTTGAGGATGGAAATAATACATGAACGCTTCCATCAGTAGTACATTGTTCATATCGGCCGCTTTTTTCATTTGTTCAGCTTCATCCATCGTGAGCCCAAGCGGTTTTTCGCAAAGGATATGCTTCCCTTTTTCAGCTGCTTTGATGGTCCATTCTTTGTGGAGATGGTTCGGAAGAGGAATGTATACGGCATCGATATCGGGATCATCAAGCAACTTCTCATAGCTATCATACGCTTTCTCCATTTCGAATTGTTCCGCTACCTGCTCCGCCTTCTCTATATCACTTCCTGTTGCGACGGCTGTAACTTCAGCATTTCTTGCTCTCGTAATCGCAGGAATCAGCTGTTTCTTGGCTATATTCGCTGTACCTATGACGCCCCAACGAATTTTTTCCATATGTGACACCCTTCCTGTCAAGATATTGGCTTTATTTACTAGTCTTCTTGGGTAAAGTCTTTGAGAAACATATACACTCCGTTTTCCGAATTAGGGTAATCCGTCACTTCAGGAAACTGATCCTTCAACTCTTCCGGAGCGTTCTGCATCACTACCGGACGGCCGGCGAGCTCCAGCATCGGAATATCATTGCCCCCGTCTCCGATAGCCATAAGATCCTCTGGCTGTAGATCATAATGATCAAGGAGAAGTTCTAGAGCGGAAGCTTTACTGATGCCTTCTTTCATGACTTCTACGTTATGCTCCGAAGAGGAGGAAGTCGCGAATGGCGCTTTCTTAGAGCCAAGGGCAGCCTTCCAGTTCTCCAATTTCTCCTGGTCCTTCGTAAAATAATACACTTTCAATACCTGACTCAGGTCGATGTCTTCAGTAACCGTCAACTCACTCTCCCAAACCTTCTGTCTCGAGTTCCACTCATGCTCTTTGACGGTCTCAGGCATCGGTCCTTCAAGTTCTTCCATCAGAAATACTTCATCTTCCTTGAAGCCGAAGCGTTCGCCGTCTTTTGTATGGATTTCATAGTAAAGACGGTGTTTACGGTTCTCTTCAATCAAATCGTTAAGTATTTCCTCATCAACGACCTCATCTGCAAGGACTTCCCCTTTTGCTATTGCGGTCATGCCATTCGCTGCTGCAATACCGTCCGGTTCAAGTTCTGTAGCAAGAACGCCCTCCACATCCGCAATAGTCCGTCCTGTGGCGACAAATATGTAATACCCTTTTTTCTGCAAATCATCAATACAGGTAATAAGTTCTTTGGAAATGACGTGATCATCATCCAGAATAGTGCCGTCCATATCAAGTGCGATTGCTTTCATCACCACTCCCCCTTTTGCTTCATTTTAACATAATTCAAGTCAAAAAAGCGCCGAAACACTATTGTAAGCAGGAATCATGGCCTGACTCCTGCTTAAAAACATTTCTTGGTGTTCCTTCTCTCACTGTTCTTCATCCCCCGAATTTCTGTCACTTGTGACGCTTTTCTTTACCGTGTTCATCTTTTTCGAATCCTTAAATGATTCTCGGACTATCGTTGAGCTCTCTCCACTTTCCCTCTTGATGTCTGTCGTATCATTCCCCGTACTATTTTCTTTTCGCCCTTTCACCTTTTCTTTGATCCCTTCTTTATTCACATCAGGCTTTAACATCAAACCTGCAACAGCTCCAGTTACCCCACCGATTGCCACTCTGATCCATTTGCTGGATCGCTTCCTTTCAGTCATCACATTTCCTCCTCCAGCTACTTTTCGTTTTCAATAATTTGTTTCCTTTTCCCATTATTGGTCTATCGTAAACGCTTAGTTACTGTATAACAACAGACTATTAAAACGCTTACATTTCTATGGTATACTTTTCCTAACAGATGAAGGAGGGGTAATCAATGGAACTAGTACTGACAGATTTTCTCGATCGTGCAGTTGCGCTTTATGGCAAGAAGCAGGCAATCATCGACCAGGACGGCATCGCCCATACATATGAAGAGGTGAATACAAGGGTCCAGCGATTGTCGCATGGTCTTGAAAGTTTAGGAGTAACACACGGAGACCGTGTCGCTTACCTTGCACCGAACACCCTGGAAATGTTCGAAGGGTTCTACGGAGTGTTCCAAACTGGGGCGACCATGGTATCTCTGAATACAAGACTGAAACCTGAGGATTACCGTTACATCCTTGACCACAGTGGAAGCAAGGTTCTGTTTGTCGATTACGAACTCGTTCCGCTGATCGAACCTATTATAGAACAGCTTGAAACCGTCGAACATATCATCGTACACGGACGTACCGAAGAAGAAAATGGCATGTCCGGTTACGAAACGTGGTTAAAGAGATTTCCTGAATCGCCTTTTCCGAGAGCCGACGTGAAAGAAAACGATACAGCGACTCTTCTATATACAAGTGGCACAACCGGAAATCCGAAAGGGGTAATGCTTACCCATAGAAACAACTATTTGCACGCTCTATCCATCCAGCATCATTTGAGGGTGTCAGACCGGGACACGTTGATTCATATTCTTCCGATGTTCCACGTCAATGGCTGGGGATCTCCGTTCTACTACACGGCCAACGGAGCAACGCAAGTCATGCAGAAGAAAGTGATTCCGGAAGAAATTCTGGAGAAAGCAGAAAAGTATAATGCGACGGTTATGCATATGGCTCCCACTGTGCTGAACGGGGTGATCAGCAAGTACCATGAAACAAAACCCAAGGTTCCCGAAAACATGCGTCTCGTCATCGCAGGTTCCGCTCCACCTAAAGCGTTCGTCAAAGAAATCGAAGAAGAAATAGGATGGGAGTTCTATCAAGTCTACGGCATGACGGAATCTTCCCCCCTCAGCACAGCTTCCTATATTTCAACGGAAGAAGATGACCTTCAAGGGGATGAGTATTACGAAGCGAAAGCAAAAGCCGGACTTGAAGTCATAGGTACCAAAGTACGTGTGGTGGATGAGACAGGCGAAGAAGTGAAAAAAGACGGAACCGAGGTCGGTGAAATCATTGTAAAAGGTCCCGGTGTCATGAAAGGATACTGGCGTAACGAAGAAGAGACGAACAGAACCATCCAGAATGGCTGGCTGTATACCGGAGATATGGGAACTATCGATCGTCACGGGAGAGTTGCCATTACGGACCGTAAAAAAGATATCATTATCAGTGGCGGAGAGAATATTTCTTCCATTGAAGTGGAGAGTGTCTTCTACGATCACCCGGATATACAGGAAGCAGCTGTCATCGCTCTGCCGCATGAAAAATGGGGTGAAACGCCGCACGCCATCATCGTCTTGAAAGAAGGAACCTCCCTCTCTGAAGACGACGTCATCCATTTCTCCCGGGAGAAACTGGCTCATTTCAAATGCCCGACCTCTGTCACGTTTGTGGAAGAACTACCGAAGACGGCCAGTGGCAAAATCCAGAAAGTGAAACTTCGTAACCTGGTAGGTGACAAACAATGATCAGCCCCTGGAAAGCAATTCGTTATCGCTCTTTCCAAAGAACAATGCATGTATCCAGTCGCTTCCTTCCCTGGCGGCGCCCTGATTTAATAGAAGGGGAACACAGTACAGGGAGACTTGTGGATGAATTGAAAAAGGAAGGGTACGAGCGGGTATTGATCGTCACAGATAAAGGCATTAAAGCAGCAGGTCTCCTCGCCCCATTCGAAGAGGAATTGAACGGTGCAGGAATCGAATACATCCGTTACGAGGATACTGTCCCGAACCCGACGGTGATCAATATCCAGGACGCGCTTCATGCATATCGCTACCATCATTGTCAGGCCATCATCGGATTCGGAGGTGGTTCGGCGATCGACTGTGCCAAAGGAGTAGCTGCCAAAGTGGCTCGACCTGACAAGACGATCGAAGAAATGAAAGGACTATTCCGCGTGAGAAGGGCGACCCCTATGCTGATTGCGATTCCTACGACGTCAGGAACCGGTAGCGAGGGGACCGCAGCAACGGTCATATCAAATCCGGAAACGTCCGAAAAATATCCGTTGATCGACCTTTCGCTTATTCCTGACAAAGCCGTACTCGATGTGTCTCTTGTGCTCGATCTTCCCCAACACATCACAGCGATGACCGGTATGGACGCTCTCACTCACGCCATCGAAGCTTATATCGGTAAAAGTAACACAAAAGAGACAGAGTTGTTGAGCAGGAAAGCGGTTCGGCTCATTTTCGGAAATCTGCTTACAACGTATCATCATCCACATGATAAGCAGGCACGTGCGGAGATGCAGAAAGCCGCATATTATGCAGGTCTCGCTTTCACGAAAGCATACGTCGGTTATGTACATTCAATCGCTCATACATTAGGAGGCTTCTACCGGACTCCACATGGTCTTGCGAATGCTGTGCTATTGCCTCATATCCTAGACTATTACGGCGAATCAATTCATGTACGGCTCGCAAATCTTGCGGATAGTGCCGGAATCACCACTTCTGGTATGAATACGACCGAAAAAGCGGAGATATTCATCGAAGCGATCCGAAAGCTGAACCGGGAAATGGAAATCCCGACTCATATCCCGGATATAAAACAGAAAGATATCCCTGACATGGTCCGTCGCTCCATGAAGGAAGCGCATCCGCTTTATCCTGTACCTGTGTTCATGAATGAGAAAGACATGACCGCCATTTATACCACGGTATCGACATAAGAAAAGCCAGGGCTCAGTCCCTGGCTTTCTTTCATATTCTCTTCGCCACTGCTTGAATAAGAGGCTCAGAATCATCGAGACCAGTTATTTCTTTCAATGCCCCGACCGGCCCTCTTTCTTCACGTAAAGCTTTCAACTTTACTGCTTCCTCATCTTCCGGATTTTCATAAGAAAGGGCTGCGATAATCGTATCCACAAGATACTCAGGTTCTCTACCTACTATTTCAAGGTGGGCGCGTGCCGGCCTTACGAGGCGATCTTCTATTCCCAGTTTCCGGATCGGACCTCGCCCGACTCTCGTTACGAAATCGGACAAGTCCGGGTTTTTGAAACGCTCTATGATTTTATCGATATACTTCTCATGGTCATATCGATCGAAGCCATAACGCTCCACCAGTACGTCTCCTGTCTCTTTCAGCGTACTGCGCACATGCCGGACGATCGTTTCATCGTCCATCGCTTCCCGGATCGTTTCATATCCCTTCCTCGCTCCTTTATAGGCAGTCGCAGCGTGCCCCGTATTCACACTGAAGAGTTTCCTCTCTATATAAGGTTCGAGATGATCGACGTACGTGATACCTTCTACTGGCGGTTTTCCCCCTCTTATATCGCCTTCTTCGACAATCCACTCAAAATAAGGCTCTACACTTACATCCAATAATTTTTCGTTGTGCTGAATCGGTACGATGCGATCGACGGCAGAGTCCGGAAAGTCAGCTTTTTCAAGGACTTCCTCTTCTGTAAGCTTACTGACTTCTTCTTTTAAAAGGGTGCTTCCGCCGATCATATTTTCACAGGCGATGATCGTCAGCGGTTCTTGTCCTGTACGACCTTTCAGACCTTCGGCAATTGCAGTAGCGATGAGCGGCAGTACATTGGGACCGACAGCTGTTGTGACGAGATCAGCTTCCTGGACCGCTTCTGTGACTGCAGCCGAATCCTTAGAACTATCAATCCCTCTTACTCTCGTTACCTTAAGCTTCTCGTCGCTTCCCGCGTAGTGCACCGTATATTCCTTCTCGTCATTCAGAGCTTCAATGATTTCGGCGTTCACATCCACGAATGTCGTGCTGTACCCCGATTTATAGAGAAGTTCTCCGATAAAGCCTCTACCTATATTGCCCGCTCCAAAGTGAACAGCCTTCATCTACTCCACCTCGTTGAAAATGTCGATGATTTCATCTTTAGAGGAAGCGTTCAAAATACGGTCTATATTCTCTTCCTCAGAGCAGACGATTGCAATTTTCGAAAGAATATCAAGGTGCTCATTGCCTTTCCCGGCGATTCCGATAATGAGTTTAACGATATTACCATCTCCGAAATCCACGCCATCGGGAGCTGTGATAATAGAGATCCCTGTTTCTTTCACCGCCTTCTTCGCGTCTTCGGTGCCATGAGGGATAGCTACGTAGTTCCCCATATATGTGGAAGTGATTTCTTCCCGCTCCATCATCGTATCGATATAGGCTTCCTCGATGTATCCCTGCTCAAGGAGAATTCCTCCTACCTCGCGAATGGCTTCTTCTTTTGATGCAATACTTTCGTTCAAACGGATATTCTCTGGTGTCAGTACGTTACTCATGATCATCGTCTCCTTTTATTTTTGTTTTGAAAAATTGGTGCAGACGCCTGGAAAAATAGCGTTCCATTGTTTCTTCATCTTTCGATTGGAGCGCCTCGGTACACGCTTCTTCCTCCACTAGCAGAGAGCTGAGAAAGCTCAATGTCTCCAGGGACTCTTCCGGAGGTTCAAGCGGTGTCAGCATTAATAGGATCGTATCCACCTCCATCATCCCTCCATCCATACCGCCAAGATTCACCGGGGTTTCTAGCAGATGGACCGTGAACGAAATGTGTTCGACACGCTCGATTCTCGTGTGGAACAGAGCGACGGAAGACCCGGGGATCCCGAGCCCCCCTATCTTTTCCCTTTCAAGCAATCGATGGACAATCCGGGGTTCATACGGAACGATATCGTTTGCCGCCAGTTCTCCGATGATCTGATGAAGGAACTCATTGGAATCTTGTCCACTCGCCTTCGTAACGATGAATCCGTCCAGAATTTCGGCTATGGCATCGACATAATTACGTGTGTTTTCCACAGATTTCCGTAGAGCATTCCATGTGAGTTCTTCCTGAATTTCTTCTTTGTTTTCCTGTTTTTTCTCCAATTGAGAGGATACCTGCACTTTGCGGATGGCCGATGCTATTTTCTGTGAATCTTTCTCTTGAAGTATAGGGTTGACCAGCACATAATCTTCGGAATCAGTGAGCGGAACTGTGGAAATCACCAGATCATATTCTTTCAAATTTTTTTGTTTCAGATCGAAGAGCGACCCATGATCAATCGATTCGATGGCGGAAAATTGCTGGGACAGTTTTGCTGATAGAATCTTCGCAGTCCCTACCCCGCTGGAGCAGACGACTAGTGTTTTCACCGGCTTCCTGTCCTCCATGTTGATAATCGCCGAAGCGAAGTGCATGACGAGATAAGCCACTTCATCTTTCGGAAACCTCACGTCCGGAAACACATGTTTGATTCCGTCTTCTAGTAATCGGAATAACTCAGGGTAGTCACTCTCCAGCTGGTCGGTGAACGGGTTAACAATCTCCATGTTCTGCTGCAACCGGTAGATACTCGGCTTCAAATGTACAACCAGATCGTTCAACAAACGGTTTGACCGATGAAAATCATAACTCATCCGCTTCGTCATGAACTCGATCAGCTGTTTCGCTTTGAATGCTGTACTGAGACTCGATTCTTCGAGCCAGTAGTCTTTGTCGAATCTGGCCTTGGCTCCCATCAGATGCCCCGTAATATAAGCTACTTCCGCTTCAGGAATTACAAGATCAAGGTTTCTTTCCAACTTTTCTCTGAGAGAAACAGCTGAAGTGAATTCTTTCATCCTCTTCATCTGATTCAGATACTCTTCATCGATTTGGATCGTTTCTTTCTGGCGTATTCTTTCGACGGCAAGAGCCAGATGGATGACGAGACCGATATATGCGTCATCCGAAAAATCATAGGAAAGTGTTGTTCTCACTTCACGCACAGCTTCTTCGATCTTAGCCAAACCTTCAATATTGACCAGCCCGAGGAGTTGCTGAGCTATTTCGTTGATGACGACTCCGGCAGAAGCCTGATTACCGAGAAGGGTCAGAAAATCGATTTCATCCATATGACTCATGATCAAGTGACTCATCGCTTCTCTTATACGTTTTTCGTCTCCGATGATTTCTACTCCGTAGCCACGCTTACGGACCAGCTCGAGATCGAAATTCTTCACGTGTTCTTCGACCTTATCCAGATCATTACTTATCGTCACTACCGTCACGTTCAACTCCGAAGCGAGACCCACAAGCTTGAGAGGCTCTCTTGTCTCAAGCAACTTCGAAAGCAACAGGAGCTGCCTTTCATCAGAAGTATAATCCACAAACGATTGACCCAGGATTTCTCTTTTCATCTCTTCTTTCTGTCCGACTTCTCCTTCAAGAAAAAGAAGAGAGTGATCCGTACGTTCAATACGCAGCTCAGAGGCCTGAAGAACACTGTCGAGTCCTTTCAAATCACGGTGGATCGTACGAGTACTGACGTCAAGGTGTTCGGCCAGATCTTTGATGGTCATTTCTTCTCCCTCAAGCAGAAGTTCGAGAATCTTCCTTTCACGACCTGTAACGTACAACGGATCACCTCCCTCTCACTTGTTTCTCTTATTTACCCGAATGCTTCAGTTCTTCCACAAGTTCGTCGTATTTCGGACTGTTCAGGAAGTTATCCACAGAAATGTGATGAGCCGAAGGTACCTTTTGCATCGCCCGCTCTGTCAAATCCTTATGAGTAATGACGATGTCCACATCATCCGGCAAATCGTTGATAGCCTTGTTCGTGACATCAATCGTGATATCTTCTTTCTTGAATTTATTCTTGAGTAAGGATGCCCCCATAGCACTCGAGCCCATACCTGCGTCACAGGCGAAAATGATCTTATTGATATCTTTCTGATCTACATCCGGAACGTCCCCGGCATTTTCAGCTGAAGGCTGCTCTTCCTCAGTTCCTTCTTCAGCCTCCGATTCCTCTGAGGTAATAGCAGAAGATAAACTGCTCTTCTTCCCTTTCATATCTTCCATTTTAGCTGTCGCTTCATTCAAATCACTCTCACCTTTATCTTTGCTGAGTTTAAGAATGATCGAAGCAACAATCAGGGAAGCAATAGTCGAAAGTGTGATCCCGAGAAGTACACCGAGGTGGTCTCCGCGGGCTGTAAGACCCAGTACGGCAATGACACTACCCGGAGAAGGTGTAGATGTCGCTCCGACACCCATAGCTACGTAAGTCGCCGTACCAGTCACACCACCAGCCATCGCTGCCAGGATAAGGCTTGGCTTTGCGAGAATGTAAGGGAAATAAATTTCATGAATACCACCTACAAAGTGGATAATAGCCGCGCCAGGCGCTGTCTGACGGGATGTGCCACGACCGAAAAATGTATAAGCAAGTAGTACGCCAAGTCCTGGGCCAGGATTCGTTTCAAGCAGGAACAGAATCGATTTCCCTGTTTCCTGCGCCTGGTCGACTGCCAACGGACTCAAGATTCCGTGGTTTATGGCGTTGTTCAGGAATAGTACTTTCGCCGGTTCAATGAATAAGTTTACTAACGGCAATAGACCCCAATTGATCATCAGTTCCACTGCAGCTCCGAGAACGGTCGTCAGTCCTGCGATGACCGGACCGACCAGGTACAGTCCGACACCTGCGAGAATGGCACCTGCAATACCAGCCGAGAAGTTATTGACCAGCATTTCAAAACCGGACCGTATCTTCCCTTCAAGTGCCTTATCAATCCATTTGATCGTAACTCCGGCAAGCGGACCGATCAGCATCGCTCCCATAAACATCGGTGTGTCCGGTGCCCCTACAATAACCCCCATCGTAGCGATAGCACCAAGCACTCCTCCACGAAGCCCATGAACGAGCCGTCCACCGGTAAAACCGATAAGCAGCGGCAGTAAGTAGGTGATCATCGGACCTACCAGAGCAGCCAGATCTTCGTTCGGTAGAAACCCGTCCTCAATAAATAATGCAGTTATGATACCCCAGGCAATGAAAGCCCCGATGTTCGGCATGATCATTCCACTCAGGAAGCTGCCGAACCGCTGGACCTTCGCACGGATTCCAGATTTATTCGCTGTTTGTTCCATCGTCCATTCCTCCTTGTTGTTGTTACTTTCATAATAAAGCGATTACAGAGGAGGAAACAATATAATCTAAATGCGTGTTTGTCATAAGGGTCATGACAAAAATTTAAAAGGAGGAAGAACGTTTATGCTGAAACGATCTTCCTCTTCATTCCCATGGTGATCCATACACCGATAAGAGCGAGAATAGCCGCGAAATAAAACGTAGCATCAAGGTTCCATATATTCGCGATTTCTCCTGAAAAATAAGGACCGATGAAAATACCTATAGCATACAGCGACTGGAACATCCCCATTACTGCCATTCCGTTCCCCTTTTTTCCGAAAAGCGCTGCTCTTCCAAGAAGCATCGGCAGTACCATCCCCAGCGTAAACCCTACCCCCGCGTGTAACAGCAGTACGAAAATAAGTGAGGAGAAAGGAATGAACACCAGAAACACAGCTGCTCCCAGGAAACTTGCCCATACAATATGAAAAATGTGTGCTTCTTTTACATGAACATAAGCGAGGCCTAGAGACGTCAACATATGCGGGATAAAAAAAGCGAAAACGAGCCAGGGGATCATGGACTCGGAATATCCGAGTTCGACGATATATAGCGGAGAAAAACCGAAAATCGTCACAAATAGTATAGCGTGTCCAATCAAGGAGAGACTTGCTATTCCCCACACTTCTTTCAGTTTCGCAGTTTCTTTGAAGAATTGGACCCACGATTTGGATTCTTCTCTAGGTACAGAGATCTCAGGAATCCCTATCAGCAGAGCAGCTCCAACCAAACTGAACAGTGCCGCCATCCAGAAAGGAAATTCCCACCCGAACCAGCTGATCAAGATAGAACAGAGGACCATACTTGCAAACTGGGTGAATACGGTCATGAACTGCATCGTACTCATGGCCTGCGTACTTTTGAAAGGCGGAAAGTACTGGCCGTACATAATCGTGGCCATAACCCACATCGATGCAGTCACCCCAGCCAGAAGCCTACCGATCAACACAACGGTGAACACTTCGGATAAGGCAAGCATTACGCCACTGATCGTTGCAGCGATAAACCCAATGACGAGCCATTTTTTCTTCGTTCCGCCAAGCCATTCCAGAAACACGCCGAGTGGCCACCTCAGCAGTATTTGGGTAATCCCATATGCTCCTAAAATGATACCGATTTGTGAATAAACAAGACCGATCCGTTCTAGGTAAACACTGAAGGTCGGAACATATATGTATGTGGCAAACCAGAAACAGAAAATAGCAGCCAGAAAAGCTGTATGCTGCACACGTGTTAAGTAATTATTCTTCATATTTTACCTCCATCAAAAAATAGCCTCTCCTGAAAGAGAGACTATCCCCACTATATCACAAGGTTCACTGAATAATCTCAGGATCTTCAGCGTCCCCCTCGTTCTTTTCTTTCCAATCTCTGAAAGCCATCAGATCATCATTGATCGTCCTCATTGTATACCCGAGAAGAGCCAGGTCGTCCACGTAACCGAGAGGCAGAAAGTCAGGCCATGCATCGACAGGGGTTACGAAATAGAGAAGTGTAACGACGACCATAATTATCGTTTTATTGGAAACGTCTCTATATTCCCCGCGTTTATAAGCTCTCAGTAGAGAAGCCAGCAACTTCACTTTTCCGACAGCTCCCTGCAGGTATCCTTCATTCTTTTCCGCTTTCTCGTCCGCCAGTTGAAACAATTCTTTCATTTTCTTCGGATTGGACATATATTCTTTCACCGTACTTCTGTTCTTTTCCATGAAATCTGTGTACAGCTTTTTCGGATCGAATTTTCGCTTCATCTCATCCACTCCTTCTACTGCAGGTATTTCCCCACCCATGATCAGCTAAACGTGACGACATATTTCCCGGGAAATATACAGAAATAGAAATTGCTATTCCTATCTGAGAATTATAAAATTATATCAACTGATAGAAAGGAGTGTTTTCATGATGAATGCCATTTCTATGTTCCGGACAGGCTTCACTCTACTAAGGCTGATTGCCGTTCTGTTTTCAAGCTTCGCAGCTATCATCACCACGATGCTACCCCTTTACTTGTACTACTCTTTTCCTCTTTCCGACTTGCTGCGCATACTGAGTCTGCTCCTCTTAGGTACTATTTTGATCCACGGGTTCCTGACCCACGTACTTAATGACTATATGGACAGCATATCGGGTACCGATACGCATAGTCCCGGCATTCTATCCGGCGGAAGCGGTGTTGTTCGAAGCGGTCAAATGACGACGGACACGCTCAGGAGTATCGGAAGAGTTTCCATTGCAGCCGTTCTTATCTCTATTCTGGCCTTCCTGATTCTCGGATATGTGAAAATAGCTGTTCTGCTTGCTATCGGCTTATACTCGGCAGTAGCCTATTCGCTTCCTTCTCTTCGCTTCAGTTACTACCCCTTGCTCGGAGAATGGGTCGCCACGTTCCCCGCCGTGTACTTCATCGGTCTTGGAGGTGTTTGGCTTTTAATGGACCAGCCGCCAGTGTGGGCCGTGCAGAATGCTATGATCGTTTCCATCTTTTGTCTGGCATGGATCATGGTCCATCATATCCCTGATCGCTACGCCGACGAACAAGCCACTCCTGCCAAAGTGACGAGCGTCGTTTGGATGAAGAGGACTTTCGGAGATACATACAGTCGATTCCCGGCTATCCTGTATTTCGCTATGGCCGCTTCTTTAGCGTTGTGGCTCGGCACCGAACGGATGACGGCTGCTCTCGGGATTCTTATCCTCTCCATCGTTTCCATCCTGATCGTCATCAATCTGAAAATCGAAGATCCTGAGCAAGTATCCAATGGCGAAAAGCAATTGCTGATTCTAACGATGGTTGCCGCCATCTGGCTCGGTATTTTCATATAAGAAGGTTCCGGTGAATCATCACCGGAACCTTCTTACATTCTATCTTTCACTTCTTCCACGATGGATTGTCTCCACTCTTCTTTCTGTGATTCATACTGCTGTTTCAAAACGGCTGCTTCATCCGTTTTCCCTTCCTCCTGCAGCTGCTGGTGCAACGTTTCAAAAGTTTGATCCGTATTCTCCTCAAGCTCTTTCGCTGCTGATCTGTATTTCTGATAAAGTTCCATGTAAGAGGTATCGCCGTTCAAATCCTCCATCGCCTGCTTCTCCAGACTACTGATTCTGGATTCCGCTTCGGACATCAGAGCCTCATAGTCTTCTTTGACGTTCTTAGATTCTTCTCCTTCTTCAAGCTGGTAAGGGGACGCAGTGATTTCCTCGACCTTATCATCTTTTATTTCGGATTCCGCGGTGAACCAGGAGTAGGTCATCACCCCTCCACCAATGAGAAGCGTCAGTAAAAATCCGATAATCATGTATTTAGCGTTCATATCATCTTCCTATCATTCAAATACTTGGTCCACTTTTCCTGTGGCCGCTTTGACTTTATATTCTGTTCCATTATACATGAAATGATAGACGGTTGTCTCGTAGTTCTCTCCATCATACACATTGACTGTTTCCTTGGAGCTCCCCACATACCTCATACCTTGCACATTCACATAATGCCCTGCGACTGTCTTCGCTTCTGAAGCGGAAAGATCGAGGTTGCGATCTCCATCAAACCCTTGATGGTCCAAGGCATCCAGTTTCCATGCTCCATTCTCTTTAATAATTGTAATCGTATCGAAACCACCTGAAGTAAGATTTCCCGTCGTCTCTGCTGTTTCGACTATCACTCTTCCTGGAGTGTTCTCCAACACGTTTTTATGAATATCCCACGACCAGTCCGAAGAAAGTATCAAAGAATCACAGGCTACACAAATAGAATAATAAGGATCCTCCAAATTCGTTATCATAGAATCAGTCAAAAAGGGCTGCAACTCTTCTTTTATCCGCGAATAATCCCTATTTTCATATAAACCGTTATGAACGGCCAGTAGATCATCATAAATGATTCGATGAGCATTCTTATACCCACGTTCTGCTTTAGCTTCTATTTCGTCATCTGTTAAAGCAGAAACCTCTCTGAATGTCAGCGTCTCTTCATCCAGTTCATAGACCGTCCTCAACGTTTTCGCGACTGCATTATTATAGGTCGATTGAAGATACTTATTCCCTTCTAAAGATTCAAAAGCCCCGAGTGTATTCAAAATATAAGAGGAAGTGTTGCCATCTTCAAAAGAGAAGTTTAGTGGCTTTATGTCTTCTGCCGTTACATAGAAAGCATAGTCCTCAGTCAAAGAAGAATCCGCACGTTCTGAATAGATAAAGACCTGATCGTCTATTTTCCGGAAGAGCGACTCTATATTCTCTCTATCGTTATGGAGAAAGGAAATGTTCTTGTTCTCTTCAAAAGGAAAATCCATAACTTTCTTACCAGATGAACTCTCAAGTCCCAGCTTAAAAGTGGCATCGTATTCATCAAATCGATTTTCTGTATCCTCCGTTACTTCAGGTGCAGGTTCATCGGCAAGCAGATGGACCACTGTCTCGTTTTTCATATCCAATGTACGCACCGAGTGCCAGGATGCAAAAGTATCTTTTTCCACTACAAAATCTTTCGAGAACGTATTCTCAGCCTTCACACCCCCGGTGCTTCTGATCTCATCTGAAACTTGTATGCTGTATGTCGTATCGTATGTATACCCTTGGTCTGGCGGATTGATCACTACAATAGATTTCTTATTTCCGTAACTCATGGTTACTGAGACTTCCTGCTGAGTCTCCGTATTTCTCAAAGAAATGGCTTCTTCTGCTGATTCAAGGGTAACAGGTGTATTGAATTCCACCTTCCATTCTTTCTCAGCCGATACGGTCTCCATTGATTCTTCCGCATTCACTACAGAAAAACTACCTAATAAAAGTACGATAAAAATGGTGACATAGGTTTTATACATCGTATCCCTCCTACCAATTATTTTACAATTTATTCAGACTTTTTTCAAAACTAGTTAGTACTTCCGACGACTTGTGAAGCTTCCTTCTCTTACCGATAATAGAAACAGAACCCAAAAAGGAGGATTATAATGAACACTAACTGGAAAAAGGTATTCGCAACAGTATCCACTGCCGCATTTTTGACAGCGGCTCCTATGACCGTAATGGCAGAGAAACCGGAACACGCAGGGAAGGACAAAAATCCTGTAATGGAAATGCAGCCGGTGGATGTGAAAACAGAACGTTTCACGGAAATAGCTGAGAAACGGGCAGAAACTATTATGAAACGTCTTGAAAGAATCGAGGAAGAAAACGAGCGTCTCGAGGATCGGATGGAAGACTACTTCGACATTGAAGACGATGATTCCGAAGATGAAGAATCTGATGCTGACGATGAAGACGATTCCGAAGATGAAGAATCTGA